>NZ_BCZE01000019.1 GCF_001598555.1 Novosphingobium rosa NBRC 15208
AGGGCGCGCCGCCGCCGCCATCGGTGAGGCAGCAGCCAGCGCGCCAGCCACGCCCAGACCCATGCGGCGAATCGGCTGAAGCGGGCGAGGGGGCGGCGGCGGTGTGAAGCTGCCCATCATGCCTTGCCCCATCCGCCGCATGGACTGCCGGGCGTGATGGCTGTTGCCATCGACACCATCGGCCAGACCGGTGGCGATATGGCCGCCCATCTGCATCATCAGGCGCGAGGGGCTCTTGATGCCGAAGAAGTTCTTGAAGGCGGTGATGCCGGCCCGGGCGATTTCCACCAGGCGCGCAGACAGGAGGCCGGGATTGATGGCCATCAGCAGGCCCGACATCATGGCGCCGCCGATGGTCTTCATCCAGTTGGGCAGGGGGGCGATGGCGGCTTTGACCATGGCCACGCCCCGGTTGTAGACGCCGGTGATCCGGTCCCAATTGCGGTAGATGACATAGGCGGCCACGGCGATGGCCGCGCCGATGGCCACCCATGACAGGGGGATGGCCAGCAGCACCGGCAGCAGGAAGCGCCCTGCCGTGGCCACCACGCGGAAGACGCTGGCGATGCGGGGGAAGACCGCCGCGATGGACCCCAGCGCGCGATAGCGGCTCCACAGCGCCCATAGTTCGGCCACGGGCCCAAGCAGATAACCGAAGGCGATCTTCACCACCGACAGGCCGACGCGCAGGCCGATCAGGCTGGTGACCGCCGTGCCGATCCATTTGAAGGCGGTGGGGTGGGCATTGCCAAAGGCGGTGATGCCCTTGAGCGCTGACGTGGCCAGCTGAAGCCCGCGCGTCATCTGATCGAGCATGCCGCCCTTGGTGCCCGCCACCACAAGGAAGTTCTGCCAGGCGGCGGTCATCTGGCCCTGCCGCCCGAAGAAACTGTCCTTGGTCTGGCCATAGGCCTGCTCCAGCCCTTCGGTCTTCTGATAGGCCGCGCGACTTTTCAGGATCGTGGGCAGCTGCTTGTCGATCAGGTTGAAGAGCTTGCCGCCCTCCCTGCCGAACAGCAGCATGTTCTCGCGCTGGATGTCCTTCACCCCGGCGGCCTCATAGCGTTTGCGCAGCGAGACGTAGAAATCCACCGGGCTTTCCTGCAGCTGCTTGGCCAGATCGGCGCGCAGCGGGTTCTCGCCATTCTTGAAGGCTTTGATGCCATCCACCTTGTTGTAGATGATCTTGCCGTTGTCCCACGCGCCCAGGCGCACCAGCTCACGCATCGCCGCCTGATTTTTGACCATGCCGTTCGCACGGCTGTAGACGCCGGTGAGGCCCACGCCCGCGCTTTCGTGCAGCTCCGCGATCAGCGGTTCGAAATCGGCGAACATGGATTGCGCCGTCAGCTTCATGCCCGCCGTGCCCGCCTTGGCGAGGAACGACTGGTAATTGGCAGGGTTGACGTTGCCGCCGCTCGACTGGATCGCGCGGAACAGACCATCGGAGAGCTGCGCGGCGCGCTCGGGCGAATTCATGCCGCCCGCCTGCTCGATGAAGCGCAGGAAATAGCGTTCCTGATCCTCGCTCAGCTCATGGCCCAGCGCCTTGCTGGTGGTCATCAGCTTGGCCATGATCGGCGCCATCACCTTGGCGCCCGCCAGCTGCTCGGCGAGGGAATGCTCGCCGCTCTCGCGGAAGGCGCCCTGCGCCTCCACGATGTAGCGCAGGTTGTCCTTGATGCTGGACCCGGCCACATCCATCGCATTGGCATAGGCGGTCAGATCCTTCACCGCCGCATTGCCCAGACCCAGCACGCGCAGGCGGTTGGTCATGCCCTCCACCTCGCCACCGGCCTTGGCCATGGCCACGAAAGGCGCTGCCGCCAGCCCGGCCCACATCAGCTCGGATCGGCCTTCGCTGACGTAGCGCTGGCCCTGCTGGTGGATGGCAGCAGTACGGGCACCGATCTGGCTGAGACGCGCGCGCTGCTGCAGCGCGCCGTTCACCCTGCCGATGGCCCCGGCCAGCTGGCGTTCCTTGTCGATCAGGGTGGTGATGTTGCCGGTGGCGCCGCGCATCTCGCGCTGCACATCGCGCATCTGGCGGGAGAGGTCGCCCGCCTCCTTCTTCAGCCCGGCAACGCTGTCCTTGCCCTGCTTGCCAAGGCCGATGATCGACTTGAAGGCCGGGGACAGCTGATCGACGCCCAGAAACTGGACGATCAGGGAAAGCTTGTCTCCGGCCATGGCCTCATGTTCCTTCCTTGGGCACGCGCATCGTGTTCCAGCGCTCCACGGCCAATTCGCGCCAGTGGCGCAGTTCTGCGGGGGGTAAGTGTCTCAGCTCGCTGAGCGGCCAGTGAAAGATGGCCGCGACATCGGCCATCAGCTCATCGACAGTGCCATCTGCATCCTCTGGTCGCGCTCCGCCCGCTGCTCCGCCGTCAGAAAAAAACCGGCGATCACCTTGCCCAGACGGTAGAGGTCCACGGGATGAAGCGTGCCCACCTCGGCAGGTTTCAGCTTGGCCAGGGCGATGCGGGGCAGCAGGGTCAGCATCGAGCCGATCCGGCAATTGGCCAGCTCGGGCAGTTTCAGGCCACGGATGGCGCCGCTGTCCGGCTCGCGCAGGGTGATGCTCTCGACGGGACCGGCTTCGGTCTGCAGCGGATGGATCAGGTTGATGGTGAGCGGGTCGGTGGAGGGCAGCTTGTCGCTGTCGACCAGGAAGAACTCGATCACCGTGGTGCTGCACTGGCTGAGGTCGATCCAGCGCAGCTTTTCCACCTCGCTGGCGTGGATGAAGGGATCGGCGATGCGCGGCACCAGATCGATGATCGAATCCACATCGCCGTTGATGAGGTCGAACATGTCATAGGTCGCCAGCTCGCGCGCCAAAGGCACGCGCAGGGACAGCGTGGCCACCGTCTTCCCGCTCTTGCGCTCGATGGGATAGCTGAGGGTGACCAGCCCGGTGGGCTGGGCCGGTTCGGCATCCTCCGCATCCTCGACCAGCTCGGCGGCATCGGCAGGCGCGCTGGTAACAACGGGGGAAGGGGTGGCGCGCGGGGCGCGGGGAGTGGTTCGGGCGGCGGGCTTGCTCATCGGTCTGTCCTTCACGCGGGCAGCGGGTCTAACCCCCGGCGCGCCCGCACACGCCGGGGGCTAGTTCGTGGCCGATCAGCTTATGCCGAGGGCGGCGCGGATGGCGGCGGTCATGTCTTTGCCCATCACAAGGAAGACGTTGTTGAGCACGTCGATGGTGATCCAGTTCACGCCATCCACGTTCAGCTCGTAATAGGCGCAGGTCATCTTGCGCTTGACGGTGCTGACGGTACCCTTTTTCTGGGTGCCGAAATCCAGCTCCGTCACCTTGCCGTGGGAGATCACCTCAACCGCCTGGACATCGCCGGAGCCGTCTTCCTGATAGGCGCCGGCAAAGCGCAGCTGCTTGCCATCGAAGGCAGGCAAGCCAAAGCCGCTGATCGTCGTCTGGTTGAGGCTGTTGTGGGTGTATTCGAAGACAAGCTTGTCGATGCCCATGGTGATGTCGAGCGGGGCCAGCATGCCGCCGGAGAACCACTCTTCCAGTTTGAGGGCCAGCTTGGGGATGGTGCATTCCGGCACTTCGCCCTGCTGGCTCTCGCCATCATCGAACAGGATCATGTCCTTCAAAACGGAAGGGAAACCCATGGTATTGTCTCCTCAGGGCGCGATCAGGCCGCCTGCAGCAGCGAGGCGAAATCGGCGTAATAGGTGCTGGTGATGGTCTGATTCAGCGTGGTGCCTTCCGCCGGGGCGCAGGGCGTGAAATCGTAGCTGATGGTGAGCTGACCGGCGGCGAGCTGGTCAGCGGTGTTGAGCGCCGGATCGAAATAGGCGTTGGCGCCCATGATGAAGCGCTGGGTCTTCATCTTGCGGAAAGCCGCATTGATGCTGGCCAGCAGATCGCGCACCAGGGCATCGGTGATCGGTTCATCGGTGGCACGGTCCAGCACCGCCTGCTCGATCGTGTCGGCCAGCACCTGACTGGTACGCACTGCGCTCTCGAAGGCATAGAAGGGCTCGCTGGAGCAGGTGCGGTTGCCCCAGAAGCGCCAGCCATTCCGGCGATACATGGTGGTGATGTTGGCGTTGTTCAGCACGCCTGCATCGCTGCTGGCGCCATCCATCGTCCAGGACACGTCATGTTCGAGCCCCGTCACGCCCGGCACCACCACATTGGAAAGCGTTTTGTGCCAACCCTTGGTGGCATCGATGTAGGCCCGCATGGCGAGCGCGCGGGCTTCGACATCGGGTCCGAGGCCGCTGGTGTTGGGCCAAATCGCCATCAGCTCCATGTCGCCATAGTCGGCGACCTCCGTCACAGCAGCATCGCGCGTGGTGGCATCAGGCACCTTGGCATAGACCATGCTGCGCAGAGACTTGGCCACGCTGACCAGCGACGTGATCACGCTGCCGTCAGTCAGCCCGGGGGTGCCAAGGATGCGCGGGCGCGAGCCGGTAAGTTGCTCGGCCATCAGCAGCGCCTGCACGCCAGTATATCCGCCTACCGAGGTGCCCGCGACCAGGGCGGCTTGCTGGGTCGCATCGGGGTTGGTGGCCACGCGTACCACGATCACCTGCGGGCTGCAGATCGTGGCGATAGCGGTGAGGGTGGCGGCCAGCGTTCCTTCCTTGCCTGCCTTGGCAATGGCACCGCGCACATCGGTGATCAGCACCGGGCGATCGAGGGGGAAGGTTGCAGCATCGGCATCGCTGGAAGTGGCAACCAAGCCAATAACTGCGGTTGCCACTGTGGTGATTGCCAGCGCGCCGCTGGTGAGAAGGTTGGTTTTGACGCCATGAAAGATCGAGGTGGCCATGGGGATGCTCCGGTCAGGCAGTGGTGGCGAGCGGGATGGAAGCGCGGGAAAGGGCATTGGAGACGGTGGAGCCCTTGCGGACCCATTCCGTGTCGAAGACAGCCTGGCCGCCTGCGACATCGCCGCTGAGCTTGGCGAACTTCAGCGTGATCCGCTTTTCCCAGTGCTGGATCGCCTGCACGCAGGCCGCGACCTGCAGCTGGCGGGTCACATCGTTGAGCGGAAGGTCCGCCAGCTGCAGCAACAGGGAGCCGTAATCTTCGAGCCGCACGCGAGAGCCGATGGGCGTGGTCAGGATGTCCCAGATGGACTGGGCGATATGATCGTCGCCTTCCAGCGCGGCGCCGGTGTCGCGGTTCATGCCCGTGGTCATTGCGGCGGGTCCGAAAGGGCGCCGCCGCGCGTGATGTTGGGGTGCTTGTGGCCCTTGCCGCTGATCCCGGCGGCGATCACATCGACATCGGCGGTGATAGTGCCGGTGCAGTGCAGATCGCCCTCAAGGGTGCTGCCGCCCGGTGCCACGATTTTCAGGGCGCCGCCGTCGGGCAGGGCGACGGTGAGCAGATGGCCCTCGGGATCATAGGAGAGGCGCGCGCCGTCGAGAAATTCGATGATGGAGGTCAGATCATCGCCCAGCGCGCCGAACAGATCATTGACCAGGCCGCGCAGGGCCACGCCCGCGCCGATCTCCCCGCCCGGGCAGAGCAGCACCACATCCTCGCCCTGCGCAGGCGGGTTCCATGTGCGCGTCTTGCCCATGGAGAATTCGATCCAGCGAATGGGCGTGGTCTGGCTGTCATCGTCCAGAGACACCACGATGCGCGCCGCCTTCAGATCGACGCTGGCAATCTTGCCGAAGCGGATCAGCTTGTCGGGATCGGTAGGGGCGTCTTCAGGCGTTGGCATGGCCTTACCCTGACCGGCCACCGGCCAACCGGCCAGCGTGCCGGGTTGTGAGGCGCTAGGCTGACAACGCGCGCGGGTGGCGGAAGGGGCCGGGCAGCGCTGATACCAGCGACATGGCCAACACCTCCGCAATCGACCTGTCGCTTTTGACCGCGCCCACGCTGGTGGACCCGACGGATTTCGACACGGCCTATGCGGCCAACCTTGCCATCGCCCAAAGCCTGATGCCTGACTTCGACGCGACGATGGACAGCGATCCTGTCGTGAAGGTGCTGCAGGCCTTTGCCTATCGCGAGGTGCTGCTGCGGGCCCGGGTGAACGATGCCGCTCGCGCGGTGATGGTGGCCTATGCGCTGGACGCCGATCTGGATCAGCTGGGGGCGCTGATGGGCGTGGCCCGCCTGACCATCACTCCCGCCGATCCCACAACCGGCGCTGCAGCGGTGATGGAAACCGACGATGATTTCCGCCGCCGCATCGTGCTGGCGCCGCAGGGCTATTCGGTGGCCGGGCCCGAGGGGGCCTATATCTTCCATGCCCTGTCGGCCAGCAGCGACGTGCGGGATGCTTCCGCCACCGCGCCCCAGCCTGACGACATCAAGGCGCTGGTGATTGCCCTGCTGCAGGAGCGCGCGGTGGATGCCGCCGTGGTGACCGACATGCAGACCATGCTGGATAATGCGGTCTGGCCGGGCACGGTGGAGGTGACGATCCTGTCTCGCACGGGCGATGGCACGGCACCGCAGGCGACCATCGACGCGGTGCTGGCGGCCCTTTCGAGCGATACGGTGCGCCCGCTGACTGACTTTGTGACGGTCAAATCCACCGAGGCGGTGCCCTATTCGGTCGATGCCACGCTCTATTTCGATGATGGGCCCGACCGATCCGTGGTGCTGGCCGCAGCGCGGGACCGGCTGCAGACCTATATCACCATGTCGCTGCTGCTGGGGCGCGATATCGTGCGCGCGGGCCATATCAGCGCCCTGATGCCGCAGGGCGTGCAGAATGTCGATTTGCGCAGCCCCGCTGCGGATCAGGCGCTGAGCGACCAGCAGTCGCCCAACTGCATCAGCATCAATCTGGTTGATGGCGGGGTGGCGGGATGACCGATCTGGCGACCATCCTCCCGCCCAACGCGACCGAACTGGAGCTGATGCTCGATGGCGTGGCGCAGACCCGCGTGGACGGCATCGACACGCCGCTGCGCAAGCTGTGGTCCGCGCAGGATTGCCCGGAAAACCTGCTGCCCTGGCTGGCATGGACGCTTGGCGTTGAAAGCTGGGATCCGACCATGCCCCTGGCCCTGCGCCGGGCACGCGTGGCGCAGGCGATCCCGATCCATCGGCGCAAGGGCACCGTCAGCTCGATCCGCGATGTCATCGCCTCCTATGGCGGCATCGCGGTGATGACGGAATGGTGGCAGCAAGTGCCCAAGAGCATCCCGCATAGCTTCACCCTTTCCATCGCACTGGGCGGGCAGGCCACGCCGCCCACCGCCGATTTCATCAACGGCATGATCGCCGATGTGACGCGCGCCAAGCCGCTGCGCTCCTTTTTCACCCTCACCCTCGCGCTGAACCTCACCGCCACCCTCGGGCTGGTTGGCGCCGCGCGTCCAGCCTCTTTCGCCCGCCTGACCTGCCGCGAGGCCTGACCGGAGCCCCCCATGTCCACCGCCCTTAACATCACGATCACCGACGCTGGCCGCGCGGCGCTGATCAACCCCGCCAACACCGGCACCAACGCGCTGGTCATTGCTGCTGTGGGTATCTCGGGGGTTGCCGTAACGCCCGATCACACGGCCACCAGCCTGCCCAACGAAATGAAGCGGGTGCCGACCGTGGGCGGTCAAATGGTGGCCGCTGACGTGATGCATGTGACCATGACGGACAGCAGTGGCGATGCCTATTCTGTGCGATCTTTCGGCATCTATCTGAGCGACGGCACACTGCTGGCGATCTATGGTCAGGCAGATCCGATTCTGACGAAGACTGCCGCATCGGAGGCGTTGCTGGCTGTCGACCTGCAGCTGGCTTCGGTGCCTGCCGCTCAAATCACCTTTGGCGCCACCGAATGGTTGAACCCGCCCGCCACCGAAAGCACCCCGGGCGTAGCGCGCCTGGCTACGGCTTCGGAAGCACTGGCGGCCGTCGACACGCTGATCGCGCTGAGCCCGGCGCGCGCCAAAGGCGCGCTGCTGGGCTGGCTGCTGAGCATGGACGGCGCCGGTTCGGGCATCGACACCGATCTGTTCCGGGGCCTGCCGCCTGAGTATTTCACCAACATCGTCGCCCGCCTCGGCTTCACCCCGGCGCGTGGGCAAGGAATGCTGGGCAACGTCGATCTGAATTTAGCCATCACCTCGGGCATGTATCGCGTTGAGCAACCCGTGAATGGCCCGGCCAACGTCAACTATGGCCAGCTGCTGGTGATCATGGGCGGTGGTGATACGATCACGCAGATCCTAAGCTCATATTCCGATGGGGTGTTGTGGACCCGCTCGGGCAACCCCGGAAATCTCGGCGGCTCGGGCGGATGGAGCCCATGGACATCGCTGGTGCGGGCGACGTCCCCTCAGGCCTATTCCGCCGCCGATGTCCTGGCCAAGTTGCTGACGGTCGATGGCGCGGGGTCTGGTGTCGATAGCGACAGGCTGCGCGGCTATGCCTGGGACTCCGGGCAGAATGTGTCTTTCGGCACAATCTGGGGTAACATGCTTTACACGGCCAGCAATGGCTTGGGCCAGAATGTTGCGATTGGCGATGATGCTTGGATCGGTGATGTGAACATCACCGATGCCATCGGTATTCGAGGCCAGCAGAATGGCAATCGCGGCTACATCGCCTTCGGCACTGGCACGCAGGGGCTTGGTGCTGAATATGGCGGCGATCTGACCTTCGGCGGCTACCAGATTTGTCATACCGGCAACGATGGTGCCGGTTCGCCTTTCGATGCAGGGCTGTTCTGGGGGCAAGCGCCGTCATATTATACAAACATCCAGGCGCGCCTTGGTTTCAACCCGGTGCGTCAAGGCGGCGGATCTGGGCAGGGCGACAACACGATCTACATTGGTTGGTCGGGGTCGCGCGTAAAGATACAGGTCGATGGCAGCGATCAGGGCAACTTGCTCACCGATGGATGGGCTGGCGCCGGTGTGACCGGCTTCAACGGCACGGCCATGCGCCGCAATGGCTGGGATCTCTATGGCCCGGACAATGATGGCGCCGGTTCGCCTGTCGATGCGGGCGTGTTTTGCGGCCACAACATCGATGAATTTGCCTTCAAGGCGAACACGATTGGCTTCGGCCAGTCTGCGCAGAATGTTGCCGGAATTCGGGGGTTCAACCAGAATTATGTGAACGACACAGGCCGGGCCTTCTTCCTGACGATCAATGTCACCTATCCTGCCGGTGGCAGCAATATCTGGCTGATCTACGTCGATGGCGTGGAGGTCGGCTACAACTCGGGCAACTCGTCCACGAACACCTCGGGCATGCTCTGCGCGCTTGTTCCCGCTGGCAGCACCTACTCCGCCAACGTGCCCACCGGCACCGTTCAGCTGCGCAGCTGGACCGAGATGCGCAACGTCTAAAATCAGGAGAAAATTTGATGACCGATACGGCCACCACCGGCGCCGCCAATGCCGAACCCACCGTTGAAACCACCGTTGGCGAGCCCTCCGGCACGCCCCTGAGCGTGGAGGTCACCTTCGTCTACAAGGATGTGCCCTTCACACGCAGCGTGCCCGCCTGCCTCGATGCGAGCGGTGCCTATGACGAAACCGCCACCGCCGCCCGGATCGCCCTGCACGCCAACACGATGCGGTATCGCGTGGACAATGGGCTGCTGACCAAGCCGGAGCCGCAGCCCACGCCGGAAGCCGAAACCGGCGAAGACGCAGCCGCCGCCGAACCCGAAGCGAAAACCTGATGGCCGATGTCAGCCCGCTGGCCGTCATGGCCCAACCCGGATCGCGCCCGGCCCTGAATTTCCTCTCCACCGGGTGGGTGATGTTCGTGACGTCCTTCTTCGATCTGCTGCCCCACATCGCCCAGCTGGTGGGCGCCGCCGTGCTGCTGATCACCTTCTGGGAAAAGCCCACGGTGCAGGGCTGGGTCGCCCGCATTCGCGCCTATCTCGCGGAAAGGAACAATGATGCGTCTGGTCGATGATGCGCGCAACTGGTGGCGCTGGTGGAGCGTTCAGGTTTCCGCCCTGACAGCGATTGCTGTTGGCTGGGCAATGGCTTCGCCCCAGCAGGTGTTGGGTCTGGTAACTTATGTCCCCGAATTCTGGCGTCCAGCAGTTGGAGCGCTGGTTGGGTTGTGCCTGTTCAGCCTTCATAGCGGCGCCCGCGTTACCCAGCAGGGGGGCAAAGCGAATGGCTGATGCCGCCCAGAACGCCGACACCAGCACCAAGGGGCTGGGGCGCAAGACGCTGGCCGCCATCGTTGGTGGCCCCACCGCGCTGCTGCTGTTGACCCAGATCCCGGCGGAAGAAAGCGGGCGCAAGGTGGCGGTGACCATCGCGCCCAGCGGGCAGGCGACGATCAAGCATGTGAGCGGGCCGCAGTATCTGCGCACCTATCTGGACATGGTGGGCGTGGCGACGGCCTGTGACGGCCTGACGGGCGAGGGCATCAAGATCGGCAAGAGCTTCACCGAAGCGCAATGCTCGATCATGCTGGAAGCGCGCCTGGCAGACACCGCCAGCCATGTGATGGACTGCACCCCCGGCCTCGCGCTGACGCTGCCACGCCGCGACAATGCGCGCTTCGCCGCCGTCTCGCTGGCCTACAACATCGGGTGGCCCACCTATTGCCGCTCCACCATGCGCGCGCAGCTCAATGCGGGGCGGATCGGCCCGGCCTGCGATGCGCTCACCCTGTTCAACAAGGCCGGTGGCCGCGTGGTGGCGGGGCTTGTCTCCCGGCGCGGGCGGGAGCGGGCCTATTGCGTGAAGGACGTGGCATGACAGGCCTTCTGATCCTTGCGGTGGGCGTGCTGATCGGCCTGTGCCTCGGCAGCGGTGGCGGCTCGCCTCCGGCGCGGGGAGGCTACCAGCCCAAGGCGCCGTCGATGCGTGATTGTGGTTCCAGCAAGCCACCTTTCCCCAGAAAGTGAAGGGAAGCGGTATGTTTCAGATCCCGAAAATCCCCGTGCGCGTGATGGCCGAATACCTGGGCCTGCTGCTCGCCCTGATGGCGCTGGGCATCCAGCAGCTGCGCATCACTGGCGTGAAGCTGGAGCCCAAGTTGGGGCCGGTCCACTTCGTGCTGATCGACATGCCGGGCTGGCGCCAGCGCGCGCTGGACGCGGAGAAGGAGCGTGATGCGCTGAAGACCGCCGGGCAGCAGGCCCGCGCCGCGCAGATCGCCCAGAACAGGAAACCGGCGGTCATCAGCCGCCAGATCGCGGAGAAGATCGATGCTCAAGCCCCTGCCTATGCCGCGCGCGTTGACGCGGCTGTCGCTGCCTATGCTCGCGCTCACCCTGTGCCTGTCTGCCTGCGGGTGTCCGCCGCCCAAGGCGGTGTTGCCAGCGGACCCGGTGCCGGTGGCGCCGCTGGTGTTGCCCAAGGCGGCAGTGGGCAAGACGTATCACCCGGAATGGTGGCCATCAGCGTCGCCAGCCTCCACGGCTTTGCCGACAACACCCGCGACCTCGACATCCTCCGCGCCTACTTCGCCTGGCTGATCGCCAAGGGGCTGGGCGTGGTGGGCACGTCGCAAGCCGATGATCCGGCCCCGCCGGCACCCAACTCTCACCCATCGCCCGAGAAGGAATGACCATGGCCGATATCACCTATACCGATGCGACGGGACTGAAGCGCAAGCGCCGCGATCTGGGCGACGGATCCTTTGCCGATGTGGTGGCGAGCGTTTCGCCTTCCGCTGCCGCTGCCAGCTCCACGCCGCTTGCCGGGAGCGTCAACGATACGGTGGCGCATGTTTTCGGCCCGTTCACGCCGCAGCTGGCGCGCGATATCTGGGCCACGCTGGTTGGCGCAGCCGCCACAGGCTCGGCGCAGCTGCTGCGCTCCACCGATGCGGGCGCCAGCAAGGCCGGGCTGACGGCGGGCGGCAAGGCATGGGCTGGCTGGTCTTTCAGCGCTGTGACGGGCTCGATCGTCAACGAGCCGGTCGGCACCGAGTCCGACGCGGCGGCCACCTATTATCTCGCTGTCACCCTGACGGCGGGCTCTCTCACCTATCGCGTCGCGCAGTAAGGAGGCGCCAGATGGTTACAGCAGCAGCAGCCTTTGGTGCGGCAGGGGATGCCCAGACCAGTGCCAGCAAGGCGCTGACGAAGGCCAGCCTGCCGTTGGCGGTCAACGTCTTCGACCCGCTCGATTCCGATGTGAGGCTTGGCTGTTACGCCAGTTACACGGACGGCCAGATCTACAACAACATCGCCTTCAACCTCACCGGCTACATCAAGGTGCAGGAAAGCCAGACCTATTTCCGGATGTACGCGCCGTTCAACACGTCCACTGATTATTGGGGCGTGACCTCGGGCATGATCGTGTTCCTGAAGGCCGACAAGACCTTCCATTCCGGCCTGAATGTTACCGCTGAGTCCTTCACCATCCCCAGCGGTGCAGAATACGCGCAAATTTCCGTTCCGGCCGCAATGTGGTGGTCCTTCCAGCTGTGGCAGACCTCGGCCACGTCAAGCACCGGATGGAAGCCCAGCTCGAACCGCGAGCCTCGGGAATGGGCCCACGGCTTCCAGCTGAAATCGCTGCGCCAGACGCGGATGCGGGCGGGCAATCTCATCATGGGGCTGGTGCCGACCCAGCAGCTGGTGGTGAACCTGCTGGGCGACAGCTATTTGCAGATCGCCAGCAAGACCACCACCGCCCTGGCCAATCGCGCCGTGGCACGCCTTGGCGATGCTGGCGGCGGTTGGGTCGGCTTTGGCTTTCTGGCCGGAACCGGCGCGGGCACAGGGCCTTGGACAGCGGGCAATCAGCCCGCCAACCTCAACGGCAATGCCCGGCCAGCGCTCTATCCGTGCCGCATCTATGGCAACCCGACCCCGGCCTACTACACCGAGAACATGTGCGATTGCGCATCGCTCACGCTCAATCCGGGCGATGCGGTGGAGATCGACTTTCCGGCGGCTCCGGCCATCAGCGCCATTCCCTTGCACTGGATCGGCACGGGCAACGGCACGCTGCGCTATGGCTTCGGGGCCACACAGGGCGCGCTGCCTACATCATGGACGACCCAGAATGTCGCAGGCACCGCCGGCACCAGCGCCCTGACGAACCTCAGCCTGACGGGGCTCGTTCAGCCGGGCACGCTGCGCATCGAGGGCGTGACCGGAACCTGCAAGCTCGGCGGCGTGAACCTCAAGAGCAATGCCGGTGGTGTACGGTTCAACAAGATCGCGGCCACGGGTGGCAGCTGGTCGGGGTGGGCCGGGCTCAATCAGGATCAATGGCAGACCTCTTTCGCCGATCTGGGCGGCCATCTCACGATCATTCAGGACGGGCGGAACAGCCAGGCGGCAACCACCGCTGCCCTGACCCGGGATGCGGCGTTGAAGGAGATCATCAACCGCGTGCGGGGCAAGACCACCGCCAATCCCAAGCCGACGATGGCCATGGACGTGCTGATCTACACCTCATGCGAGAACTCGGCGGCGGGGCGAACCGTCGCGATATCGTCGTATGCGCGCATGGATCGGCGCCGGGCCTATTTGGCGCGTTGCGCGCATATGGATGGGCAGGTGTCCATCGGGTGGCCTGATTTCCCGGCTGAGGTTGCTTGGGACGGGCCATTCCCGGCGATGTCCAATGACGGAGGCGGGCCCGCGCAATCGATCCACCTTGCGGCATTGTGGGGCGGAACGATCATGGCCGTGGACGTGCTGGAGGTGCTGATCCCGAACAGTTGAGGCGTTCGACTTCATCAATCAAGAAGCCCCCGCCAGCGAGAGCTGCAGCGGGGGTTTCATCATCGGGCTGGTCTGACTGCTGTCAGGCCAGCCCTTTTCCTTCCAGAAAGGCCAGGGCTGCGGCCATGATGTCCTGATCGTCACCTGCACCATGCCCCAACAGGCGCCGGGCTGGGTATCGAACCTTGATCGAGTTGGCGATGCGCGGATCCACCGGCGCCTCTTTCCCGAAATGATGGACCTCGGCGGTTTCCTGCACGCTCGGGTTGAAACGCAGTTCGACGTGATCCGCCGCCGTCTGGATACGCATGTTGCGGGCCAACTCGATTCGCCGGAACATCCGACCCTTGCCTTGCATCCTTTTCGCGCGTGGTTTGAGGCGCCGCGGCTTTCCATCCGGGCGCGGCTTGCGCGGCGCCATGGGGGAACCATCGGGTTCCAGATTGGCGGCCACGCGCGCGGCATTCGATGCCCGCAGCTGCTGCCCGATCTTGCGGGCGAGCTGGGCGCGTCGCTGCTCCGACAGATAGGAGGCGTGCTTTTCCAGCCAGCCTTCCAGCTCCTCCATCACGGCTGTTTGGGCCAGACGTGATCGGTGATCTTTGCCGCGCCCTTGCCGGTGGTGGCCCAGACATCCTTCAGCATGCCCAGCACCGGGCCACCGGCAAGGAAGGAGAGGTCCGCTTCGTCCAGATGCTGGAGCGCGAGGGCGCCGCCGTCCGTGGTGGTCACCACGACCTTTTCGGTGAGCGGCAGCTCGATATGCAGATCGACCTTTTCGCTATCCAGATCCTCGGCCTCGAAGGGATAGCCGGGGCGATCATAGCCCAGCAGCTCGGGCTGGTTGCGCCCGGCCCACTGGTTGATGGCGTAGAAGATCAGCGAGGGGTGACAGGTCGTTTCGCGGAAATCGAGTTCCAGCGTGTAGGACCACTGGAAATTGGGGCTGGCCGAGGTGGTTTTGTTGATGTTGCCCTTGGTGGCCACCATCCAGAAGCGCTCGGGATCCTTGGTGAGGCCGGGCAGGGCCGCCTCGATCGCGGCGCGCAGGGTCTGGGCTTTCTGCATGGGTCAGGTCCAGAGCTGGACCACGTCGAGCGTGGCGGGCTGATCGGTGGCGACATCGGGCAGGATGACGGTGATGCCTGCAGGCAGCACGGCGCCGCGCGAGGCGATGCCTGGGTTAAGATTGAGGGCCTGCTCCATCACGCCCCCGCGCGAAGTGCCCAGCACGCGCCAGCACAGCGCGGAGAGCGTTTCCTTGTCGAGCGTGGTGGCCGTGGTGGTCACTGGCCTGCCTTCCCGGTTTTCCGTTCGAGCGTCATGGCCTCTAGGGTTGGACGCGCCATGATGATCCGCTGAAGCTCATGGAGTTTATGCCGGAATTCAGACGTTTCATCCGGGTGGAGGACGGGCAGCTTCAGGTAGGCATTCCACAGGTCTGCCGATATCGCCAATGCATGGCTTTCGGTACAGGTCAGGCCGCCGAGTGTGGGGCCACAAGCATGCGGCGCGGCGCCCGCCATGCCTTTCGCAACACAGTCATCGGAAATGCTCTCGGCGAGCCTTTTGCGGGCCCGCATCAGATCAGCTCCACGGTCACGCGCGTCACGCCTAGCATGTCGCGGACGGCGCCGATCGAGGTGCGGCGATAGTCGTCGCCCACACATTCCATTACATCGACGCGGGGCTGGCCTGCGGCGGTGGTGGCGAGGTCGCGATATTCGTCGGCCAGCTGGCCGGCGGCGGCATAGCGCACGGCGCGGGTGTAGAGGTCGATCAGGCGCGGTTGATCGTTGATCGTCTTTGCCAGCCATGCGGCGCGGGCGGGCTTGTAGCGCGGGCGCGTGGTGGGCAGGCAATGCGCCAGATAGCGCGGGCGGTTGTCGCGCACGCGCAAGGTGAGAAGCTGCGCGGCGGTGACGGTGGCGAGCGTCTCGGCGCCGGCTTCCATCAGATCCGCGCACCATTGCGTCAGATCGCTCGTCACATCCAGCACCGCGCCCTGCAGCGCATTGACCAGGCGGGGGTGGGTGACGAATTCACCGATGCGCAGGGCGTCGCGCGTGGCGGTGCAGTCGATGTCCGGCCACCAGCCATCGCCGGGCACCACCGAATTGGGTGGCGAGGCCGGGGATTGCGGCATGGTGATGAGTGGCGAGCCGGACATCTCTTTTCCTACGGAAAGGGGTGGGGGGTGAGGAAAGGGGCGCCCTGTGGCTGATGCCTCAGGCGTTCCTTGCCGCCCCCCTGGCGCGTGGGCGCAGCTTTATTCGGTGGGCGCGGCGGGCGCGGGTTCGGTGTCGGGTTCGAAGGGCGGGGCGTCGTCGCCCTCGATCAGCTCTTCGACCTTGTGGAAGGCGTTTTCGACGGTTTCCGCGACGGCGTGGGCCGCGCCTGCGATGGCGCTGCCGATGGCTTCGACGGGGTTGCGCACTGGGTCTTCTCCTCTTTGAGTGCCACGGCGGCACGGGAAAGTTGGGCGAGCGTGACTTTGACGCCGCAATGCTGGTCGAGGTGGAGGGCCTTCGTCAGCTCCTCCGTAGCGGCGGCGATCAGCGCCGCCTTTCCTCCGGCCGGCGCGCTTTCGGCGTCGGGATCGAAGGCGTCAGCCTGCGCCTTGAGCGCGAGGCCGATGGCCTTCTGCACCTTGGCGCGGATCTGATCGTGCATGTCCTGATCGGCGGTGAGGTCGCGGAAGGCCTTGAGCCAATCGAGGCTGATGGTGGGCTTCGGCCCCAGCGCATTGTTGGCGGGCAGCTCGGCGATGATGGCGGCGGGCGTGCGGTTGAACTGCACCGGCGAGGCCATCTCATGGAGCAGCACAAGGTTGGCCAGATCGAAGGCCTGTTCCCAATCGCCAATGTCCATGGCCCAGACCATGCAGTGGAACACGATATCGTCCTGCACCGCCTCGGGGCGCTGCTGGGCGCCTTCCAGCCAGTCCGCGTACTGGCCCATCATGGCCGTCTTGACCTCGACCTTGCGGGTGATGGACTGGATGGACTGCAGCTGCCGCAGATCCTCGCCCATGGCGACCAGCAGCAGGCGGTATTCGCGCCCGGCGTCGCTGTCCTCCGCAATCTCCGAGGGGCCGGGGCGCGCGGTGGGCGCGGCGGCCTGCCGGGCCAGAGCCTGTTGCATATGGCGGCGAGCGGGAGAGGTCATGAGCGGCATCCTTTGCGGGGAGGGAGGGGTGGCCCCACCTGCCGGGGCTCAAGAGCAGGTGGGGCCGATGGCCTGTGCGCGCCGTTTGGGAGAGGGATGGGCGGCGGCCAGGCCAAAGGGAGTGGCGGTGCGGTTAGGTGGGGCCTTCCCCGCTTTGCCGGTCATGTGGGCTCACGGTTCTGCCAGCGGCCCCGCCAGCAGACCCGGTCATTGCCCCGGTATTCAGGTGTTTTTGACCGTGATGTTCTCGATCATCAGGGCGTAGCTGGCGTCTTCCAGCACGTAGCCTTCGTTGCTGGAGTTGTAGTCCACCACGCGGTTGTACTGCGGTTCATCGCGCAGCATGCGGCGCTGGGCACCCAGCTGATAATAGAGCGAGATGTTGTCCAGGCGCGTGACGATCACCATACCGGCGGGCAGATAGGGCACGCGGATCGCGGCTTTGCCGCCGATCTTCTTGTCCGTCATGATCACATCGGTGGCGAGCCGATCCATCGGATCCTTCGGCGCGTTGATGATCGGGAAGTATTTGTCGTGGATGATGTCGTCACCCACGATTGCGACCAGATTGGGATCTTTCCGCGCCCAGACCGGCAGCATTTCCTGAATGCAGTCCCAGACCAGCGCATCGACATCGATGTAATCGCCCGCCACGCCGATGGTGACCTTCCCGGCGACCTTGCCGTTGGGCACCGCGCTCATGATGCGCGTCGAGTTGTTTTCGCGCATCCACTGGATCCAGCCCTTGTTCATGCCCGCCAGCGTGGGATCGGCGACCGGGTCGAAGCTGGCGTCGATGCGCACGCCGTTGAAGCCGATCTTGATGCGATCGAGCGCCATGGCCTTGAGCGTCATGTCGCGCATGAAGGTCTGGAAATTCGGGAATTTCGCCCAGCGATCCAGCTTGCTGTACTTGTAGAGGATGTTGAATTCGGTGGGCGAGAGCAGATAGGAAAACTGGTCCAGGCTGGTGGGGTCGATGGGCTTGCGGCGCTCATCGGCATCGGTGTTGGCGCGGCTTGCCACCGAATTGACGATGTCCATGCCCAGCGTCTGGCCAATCAGTTCGTCCACCCCCGGCACGTTGATCATGCCGAGGAAGGCGGACTGCTCCTGCATGCGCTGAATTAGGCGCTGCTGGGGCGTGGGATCGACAGTGAAGGAAATGGCCTCGGCACCGCCGACACGGGCCGGATCGATGCGATTGAGCTGCGCGATCTGCGCGGTGTAGCCTTCCCAGGCGGCGCGCGCACCGTTCGACAGGGCCTGCATGGCTTGAACTCGGGTCATTGACGAAAATCCTTGGGTGGAGGTGGGAGCGATGCGGGCTTGGGAAGGGTAGGGGCGGCGGTGATCAGCAGTCGGTGACTTCGACCTGCGGCGTGCCCGTGGCAGGGCTGCGCTGCTTGAAGTTGGCGTTCGGGATGCTCTCGACGCGGGTGGTCAGATCCTTCACGGCCTTGTCGGTGGCGGCGGTGTTGGCCGCGATGGTGGCGAAGGCCTTGTCGAACTTGCCCATGAAGCCGGTCAGCGCCGTCAGGACGATGGGATCGGCGAAAAGGGCGGCGAGGTTCGCCGGCTGCTGGCCGCTGTTGCCCTGGCTGGGGGGCGTGATGGTGGCGTTGGTGAATTCCGGCACCACGTCCATCTTGGCCAGCGCTTCCGTGATGGCGGCCTGATGTTCCGCCGACATGGCGGTGGCATCGATGGTGACCTTGGCCTTTTCCACCTTCTGGGGCTGCTCGCTGTGCAGGCCCAAAGCCTTCTGGAAGACGCCCAGCAGCTTCTGCAGCGCGCTGGCATCGTCATCATTGCCGATGGAGATGTCCTCGAATTCCAGCGTGGTTTCGGCGGCGGCGGTGAAGAGGTTGTCCTTGTCCTTCTTGCGGTGCGCCAGCGGAGAGGCATCGCCCTTGCCCGCGCAGAACTGCAGCAGTTCGGTGCCGAGGCTGGCCGGGCTGTCCGTCACCGCGAGGCCGACCAGATAGGCCTCGCCGCTGTCAGCGAATTTCGGGTTAACCTCGATCGAGGTGAACAGCTTCTGGCCCGCCTTGTTCATGGCCACCAGCGTGTCGTGGGCGTCGATTTCGGCATAGAGCGCCAGGCGCGTCTCGACCTTGCCGCCGATGGTGAGGTCAACGTTTTCGGTCTTCAGGGACAGCACCTTGCCCAGCGACTGGAACGGCGGATCGGCGGTGATGCCGCGCACATGCTCCATGTTCACCACGGCGGTGTAGGTGGTGGTGTTGTAGTTCTTGGCCATCTGCGTCAGCCACAGACCCTCGATCTGGCGGCCATCGGTGGTGGCGCCTTCGGTGGCGACGCGGAAAAAACGGCTCTTGGGCATGGTGGCTCCGTTGCTGGTCTGTCGCCATGCGGGTGTCGGCGAGGTGTCTGAACGCTCACCAATTCGCCGGGGAGGGGCCTGATTGGCAACGCGCGCGCGTTGTCGGCTCGGCGGCTCACAACGCGAAGGGCTGGGGCCGGGCGCAGGGATCGCCATAGCCTGTTGCCATGGACGATGATGACGGCGGCGAGGTGGTGGATTTCGAAGGGGAGGCCGAGGAGGCCAGCCCCACCGATGATGCGCCCGCCGATGGCGCGGTGGTGCCGATGGCGCCCTTCGTCGCCAAGCGGATCGAGGCGCGCAGCCTCTATTGGCGCGGGTGGGACATCACCCAGATCGCGGCGGAGGTGAAGCTGCCCGTCAGCACGGTCAGCAGCTGGAAGAGCCGCCAGAAGTGGGATGAGGCCAGTGCAATCCAGCGCGCGGAGGAGGGCACGCTTGAGCGCTATCTGATGCTGGTCGCCAAAGAGAAGAAGACCGGCGGCGATATCAAGGAAATCGACCTGCTGGGCCGCCAGTTTGAGCGGTTCGACCGGCGGCGCAAGTACGCGAATGGGGGTAATGAGGCGGACCTCAATCCCAATGTCGAGAACCGCAACAGCCCGGAGGTGAAGGCCAAGAAATCGGCAGGAAAGAACCTGATCACGCCTGAGATGGCCGCCGATCTGCGCGCGGATTTCGAGGCGTCCAACTTCGAATATCAGACCGACTGGATGAGTTCCACGAGCCTGCGCACGCGCATGATCGTGAAGAGCCGCCAGATCGGCGCGACATGGTATTTCGCCCGCGAGCGCCTGCTGGTGGCGCTGGAGGAGGGGAAGAACCAAATTTTCATCTCCGCGAGCCGGGCGCAGGCCAACATCTTCCGCACCTATATCATCCAGTGGGTGCAGCAGGTCTGCGGGGTGGAGCTGAAAGGCTCGCCCATGGAGATCAAGCGAGGCGAGGATGAAAACGGCAAGCCGCTGAAATCGGTCAGCCTGCTGTTTCTGGGCACGAATTACCGCACGGCGCAGGGTTACACCGGCGATACGATCTTCGACGAATGCTTCTGGATTTATGGGTTCGAAGACCTTTTCAAGGTCGCAGGCCCGATGTCCACGCACACGCGGTTTACGCGTACCTTGTTCTCCACCCCGTCGACCATGGCCCACGAAGCCTATGCGATGTGGAGCGGGGAGAAATTCAACAAGCGCCGGGCGAAGGCCGACAAGGTCGAAGTCGACATCACCCATGAGGCCCTAGCCAAGGGTGTGATGGGGCCGGATAGGATCTGGCGCCAGATCGTCACCATTCACGATGCGGTGATGAAGGGCCTAGACCTCGTAGATATCGAGGAGCTGCGCTTCGAAAACAGCGTCGAAGAATTCGCCATGCTGTTCGAGTGCGAGTTTGTTGATGATGGCGCATCGATGTTTCCGCTGGAGTTCATGCGCGGCTGCATGGTCGATAGTTGGGAGGTCTGGAAGGATTACGAGCCCTATGCCTCTAGGCCCTACGAAGGCGAGGTCTGGCTGGGCTATGACCCCAACGATGATGAGGAAGGCAAGGGCGACGACGCGGCGCTGGTAGCGATTGCCGCGCCGACGAAGCCCGGCGGCAAATTCCGCATCCTTGAGAAGCATCGGATGAAAGGGAAGGATTTCGCCGCGCAGGCCGAGGCGATCCGCGCGTGGACGCGCAAATATCGGGTGACCAAGATTGCTATCGACACGACGGGCGTCGGCAGCGCTGTTCTGCAGATTGTGCGCGACTGGTTTCCGTTGGTCACCGCCATCAATTATTCGCCTGTGGTCAAGGGCATGATGGTTCTCAAGGCGAAGAATGTCATCAGCAAACGGCGCCTCGAATTTGATACCGGGTGGCGCGATGTCGTCGCCGCTTTCATGGCGATCCGTCCCAAAATCACGAAGCAAGGCATCACCTATGAAGCCCATCGCGGTGGCGGCATTGGTCACGCCGATCTGGCCTGGGCCGTGATGCACGCCCTCTATTTCGAGCCCCTCGACAGTTCCAAGCCCGCCACTGGCGGG
>NZ_BCZE01000020.1 GCF_001598555.1 Novosphingobium rosa NBRC 15208
CCCGCCACTGGCGGGTCGAAGCAGGAGTTTTTCTGATGTCCGTTTCGCAGCAGTTGCCCGTGGCCGATGGCTGGACGGCCTACACCTTCGGCGAGCCGGAAAGCGTGCTGGACCGCAGCCAGATCTTCGACCTGTTTCAGGTGGTGCGCGGGGCGCTGTGGTATGACCCGCCCATTAGCCAGCTGGGGCTGGGGAAGGCCTATCGCATGGCGCCGCACCATCAGAGCTGCGTGCTGCTGAAGCGCAATCTGCTGGCCGCCAGTTTCAAGCCGAATCGGTGGCTCAGCCGTGAGGAGTTCGGCTCATGGGCGCTGGACTATCTTATCTTCGGGAATGCCTATCTGGAGCGAGTTGATAGCGTGGTGGGCACGCCCATCAATTTGAAGCGCAGCCCAGCGGCTTGGACGCGGGTGGGAACCGAAAAGCCGGGGCAGTACTGGTTCGTGCAGCCCGGCGTGCTGAATTACGATTATCATGAGTACCAGGCGGGCACCGTGCATCATTTGCTGGAGCCTGACCCGTTGCAGGAGATCTATGGCATGCCGGAATATCTGTCGGCGGTGCAGAGCGGGCTTCTGAATGAGAACGCCACCCTGTTCCGGCGCCGGTATTTCCTGAATGGGAGCCACGCGGGCTTCATCCTCTATGTCAGCGAGGCTTCCTACAGCAACGAGGATGCCGAGGAGCTGAAGGAGCAACTGCGCGCCGCCAAGGGGCCGGGAAACTTCCGCAACCTGTTCATGCATATCCCCAATGGCAAAAAGGATGGCGTTCAAATCCTGCCGATCGCCGAGGTGGCGGCCAAGGATGAGTTTCTGGGCATCAAGGAAGTGACCCGCGACGATATGCTGGCTGCGCACCGCGTGCCGCCCCAGCTGCTGGGCATCGTGCCCAAGAACGGGACGGGGTTCGGCAGTGTGATTGATGCGGCGCGCAGCTTTTACGCCTTGGAAATCTGCCCGCTGCAGACACGGTTGATGGCGCTGAACGATTGGTTCGGTGAGGAGGTGCTGGCATTCGAAGAGCCCGCCAACATCGCGGCGCTGGCGCCGGCGGCTGTCGCGGCAAAGGGCTGATCTACCATAAGGGCGGCAGGGAAGGCCGTACAGGCGCGGCGCTAGCCGACCACTCACCGACATGCCCGAGCGCCGTAGCGGCGCCCAGCGGGGCCGAGGGACCACCCTCGGCCCCATTTTTTTGCCCTCGGCCCCCAAAAAATTTCGAGATCGAGAGGTGAGGCCCGACCCCAAGCGTCGCGCTTGCCCCCACCTCCCCAGCGCTTCCTTTTGCATCGGATTTTATGCAGACAGGACCAGCCCAATGCACCCTGAGAGCCTGATTTCCCGGGCATGGCGGCCAATCGACAGCAAAATGGGCTCGACGCGCCCTGACGCAGCTCAATGCACCTGGAAGGTTGGCCTGGGCTCACCAATTTGTGGCGCTGACAGAATGGGCGAAAACGCGAGATTTTAGCCGAGAGCCACCCCCATCCTCGGGAAACGGGTTATATTTTCAATACTCCCACTTTGGTGCCCTGAAAACCGCAGAAATCCGCCATTTCTTGGTTTGCCGATACCCTGTTATTAGCTGGCAATGGCAACACTGCATCAGAGTTATCCGTCTGAAATATAACAATATATTGATTAGTAATTGTTTCTCTAAATAGGGGTAATCTCATAACAGACTGATTGCCGGTTCTGTTGCCTCTAATTTTCTTGGATTTGCTGGATTGTTGCCGAGATAACCTACTTCCCGCACATATATCCGGTTTTGAAAATCATGCCCTCCCTAGACGCGTAGGCGCGCATGCGTGGCGGATTTAGGCCGGGCCAGGTAAGCCTAGTGGACTGTGCAAATATGTGCGCCAGCGCATTTCGCAGAGCATAGAGAAAGGCCCAGAAGCGTGTGGGACGCTTCCGGGCCTGATTTCCAGCGGATCAGGGCACCTTGTTAGGCTTGAAAGCGCCTAAGGTGACTGGTCGCACTGTATTGGTGGTAGCGCTCCTCCGCTACCATCTTTCCCCCAGGCGGGGATTTCCTGACATCATGATATCAGTCCGCATGGCGGTCACGGTGCAGTCTGGCGCAGCCTTGCCTTGGCCACCTTGCGCACGGCATCGGTCAGGCTCGTCAGGGCGGTGGCGTGCAGCCGGGCCACGGTCCAGTAAAGCTTCACCTCCAGCGGCGTGTCGGGCGTCAGTTCGACAAGGGAGCCATCGGCGATCCGGGGCGCGGCCAGCACCGCAGGCTGCATACCCCAGGCCATGCCCGCCAGCGCGAAATCGAGCATGCCGAAAGTCGAGGGCACCCAATGCACCGGCGAGTTCAGGGCGATGCCGTGATGCTCTTTGGCCCAGCGCGCCTGAAGCCCGTCGCTGCGCTCGAAATTGAGGCAGGGGGCGCGGTTCAGGCTGTCCGCCGTCACGCCTTCGGGGAAGTAACGGGCTGCGAAATCCGGGCTGCAGCAGGCCTGATAGACCAGACGCCCCAAGGGAATGGTCTTGCAGCCCTGCACCGTGCCCGGATCTGCGGAGACGGCGGCCAGCACCTCGCCGGAACGCAGCCGGTCGGCGGTGACGCCCTCATCCTCGATGATGAAGTCGAGCAGAAAGCCGGTGGAGCGGGCGAATGCCGCCGCCGCTTCGGGCAACCAGCTGGCCATGCTGTCGGAATTGACCGCCACTTTCAGCGTCACCGGCGCATCGGCTTCGCTTGCGGGCAGGGCGAGGGTGGGGCGCAGGTCGGCCTCCAGCAGTTGCACCTGATCGACATGGGCGCACAGCCGCCGCCCCAGTTCGGTGGGCAGGCAGGGCTGGCCCCGCACGATGGTGATGCTGCCCAGCCGCTCCTCCAGCGCCCTGACCCTTTGCGAGACAGCCGAGGGCGTGATGCCGAGCTTTTCAGCGGCGCGTTCGAAGCTGCCTTCGCGCACCACGCAGGCCACGGCGGCAAGGGCAGGGTAATCGAGCATGATGAAGCTGTACTTCATCAGGGTTAGAAGAACAAGTTTTGCTGAATCGACGATCCGCCTCATAGGCCCGTCCATGATCCAGCTTTTTCCCACCTTCCTCACCGGCTTCGCCATGTCCGCAGCGCTGATCGTGGCCATTGGCGCGCAAAACCTCTTTGTGTTGCGACAGGGGCTGAAACGCCAGCATGTCGGCGCCATCGTGCTGTTTTGCGGCAGCGCGGATGCGGTGCTGATCGCGGCGGGCGTGGGCGGCGTGGGGGCGTTGCTGGGCGCGCTACCTCAGCTGACCATGGTGCTCACCCTGTGCGGCGCGCTGTTTCTGGGCTGGTATGGCGTGAAGGCTTTTCAGCGGATGATGACGCCCGAGGCGATGGGCGCTGAGGGGGGCGTCACCGATCAGGGCAGCGTCACGCTGGGCCGGGCGCTGGCGGCCACGGCCGCTTTCACCTTCCTCAACCCGCATGTCTATCTCGATACGGTGCTGCTGATGGGCGCGGCGGGTTCGGCGCAGGCGCCCGCCTTGCGGCCTGTCTTCGTCGCGGGGGCGGCCTGCGCGAGCATCGTCTGGTTTGCGGCGCTTGGCTATGGAGCGCGTGTTCTCACGCCGCTGTTCGCCCGCCCTGCCGCGTGGCGGGTGCTGGATGCGATTGTGGGTGCCACCATGCTGGTGCTGGCCGCATCGCTGATCGGGAGACTGTTGACATGAGTGCGTCCATCCTGTGGCGGCAGGTCATGGCAATCTGCGAGGTGACCGTGCGGCAACGTTATGAGGCGCCATGGCGGGAAGCCGGGGCAGAGCGATGGGCCCGCTCTGCCCCCAGGCGTCAATCCTCAGCCGAAGAGCCCGGATTGCGCCCGAAGTTGTAGCGCACGCCCACCATAAAGGCGCGCCCGGGGGCGGGGGTGCGGAATTGCTCGTCCTGCCCGTTGTAGATGTTGGTGCCCAGCACGCCGAAGGTGGCGTAATGGCGGTTGAACAGATTGGTGATGTTGGCGAACAGCTCCACATGCGCCGCCGGCATCACATGCAGATCGAGGTTGACCAGCGCATAGCCGGGCACCGCGCCATTGAGATTGGCCTCGTCGCCATGGGCATACTGGCTGGAGACCGCGATCAGATTGGCCCCCACCGCCAGCTGCCGGATCGGCGTGTAGAGCGCCCGCAGCTTGACCGTATCGGAGGGAATGCCGGTGATATGGTTGCCCGGCTGCACCGTATCGCCATTCTCATCGGTGAAGCTGGAGCGATAGGTCGCGGCAACATGGCCATAGCTGGCGCCCAGATGCAGCCTGGCGAAATCGCCCGTCAGGCCTACTTCCACGCCCTGCCGCTGGGTTTTTCCGACATTGGCGAAATAGCCCATGCCCGAACTGTCGAAGATGAACTGGATGTCGTTGTTGAGCCGCGTGCGATAGAACGCCGCATTCCAGCCGATATGCTTCCCGATGGCGCCGCGTCCGCCGACCTCGATGGTGCGGGCGACGACGGGTTTGAGTTCGGGGTCGCCGTTGAAGCCGGTGGGCAGGGCGCAGGGCCGGGCCGGATCGGCGCAGGCCAGTTCGATGGCGGTGGGCGCGCGCATCGCCTCGCTGTAATTGGCGAAGAGGCCGATTGCCTTCAGCGGGTTCCACACGATCCCCACCGCAGGGTTCACCCGGCGATAGGTGTGTGAGCCATTGACAGGTGCCACCTCCGGCCCGGCCACGCCGCCTGTGGGGATTTTGGCGGTGGTCAGCGATGAACCGGCCCCGGCGGTGCCGGAGGTCGTCCAGTAGGAGGCGCCGATATAGGCGGGGTTGTAATATTTGCGCCCGTCCATGCCCGTCCAGCTGAAGCCGCCATCTTCATTGAGGAACTGGCTGTTGCTGCCGCCCAGCGACACATGCGTTGAGGTGAAGCTGACCGAGCCGGTGATGCCCAGCCTGTCCGTCAGCGAAAGCATGTCGCGGGCAAAGATGTTGTAGCTGCTGTTGTGCGAGGCAATCGCCACGCGACTCACCAGCGGATTGCCCTGAAAGCCCGCGGTGCTGCCATATTTGAAGTTCCACGGCATCATCACCGTCTGATAATTCACCAGATAGGCCAGCCAGGTGCTTTGATCGTAACGGATGTTTGAGGTTTCCCAGTTGCCGCCCAGATTGAAGTCGTTCTTCAACCCGAAGATCGGAGCATCCACGTCGATCAGCGCATTGCCGCCAAAGGTCCGCTGGTTGACGTTGGAGAGCACCATCGAGGTGTTGATGTTGTCCTCGTAATTATGGATCGGCAGGCTGCCGGTGTAGGGCCGGAAGTTGGCGTATTTGGCGGTGCCCTGCGCATAAGGGTTGATCTGGTAGAGATCGAGCGCCGTGCCGTTCACCGCATCCGCCGTGCAGTTGCGCGATTCACCGCCCTCGCAACCATCGTCATTGCTGGCATTGCTGTTGCTGGAATGCGCTTTCGAGCGGCGATAATAGACATTGCCGCTGATCTTCACATTGGAGGCCAGCCGCGCATCGGCCTTGAGGTTCACAATGACCTGATTGTTCGAAACATTGTCCGGCCAGGTATAGGCCATCTGCGGCGTGCCCAGCATCGAGAGCGGCAGCGCCTGCGTGCCGTTGAGCGATGTGTCCGACCATACCGCACCCAGCTCGGCGTTGGCCGAGGTGCCATGCCAGCGCAGCTTGCCATAGGCCTGCTTGACCAGCGTGCTGGTGTACCAGCGATAGCCGTCCTGTTCGTCATAATTGCCCGCCACGAACCAGTCGAAGGCCTTGTTGGCGAAGGTGCCGCCCGCCTCGGCCTGCACCGCCTTGCGGTTGAAGGAGCCGGCCTGCATGGTGACGCCCAGCCCGCCATTGTCGGCGCCGTTCTTGGTGTCGAGCACCAGCGCGCCGCCCAGCGTGTTGAGCCCGAACAAGGGGTTGGAGCCGGGCAGCACCTCCACCTGCCTGACGGCATTGAGCGGGATCAGATCCCAGTTGACGATCGAGCCGAAGGCCTCGTTCATCCGCACCCCGTCGAGATAGACCGACAGGCCGGTGGGCGAGCCGAGCAAGGATGTCGCCTGAAAACCGCGATAGGACACGTCGCTCTGATAGGGGCTGCCGGTGCCGTTGCTCAGCGCGATCGAGCCGAGATTGGCATTGAGCAGATCGGCCAGATTTTCATGGTTCTGGCGGATGAGGGCATCACCCGAAAGCACCTGCGCATTGGCGGGCACATTGCTCAACGTGGTGGTGTCGCTGGCCAGCGGCGCGGTGACGACGATGGCGGGGCTGCTCTCCATGGCGGCGGCATCGGCGGCCAGCGCGGGGGTGGCGGTCAGCAGGCTTCCGGCCAGACAGGTCGCGCCCAGCAGCATTATCTTCTTGGTCATGATTGTCGTCCCCTCCCGCGCATTTTATCCCGGATCGGTTCATCCGGTTGCTGCGGCTTTCATCGTCTGCATCCTGATTATCAGGCTGCGGGAGGGGAATCCTGACGAAACCGTCAGGATGACCTAAGGTATAAGGTCACAGACCAGCTGCACGCCCTGACCTTTGACAGCGCGCACGGTAAGTTCCGGGGCATATTCGGCCAGACGGCGGCGCAGGATGCTGATGGAAACATCCAACGTGTTGTCTGTGATGGAGGAATCCTCGCCCCAGACAGTATCGATCAGTGTCTGGCGGGGCATAAGGCCCCCCCGCCTGGCCGCCAATTGCAGCAAGAGGGCATGGGCCTTGGGCTCCATGGTCAGCTTCGCGCCATGGCGTAGAATCTGCCCCCTGGCCTGATCCACGCTGAGCGACCCGAAGGCGATGGGCGCGGGCGCCAATTGCTCCGCGCGACGTGCCAGAACGGTGATGCGTGCCACCAGCTCGGCAAAGGCGAAGGGCTTGGGCAGGTAATCGTCGGTTCCGGCCTCGAAGCCTTCGAGGCGGTCGTCCAGCGCGGCGCGCGCGGTCAGCATCAGCACCGGCATGCGGTGGCCTTGCGCGCGCAATTGGCGGCAGAGATCCAGCCCATCGCCATCGGGCAGACCCAGATCGAGGATCACCACACGAACCTCGCCCGCGTTGACCTGATCGAGCAGCTCCGAGCCGCGCCTCAGCCAGCGGATGGGGAAGCCGCGCGTCGCCAGACCCTGGCTGACGCAGCTGCCGATGGCCACATCATCCTCGACCAGCAGGATCATGCGGCATCCTCCTTCAGCAAGGGCAAGTCCATCACGATCCGGCATCCGGTGCCTTCGCGGTTTTCGGCGCGGATGGCGCCGCCATGCTGCTCGACCACCCAGCGGGCCAGCGCCAGTCCCAGACCGGTGCCGCCGCGCATCCTGCCGCCCTCGGCCTGATAATAGGCGTCGAAAATGCGGGGCAGTTCGCCGGGCAGCACGCCGGGGCCGGTGTCCGCGATGGCGATGGTGGCGGTGTGGCCGTTGCCGCCTGACGACACATCCAGCGTCCCGCCCGGATCGGAGAACTTGAGCCCATTGTCGATCACCGCCAGTGCGGCCTGAGCCAGCCAGCGCCGATCCCCCTCCACGATGATCGGGGCGAGCGCATGATCCTGCCGGATCGTCACGCCGATGGATCGGGCATAGGGCTGGGCCTGCAAGGCGGCGCTGGCCAGCACGTCAGCCAGATCGCAGGGGTGCGACGCCATCACCGGGCGCCCTTCGGCGGCGCTGGAAAGGGACAGCAGTTCCTCGATGCGGTGATGGAGAAAGCCGGTCTGGGCCACGATATCGCGCAGCGGTGCCGCAGCATCGGCCCCGCTGTCCAGCGCCACCTCGGCCATCACGCGGATGGCGGTGACGGGGGTGCGCAGCTCATGGCTGGCCTTGGCGAAGAACAGGCGGCGCGATTGGTCGATGGCGCGCAGGTCTTGCGTGCGGGCGGCCACCTCGGCCGTCAGATCGCGGTTGGAGCGTTGCAGCTGGATCAGGCCGGTGGCGGCCGCCCCCAAAGCCGTCAGCGCCAGCAAAGCCCCAAGCATGATCGTATCGCGGCGGATGCGGGCGAGGTCGATGCGGACGGTGGCCACCTCACGCTGCTCGTTGCTGTCGATCGCTTTCACCATGGCGATCAGTTGGGGGCGAGTCTCGGGGCGTTGCGCCAAACCGGCCAGCGTATCGGCGCGGGCCAGCTCTTCGTTTTGGGCCTGTTGCTGCCGGTGGCTCAGGAACTGGCGCTCTTGCCGGATCAGATCGCGATAGGCCGTCAGATTGTTCCGCAAGGCCTGAGCGCTCAACCCTTCCGCATCGCGGGCAAGATCGGACACCAGCGCGGCCTGCTGCCGGGCGATCAACGCATGCTCGAACTGGCGCGAGGCAGCCATCAGGCTCAGCGAAAAGCCCAGCAGCAGGCCCAAAATCGATCCGCCAAGAACCAGCAGCAACAGCATCAGGCGCAGGGCAGGGCGCCGACGCCCTTCGCCTCCCATCCCTGGCTCTGGCGCGATCTGGCTCACAGGTCTTTGTGGACTCCCAGCCAGACGGTGCGCGGTATGCCGACATCGATGCTGCCCGCCTGATTGCGCGTCATCACCGTCACGTCGGTCAGGTTTTCCACGCGGAGGATGGCGGCAAAGCCATGGCTCAGCGGCGCGCGGGCGAAGAGGCCGAGGGTGGTCGCCGGGCGCAGCACCGAATTGGCGCCATTGGCGTCATCCTCGAACTGCGCGCCGACATAACGCACCGTGGTCGAAAGCTGCCAGCCCTTGGCCGGAGCCCAGCCCAGGGTGGTGCTGGTGGCGATCCTGGGCGTCTGCGCGGGCCGCAGACCATTCAAACCGATCGCCGCGCCGCTGGCCTCCACCACGGAATCCGTCAGCGCCAGCGAGGCATCCAGCGTCACCGCCCCCCAGCGCCCTTTGGCGTCCAGCTCCAGGCCCCTTGCGCGAATGGCATCGACATTCTGCCGCTGCTTCAGATTAACGCCCGTGGTGACATTGGCGATCGCATGCTCCAGCCGGTTGATGAAGCCGGTGGCTGATAGCGTCACCCCCGCGAAAGGCCCCAGATCGATGCCGCCCTCCACGCCCTTGAGCCGCTCATTGCCCAAAAGCGGATTGGCGTTGGTGGTGACGGGAAAGACGGTGAAGGTGCGATACAGCTCGTTGATCGTCGGTTGGCGCATCCCGCTGTAGGCCGAACCGCGCAAGGTTACGCCATTGGCCACATGCAGCAAGGCGCCGCCCCGGCCCGACAGCGCCCAGCCATCGCGCGGGTCATAGCTGTTGTCGGCGGTGATGGCCCCGGTCGGCCCGGCGGTGCGGACATAGCCGCGTTCGATGGCCCAGTGGTCGCCGCGGATGCCGCCGGTCAGGGTCAGGATGCCGATGCGCCAGTCGTCTTCGAGGAAGAGGCCCTTGTCGTCATTGGTGCCGCCCGCCCAGCGATAGGCGCTGACCGCCCCGGTGGTGGAATTGTAGCTGACCTCGGAGAGATCGCCGCTGGTGCGGCGCCAGTCGGCACCCAGCCGCAGCTGGTGATCGGGGCCGACGGGAGGATGCACCTCAAGCTTGCCGCCAAGGCCGGTGGACGGCGTGGAGCGCTGATCCAACGTGCGTTTGAAGGTGGTGGAGGAGATCACCACATTGGAAAAGCCGCGATCCTGCAGATAGGCCAGAGCATCGACCTGCCATGGCCCGCGCGCCACCAGGCGGAGGGAGGCATCCTCGCCAAAGCTGCGGCTGTCGGCCCCGGCGAAGCGCAGGCTGCGCTGATCGCGGAAGGCGAGCACACGGCTTTGCAGCTCGATATCCGGGGCGACGGGAGCAACGCCGCGGGCCGAGACGCTCCAGCCGTCATAGGCGGCCCTGGCGCTGGCGGGGACGCGCTGGTCGAGCGGCGTGGTCCAGAAGCCTTGCCCGCGATCCCAGCGGCCCGAGATCACCGCAAAGCCTTGCCCCAGCCTGGGCGCGACGCTGCCTGAAAGCGAGGTCTCGCCGCGATTGTCAGCGGAGATATCGCCGGAAAAGGCGCCGGTGGTGTCGCGCCCGGCGCTTTCCAGCGCGATGGTGCCCGCGACCGCTCCCGATCCGAAGGCCCCCGAGCCGCCGCCACGCGTGACGCGGATGTTGGCCAGCCGCTCGGGCGCAAGGGCCGAGAGCGCCACCGAACCGAACATCGGATCGGCCATCGGCACGCCATCGAGCAGCACCAAAGTGCGCGCCGCCGCATTGCCGCCCAGCGCGCGCAAGGTGACGCCCTGCGCCGAAGGATTGGTCGAGCGGCTGTCGGACCGGCGGAATTCCTGAAAGCCGGCCACCCCGCTCAGCACATCCTCGATCCGGCCCGAGGCGCTGGAGAGCAGCGTCTCGCGTGAGATCAGGATGCTGTCGTAAGCGGCGGCGGCCTTGCTGTCGGCCAGCGGACGGCCGGTGACGATCAGCACCTGACCGCCATCGCCATGTTGCGCGGGATCGGCGGCGGCATCAGCATGGGCAGTAACGGGCAGCGCGCCCGTGACGGCGGCCGACAGCACGGCGGCCATGCCCAAATCGCATCGGATACCCACCTTCACAACTCCCCCGGATCACTTTGCCTTTGCGGCTATGCTGCGCAGCCTAACAGTGCTGCCGCGCCCTTCATCTTATACTTTAGGACAAGGCGGGAGTCGCTCTGGCGCCAGTGTGGCGCTGCCTTGCCGGTCATTCGCCCCAAGGCCCTGTCAGTCCATCGCGCAAACACCTGCTCCGACCGAAGGTGCAATTGTTTGAAGCGGTGGGCAGGCCGATCTTTCTTCCCAAGGGACGGATAAAACACTGACCCAGGAGGATGACGATGCTGCAGGACGCCTTGGCGAAATTCGCCGGCCAGAAACTGATCCGCGACAAGTATGAGAACTATATCAACGGCGCCTGGGCTCCCCCCGCGCGTGGCGAGTATTTCGACAACATCTCGCCCGTGACCGGTCAGGTGGTGTGTCAGGTGGCGCGCGGCACCGCCGAGGACATCGAGGCTGCGCTGGACGCCGCCCATGCCGCCAAGGATGCCTGGGGCAAGCTGTCTTCCACCGATCGCTCGAACATCCTGCTCAAGATGGCCGACCGCATGGAGGCCAATCTCGACCTCATCGCGCTCGCCGAAACCATCGACAACGGCAAGCCGATCCGCGAGACGACCCATGCCGATATTCCTCTCGCCATCGATCATTTCCGTTATTTCGCCGGTTGCGCCCGCGCTCAGGAAGGCACGATCAGCGAGATCGACCATGACACCGTGGCCTATCACTTCCATGAGCCGCTGGGCGTCGTCGGCCAGATCATTCCGTGGAACTTCCCGATCCTGATGGCGGTGTGGAAGCTGGCCCCGGCGCTGGCGGCGGGCAACTGCATCGTCCTCAAGCCTGCCGAGCAGACCCCCATGTCGGTGCTGGTGCTGCTGGAGGTGATCGGCGATCTGCTGCCGCCCGGCGTGCTCAATGTGGTGAACGGCTTTGGCGTGGAGGCAGGCAAGCCGCTGGCATCCAACAAGCGCATCAGCAAGATCGCCTTCACCGGCGAGACGACCACCGGTCGCCTCATCATGCAATATGCCAGCGAGAACCTGATCCCCGTCACGCTGGAGCTGGGCGGCAAGAGCCCCAACATCTTCTTCGAGGATGTGATGGACGCCGATGACGATTACTTCGACAAGTGCCTCGAAGGTTTCGCCATGTTCGCGCTCAACCAGGGCGAGGTCTGCACCTGCCCCAGCCGCGCGCTGATCCAGGAATCGATCTACGAGAAGTTCATCGAGCGCGCCATCGCCCGCGTGAAGGCGATCAAGCAGGGCAGCCCGCTCGATCCCAGCACCATGATCGGCGCTCAGGCCTCGAACGATCAGCTTGAGAAGATCCTCTCCTACATCGACATCGGCCGCAGCGAAGGCGCCGAAGTGCTGACCGGCGGCGAGCGCGCCGTGCATGACGGCGAACTGGCCGAGGGCTATTACGTCACCCCCACGGTCCTGAAGGGCCACAACAAGATGCGCATCTTTCAGGAGGAAATCTTCGGCCCCGTGCTGGCCGTCACCACCTTCAAGGATGAGGCCGAAGCGCTCGCCATCGCCAATGACACGCTTTACGGCCTTGGCGCGGGCGTATGGACCCGCGACGGCAGCCGCGCCTATCGCATGGGCCGGGGCATTCAGGCCGGTCGCGTCTGGACCAACTGCTATCACGCCTATCCCGCTCACGCGGCCTTCGGTGGCTACAAGCAGTCTGGCATCGGGCGTGAGAACCACAAGATGATGCTCGATCACTACCAGCAGACCAAGAACCTGTTGGTCAGCTACAGCCCCAAGGCTTTGGGCTTCTTTTAAGGCGTTTTCCGAGTCACCGGGTGTTCCACCCGGTTTGAAAACGCTCCGATGTAACGGCACATGTGAGGTGGTCTCTCCGCCTCACATGTGAGACTGTGGCGGGCAGCCCCATCCATCACTCCATCCTGCCCGCCACCTTTTAAGTTTGGAAAGGCTTGCCGTGGACACACCGCCACGCATTCTTTCGACCCCCGCCGCCGATGATCTGATCGCCCGGCTGGAGGCGCGCCATGGGCCGCTGATGTTCCATCAATCGGGCGGCTGCTGCGACGGTTCGGCGCCGATGTGCTTTCCCAAGGGGGAGTTCAGGGTCGGCGCTCAGGATGTGCTGCTGGGCGAGATCGCGGACGGCGTGCAGGTGTGGATCGGCGCGGCGCAGTTCGACTATTGGCGCCATACGCAGGTGACGGTGGATGTGGTGCCGGGGCGCGGGGCCGGCATGTCGCTGGAGGCGCCTGAGGGACTGCGCTTCATCGTGCGTTCGCGCATCTTCACCGATGAGGAGGTGGCCCTGCTGGAGGCCGCCGGAGAGCCCGCGCGCGGAGCCTGACCTTTGGCCGTTTCGAGACAGGCTCCGGCGCTGGTTTTGGATGACAAGCACCCCCTTTCCGGTCCATGAGAGAACCATAAGAAAAATATGGGAGAGACCGGGCAGATGGTGCAGAATCTGGTGAAATCGGGGGTGGTTTTCGCCACGTCGCATGCGGATGATCCGTTCGATGCGATGGAGGAAATTGCTGCGCAACTGGGCGCCGGAAATCCGGGGGGGGACAAGCTTGCCGGGGCGATCCTGTTCTGCCCGCATCATTTTGACACGGCGAAACTGGCGTGGGCCATCAATCTGCAGACCGAGGGCGTGCATGTGATCGGCTGCACCAGTTCGGGCGAATTGACCGATCAGGGCTACGATCATGACAGTCTGAGCGCCATTGGCTTCCCCGCCAGCGCCTTCCGCCTGACCTCGCACTGCTTCCTCGACATCGACCGTTTCGACCCCGCCGCCGCCCGCGCGCAGGTCCGCCAGCTGGCCGCCGAGGCCGAGCGCGAGAGCCGGGTGCTGGGCGAAAGCGTCAACCATGTCGCGCTGTTTCTGGTCGATGGCCTGTCGCATTCCGAAGAATTGCTGACGATGACCATTCAGGACGCCTTGGGCGAAATCCCGCTGATCGGTGGTTCCTCGGGCGATGATCTCAGCTTCTGCCAGACCTCGATCTTCGAGAGTGGAGCCTTTCATCAGCGCGCGGCGGTGGTGGCGATCCTCTCCACGCCGCGCCCGCTGCATGTCTTCAAGGCGCAGCATTACCGCCCCGGCGAGCGCAAGATGGTGATCACCGGCGCGCTCCCTCACGAACGCATCGTGACCGAGATCAATGCCGAACCCGCCGCTCAGGAGTATCTGCGGCTGGCGGGCCATGCGGGGGAGGAACTGGGCGTGGAGTTCTTTGCGGCTCATCCGCTGATGGTGCGCGCCGGGGGCGAATATCACGTCCGTTCGGTGCAGAGCGCCAATCCCGATGGCAGCCTGACCTTCTACTGCGCCATCGATGAAGGGTTGGTGCTGACGGTGGGCGAACCGGTGGACCGGATCGCGGGCATGGAGGCGCTGTTCTCCGACATTCGCGAAACCATCGGCCCGGTGGATCGCATCATCGCCTTCGACTGCGTGCTGAACCGCATCGATGCCGAGCGGCGGCAGCTTTCCTATGACGTTTCACAGCTTTACCGCAAGAATGGGGTGGTGGGCTTCAACACCTATGGCGAGCAATATCATGCACTCCATATCAACCAGAGTTTCAGCGGGCTGGCCATTGGCGAATGAGTGAAGCCCAGCGCCTTGACGTGACTGAAACCGATGCTCTGCGCGAGGAATTGCGCAAGCTGCGCCGCATCAATGCCTCGCTGATGGACCGTGTCGAGCGGTCGAGCGATATGTCGGCCAATGCCTTTTCGATGTTCGAAACGGCGATTTCCCTGGAAGCCATGGTGCGCGAACGCACCAGCCAGCTTGAGGATGCGCTGGGCCAATTGGCCAAGGCCAACAGCGATCTGGCCGCCGCGCACAGCTCCGCCGATGCCGCGCAGATGCGCCTGCGCGATGCCATTGAATCCATTAACGAAGGCTTCGTTCTCTTCGACGCCGATGATCGTCTGGTGCTGTTCAACGAGGCCTATCTGGGCTTCTGGCCCGAACTCTCGCCCCATATGCGCGAGGGGATGGAGTTCTCCGAAATCGCCCATCTTGCCGCGCAGCATGAACGGCCTTTGGGGGCGGTGGTGGCGCCGGATCGCTGGGTGTCGGAACGGCTGGCCAAACATGGCATCGCCGATGGCGGCCATGTGCAGGCGCTTTGCGATGGCCGTTGGGTGCAGATCAACGAATTGCGCACCAGCGAGGGCGGGATCGTCGGCATCTACACCGACATCACCGAGGTGAAGGCCGAGGATGCCCGCGCTCGCGCCCTCGAACTGGCCGAGCGCAATCTGGTGCTGCAATCGACGCTGGATACCTTGTCGGAAGGCGTTTGCATGTTCGATAGCGCCGGGCGGCTTTCGGCGTGGAATGGCGCCCTGGGGCATCTGCTGGGGCTGGGCGACGATCCGGCGCGGGCGCTGGCCTGCCACGGCGATCTGCTGGACTGGTGCCGCAAGGGTATGGGCATGGAGGATCATGGCTGCCTCGATTGGCGGCAGGATCAGGGCCATGTCAGCCAGCTGTGCCCGGCGGGGGATCGGCGTTTCGAGATCCGCTCGACGCGCACGGGGCAGGGCGGACAGGTCTTCAGCTTCACCGATGTGACCGATATGCTGACGGCTCAGGCGTCCCTGCGCGAAACCGCCGAAACGCTGGAGCGGCGCGTGTCGGAACGCACCGCAGAGCTGCTTTCCGTCAACGCGAGGCTGGGTCAGGAGGTGGCCGAACGCCGCACCATCGAGGCGGCGCTGACACAGGCCAAGATCGCGGCGGAAAAGGCCAATCTATCGAAAACCAGCTTTCTGGCGGCGGCCAGCCACGATCTGTTGCAGCCTCTGAATGCGGCTTGCCTCTTCGTGGCGGCCTTGGGCGACAAAAGGCTGGCGCTGCCCACCCGAGCGCTGGTCTCGCAGACCGCCACCGCGCTGGAATCGGTGGAGGATCTGCTTGAGGCATTGCTGGAAATCTCAAGGCTTGATGCGGGCGCGATCCAGCCGGAAATCAGCCATTTCCGCATCGATCAGCTGCTTCAGACGTTGAATGTTGAATTCACCCCCACGGCGCGCGCGGCGGGCCTGCAATTGCGCATGGAAACCGAACCGCTGTGGGTCGAATCCGATGTGCGCCTGCTGCGCCGCATTTTGCAGAATTTCGTCTCCAACGCGATCCGCTACACCGCCTCGGGCAGCGTGCGCGTCACCTGCGGGGTGGAGGGCGACCAGGTGCGCGTGGCGGTGATCGACACCGGGCGCGGCATCGACAGCAGCCAGCAGGAGATGATCTTCGAGGAGTTCCGCAGGCTCGACACGCGCAGCCAGGGCAAGGGGCTGGGGCTGGCCATTGTGCGCCGCGCGGCGGATATGCTGGGCCACAGGATCTGGCTGCATTCCGCGCCGGGCGAGGGATCGACCTTCGCCATCACCCTGCCGCTGGGCCGCCCGGTCGCGGCCAGCGAGGGCGATGGCGTCACCGCCCCGCGTGACCGCTCGATGCAGGGCCGCCGCGTGCTGGTGGTGGACAATGAGCGGCAGATCCAGTCGGGCATGCGCACGCTGCTGGGTGGCTGGGGCTGTCAGGTCGCCACCGCCGGGGATTATGGCGAAGCGGTCAGGCTGTTCCCCGAGGACGAGCGGCCCGATATCATCCTCGCCGATTACCACCTCAACGATGGCGAGACCGGAGACCGGGTGATCGCGCAATTGCAGGCGCATTTTGGCGCGGCAATCCCGGCGGTGATGATCTCGGCGGATCGTGGCGAGGAGTTGAAAACCCAACTGGCGGCCAGCGGCACGCCCTTGCTCAACAAGCCGGTGAAGCCCGCCCAATTGCGCGCCTTGCTGCGCACCATGTTGCCGTAAACCCCTGAAACGAAAACGGGCGCCCCGATCAGGGCGCCCGTTCTGGCCGGTGGCAGGGCGCGATCAATCCCCGTCGAACTGCACCCGATTGGCCAGGATCACCGCCTGCGTGCGGCTGAACACATTCAGCTTGAGCAGAATGGCCGAAACATGCGCCTTCACCGTCGTCATCGAGACCGAGAGATCATGCGCGATCTGCTTGTTCAGCCGCCCATGCACCAGATGATTGAGCACGATCTTCTGCTGCGGCGTCAGGCTTTCGATGCGCTCGCGGATCTGTTCGTTCTGTTCGTTGGCCGGGTCGGTTTCCGCCACGGCATCGGGCATATAGATCTCGCCCGCCACCACGCGATGCAGCGCGTCCAGAATGGCGCTGCGCTTCATCGATTTGGGGATGAAACCGGCAGCGCCAGCCGCCAGCGCCTCACGCACCACGGTGCGGTCGAAGGCGCCCGAAACCATCACCACCGGCAGCATCGGGAAACGCTGGCGCAGCAATTTCAACCCGTCGAGCCGTTTCACATCGGGAATATGCAGATCGAGCAGGATCAGGTCGAAATTGTCCTGCTGCTCCAGCGTGGCCAGCGCCTCTTCCATGCTGGCCGCCTCGAAAATGTCGCAGCCATCGAAGGTTACCGCAATCACGCTGCGCAAACCGTCGCGCACCAGCGGATGATCGTCCACGATCAGCACCCGCTCCATCTGAGGCCCGCTGCTTTCCACCCTGCCGCTATCCATGATCCCTGTTTTACCCCCGGCGCCATGATCCGATACAATCGCGGGCGTGGCAAGCATCGCTGTTTTTAGTGGCGGAAAATTCCGCGTGCCGTCCCATGCCGATCCTTGCTGTCCGCGCCCCATCACGATCATCGCTGCCTCCTTCTGAACGCCAGAAGCGGTTGACCCATATGGATCAACCGCTCCTCATTCACGTTACCCCTTGGGCATCTTGAACACCCAGAGCGAACCGCCCTGGTTGATATCCTTGAACGACTTGGCGACCTCGCCGCCCCACAGCGGCACCGCGCCGCCCCAGCCGGACATCACGGCGACATATTGCTCGCCATCCTGCTCCCATGTCACGGGCGAACCGACCACGCCCGAACCGGTCTGGAACTTCCACAATTCCTGGCCGGTCTTGGCGTCGAAGGCTTTGAGATAGCCTTCGGGGGTGCCGGTGAAGACCAGATTGCCCGCGGTGGTCAGCACGCCGCCCCACAGTGGAGCCTTGTTCTTGTATTCCCACACGATCTTGCCGGTCTTGGGGTCCATGGCGCGCAAGGCACCGATATGGTCCTCGGCGATGGGCTTGATGGTGAAGCCCGCGCCCAAGAAGGCCGCGCCCTTCTTGTAGCTGATGGGCTCGTTCCAGATGTCCATGCCCCAGTCGTTGGAGGGCACGTAGAACAGGCCGGTGCCCTGATTGTAGGCCATGGGCATCCAGTTCTTGCCGCCCAGGAAGCTGGGCGAGGAGAAGACCGAAGGGCCCTTGGCAGCCGCCGCCGGATCGCCGGGGCGGCCGGCCGGGATCACGATGGGCTTGCCGTCCTTGGTGAAGCCTTCGGCCCAGGTGGTCTTCATCACGAAGCGGCTGGCGCTGATGAACTTGCCATTGGTGCGGTCCAGCACGAAGAAATAGCCGTTGCGGTCGGCCTTGGCGCCCAGCTTCATCGGCTTGCCGTTGATGGTGGCGTCGAAGGGGATGAACTCGTTCACGCCGTCGAAGTCCCAGCCGTCATGCGGCGTGGTCTGGAAGTGCCATTTGATGACGCCCGTGTCGGGATCGATGGCCAGGGTCGAAGCGGTGTAGAGGTTGTCGCCCTTGCGCAGATGGCTGTTCCACGGCGCGGGGTTGCCGGTGCCGAAGTACAGCAGATTGGTGTCCGGATCATAGGTGCCGCCCAGCCAGGTGGCGCCGCCGCCGGTCTTCCACTGGTCGCCCTCCCAGGTGGCGTTCAGCTTGCCGGTGATGCCATTGTCCTTGCCGCGCAAGGTGCCCATGTTGCCTTCGACGACCGGGCGGTGCCAGATCAGCTCGCCGGTGTTGACGTCGCGCGCTTCCACCGCGCCCACGATGCCGAACTCGCCGCCCGAATTGCCGGTGATGACCATGCCATGCACGATCAGCGGCGCGGCGGTGGCGCTGTAGCCGGCCTGATAATCGGCGATCTGCTTGTTCCACACCACCTTGCCGGTGTGGCGGTTGAGCGCCACCAGACGGGCGTCCAGCGTGGCGAAGATGATCTTGTCGCCATAGATGGCGGCGCCGCGGTTCACCACGTCGCAGCAGGGCATGATGCCGTCGGGCAGGCGGGCCTCATACTTCCACTTCTGCTCGCCGGTGCGCGCATCGAAGGCGAAGAGGCGCGAATAGGAGCCGGTGACATAGATCGTGCCGTCATAGACCAGCGGCTGCGATTCCTGGCCGCGCTGCTTTTCGCCACCCAGCGAGGCGGCGAAAGCGGGCACCAGCTTGCCGACGTTCTCGGCGTTGATCTGCGTCAGCGGGCTGAAGCGCTGGGCGCGCGGGCCCATGCCGTAGGTCAGCACGTCGCCGGTGGAATTGGCGTCGTCCATCAGCTGGGCATCGGTCGGGCCATTGGGGGTCGGGCCAGCCGGAGCAGGGGCATTCTGGGCCATCAGGGGGGCGCTGACGCCGCCCAGTGCCAGCGTGATGGCGGCCAGACCGGCCATCGAACGCCTGAAACGTTCCTTCATGATCATCTCCCGTTTTGGTGGTCTTTTGGATGTTATGGGGGCGGGTTCAGCGCCTCGATGAACAGAGTATGATGTGGGGTGAAGCGAACAATTGGACCTTGGGTCAGGCGGCGAGCGCCGGAGTCCATGTGACGCCGTAGCGAGCGAAGATCTCCTTGAGTTCGCCGGATTTCACCATGGCGTCCAGCAGCCCCTCGATGGCATCGCCCAGATTGCGGCTGTTTTCCTTCACCGCCATGCCGATATCCCAGCCCGTTGACATGAAGCCGGGCATCGGCATGCTGCGCAGCGCGATGTTGGCGGGTTTGCGAAGAGCCAGAGCGCTTTCCACCTGCGCCTTGCTGGCGAATACGCCATCGGCCTTGCCATCCGCCAGCGCGGCGGCGGCATCGAAGCCCATCGGGAAATGGAGGATATCGCGCGCCAGCACGCCGCCGCCCGTGCCCAGCAGATAGGAATCGGGGATGGAGTCGATCTCCACCGCCAGCTTGCGGCCCTTGTATTGGGAAGGGGCGGCGTTGCAGTCGATCTGCCCCTTGGCGCAGGCGAACTGGAAGCTTTCGCGGTAATAGGGGGCGACGATGGCCACCTGATCGACGCGCGCGGCAAAGCCCCGGTCGAAGGGCACATGCAGCATCACATCGGCGGGCTGGAAGCCGAGAAGCCCGCCCTTCCACACGCCATTGCGCAGATCGGCCTCCACATCGTCGCCGGGCATCAGCTCGGCCAGATCGACATGAACGCCCAGCGCCCTGGCCAGCGCCGCGCCAAGATCGGCATCGATGCCGAGCAGCTTGCCGTCCTGTCGCCAGGACCAGGGGCGGTTGTCCTTATAGACCGCGACCCGAAGAACCCCCAGAGCCTTGACCTTGGCCAGAGGCGCAGCCTGCGCCGCAACCGGGCCCATGCCCAATGCGGCGAAGGCCAGCGCCTGCATCACGAATGCGCGCCGATCCTGCATGCGACTCAGTCCTGATGCTTGGTTTCGAGCCAGGCGCGGATCGCCCAGCCGGCCTTCTGCCCCAGCACCTCGCCCATGGGCGGCATATAGACCTTGCCGTCATGGCTGGAGCCATGCTGATAGCGCTGGATGAACCATTCGTCGCCCGTGTCGCCCAGCTCCAGATAGCGCAGGTCCGGGGCGATGCCGCCGCTCTCGGCTTCGAGGCCGTGGCAGCGGGCGCAGTTCTGGCCATAGGCCGACTCGCCGATCTTGATCGCGGTGGCGTTGCCGCGATAGGGATTGTGCTGCAGCCATGCCTCGCCAATGTCGGGCAAGGCGGAGGTGTCGACGGCCTGTGGGGTGACATTGCCATGCGCCATCAGCGAAGAACCGACCGACGTGACGACAACAGCGGCGGCGGCCAGCGTGGCCATGCGACCAAGAATTTTCATCCTCTAACCTCATTGATAGCGTGTTTTGTTGCGCACAAGTCTACGGTGTTGCGTGGGGCCGCCCATAGACCTTTGGTACAATCCCAAGCTTGCGGGCAGCCGCCTAGAAAGGGCCTTATGAGAAGGATGATCGCCCTGCTGCCCCCCTTGATCGTTGCCGCATCGGCATGTGTTTCAACGGCCTGTTTCGCCGAGACAATCTATGTCTCGAACGAGCGCGGCGACAGCGTCAGCGTGATCGATGCCGCCACGTTGAAGTCGCTCGACACATGGAAGATCGGCGCGCGCCCGCGCGGCATTGTCCTTTCGCGGGACGGCAGGTTTCTGTTCGTCTGCGTGGGCAACGATCATGCGGTGCAGATGATCGACCGCGCCACGGGCAAGGTGGTGGCCGATCTGCCATCGGGCGAAGACCCCGAGCAGCTGTTCCCCTCGCGCGATGGAAAGGTTCTCTTCGTCGCCAATGAGGACAATGCGGCGGTGACGGCCATCGACATCGCCACGCGCAGCGTCGCCTTTCAGGTGCCTGTCGGCAAGGAGCCCGAGGGCGTGGCGCAGAGCCCCGATGGCCGTTCGCTGGTCGTCACCTCCGAGGATGACAATGCGGTCAGCTGGATCGACCTGCCCAGCCGCAAGGTGATCGCCACCATCGAGACCGAGCAGCGTCCCCGCCATGTCGAATTCACCGCCGACGGCAAGCAGTTGTGGATCGCGGCGGAAACCGGCGGGGTGGTGCAGGTGGTCGATACCGCCAACCATGCCGTGATCGAAACGCTGCATTTCGCGCCACCGGGCGTGAAGGACTATCAGGTGCTGCCCTGCGGCATCCGCTTCACGCCCGATGGCAAAACGGCGGTGATCGCGCTGGGGCGGGCCAACATGGTGGCGCTGGTCGATGTCGCCACCCGCAAGGTGCGGGCCTATGTGCCGGTGGGCAAGCGGGTGTGGCATCTGGCGATCAGCGCCGACGGCGCGCGCGCCTACACCGCCAATGGCGTCTCGGACGATGTGACCGTGGTGGACCTTGGTGCAGCCCGGGCGGTGGGCACGATTGCCGCTGGCGCCGGGCCGTGGGGTGTTGTGATCGCACCTTGATGTGTCCTTGGCCAAAAGGACGAGAACCTAAGTTCAATATCAGCCAATAGCCTCCCGCGTCACTCTCCCCACAGGCCGGAAAACCGGCCCGGAAATGGGAGGATGATATGAAAAAGCAGGTGATCCTGAGCGGCTGCGCCATGGCCTTGGCGTTGATGGTCGGCGCAACGGCGACCCCCGCCATGGCTGGCTCCAACGCCGAGCTGCTCAAGCGGCTGCACGAAAAAGGCATCCTGAGCGACGACGAATACCAGTCCCTGCTGGCCGGCGACAAGGCCGACACCGCCGCCGCCGCCCCGGTGGCCGCTGCCCCCACGGCCCCTGCCGCCGCGCTGGATGACAAGCGCCTGATCCGCATGACCGACAGCGGCGTGGGCATGGAGGTGGGCGGCGTGACCTTCAAGGTTTCCGGCCAGGTCAACGGCTTCTACACCCATGACAGCGGCCAGACCCCCGGCGCCAACACGGCGGTCGTCGGCGGCGTGGTCGCGGCGGGGGGCAACAGCAGCTCGATCCGCAACGGTCTGCTGCCCGGCTATCTGAAGTTCGACATCACCACCAGGCAGGCGGGCTGGGACATCGGCGCGCATTTCGGCATGTATCCCGGCATCAACAGCGCCACCTATGCCACCGGCGGCGGCGCCAACAGCGGCGGCCAGAACACCGCGCTGCAGACCGCCGGCATCGATTTCCGCCAGACCTATATGACCGTGGGCCGCGCCGGGATCGGCGAGTTCAAGCTGGGCCGCGACATTGGCCTGTTCGGTTCGGAAGGCATCCTCAACGATATGACGTTGCTGGCGGTGGGCTCGACCGGGGGCAATGTGGCGCCTGCCAACACCTCGCTGGGGCGCATCGGCGTGGGTTATATCTACACCGATTTCCAGCCGCAGATCACCTATACCTCACCGAAGATTTCGGGCTTTACCGTCAGCGCGGGCGTGTTCGAGCCGCTGCAGTCGCTCACCGGGCCGGGCGAGACCAGCGCCTCGCCAGGGTTCCAGGGCAAGATCACCTATGATGGCAAGTTCAGCGATGTGACGCTGCGCGCATGGCTCTCGGGCATCACCCAGCGGCATAACCGTCTGGACGGCGTGAACTACACGGGGCAGGGCTTCGATACGGGCGCCAAGATCGGTTACGGCCCGCTGACGCTGACCGGCTATTACTACCGCGCCGCAGGTCTGGGCACCACCGCGCTCAACCTGTTCGACACCGATGCCACTGGCCATCGCCGTGACAGTCAGGGCTTCTATCTGCAGGGCATGGGCACCTTCGGCAAGCTCTCGGCGGGCGTGAGCTATGGCGAGAGCCGCCTGTCCTACGCCAACACCAGCGATGCCGCGGCCAATCCCACGCTGCTCAAGAAGAACAGCAGCTGGGTCGGGCAGGGCCGCTACAGCCTGACCAGCTGGGTGACGCTGATCACCGAATATGTCCACACCACCTCGCAGGCCCATAACGGCAACAAGGCGCAGGGCGATACGGTGGCGGCAGGCGCGATCTTGTTCTTCTAAAGACCAATACCGATCAGAGAGGCGGCGTTTTATCGATTGATGGAACGCCGCTTTCTCTGCGCCGAACCTATAACACAGAGAGTATGCCATGAACGACGAGCTGTATCCGGTCCCCGACAGCTGGGCGCAAGACGCGCTTTTCGATGCCGCCGCCCGCGCCGCCGCCCATGAGCGCTCTCTGGGCGATAGCGAGGCCTATTGGCTGGAGCAGGCCAGGCGTCTCGACTGGATCAAGGCCCCCACCAAGGCCAGCCGCAGCAGCTTTGCCGAAGAGGATTTCGGCATCGAATGGTTCGCCGACGGGCAGCTCAATGTGGCCGCCAACTGCCTCGACCGCCATCTGGCCGAGCGTGGCGACGCCACCGCCATCGTCTGGGAGCCCGACGATCCGAAGGAAGAGCCGCGCCACTATACCTATCGCGAACTGCACGCCGAAGTCTGCCGCTTCGCCAATGTTCTGAAAGATGCAGGCGTGCATCGCGGCGACCGCGTCACCATCTACCTGCCGATGATCCCCGAGGCAGCCATGGCCCTGCTGGCCTGCGCGCGGATCGGCGCGATCCACTCGGTGGTCTTCGGCGGCTTCTCGCCCGAGGCGCTGGCCGGGCGCATCACCGATTGCGACTCCAGCGTGGTCATCACCGCCGACGAAGGGCGCCGGGGCGGCAAGCGCATTCCTCTCAAGGCCAATGTCGATCAGGCGCTGACCCATTGCACCAGCGTGCGCCATGTCATCACCGTGCGCGCCACGGGCGGGCAGGTGGCCATGCAGAAGGGCCGCGACATCTGGTACCATGAAGCCGCCGCCTCGGTGGACGCCGACTGCCCGGCGGAGGCGATGAACGCCGAAGATCCGCTGTTCCTGCTCTACACCTCGGGCTCCACCGGCAAGCCCAAGGGGGTGGTGCACAGCAGCGCGGGTTATCTGCTCTGGGCCAGCCTGACGCACGAACTGTGCTTCGACTACCGCCCCGGCGAGGTCTACTGGTGCGCCGCCGATGTGGGCTGGGTCACGGGCCACAGCTACATCCTCTATGGCCCGCTGGCCAATGGCGCGACCACGCTGATCTATGAAGGCCTGCCCAACTGGCCGACTCCCTCGCGCATCTGGGAGGTGGTGGATCGCCACCGTGTGCAGACGCTGTTCACCGCCCCCACCGTGCTGCGCGCCCTGATGAAGGAGGGTGACCATCATGTGGAAGCCACCAGCCGTGCGTCCCTGCGCGTGCTGGGCAGCGTGGGCGAACCCATCAACCCCGAGGCCTGGCGCTGGTATCACCATGTCGTGGGGCAAGACCGCTGCCCGATCATCGACACATGGTGGCAGACCGAGACCGGCGGTGCTATGATCGCTCCCATGCCCGGCGCCACCGCCCTGAAACCCGGCAGCGCAACCCTGCCTCTGCCCGGCGTCGATCCGCAGATCGTCGACGGTGAGGGCCATGTGCTGACCGGCGCCTGCGAGGGCAATCTGGTGATCGCGCGCAGCTGGCCGGGCCAGATGCGCACCGTGTGGAATGACCATGCGCGCTTCTTCCAGACCTATTTCAGCACCTTCCCGGGCCAATACGCCACCGGAGACGGCGCCCGCCGCGATCGGGATGGGTATTACTGGATCACCGGCCGCGTGGACGATGTCATCAACGTCTCGGGCCACCGCATGGGCACCGCCGAGGTGGAGAGCGCCCTGGTGCTGCACGCCACGGTAGCCGAGGCGGCGGTGGTCGGCATGCCGCATGACATCAAGGGGCAGGGCATCTACGCCTATGTCACGCTCAACACCGGCGAGCAGCCCAGCGAGGAGCTGCGCGCGGCCCTGACCCGCTGGGTGCGGACGGAAATCGGCCCCATCGCCACCCCCGATGTGATCCAGTTTGCAGCGGGCCTGCCCAAGACCCGCAGCGGCAAGATCATGCGCCGCATCCTGCGCAAGATCGCCGAGGGCGAGGTCTCGCCGCAAGCCTTGGGCGACACCAGCACGCTGGCCGATCCTTCCGTGGTGGAGGATCTCGTCCGCACCCGTCTGGCGGCGGTGACCGCATGAACGGGCCGCGGCAGCGCTACAGCCGCGGTGCGCGCCTGCTGCACTGGACGATTGCGCTGCTGATCATCACCAACATTCTGCTCGGCATCGCCCATGGCGTGAACAAGGACTGGCCGGTGATCCCGCTGCACAAAAGCATCGGCCTCACCGTGCTGGCGCTGACCTTGCTGCGCATCATCTGGCGCCTGACCCACCGCCCACCGCCCTTGCCCGCGCAGATGCCGGGCTGGGAAAAGGGCGCGGCGCATGGGCTGCATGCGGTGTTCTATGTGTTGATGCTGGCGTTGCCGCTGACCGGCTGGGTGATGAGTTCCGCCGGGCAGTATCCGCTGCGCTGGTTCAACCTCTTTGCCGTGCCGAAGTTCGCGGTGACCAAGGGCAGCGCGCTGCTTGAGTTTTCACACGGCGCGCATGGGGTGATGGGGCTGGTGTTCGGCGCGCTGATCGTGCTGCATGTCGGCGCGGCGTTGCGGCATCATTTTGTGCTGAAAGACGATGTTCTGGGGCGAATGACGGGGCTGTAAGCAAAGCAAAAAGCGAGGGGGTTACCCCCTCGCGCTCCCATGACGTCTCCCGACGACAGGGCGGTGGCATCCGGACGTTGTGCATAACCTGTCCGTTTGCGAGACGTCGGGCGCCGCAGGCAATCGAACCATATTTCGAAAGCCTGCGGCGCGGCAACGTTGCTCCATGGCTGAACCCGAAGCGCAACGAAGACATTAAAGGGAGCGCGAGGGCGCCCCAGCTTGTCGCGCACGACAAGCGCACGCTTGTGGCCCTCGCTTTGCTTCTATCCCTTTCTAAACCTTATCAATCCGGGGCAACAACCTGCCCTCCAGCGCCGGATAGAAATGCGAGACACTGCGCTGCAATTCATACCGCCCTGCGGCCATGACGGACAGCGGCGCGGGGATCGCCATCTCTCCGGCCTCCACCATATCCAGACCGCTGCGCACGGCATCGGTCAAAGATTGATCCAGCCAGTCGATCCAGTCGCGGGTCTGGGCGATGGCTTCGCGGCCAGAGGGATCGAAAGGTCCATGGCCCGGCACCGCGCTTTTGTGGAGCAGCCTGTCCAGCATGCCAAGACTCTCGCGCCAGCGGGCCAGATCGGCGGTGGGGGTGGCGGGGGCGCGGCGGTGGAACAGCAGGTCTCCGCCGATCAGCGTGCCGGTGTGCTCGTCGAGGATCGCCAGATCGGCGGAACTGTGGCCGGAAAGGGCCATCAGACGCAGGGTTCTGCCCCCGAAACTTTCGCTTTCGGTGCGGATGGGCAGGCCGGGCAGCTTCAGATCGGTGCCGCGCATCCAGTCGTCGAGCAGGCGGTACATGCCATCGGAAAAGCCCTGACCGTCGCGCTGGATATCGGCGATGGTGCCGGGCAAGGCCGCAACGATCTCTTGCGGAAAAGCGCCCAGACCCATGGCGTGATCGGGGTGGAGATGGGTGATGTAGACGCGGATCACCTTGCGCCCGGTCAGTTGTTCGGCAGCGGCTTTCAACGCCTCTCCGTAACGCAGCGAGGGGCCGCTATCGACCAGCACCGTGCCCGCGGGCGTGTCGATGATGGTGATGTTGGCGATGGCGCCGCCATTGTCGCGCCGGATCGGCTCATCGGCCCCGGCGACCATCCAGACGCCGTCGGCAATCGCGACGGGGGTGATGGGATAGTTCAGAGCCGCAAATGTCGCGCCCATGGCGATGGCGGGAGCCGTGGCCGGGATGCTGGCGATCAGGCCGCCCAGCACGGCGCGGCGTGAGAGGATCATGACGCCGGCGCCGTGACGCTGGCGGTGTAGTCCCGGCCGTTGGTGTCGTGGGCGGCGATGGACAGCGTGGCGCCTGTTGCGGCCATGGGCATCAGCGTGAAGGCGGGGTCTTCCGACATCGCGGCCCATATCTCCATCGTGCCCAGCACCTTGTCCGCCGAGGATATGCTGAGCGTTTCAATGTTGTAGGTCGGGATATTGGCGACAAAGCCGGTGTCCATCGGATGGCGGATCACGAAGCGCAGGCGGGTTGCGCCAGCGTCTCCCGGCCATGCGCCGCCGTGGATTTCGCCCAGATGCTGCGCCCAGTCGCCGCGCACCCGGCTAACCGGAGGGGCCGAGCAGCCGCCGCCCGCCGCATCGACCCAGGCCCCGCTCACCAGCCATGAGCCGTCCGCCAGCTGCGCCGCGCCGCGCACCGGTGTGCGCTGGTCCAGCTTGATGCGGATGGCCAGATAGGGCGCGGCGGCAAGGGGGCGATAATCGGCGGCCAGCGGAATGGGGTTGAGATCGGCGAAAATCACCATGCGTTTCACCTCACCCAGTCCGCGCGCGTCCAGAGCCACGGGGAAGCGGTGCTGATCCTCGGCGATCTGCGGCATGGAGAGCTTGAGCGCCGGTTCGAAGCGGACGGGGTGATCCTCAAAGAGCGTGCGCGCATGGGCCTCCCACATGGGCGAGCCCAGCGGGTCGACCGGATAGGCCGTTACGGACGGGGCTTGTTGTGTCATGTCCTTCTCCCAAAGTCCGTGGTTACAGACGGCAAGGGCCTGCTACCATTGCACCTTCGGTCTGGGTGTGGCGGTCTGGAGGAAGGGCGATGAAGCGCAGAACAATGCTGGCGGGAGCCATGCTGCTGGCGCCGGGGCTGCTTCATGCTGCGCCACCTGACGTTGCAGCATCGGAAGCGCTGTTCAGCGCCGATGGCTATCGCGTCAGCCATTACCGGGGCCCGGTGCCCACGCCGCCCGCCGGGGTTCAGCGCATCACGGTGCGGGAGGTTGCGCATATGCAGGATCGCGCCCTGCTGATCGATGTGCTGCCGGCGCAGGGCGGCCATCGCGATGAGGATGGCACATGGCATCTGGCCGTGCCGCGCCCCAGCATCCCGGGCGCTCACTGGTTTCCCGAGGTCGGGCGCGGGGATCTGCCGCCCACCATCGGCCATTGGTTCGAGCAGGGTGTTGCGCGACTTGTCGCCGGTGATCGCCACCGGATGATCGTCACCTTCTGCCTTGCCGATTGCTGGATGAGCTGGAACGCCGCGCGGCGTTTGCACGCGTTGGGTTACCGCAACGTCCGCTGGCTGGCCGAGGGTACCGATGGCTGGCGCGAACTGGGTCTGCCGCTGGTCGATGCCACGCCCGAGCGAAACTGACGCAGTGCTGCAAGCCTCATGCAGCACGCATTCACCGCGATGATGCAACAAAGGGGCAGGGGCTCCTTCTCATGGCAATGCGGTCTCGTTCCAAAGACCAATTGTGAGCAGGCGCGCTTGCGGCGAAACCGGAACCCATGCTCCGGGCCTGCGCCGGGGAGAAAACGATAAAATTTCAGGAGAAATCTGATGTCCATGCGCCTTGCGCTTGCTGTTGCTACCCTTGGTGCCTCGCTGACGGCCTTGCCGCTGACCGCTTCGGCCAAGGAAATCGTCGTGCATATGAAGAACACCGGGGCGGAAGGGGCGATGGTCTTCGAGCCCTCCTTCGTGAAGGCCGTGCCGGGTGACGTGATCCATTTCGAGCCCACCGATGCTGCGCACAATGCCGAGAGTATCCCGAGCATGCTGCCCGCCGGCGCCTCGGCCTTCAAGGGCGTGATGGGCAAGGATGTGTCCTTCACGGCGAGCAAGCCGGGCCTTTATGGCGTGAAGTGCATGCCGCATTACACCATGGGCATGGTGGCGCTGATCCAGGTCGGCAAGGTGACCCCTGCCGAACTCGCCGCCGCCAAGGCTGTGAACCTGCCCCCCATGGCCAAGAAGCGCATGACGCCGCTGCTGGACAAGGTGAAGTAAGGTCAGCCCCTGGCGGGGTTGCAAAGCCCTCTCCTGGCACCCGTTGGGGGATGCCGGGGGAGGGCTTTTTATTGCGCCGCCAACAGCTTGGCGAGCAAACTGGACAGCATCTGCTGCTCTTCCGCCTTCAGCCCCGCAACGATGGCCTGCTGGTTGGCGACATGCTGGCCAACCAGCCGGTCGATCAGATCCAGTCCCTGCGCCGTCAGCGCGACCAGTGTGCCGCGCTTGTCCTGCGGATTGGGGCGGCGCTCGACCAGACCGGCCTTTTCCAGCCGGTCGATGCGGTTGGTCATGCTGCCCGAGGAGATCATCGCCGCCTCATAGAGATCGGTCGGCGTCAGGGCGAAGGGGGTGCCGCTGCGGCGCAGGGTGGCCAGCACATCGAACTCGCCCGGTTGCAGCCCATGCTGCGCGAACAGCGGGTTCAGCCTTTCGCGCGCGGTGACCAGCGCCGCCTCGGCCAGACGGCCCAGCAGCACCATCGGCCCGGTTTCCAGATCGGGTCTTTCGCGGGCCCATTGCGCGGCGGCCTGTTCGGCGCGGTCCATGATGACTCCATGTATCTTGACGTAGAGATAAATAGCTCTACATCAAGATAAGCCCATGGCAACCCTGACCGCAAGGGCGCTGATCATCAGCGGAGAACCATCATGTCTGAACCCCGTCCGGGCTGGCTGTTTCCGGCCCTGATCCTGCTTGTCGGCCTCAATCTGCGCCCGATATTGGCCGCGATCGGGCCGCTGCTCGATCAGATCCAGCGCGACACCGGGCTCACCGACAGTCAGGCCAGCCTGCTGACCAGCCTGCCGGTGATGCTGATGGGCTTTTGCCTGCTTGGCGCGGCGCGGGTGAGGGCACGGCTGGGCGAACGGCGCGGGATCGCTCTTGGGCTGGCGGCGATCATGCTGGCCTCTCTGGCGCGCTGGCAATGGGCCGGCGTGCCTGCCCTGCTGGTCACGGCCCTGATCGGTGGCCTTGGCATCGCGATTGTGCAGGCCTTGATGCCCTCTTTGCTGCGCCATCATGCCGGGGACCGCGCGCCGGCGATGATGGGCCTCTATTCCACCGCGATCATGGGCGGGGCGGCGCTGGCGAGCTTTGCCGCGCCGCGCATCGCCCCGGCGCAAGGCTGGCCGGTGGCGACGGGGATCTGGGCCTTGCCCGCTGCGCTGGCCGTGGCGGCATGGTGGCTGGCGAGCCCGGGGTCTGCGCAAAGCGTTGAAGGCAGCCCGGCAGCGGCGATCTGGGCCAACCGCAGGGCGTGGCGATTGCTCGGTTTTTTCGGGCTGGGCACGGGGGCCTATACGCTCGTGCTGGCGTGGTTGCCGCCCTATTATACGGCGCTGGGCTGGTCCGCGCGGCAGGCCGGGGCGATGCTGGCCGCCCTGACGCTGGCCGAGGTGGCGGCTGGCGCTGCCGTGTCCTTTGGCGTCGGGCGCTTTGCCGACCGCAGGCCGATGATCCTGTTGGCCATCGCCGCCTTGCTCGCCGGGATGCTTTGCCTGTGCCTCGCGCCTTTGATGCTGGCCTGGGTGGCGGCGCTGCTGGCGGGGCTGGGGATCGGGGCGCTGTTTCCGCTCGGCCTGATCGTGGCGATGGATCATGGCGAGAGCCCTGCGCAGGCCGGGCAGATCGCGGGCTTTGTTCAGGGCGGAGGCTATCTGCTGGCGGCGCTGCTGCCGCTGGTGGCTGGGCTGATCCGCCAGCACCTGTCCGACCTTGCCCCGGCATGGCGGCTGATGGCCGCGCTGTGTCTGTTGCTTGCCCTGCTGGCCGCCGGCCTGCGCCCCGGCGACCGCCTTTCCCCCCGAGGAGCCTGACCTTCATGTCTTTCTAGACTGTGCTGGACTTTCTGAAGAGGTTCTGAGGCGCTCAGTCCATAATCCCGGCGCGCATGGCGATGGGCCAGCGGATGGTGCGTGGCGCGGCGGGATCGCCCCACAGGGCCAGCAGGTCTTGCGAGAAACTTTCCAGAATCGCCTCCTTGCCCGCCTCGCGCGCGTTGCGCACCGCCGACCAGGTGGAGATATAGCCCAGCAGCGCTTCGGCGGACCATTCCCGCACGATATCGATGCGGGGCGGGGGCAGTTCGCGGAAAGGAAAGTCGATGCCGCGATAGCCTTCATCAACCAGACGCCTCTCGGGCGGCCAATAGGGGCCGATCTGCGCCGTGTAGAAGTGCTGAAAACGCGCGTCGAGATCGGGATCGAGCTGCATCACGCCATAGGAAAGCAGCGCCAGCACCGCGCCGGGCGCGGCCACGCGCCGGGCCTCGGCATAGAAACGCGGCAGATCGAACCAATGCGCGGCCTGGGCCGCCGTGATCAGATCGGCGTGCTGATCCTCCAGTCCGAGGTTTTCAGCGGGCGCCACGCCATAGGTCACGCGCGGATGAGGCTCCGCATGGGCGATCTGCTCGGCGCTGGGGTCGAGGCCGATGACCGTGTCGAAAGCCTCGGCCAGTTGGCGGGTGAACTGGCCGTTGCCGCAGCCTACATCCAGCGCCAAACGGCGCGAGGGCGCTATCCCGGCCAGATGGGTGGCCAGTTCCGGCGGGTAATCGGGCCGATAGCGGGCATAGGCCGAGCCGCCCTGATCGAACCAGTTCCGGGTTTCAGAGGCGATGGCGGATCTCCTTGAAGCTGTGGGCGCGCCTTATCACGCATCGCCCGCGCAGAACCAGTTCAACCTTCCCGCATCAGCAGGCGCGGAAGGCGCCATCCTTCGTCAGGCAAACCGTAACTTCGGTCACGGTGCCGTTGCGCGTGCTGACCCGCAGCCCGGCGGGCGTCATGCCGTGATTGGCGGCCAGAAAGGCCTTGGTGATCGCGGGAATGTCATTCTTGCGCAGGATCGCCCTGGAGCGATAGGCGGCAGGGATCGTCACCGCGGCCACATCCTTGCTGGACAGCTGGAAATAGGCATTGGGCGTCAGGCCCGAGCAGGTGCCATGCTTGGGCCACTCATGGTTGATCAGCGAGGGATCGGCATAGATCGGCCCCCATTGCTGGCGCTGATCGGCGGTGAGCGCGGGGCCGTCGCAATTGCTGGGATAGTCGCCGCCCTCAAGCTGGGGCCAAAGGCCGTGAAGCACGAAGCCCTTGGGGGCGCGGCACTCGTCGGCATGGCCGGTGGTGGTGGCGCAGAAGCCCGGCTCCCAGCTGAGCGCAAGGACGTAATAGTCGAAAGCGCCGGGCGCGCGCTTGCCGACATCGCCCGCCTGAGCGCCGCCGGGCAGCGCCATCGCCAGTGCGGCGGAGAGGGCCAGTGTTGCGTTCTTCATGATCTGCTGTCTCCAGGGGATATGCGCGGCACTAAAGCCGTGCGATGTGGAGATTTCAAGACAGCATAAGTTACTGGGCCTTGGGCTGCCGCACCTTCTTCCAATGCACGCGATAGAGATCGAAGCGCCTGTCCTTCAAATTCTGCACCGCGCCCGATTGGCGGCTCTTCAGCAGATCGGCCAGCGAGACATCGGCGATCGCGATGGTCTCGGTGTTGGGAGCCGTATCGGCCGCCACGCCATCGCGGGCGAAGGGGAAGTCGGAGGGGGTCAGGATCGCGCTTTCGGCGTAATGGATGTCCATCGCCTCCACATTGGGCAGATTGCCCACCACGCCCGACATGGCGACATAGCACTGGTTCTCCACCGCGCGGGCATGGCAGCAATAGCGCACGCGCAGATAGCCGCGCCGCTCATCGGTGCAGAAGGGCACGAAGAGCATCAGCGCGCCCTGATCGACGAGATGGCGGGCCAGTTCGGGGAATTCGGAATCGTAGCAGATCATCACGCCGATGGGGCCGCAATCGGTCTGGATCGCATTGGCGCCATAGCCGCCCTTGATGTTCCACCAGCGCGCTTCCGAAGGCGTGGGATGCAGTTTTTCCTGCGAAAAGGTCGCTCCGTCGCGCAGGAAGACATAGCTGATGTTGCGGATTTCCTCCTTGCCATTGCCCTTGTCGACCTGCGTGGGATGCGATCCGCCGATGATGTTGATGTTGTAGCTGACCGCCATCCTTTCCATGAAGGCGCAGAAACGGTCCTTATAGGCGGCCACCTTGCGGATCGCCTCGATGGGGGAAAGCTTGCCTGCGTCGATCGACAGCAATTGCAGCGTGAACAGCTCGGGAAACAGCACGAAATCGGCTTTGTAATCCGAGGCGACATCGATGAAATATTCGACCTGCTCCTCGAACTCCTCGATGGCCGAGATGCGGCGCATCTGGAACTGCACCGTGGCGATCCGCACGCTGGCGGGCAGGCGGCCATGGGGCGCCAGCGTGCGCGTGTTGACCGCCTGAGGCGCCAGCGGATTGGCCCAATACATCAGAATGCCGTGGCCCATGCTTTCATGGTCGACGGGCAGGTAATCCTTCAGCACGCGCAGCGGCTCGTAGCCCTGTGTCATCTGGAAGTTGATGACGGTGTCGCGCACGCGCTTGTTCTGCACGGCTTCCAGATAATCATTGGGATCGGGAAATTCGCGGCGGCGGCGGGCATAACCGGGCATGCGCCCGCCAAAGGCGATGCCTTTCAGCTCGAAATGTTCGCACAATTCGCGGCGCACGCGGTAGAAGCGCTGGCCGATGCGCAGGCGGCGGAAGCGCGCATCGACGCAGACCTCCATCCCATAGAGCACATCGCCATCGGGATCATGGCGCGAGGCATAGCCGTTGCCGGTGATCTCGAACCAGCTGTGGGGTTTCAAGGCCACCTTTTCCGAGATGATGAAGGTGGCGCAATGCCCGGCGATCTCGCCCTCATATTCGGCGACCAGCTGGCCATCGGGGAATTTGTTGATCTGGGCGCGGATCTGTTCTTCCGTCATCGATCCCGCATGGCCATAGACCCGTTCCGACAGGGCGGCGATGGCGTGGCTGTCCTTCAGCTTGGCCTTGCGGATGATCAGCTTGGGTGTGGTCGACACGTGGCGGCGATCCTTTGCGGACATGGGAGACAGAAAGACGCAGACGGGCAGGCGCAGACGGGCAGGCGCAAACGGGCAAGAGGGGACACCGGTCGTTGCCGGCCGATGCCACCTTTGGAACAATAACCCGCGAAGCCGCGCTAAGTTGCCTGTTTCGCGCCTTTAATCCGTCAGGCGTGCGCCAGACCCGCCGCAATCTCGTCTGACTGGCCGGTGGTGGCGCCAGGGCCGAAGGTCGGGCCGCCCTCGGGTTCGCCGAGGGGATCGAAGCTGTCGGCGCGGGCGCGGCGCCATTCGTCGCCCAACTCGTCATGCATTTCGCCGCGCAGCAGGGCGTTATGCTCGATGCGGGGATAGAAGGCGTCGCCGCGCAGCAGGGCGCCGCTCTGGTGGCGGATATGCAGGTGCCATGGTTTCAGCTGATGGGGATGCGACAGGCCGACCGAGCCCAGCATTTCGCCCAGCGCGCGAAGCGTGTTGCGGTGAAAATTGGCGACGCGCGGCGCCTTGTCGTCCACCACCAGCGCGCGCTGGCGCAGCGGGTCCTGCGTGGCGACGCCGGTGGGGCAATGGTTGGTGTGGCAGCTGCGCGACTGGATGCAGCCCACCGCAAACATGAAACTGCGCGCGCAGAGCGCGTAATCCGCGCCAATGGCGAAGACGCGGCAGAAGTCGAAAGCCGTCACCAGCTTGCCGCTGCAGCCGAGCCTGATGCGGTCGCGCAGCCCCGCGCCGACCAGCGCGTTATGCACGAAGCACAGGCCCTCGTTCAGGGGCAGGCCAACGTGATTGCTGAATTCGGCAGGGGCCGCGCCCGTGCCCCCTTCGCCGCCATCGACAACGATGAAATCGGGGGTGATGCCGGTTTCCAGCATCGCCTTGATGATCGCCAGAAATTCATAGCGATGGCCCACCGCCATCTTGAAGCCGATGGGCTTGCCCTCCGCCAGATTGCGCAGGCGGGCGATGAACTGCATGAACTCCAGCGGATTGCCGAAAGCGCTATGCGCGGCGGGCGAGACGCAATCGCGGTCCATCGGAATGCCGCGCGTTTCGGCGATTTCCGGCGTGATCTTGGCCTGGGGCAGCACGCCGCCATGGCCCGGCTTGGCGCCCTGGCTCAGCTTCAGCTCGATCATCCGCACCTGCGGATCGGCGGTCTGGCGGCGGAACGCCTCGGGATCGAACTGGCCATCGGCGGTGCGGCAGCCGAAATAGCCGGTGGCGATCTGCCAGATCACATCGCCGCCATGCCTGCGGTGATAAGGGCTGATTGAGCCCTCGCCGGTGTTATGGGCAAAGCCGCCCATCTTCGCCCCCAGATTGAGCGCCATGATCGCATTGGCGCTCAGCGCGCCGAAGCTGGTGCCCGAAATGTTGAGCACCGACGCCTCATAGGGCTGGCGGCAGTCCGGCCCGCCGATGGACACGCGAAAATCGCTGTTCTCGATGTGCTTGGGCTTCACGGAATGGGAAATCCAGCCATAGCCCACGGCGTTGACATCCTTCACCGTGCCGAAGGCCTGCGCATCATGCACATTCTTGGCGCGGCGATAGACCAGCGCGCGATGCTCGCGGCTGAAGGGGACGGGGTCACGCTCGTCCTCGATCATGTACTGGCGCAGTTCGGGCCGGATCGATTCCAGAATGAAGCGCATATGCCCGATGATGGGGTAGTTGCGCAAAATTGCATGGGCGGGCTGCATCAGATCGTGAACGCCCACCAGCAGCAACGGGGCCAGCAGCGCCAGCGGCAGAGCCCACCACGGGCTGACCAGAACGCCCAGCGCCAGACAGGCAAGGGTGAGAACGCCAACGAGTTGCAGGATAAAATAACGCGTGATCACACCGGACATGCTCTGCCGCCCTTATCGCCTGCACTGCTGAACCGCCTTGTTTTACGGCGCAGTTGTGACGGTTGGGCGACGGATGATTGACAGCGCCTTATGAAGCGCTGCCCAGCGGGAAGAAACAGCCTTCGCTCCACAGGCCCACAGTACCATCGGTTGGACCATCGGTTGGGCCATCCGGGGAGGCCGGTTCCTCCAGCGCCAGATTGGCCAGTTCATAATAGGGCGCGCGCCCGATCAGCGCATCGAGCCCCTTGCGCACATGCAGATAGAGCCTTGCGCCATGGCCGCGATCCTCAAGGCTGAGCCGATGATCGGGCCCGGCCACCACCAGATCGCCGACATTGGTGCGGAAGGCCAGACGCCTGTCGCGGCCTTCGCCCTCGCTCTTCATCTCGACGGCCACGAAGGGCGCGTCCTCCACGGCGATCGAGAGCTTCTCCACCGGCGTGACCAGCACATGGCTGCCATCCTCCTCGCGCCGCAGCACGGTGGAGAACAGGCGCACCATCCTGGGCCGGGTGATCGGCGATCCTTCATGCAACCATGTGCCATCGGGCAGGATGCGCATGGCGCTGTCGCCGCAATGGGGCGGGTTCCAGCTTTCGACCGGGGGCAGCTTGCCCTCCTCGGCCAGTTTGGCGATGTCGTTCAGCGTCAGGCCGTTGATGGCCTCGGGCAGGTTGGTCATGGCGGCTTGCCCTCCTCAGGCATGAAACGCTTGAAGGGGCCATACGGCACCGGCGCGCGTCTGGCCATCCGCCATGATGCCGTTCAGTCAGCCCGCGATGGCGCCACCCGCGCCGTCAGCGGGATGATGAGGAACAGCGCGGTGAGCATCGCGAAAGAGGTCCGCAGCCCGGCATGCTGCGCGACAAAGCCGATCATCGCCGGGCCCAGCAGAATGCCGGCATAGCCCGCCGTGGTCATCACCGCGACCGCCAGATGGGCCGACATCACGCTCTGCGATCCGGCGACGCGGAAATAGACCGGCACGATGTTGGCCGCGCCAAGCCCGATCAGCACGAATCCCGCAAGCGCCACGCCCGCCACCGGCGCCGCCAGCAGCACCGCGAAACCGGCGATCACCACCACGCCGCCCCACAGCACGGCGGCCCGGTCGCCGATTTGTGCGGTCAGCCTGTCGCCGGTGAAGCGCCCGAAGGTCATGGCGATGGCGAACAGCATATAGCCGGCGCCCGCGTGGCGGAGGTCGAGCAGGCGCAGATCGGTGATGAGCAGCGCGCCCCAGTCGAGCAGCGAACCCTCCACCAGAAAGGTGACGGCGGCCAGCCCGCACAGGCCCAGCACGATGCCGCGCGGCATGGCGACATGGCTTTCCTCGCCCTCGGGTCTGGAGATCAGCAGGCGCGGCGCCATGATCAGGCTGGCCACCGCCATCAGCCCCGCGCTGAGCAGCGTGGCGGCCCAGACCTGCGTTCCGAGCGTGAGCAGGCCTGTCATGGTGGCCGCGCCCGCAAAGCCGCCGACGCTGTAGAGGGCGTGAAAGCCCGAAAGCAGCGGTTCGCTCGAGGCATTTTCCACCTCGATGGAATGCACATTCATGCCGACGTCCAGCGCGCCCAGCGAGGCCCCGAACAGCAACAGGGCCAGGCCCAGCGTTGCCGCCGAGGGCGCAAGGGCCAGACAAGGCAACAGCAGGACAAGCCCCGCGCTGCCGCCAAGGATCACCGGGCGGGTGCCGAAGCGCGCGCTCAGCGTGCCTGCGCCCAGCATGGCGATGACCGAGCCGCTGCCCAGACACAGCAGCAACAGGCCAAGCGCGGCATCGTCGATCCCCAGCCTGTTTTTCGCGAAAGGCACCAGGGGCGCCCAGCAGGCGATGCCGAAGCCCGCGATGAAAAAGGCCAGACGCGTGGCAAGTCGGGTGGCGGGGGTGTCGGCTTGCGGCACGGTGCTTGGTCTCTGCAATCGTGAGGTCGGGCGTCAGGGCGGGATGGGCGAGGCTGCGGTCTGGCCAGGATCGCCTGCCGGATCAACCGCCATGTCGCGCTTGTCGACGAAAGTCCGGGCTTTTCACGCAGCCCTGCGAGCGAGTGGATGAACGGCGCGCCGGACAGCCGCCAAACCTTTCCATTTGATGACAATATTACAGTGAAAGCCCCGTAATTTTGGCGAGGTTTGGCCCTACATTTTGCTTTAATCCTCCGTCCTTATAGTCAGCCTTGTGGTCTGCTAGGAAACGATAAAAATGACACTGCGTTCTCTCGTCAAGCCCTTGCCGGCCTTGCGCAGTTTCGACGTGGGTGAAGCGGCCTACAATCTGTTTCAGGAGATCGCCGAATGCCCGCTGCTGGTCGTGGTGGACGACCATGGCAAGCCGATCGGCATGGTGGAGCGCAACAGCTTCCTGATGCAGTTCTCCGCCGAATTCGGTCGCGCCCTCTTCGCCCGCCGCCCGATCACCCGCATCATGGAACCGGTGTCGCTGCTGGTGGAGGCGCGCGAAAAGGCCGCCGACTTCGCCGAGCGCGCGCTGGACAACAATTTTAACGATCTGGTCCGCGGTTTCGTCGTGGTGGAAGATGGGCATTATCTGGGCGTGGCCGGTGTGGTCGATCTTCTGCGCGCGACCCTGAGCGAGCGGGCTCGCACCGCCCAGCGTCTTGAGAAGCTGGCGCATTTCGATGCGCTGACCGGGCTGCCCAACCGGGTGCAGCTGCTCAACCACCTCTTCACCCGCCTGCAGCAGATCGATCAGGCCGATGAGCCTCAGGAGGTGGCGCTGCTGGCCATCGATCTGGACCGCTTCAAGATCGTGAACGACACCTTCGGCCATGCCGCGGGCGACATGGTGCTCAAGGAAATGGCGGTGCGCTTGCGCAATGCGCTGCGCGCAGATGACATGCCCGCGCGGCTGGGCGGCGACGAATTCGCCGTGGTGGTGAGCGGGACTGCGGTCGAAAAGCTTTCGGAAAAGATCGCCGACCGCCTGATCGCGGCGATGCGCGAACCCTTCCGCTTCGGCGACAAGGTGGTGCATCTGGGCGGCAGCATCGGCATCGCCATTTACCCGCAGGATTGCGGCAATGCCGAGGAATTCCTCAATTACGCCGACGTTGCGCTCTACAACGCCAAATCGGATGGCAAGGGCATCTGGCGCAAGTTCTCGCCGCGCATGCGCGATGGGCTGGTGCAGCGCAATGCGATCGAGACCGACCTGCGCGGCGCGCTGAGGCGCGGCGAGATCGAGGCGCATCTGCAGCCCCAGCTGAATCTTGCCGATGGCCGCATTTCCGGCTTCGAATGCCTGATGCGCTGGCGCCATCCGGAACGCGGCATGATCTCCCCGGCGATGTTCATCCCGCTGGCCGAAGACATCGGCCTGATCCACGAGCTGGGCGAATGGATGATCGACGAGGCCTGCGCCATCGGTTCCGCCCTGCCTGCGCCGCTGACGGTGGCGGTGAACATTTCGGTGGTGCAGTTCCGTGTCGAGGGGCTGGTGCAGGTGGTGCAGCAGGCGCTGGAACGTTACGGTCTGGACCCTGCGCGGCTGGAGCTGGAGATCACCGAAAGCGTGCTGATCGACGATGAGGAGCGGATCAAGCGCTATATCCGTGACCTCAAGGCTTTGGGCGTCAAGATTTCGCTCGATGATTTCGGCACCGGTTTCGCCTCCTTTTCCTATCTGCACAGCTTCGATTTCGACAAGATCAAGATCGACCGCAGCTTTGTCAGCGGCCTGCCGGACAATCAGGCCTCGCGTGCGATCGTTTCGGCGGTGGTGGTGCTGAGCACGCAGCTCGGCGCGGTCGTGGTGGCCGAGGGGGTGGAGACGCAAACCCAGCTCGAAGCGCTGCGCCACTATGGCTGCCATGGCGCTCAGGGTTTCCTGATCGGGGCTGCCGATGCCGACCCCTTCGTCTATCTGGGGGAGGAGGCTGCGGTCTATATGGCGGCCTAGCCTATGCTGGCGCAAGGGCCTCAACCCACCAGCGCCGCGTGAGCAAGGCGCGATAGCCGCGACCTTGATGCGCCAGCGGCGCGGGATCGATCTCCGGCGTGGTCAGCTCGCTTTCATGCATCAGTTTCAGCAGGCGCGGCTGGGTGGCGGCGAAGGTCAGAGGGGCCGGTGGCGCATGCCTCCAGCCCCCCGTCCATGGATCAGGGTTCGACCGGCACCCGGAAGCTGCCCAAAGCGGGCGGCGTCACGGGTTTCTCGGCGTGAGCCGTGCCCGGCGGCACCCAGTCATAGGGCACGGGCTGGGCGCGATAGACCCAGTTGCTGGTCACCGGCTTGCCGGAGCCTGCCGCCGCCGTTTTGGCGAAATAGGGGCTGACATACTCCCAGACGATCTCGCCCTGCGGCGTCACCTGAAAGAAGCGCCCGTTCATCCCCTCATCGATCAGCGTGTTGCCGTTGGGCAGACGCCGCGCGCTGGAGATAAAGGCGCTGCGGAAGGCCCAGAGCGGCTGGTCGGACTTGTCCGCCGTGTAGGACCAGACCACCTTGCCGGTGGTGGGATCGATCTCCAGCACGCGCGAACCGCCCACCGTGGCCAGTTCGGCGGCGGGATAACCGGCAGCGCCCTGATTGTCGAAGAGCAGCAGATTGCCCGCGCCCGGCAGGCCCCTGGGGATGATATGGGCATCATGCTGGCCGACGAACTGGTTGACCTGCTCCCCGGCAGGCGGCGCCGGCAAAGGCTTCGCTCCGGCCTCATGGCTGACCAGCGGCGGCAGATTGGGGCCCAGATGCCAGACGACCTTGCCGCTCTTCTTCTCGATGATGGCCACGAAATCGCCATTGCGGGAATCGATCAGCACATTGTCGGGATCGAAGCGCTTGTCGTCCGCATCGAACCATCTGTTGGGACCGACCGAGGTCATATCGTTGAGGTGGAAATAATCGGGCGTGGAGGCGGCGCGGATCAGGCCGAGCTGCTCGGGGGTGAAACCCAGCTCGTCGAGATGATCCGAGATGGCCCATTGCCACACCAGCTTGCCTGCGGGCGTCACCTCATAGACCACATCGTCCAGCTGCTGGGGCAGGGTGAAGCCCGGCAGCTTGTGCGACCAGTTGGCCAGCACCAGCGTGTTGCCATTGGCCAACCGCTGCCAGTCATGATGCTGGCGCGCCTCGCCGGTGGGGGAGCCCTCGCCGCTCCATGACCAGACGACCTTGCCGTTCCAGTCGAGTTCGGCGATCGACTTGTTGCTGAAGATCTTCACGCCGGGCACGGTGCCGATCCCGGCCTTGTCGCTGGCCTCCAGCTGCACCAGCACATGGCCGCGCGCGCCTTTGGTGACCGCCGGGTCAAGCAATTCGCCCGGGAAGCCCTGCTGTTCCCAGCGGTGGACTTCATTCCCGTCCATATCGATCAGATGGGTCTTCTCGTCGGTGCCGCTGAAGATGATGTAGCTGTTGTAGGCTCTGGCCGGATCATACACCGTGGTCCCGGTGGGGAACACGCTGGGATTGGCCAGAGCGGTGCCGCCGAGCAGCGCAAGCGAGGCCGCCAGAAGGGCGGCAGGCAGGTTTTTCGTCATCCGCATATCCTTATCGAGAGGGGCGTCCAGATGGTCACAGCTTGGTGCGCAGCGTCACGCCATAGGTGCGCGGATCGCCCAGCGTGCCGCGAATGGCGCCGAAATTGTCGGCCGAGAGGGTCAGATAGTAGGTCTTGTTGGTGATGTTGCGGGCCCAGAGCTGGATGTCGTAGCGCCCGTCCAGAGCCCTGATGCCGAAGTGCAGATTGGCCAGCCCATAACCGGGGATGCGCGAATAGATCGAATCCGCCGCCGTGGTGTATTGCGCGCTGCGATAGGAGTAATCGACGCCCGCATAGACTTCCGCGTCATGGCCGAAGTTGCGGCCCAGGGCGCCCTTGGCCTCGCCGCCCGCCGATCCGGCCCATTTGGAGACGCCCGGCAGCAGGCGCCCGCTCATGTTGCACAGGGTCTGGCCGGTCACCTCGATGGGGCAGGGGGCGTTGGGATAGGAAAGGTAGCGCGCATCGTCATAGGTGCCCGAGGCGTAGAAGGAGAGCCAGGGCGCCGGATTGCCATGCAGATCGGCCTCGAAACCGCGCGAGCGCACCTTGCCGACATTGGTGAAATAGCTCTGGTTGTTGCGGGTGACGTCCACGATGGTGGTCTGGTAATTGCTGTCATCGGTCCAGAAGCCGTCGACATTGGCCACCAGCTTGCCGCCCAGCCAGCTGGTTTTGAGGCCGGCCTCATAGGAATTGATGGTTTCCGGCCCGATCACCGGATTGGCGGCATAGGCCCCCGTGGTCACAATGTTCGACAGGTTGAGCCCGCCGAACTTGTTGCCCCGCGAATAGGTGGCATAGGCCAGCACGGCGGGGGTGATCTTCCATGAGAGCGTCGCCTGCCCCGAAAGGCGCCCGGCGCTGGTTTCCGCGCTGAAGGAATTGGCCACGCCATAACGCGCACGCAGCGTGTTGGCCGCCGTCTGCTGGGCGGCGGTGAGGCCTGAAAGATCGGCGCCGCTGGCGGTCTGGACAAACCAGCCGGTCTTCTTCTCGTAAGTGTAGCGCAGGCCGGTGGTCAGATCGACATTGGGCACCACATGCCACACCGTCTGGGCGAAGGCCGCATAGGAGTTGGTGACCGGCTCGGAATGGCTGACGATGTTATAATTGTTCAGCGCGGCGGCCGCTGCCACCTGATCGGTGGTGGGCGCATACCACAGGCCCGCCTGACGGCCATAGAGGTTCACCGCCTCGGCCTTGATCTGCTGATAGAGGTAATAGACCCCCGCGACATAATCCACGCGCCGCTCGCCGGTCGAGGCGATGCGCAACTCCTGGCTGAACTGCTTCTGATTGTTGCTTTGATGGGCGTCGGTCTGGGCGTCGAGCGGCGTGTTGTCGCCATCATTGTGCGGATACCAGTTCCAGGCGCGATAGGCGCTGACCGCGGTGATCGTGGCACCATCCAGACTGTAATCGGCGGTGGCCGAAACGCCATGCTGGTTCATGCGATAGTTCTGCTGACCATCGACATCGACCAGCCGCGCCGAGGGCGGGGCGCTGATCGGCGTATAGCCCGCCAGCTTCGCGCGATCGGTGAAGTTGTTCGCGAAATTGGCGCCGTTGGTGTAGTTGCGGATCACACCCACCAGCACGCTGGAGGCCGTGTTGCTATGCTGATTGCCATAGTCACCGATGATGCGCAGCTTGAAGCGGTCGCTGGGGGTGAAGAGCAGCTGCCCGCGCAGGCTGAAATCGTGGTAATCCTGCCCGTTGAAACCGGTATGGATGTTGGTGGTGTAGCCGTTGCGGTCGGTCTTGGAGACGAAGAGGCGCGCGGCCAGCTTGTCCTCGATCAGCGCGCCGCTGGCATAGGCGTGGATCTGGTGGAAGCCGTAATTGCCGCCGCTGACATCGCCGCCGAACTCCGGCGTGAAGGTCGGTGCCTTGGTGTTGATCACCACCGCGCCCGCCGAGGTGTTCTTGCCGAAGAGCGTGCCCTGCGGCCCGCGCAGCACCTCGATATGGTCAAGATCGGCCATGTCGAACACCGCCTGACCGGGGCGCGCCAGATAGACGCCATCCTGATAGACGCCCACGGCAGGCTCCAGCCCGTCATTGTAGACCGAGACATTGTTGCCAAGCCCGCGAATGTTGATCGAGGTGTTGCGCGGGTTGGTGACGGTGACGACAAGGCTGGGCGTCAGCGATTGCAGATCGCGCAGATTGTAGGTGCGGGTGGCTTCCAGCTGCTTGCCGGCAAAGGCGCTGATGGCGATGGGCACATCCTGGCTCTTTTCGGTGCGGCGGCGGGCGGAGACCATAATATCGTCGCCAACGGTGGTTGGGGCGGCGGCGGTGTTCGCGGCGGCATCGGCAGCGGGCGCCTCGGTTCCGGCCAGCGCGGGCATGGCGCCCAGCAGCGCGGGGGCGGTGCAGGCGATCAGGGCCAGGCGCGAGATATCGCTCCGGCTGTGGCGGAAAACTGAATGTGGCATTGTCCCTCACGTTCCATGTTGGTGCGTTCTGGACGTTCGCCTATTGGTTAGGTCGGATATCGGGCAACATATAAAATCTACCAATATGATGGAGTTTTACTACCTTGCCCCTTTTCGACCCTCCGCCGCATACGAGCGCGTCGTCAGCGCATCGTGCGAAAACGTGGGAACCGGTTTTTCGCGGGCAACGATGCGATCACACAAACCCCGAGCACCATGCGTGATGGCAACATCGCGCATGGTGCTCCGCATGGACCAAACCAAAGGGAAGCATCCGGTGGCAAAACGTCGATCTTTCAAATCTCTTGCGCTGGCTCTCGTGGCCGCCACCAGCCTGAGCGCCGCATGGGCCGCTCCGGCGCTGGCGCAATCGGCTGCCACCACGCAGGCACCGCAGGCGCAAGGCCGCCCCAACTTCCTCGTCATCGTGGCCGACGATCTGGGCTGGTCGGACCTTGGCGCTTTCGGTGGCGAGATCCGCACGCCCAACCTCGATGCGCTGGCGCTGAAAGGTGTGCGCTTCACCGGTTTCCACACCGCGCCCACCTGTTCGCCCACGCGTTCGGAGCTGCTGTCGGGGGTGGACAATCATGAGGCGGGCCTCGGCTCGATGGCCGAACTGCTCGACGCCAGCCAGCGCGGGCATGATGGCTATGAGGGTTTCCTCAACAACCGCGTCGCCTCGATTGCCGAGCTGCTGCAGGCGGGTGGCTATCACACGCTGATGGCGGGCAAATGGCATCTGGGGCTGACCGAGCAGACCAGCCCGGCGGCGCGCGGCTTCGACCAGTCCTATGCCCTGCTCCAGGGCTTGAGCAACCATTTCGGCGCCGATCAGACCGAGGCCTGGGGCAAGGCCGGGGAACGCTCGACCTGGCGCGAGGGGCTCAAGGAAGTCCATTACCCGCAAGGCAAATATGTCGATGACCAGTTTGCCGATCAGCTGATCGGCTTTCTGGATCAGAGCGCGAAGGCGGGCGATACCAAGCCCTTCTTCGCCTATCTCACCTTCACCGGCCCGCACTGGCCGATGCAGGCCCCGCCCGAGGACATCGCCCGCTACAAAGGGCGCTATGATGCCGGTTACGATGTGCTGAAAGCCCAGCGCCTTGCCCGCCAGAAAGAGCTGGGTCTGGTGCCTCAGGATGCCGTGGCGCATGCCCATGAGCTGGCCAAGCCGTGGGACAGCCTGACGCCCGAGGAAAAGGCCTTGGAATCCCGCAAGATGGAAATCTACGCCGCCATGGTCGACCGGCTGGACCAGAATGTCGGCCGCGTGATCACGGAACTCAAGCGCAGCGGGCGCTATGACAACACCACCATCATCTTCCTGGCCGACAACGGCCCCGAGGGCAATCTGATCACCGGCCCCAAGGGCGGCAATTTCAACCAGCTGCTCAAGATCGACAACAGCCTTAGCAATCTGGGCAAGGCCAATTCCTATGTCGGCTATGGCCCGGGCTGGGCCGAGGCCAATGCCGTGCCTTCGCGCCTCGTCAAATCCTATCCCACCGAGGGCGGCATCCGCACCACCGCCTTTGCCTCCGGCGCGGGCGTGCAGGGCGGACGGATCAACACGGCCAACCTCAGCGTCACCGATATCGCGCCCACGCTGCTGCAACTGGCGGGGTTGACCCAGCCCGCCAGCTTCAACGGCCATCCCATCCTGCCTCATGAAGGCCATGGCTGGAGCCAGCTGCTGGCCGGCAAGACCGACACCGTGCGCTCGCCCGAGGAAGCGCTGGGCTATGAGCTGTTCTACCGCCGCGGCCTGCGCAAGGGCGACTGGAAGATCGTCTATCTGCCCGCTGCCGGGGCCGATGCCGCCGTCTATCTCAAATCGGGCGTGGGCGACAATCAGTGGCGCCTCTACAATCTGGCGCGCGATCCGGGCGAAACCACCGACCTGTCCGCCAGCGAACCGGCCAAGCTGAAGGAACTGCTGGCCGATTGGGACAGCTATGCCAAAGCCAAGCAGGTGATCGCGTTGAAGAAACCGGCGCAGCCCTGAACAGTGCCGGGCTCTGCATCGCGCGCAGGCCGCGCGATGCAGGGTGTGGCTGCCTGCAAGCCCCGGCATCGTTTCGATGCACTTATCAGCGCGGGTTATAAGACCATAGGTCAATTGTATTTCACTTGATCGTCGGCGCGCTGCATCACGCCTCCAGACAAGAAAACCACCAAGGTGGAGAGGGAGAACAATCCGGATCGGACGCGCAAGGCTGCGTTCCGCAAGGGCACCTCTTCGCCGATGGTCTGGAGGAGGTGCGCATGACGGGGGTATTCGGAACAAAACACTGGCTGATGGCGGGCACGGCGCTGACCATCGGCATCACCGGCCTGCAAGGGCAGGCTTGCGCGCAAGCCGCGCCCGCCGCCGATCAGGTGCAGGCGAGCGAGCCCAAGCCGCAGGACATCGTGGTCACCGGTTCCTATCTGGGCAACATCCGGCAGGAGAACCGCGCCTCGCCCATTCTGGCGGTGGACAATGCCGCCATCGAGCGCACCGGGTCGTCGTCCATCGGCGATCTCACGCGGTTCATCCCGCAGAATGTCGGCAGCACGGGCGGCCTGCAGGATCTCTCCAAGGGCGGCGCGGATTCGCGCGATACGCGCTCGGCCAATCTGCGCGGACTGGGCGCGGGATCGACGCTGGTGCTGCTCAACGGGCGCCGCGTGACGCCTCAGGCGGGCGACGATTACGTCAACCTCAACAGCCTGACGCCCGATATCGCCATCCAGCGGGTGGAGGTGCTGCTGGACGGCGCCTCCTCCACCTATGGCGCGGATGCGGTGGCGGGCGTGTTCAACGTGCTGACCGATACGAAGTTCAAGGGTTTCAAGACCTCGGCGCAGTACACCAGCATCGACAAGTCGCCCGCCTGGAACGTGCAGGCCATGCTGGGGCTGGGCAGTGACCGGTTCCACACCGTGCTCTCGGCCTCCTACCGCTTTCAGGACAATCTGCAGAATTCGGACCGCGCGGTCACCAATTTCGTCAACAACACCGCCAGCGGCTATCCCGGCAGCTATCTGCTGACCGGGCGCCCGCTGACCGCGACCGGTGGCCATGTGGTGATCGGTGGCAATGATTACACCGCGCTTTACGATGCCAACAAGGCGGCCAATGGCACGCTGAAAGTGGTGGACCCCAATTGCGGCGCGGCGGGCACCAACAGCGTGTACTCGCCCACCGGCGGTGCGACCTTCGGCCTTGGCAACTGCCTCTACAATTTCCAGCCCAAGAACCCGATCCGCCCCCGCGCGCGCAGCATCAACATTCACGATGATACAACCTTCGAGATCACCGACGCCAACACGCTGTTTGCCGAAATCAGCTATTACCATCAGGACTCAGACCGTTTCGGCGTGCCGTCCTATGCCCAGAACGCGGGCAATGCGACGATGCCCGCCTCCAACCCCTATAACCCCTTCGGCGTGAATGTGCTGTTCTATGGCCGCGCCATCGGCGCTCAGGGTTTTCCGGGCGGCTATGACTATCGCGTGATGCGCGATACGGTGAACCAGCAGCATTATGTGCTGGGCGGGCGCGGCAGCCTGATCGGGCGATGGAAGTATCTGGCGACGCTGACCTATTCGGCATCGCAAACCATCGCGCGTGACCGTGACACCGATATGAACCTGTTCCAGGCGGCGCTGCGCGGTTACGGCGGCCCCAACTGCAACACCAACTTCCTGGGCGGGGCCAGCGGCGCGGTGGCGGGGCAGGGCAGCTGCCTCTATTACAGCCCCTTGCAGGCCAATCTCTCGCAGATGGACCCCTCGCTGATCTACAATCTGCAGAGCGACGTCTTCACCGATTACAAGCGGCAATATTACATCGCCGAGGCCGTCGCCAACGGTCCGCTGGCCAGCATCAACGGCCATGAGATCGCCGTGGCCATCGGCGCGCAATATCGCCGCGAAACCTCCACCACCACCTATTCGGACCTGCTGCTCTCGGGCTATGGCGGCTTCCTTGGCAAGCATCTCAACACCAGCTTCGCGCGCGAGGTGAAAAGCGTCTTTGCCGAAGCCAATTACGAACCCATCGACAGCCTGACCCTCAACGCCGCGGCGCGTTACGAAGATGCGGGCGGCTACAGCAAGCTGGTGCCCAAGGTGGCGGTAAACTTCCGCCCGGTGGACTGGTTCTCGCTGCGCGGCTCCTACAGCAAGGCGTTTCAGGCGCCGACCTTGGCCAATGGCTCGGCCTCGCTGATCGGCACCAATGTGGTCAATGTCACCGATCCGGTCGACGGCACCACCAGCTTCCGCACGATCCAGACCTATGGCAATCCCAATCTGAAGCCGCAGTCCTCCACCGTCTACAACATCGGCGCCACCTTTGTGCCGACGCGGCGCGCGCGGATTTCGCTCGATTACTGGAACTATCAGTTCAACAACCAGATCTCGACGCAGAACCCGCAGCAGGTGGTCAACACCGCGCCCAACGGCAGCGCGGTGATCCGCGATCCGCTGACCGGCGGGCTGCAATCGGTGCTGGTCTCCAGCTTCAACGCGCCCAGCGGCACCAAGACGGCGGGCCTCGACCTGCAGGGCCAATATGGCTTCGATGCCGGGCCGGTGAAGCTGACCCTGCGCGACACGCTGACCTGGCTGCTGACCTATGATGTGGACACCGGCGTGCTGCTGCGCGATGCCGGCGGCAATGTGACGGGATCGGTGGTCTACAATGGCGTGGGCTATCGCAATGCCTTCAACCAGTCGCCCACATCCTCCTCCGCCGCGCCGCGCTGGCGCAGCGTGGCCGGGGTGGACGCCAGCTATGGCCGCCACACGCTCTCGCTGACATGGCGCTACACCTCGGGCGTGAAGGACGATTACGGGCAGAACATCAACACCACCGGCACGGGCGCGGTGCTGCCCAATGTGACGGCCAAGGTCGCCTCCTTCTCGGTGTTCGACGCGCAATACAGCCTGAATTTCGGCAAGGACAACCGCTACGACCTGGCGCTGGGGATGATCAACATCTTCGACAAGGCGCCGGGCGCCGCGCTTTACAACGGCTATCTGCCCTCGATCGCGGATCCCTTCGGGCGGCAGATGTACGCCCGCGTTTCGGCGAAGTTCTGATGATGGCTGGCGAGGCCATGGCATCGGCGTCCTCGACAGGCATCTGCCTGCTGGACGCCGCGCCTGAGCCTCGCCACCATGCGCCCCTCGCCCGGCCAGAAGGCCGGCTTCCTCTGGCGCACAGGTTCCGTATGCCCCGCACCCCCAGCCTTTCCGTCTTGCGCCAGTTCCGCATGCTGGCCCAGACCGTCAACTTCAGCCGCGCGGCGGAGATGAGCTGTGTCTCGCAACCGGCCCTCTCGCGCACCATCCGCCTGCTGGAGGAAGACCTTGGCGGGCGCCTGTTCGACCGCAACCGCCGCCATGTCTCGCTGACCCCGGCGGGCGAGGATCTGCTGCGCCTGACCGAACGCCTGATCGCCGATTTCGACGAGGCCTTCGATCAGCTGGGCCAGACCCTGTCGGGCCAGCGCGGGCGGGTGGTGCTGGGGGTGTTGCCCTCCTATGCGGTGGGCGATCTGCCGCAAGTGCTCAGCCGCTTTCGCGACCAGTGGCCGGGGGTGGATGTGACCGTGCGCGAGGGGCTGGCGGGCGCCATCTATCAGCAGCTGCGCGAAAGGCTGATCGATCTGGCGGTGATGACCCCGCCCGAGGACACGGAAGAGGATTTCACCTTCCTGCCCCTGTTTTCAGATCCCTGCGCGCTGGTCTGCCGCGCCGGAGAGGCCCCGCCGCAGCCCGGCTGGGACAGCTTTACCCAAAGCCCCTTCATCGCCATGGCCCCCTCCAGCAGCGTGCGCCAGATCACCGATGCGGCCTTTGCCCGCGCCGGCCTCAGCCCGCGCCCGCTTTATGAATGCGCCCAGCCTGCCACGCTGGGGGCTTTTATCGCGGCCGGGCTGGGGATCAGCGCCTTGCCCTTGTCCTGCCGCCCGATGGTGGGCGCGCATGATCTGGAATGGCGCCGGCTCGACGATCCGCAATCGGAGCGGCTGATCGGCATCGCCCATCTTTCGGGCCGCAGCCTGTCGCCCGCCGCGCAAAACATGATGGCGGCCCTCTCCGCCGGGGAGGGCTGAGCATGCTGGCCCTTGGAGCTTTGGCCATTGTCGGCGTGATGCTGGCGGTGATCCTCACCAACCGGCTGTCGCCGCTGGCGGCGATGATCCTGATCCCGGTGGCGGGCGCGTTGCTGCTGGGGCAGGGCGCGGGGGTGCCCGGCTGGATCATCGCTGGGGTGACGAAGATCGCTCCGGTGGCCGGGATGTTCGTCTTCGCCATCCTGTTTTTCGGCGTGGTCAGCGATGCGGGCCTGCTGGCGCCTTTGGTGAACGGCGTGCTGAAACTGGTGGGCCGCCGCCCCTCGCGCATCACAGTAGGCACATCGCTGCTGGCGCTGCTGATCCATCTCGACGGATCGGGGGCGGTGTGTTTCCTGATCACCGTGCCCGCAATGCTGCCGCTCTATGACCAGCTGGGCATGGACCGGCGCATTCTGGCCTGTTGCGCCTCGCTGGCGGCGGGCGTCAACTTCCTGCCGTGGACGGGGCCGACCCTGCGGGCCAGCGCGGCGCTGCATATCCCCACGGCGCAGATTTTCGCGCCCATGCTGCCGGTGCAGATCGTGGGCCTGATCTTCGTCTTCGGCGCGGCATGGTGGATGGGACATCGCGAAGAGCAACGCCTCGCCGCCCTGCCAACCATCGCCGATCCGGAGATCGAGCCCGCCGCCGCCGCCGATGTGCAGGCCTTCGATCCGCTGCATCGCCCGCGCCTGTTCTGGCTCAATCTGGCGATCACGCTGGCGGTCATCGCGCTGATGGTCACCGGCAAGGCCGAGCCTGCGGTGGTCTTTATGGTGGCGACCGCGCTGGTGCTGGCGATCAACTACCCCCGCGCCGAGGATCAGCGCGCCCGCATCGAAGCCCATGCCCGCCCCGCCATGATGATGGCCGGCATCCTGTTTGCCGCCGGGGCCTTCACCGGGATCATGAATGGCGCGGGGCTGATCCATGCGCTGGCCCAGTCCAGCGTTGCGCTGGTGCCCCCCGGCATGGGCGCGCGCATCCCGCTGCTGGTGGCGCTGACCGGCATGCCGCTGAGCATGCTGTTCGACCCCGACAGCTTCTATTTCGGCGTGCTGCCGGTGGTGGCGCAGGTGGCCGGGCATTTCGGCGTGGCGCCGGTGCAGGTGGCGCAGGCCGCGCTGCTGGGCATGCATACTGTCGGCTTTCCCGTCAGCCCGCTGACGCCCGCCACCTTCCTTGTCGCCGGGCTGAGCCGCATCGAACTGGGCGCGCATCAGCGCTTCGCCTTCCCATGGCTGTTGGCCGCCACGCTGGTGATGACGCTGGCGGCGCTGGCCCTGGGCCTGATCGGATTATGAGTGAGAGCAACCGCATGACACGCATTCGCATTGGTGCCGGAGCCGGCTTTGCCGGAGACCGCATCGAACCGGCGGTGGAACTGATCGAGAAGGGCGAGCTCGACTATCTGTGCTTCGAATGTCTGGCCGAGCGGACCATTGCCTTGGCTCAGCTGGCGCGGCAGCGCGATCCTGCCTCGGGCTATGATCCAAGGCTGGAAAAGCGGATGCGCGCGGTGCTGGCCCCGGCGATGGCGCGCGGGGTGCGGATCGTCTCGAACATGGGCGCGGCCAATCCCCTGGCCGCGATGCAGGCGGCGCTGGGCGTGGCGCGGGATCTGGGTCTGAAGGGCATCCGCATGGCCGCCGTGCTGGGCGACGATGTGTTGAGCGCCATCAGCGGTCAGGATCATCCGCTGATCGACCGCGACGGCTCGCTGGCCGACATCACGCCGATTTCCGCCAACGCCTATCTGGGCGCCTTTCCCATCGCCCGTGCGCTGGATGAGGGGGCTCAGGTGATTTTCACCGGGCGCGTCTGCGATCCGGCGCTGTTTCTGGGGCCGATGATCCATGCTTTCGGCTGGGCGCAGGATGACTGGACAAGGCTGGCGCGCGGCACGGCGGTGGGCCATCTGCTGGAATGCGCGGGGCAGCTGACCGGCGGCTATTTCGCCGACCCCGGCGTGAAGAATGTGCCCGATCTGGCCCGCCTGGGCTTTCCTCTGGCCGAAGTGTCCGAGGATGGCGATGCTGTGCTGACCAAGGTGGCGGGTTCGGGCGGGCGGCTCTCGCTGGCCAGCGCGCGCGAGCAGGCGATGTATGAGATCCTTGATCCCGCGCGCTATCTGCAGGCCGATGTGGTGGCCGATTTCACCGGCCTGAGCCTGACCGAACTCGGCCCGGATCGCATCGCTGTTGCGGGCGCGCAGGGGCATTCCCGTCCGGAAAGGCTGAAGGTCTCGGTCGGCTATCGCGACGGCTTTATCGGCGAGGGACAGATCACCTATGCCGGGCCGGGCGCGGTGGCGCGCGGGCAGCTGGCGCTGGAGATCGTGAAGGAACGCATCGCCATGCTCGGCCTGCCCGTCGACGATATCCGTTATGATCTGATCGGCATGAACTCGGCCAATGTCACGGCCCGCGCGGGCGACCCCGCCGAGGTGCGCGCCCGTGTCGCCGCCCGCGCGCTTGATGCCGCCACCGCCGCCGAAATCGGCGCGGAGGTGGAGGCGCTCTATCTCAATGGTCCCTCGGGCGGGGGCGGGGTGACCACCTCCCTGCGTGAGGTGGTCGCCGTCGCCTCGGTGCTGATCGGGCGTGACGCGGTGTCCCCCTCCATTCTTCATGAGGTGAGCTGATGCGCCTGCGCGACATTGCCCATGCCCGCACCGGCGACAAGGGCGACACATCCCAGATCTGCGTCTTCGCGCGCCATGCGGACGACTTCCCGCGGCTGGAACGCGAGCTGACGGCCCAGCGCGTGGCCGACCACCTCACCATGCTGAAACCACGCAGGATCGAGCGCCATGTGCTGCCCAATCTGGGCGCGGTCAATTTCGTGCTGCATGGCGCTTTGTCTGGCGGGGTGACGCGGTCGCTGGCGCTCGATGCCCATGGCAAGACGCTGGGCGCGCAGCTGCTGGATATGGAGATGGGCGATGCGTAAGGCCTTCCTGTGGGGCAGCGCGCTGCTGGCGCTGGCCACCGGCGCGCAGGGCCGCGTCACCGCGATCCATATCGAGAGCCGCACCCCGGCCCCCGTCAAGCCGGGCGAGCGGCCCTATGAGATCATCACCGGCAGTTTCGACGGCGATGTCAGCCCCGGGCGTGATGCCATCATCACCGATATCGCCCATGCTCCGCGCAATGCGAAAGGCCGGGTGGGTTACAGCGCCACCTTCGCCATCGCCCGTCCGCTGGAGCGCGGCAGTGCCGTGCTGTTCTACGATGTGCCCAACCGCGGCAACGGCAAGGTCGGCCCCGATGAGGACGGCCATATCCGCGTCATCAGCGGCTGGCAGGGCGACCTCACCCCGGCGCCCGGCGTGCAGAGCGCCACCGTGCCCGTCGTCAAGGGGCTGACCGGCATGGCGCTGGCCCGCGTCATCGATCTTTCCGGCAGCACATGGGGCCTGACCGGCGGCATCGGACGCCCGGTGGCGCGGCCCCTCCCGGTGGATCTGAACACCGCCCACGCCCATCTCTATCACCAGAGCAGCGATGAAGCCGCGCTGGAGGCCATTCCCGCCGACCAATGGGCCTTTGCCGATTGCCGCAGCGCACCTTTCCCCGGCACGCCCGATCCGGCGCGCATCTGCCTGAAGGACGGCTTCGATGCCACGCAGGCCTATACGCTGGCCTATCGGGCGCGCGATCCGCTGGTGCTGGGCATGGGCTTTGCCGCCACGCGCGATCTGGTGAGTTTTCTGCGCCACGCCAAAACCGATGACGCGGGCACGCCCAACCCGCTTGCCGGGCAGGTGCGCTGGAGCGTGGTGAGCGGCACCTCGCAATCGGGCAATTTCGTCAAGAGTTTCATCAATCTGGGCTTCAACCGCGATGAGAATGGCGCCCGCGTCTTCGATGGCGCCAATCCGAACATCGCCGCGCGGCAGGTGCCGCTCAACCTGCGCTTCGCCGTGCCCGGCGGCGCCGCCACCCTGTTCGAGCCCGGCAGCGAGGGCACGCTCTGGTGGACCCGCTATAACGACACCACGCGCGGGCGCGGCGCTCACAGCCTGCTCGACCGCTGCACCGCCACCAACACCTGCCCCAGGATCATGGAGACCTTCGGTTCGACCGAATTGTGGGGCCTGCGCCTCTCACCCGCGCTGGTGGGGACGGATGCCAGGGCCGATGTGCCCATCGCGCCTAATGTGCGCCGCTATTACTTCCCGGGCGTGACGCATGGCGGATCGATGATCGGCGGCATCTCGCTCGATGGCGACAAGCCATGGCCGGGCGCGCCGGTGTGTGTGCTGGCCAGCAATCCCAATCCTTCGCTGCCCACCATGCGCGCCCTGATGAAGCGGCTTGTGGAGTGGGTCAGCACAGGCCGGGCTCCGCCGCCCAGCCAATATCCCACGCTGGCCAAGGGCGATCTCGTCGCGCCCGCCGCCGCCGCGATGCATTGGCCCAAGATTCCCGGCGCGCCGGTGCCCGATGGCAAGATCAATGGCGTGCTGGATTACGATTACGGCCCCGCTTTCGATTATCCCGACCTCTCGGGCGTGATCACGCAGCAGCCGCCAAGGATCCGCCGCGCGATCCCCTCGCTGGTGCCCCGTGTCGATGCGGACGGCAATGAGCTGGGTGGCGGCGTGCCCTCGGTGCAGCATCTGGTGCCGCTGGGCACCTATCTGGGCTGGAATGTGCTGGCCAAGGGTTATGGAGCGGGCACGGATTGCGGCTTTGCGGGCGGCTTCATCCCCTTTGCCGCCACCAAGGCCGAAAGGCTGGCCAAGGGCGATCCGCGCCTCTCGCTGGAGGAGCGCTATGGCTCGCACGCCGGTTTCGTGGCGAAGGTGAAAGCCGTGGCCGACCGGCGCGTGCGGGAAGGCTGGCTGCTGCCTGACGACGCTGCAAAGCTGGTGGCCGGGGCGCAAGCGAGCAGCGTTCTGCAGGCGCAGCGCCCGTGAGCCTGCTGGCCAGCTTGCTGCTGCTGGCCACGGCGCCAGCCACGGCAGCTTTGCCAGACATGGCTGCGCCGGCTTTGGCGTGTGATGCCTTGGCGGGGGAGGAGGTCGTGGCGGTCGCCACTGCGGACTCATGTCGGGTCAGCGGCCATCTGCACCCGGTGACAGGCTCTGACATCGGCTTTGCGCTGTGGCTGCCTGCCCGGTGGAATGGGCGCTTCCTGATGCTGGGCAATGGCGGTTATGCTTCAGCCATGCCTCTGGCGCAGATGGCGCGTGCGCTGGCCAAGGGCTATGCCGTCGCCGCGACCGACACCGGACATCAGGGGGATGATCCCTCCTTCGCGCTCGGCCACCCGGAAGCGATCGTCGACTGGGGATGGCGCGCTGTTCACGAAACGGCACGCAAGGCGCCGAGCCTGACCCGGGCCTATTATGGCCGGGCGCCGCGCTGGCGCTATTTCAACGGCTGTTCCACCGGTGGCCATCAGGCGCTTTCCGAGGCGCAGCGCTTCCCTCATGACTTTGACGGTCTTGTCGCGGGCGCGCCGGGCTATGACCGGGTGCGGCTGAACGCCGGTTTCCTGTGGATGTTCCTGAGCAACCATCGGCGTGGCGACAATCTGCATCCCATCCTGGGGCAGAGCCAGCTCGATCTGCTGGCGCGGCATGCGCTGCTGCGTTGCGGCAAGCACGGCGCGCGCTGGCTGGACCATCCCGGCGCATGCCACGCAGATCCCGGCGCCCTGCTGTGTCGCCCCCGCCAGCACGCGGCGTGTCTGACCGCCGAGCAGGTCGCCGCGGCGCGTGCCATCTATGCCGGGCCGCATGATGAAAGACACCGCCCCGTCTTCTTCGGCCAGGCGCCGGGAACGGAGCGGCAATGGTCGCTGTATTGGAGCGATCCCCGCAACGGCAGCATCCCCATGCGGGCCAGCTTCTGGCAGGTGTGGGCCGGCGAGGGGCAAGGCTGGAACTGGTGGACCTTCTCCTTCGGGCGCGATCTGGACCGCGCCAGAGAGCGTCTGTCGGCCACCGTCGATGCCGACAGCGCCGATCTGTCGGCTTTGGCGGCTGCGGGGGGCAAGCTGCTGCAATGGCATGGGCTGGCCGATCCTGTGGTGCCTTTCGCCGATACGCTGGCCTATCGCGCAAGGGTGCGGGCGCGCATGGGGAATGTTTCGCATTTTTACCGTCTGAGTCTGCTTGCCGGTGTGGGCCATTGTGGCGGCGGGCCCAGACAGGCCGTTGTCGATATGCAGAAGAGCATGGAGGCTTGGGTGGAAACAGGGCATCCCGCCCGTGAAGCGCCCGTCATGTCGCGCCGCTTGCCTGACGAATGATGCTGGAGAAGGATGGCGTGCCAAGGCTGGCATTGCCGACCAGCGCCCCATCGACCAGCGGCAGCCGCAGAATGTCAGCGGCGTTCTCCGCCGAGACCGATCCTCCGTACAGCAGGCGCGGCATGGTGGATGGCCGATAGCCGATGGCCTGAAGGGCATCGTGGATGACGCGATGCATATCCTCGATGTCTTCCGCTTTCTGGGCGGGGAGGTCACGCGGGTCATGGCCCGGCTGGACCGGCTGAACCCGGTGATCGCGGGGGAGGACAAGGCACTGGTGCTGTGCGATTTCGCCAATGGCGCCAGCGGCCTGTGGGATGCCGACCGCTATCACCCGGCCGAGGCGGAGGATCCGCGCTACACCTTCGGGGCGTTCCGCATCGAGGGGAGCGAGGGCGCGCTGGTCCTTTCCGAGGATGGCGATCTGCGCCTCGTCACGCCGCGCGGGCAGGTGGAAACCGTGCCCTATCATCATGAGAAAAAGGGCTTTGCGGGTGATTGCGTCTATCACACGCTGGCGCATTTCACCCGGGCTCTGGCCGACGGGCAGCCGCATGAGCTGACCGGAGCCGACTATCTGCGCACGCTGGCGCTGGTCGAGGCCGTTTACGCAAGCAACGAAACACAATCATGGAGAGATGCAGGATGACGAAGTTCATGAACAACCGGCGCGATGTCTTGCGCCTGATGGGCACCGGCAGCGCCGTGATGCTGGCGGGTTTTCCCGTCGCTCCGGCCTTTGCCGCGGCATCCGCGCGCGCCACGGTGGTCGATGTCGTCGGCGATGCTTTCCATATAAACGGCAAGCCGACCTATCCCGGGCGGGCGTATCGCGGATCGAGGATCGAGGGGCTGCTCTTCACCTCGCGCATGGTGAACTGCATCGCCAATGACCAGAACCCCGAAACGCGCGGCATGTGGGCCTATCGCGACGGCCCCTGGGATCCGGAGCGCAACACCAATGAGTTCATCGCCGCCCTGCCGCTCTATCGGGCGCGTGGGCTGACGTCGGTGGCTTTCAACATTCAGGGCGGCAGCCCGATGGGCTATGGCTGGCATCAGCCCTGGCAGATGAGCGGCTATACTGCTGACGGCCATCTGCTCCCCGATTACCGCGACCGCCTGATCCGCGTGCTCGATGCCCTTGATGCGGCCGGCATGGTGGCCATTCTGGGGCTGTTCTACATTGCGGCAAAACCGGCGCTGAAGGATGAGGCTGCCGTAATGCGCGCCGCCGATGAGGTGATCGATCTGATCTGCCAGAAGGGCTACACCCATGTGCTGATCGAGGTGGGCAATGAGGTGGATCTGGCCCCCTGGGCATACGATATCATCAAGCCTGCCCGCGCGCATGAACTGGTGGCCCGCATCCAGGCCCGCAGCAAGGGCAAGATCCGCAACCGGCAGGGGCGGCTCCAGGTCAGCACCAGCATCCTCTGGCACTCGCAAATCCCGGCCCGGCTGCTGGAAAGCGTGGATTACGTGCTGTTCCATGGCAATGCCATGGCCACGCCCGATGCCCTGCGCAGCCGCGCCAAGGACATTCGCGCGATGCCGGGCTATCATGGCCAGCCTCTGCTGATCAATGAAGACGATCATTTCGATTTCGAGAAGTTCGACAATGATCTGAACGCCGCGGTGCAGGAATATGTCGGCTGGGGCTATTTCGATTATCGCCAGATCACCGAGCCTTTCGAGGATGGTTATCAGAGCCTGCCGGTCGATTGGGGCATCCATTCCGCGCGCAAGAAAGGGTTCTTCAACGCCCTTGCGGAGATCACCGGCGCGACACCGGGCTAAGGGAACATGCGTGAGGTGATGGCAGGAAAGGCCATCACCTCACGTCCAGATGATTGCCAGCTGTGCATCCTCGATGGAGGAAGGGCCGTTTCCTGCGCGGTGCTTGATGGCCCGACGTTGGCGGTGGGTCACAGAATGCAGCCGATCCGTGCGTCTCAGAAGCGGATTTCCTGCCAGATGCCCAGATAGTCCGAGCTTCTGCCGCCGCCGGCCTTGAAGGCGCCGCTTGCCAGAAAGCGCGTGAAGAAGAAGCGGTAGCTCAGGTTTTTCGTGACCGCCCAGTCGGCCTGCGCATTGTAGCCGATGCCGATGTAGGAAGAGCCGATCGGGCGGATGCCGGGGAAATTGGTCGGTCCGGCATAGGTCGCGTCATTCTGCGTCTGGCGCCAGAAGGGCTCGGGCCCGGCAACCAGCGTCAGCGTTTTGGCGGGGCGCAGGGTGAGGTTGGGATAGACATCCACGATGTTGGAAAAATTGAGATAACCGGCATCGCCGAACAGCGGCAGGCGCGGATTGGGCGGGGCGAAGGTGCCCAGCGTGTGGTCGCGTGAATTGGTGTCGCCGCTGAAGGCGTCGAAGCGTATCCCAAGGCGCGGGCGCAGGGGCGTACCCTTGGGCAGGCTGTAGCCCAGATCGCTGTTGATCCCCCAGGCACGGATGCGCTCGCCCGCGAAGCTGCCGGTCTGATAGGTGGCCTCCAGATCGTAATCCCACGGCCCGCTCTTGCCGCCGATGCGCAGGCCCCAGCTTTCGCGCCGCTCCTGCCCGGCAAGCAGCGCGAATTTGGCGACCTTGTTGTAGACATCGTAGTGATAGAGATCGATCTGCGTATCGGGCAGGATCAAGCCCTTGGCCGCCGAGACGGTGACGCCGTTGAAGAAACGGTCCGGGTTCGCCCTGTCGTCAAAGGCGCCCTGCGCCAGCAGCATGGGGCGCACGGCAAAGGCATCGACGCGCAGCTTGTTCTTCAGGATAAAGGTGCCGCGCACGCCCTGATAGGTGAAGCGCACATTGGTGCCATCGCGCAGGCCCGCCAGCTTGCCATTGCCCAGCGGCATTTCGAAACGGCCGGGGCGGAGGGTGACCAGCGCCTTTTCCCCAGGGGGATCGTCACATCGGCGAAGATCTGCTGAAACTCCACGTGGTCGCGGTTGGGCGGCGTGCGGACCAGCGCGCCATATTCGCTGTTGTTGCCCAGCTCGCTGAAGACCCGCAGATAGGGTGTGAGATGCAGATCGGCGATCAGCCGCAGCCGCTGGCCCAGATTGCGGTTCCTGTCGTCGGCGCTGCCGCCCAGAGCCTGATGCGTCCAGCTCTGGTAATATTCGCGGACCTCCCCGCCGACCGAGAGATAGATGTCCGGACGGCCCAGCGGGATATAGCGCAATCGCTCCAGCGGATTGGCGGCGCGGTATCGGGGGGTGGCGGCGATGGTCCAGTCCTCGGTCCAGCGCAGGCTTTGCGGCACGCCTGCGGGGGCGGGGATGCCGCCGGGCACCGGCTCTGGCACGGGGGGCGCCAAAGGGGCGGGCGCGGGGCCGACCTGCGCATGGGCGGCGCTTCCAGCCAGCAGGCCTGCCAGCATGGACAGGCAGATCCCCGCCCGCAATCGCTGTGTGAACATGACAAAACTCTCCCTTGCCGGAAAAGCGTGCTTTTCCGGCCGTATTTTGTTTTCAGTGATGGGTTGTCAGATGCGGCGGGCGCTCATGCGATGGCGCTCTCCCGATAGCGCAGCAGCATCAGGATCACGCCCGCCAGCAAGGTGCCGCAGGCCAGCACCATCGCCACCGGACCCAGCGCCCAGCCGCTGCTGAACAGCAGCCCCGCAAGGATCGGCCCGAGCGCCGCGCCCGCGCGGCCCACGCCGATCACCAGCCCCGTGCCGCCCGCGCGCAAATGGGCCGGAAAGCTCTGGGCGATCACCGCATAGAGCCCCGCCGTCGCGCCATTGGTGAAAAAGCCGCCGACGACGGCCATGATCGACAGATCGTTCACTGTGGCCGGCCAGCGTCCGAAGAGGGTGATCGCCACCGCGCCGCCGATCATGAAACCGGCCACCAGCGGGCGCACGCCGATGCGCTGGGTCAGCAGGCTGACGGTCAGCGATCCCAGCGCCCCGCCGACGTTGGCCCACACCAGCACGCCGCCCGCCGCCGCCGCGGCAAAGCCCATATCGACGACGATCTTGGGGATCCACTTCACGAAGAAGTAGAAGCTGAGCATATGGCCGAAATAGACCAGCGTCAGCAGCGCGGTCACCAGCCCCACGCCGGGCCCGAACAGGGCGACGATGCCGGGCTTTTCAGAGCGCACATCCGCAGGCGGCAGCAGGGCCAGCGCATCGCGGCCCTGACGCAGCATGGTGCGGTTGATGCGCTCCAGCGCATCGGCAGGGCGCTTGTGAAGCAGGAAGGCGATGGTCTCGGGCACGAAGCGCAGCACCAGCGGGATAAAGCACAGGGTGATCGCCGCGCCGAACTCGAAGATCGATTGCCAGCGCCCTGTCGCCCCCAGAATGGCCGAGGCGATGCTGCCCCCCACGATGGCGCCGATGGGATAGCCCCCGGCCATCACCGCCACCGCCAGATTGCGCCGCCTTGCGTTGGCGCATTCCGCCACGATGGCGCCCGTCGCCGCCAGCATGCCGCCGATGCCGAGCCCGGTGAACAGGCGAAAGGCCGAAAGCATAGTGACGTCGCCAGCGGTGGAGGCCAGCCCCATGCCCGTGCCCATCACCACCAGACAGGCCAGGATGGTCGGGCGGCGGCCGATGCGGTCGGCCAGAGCGCCCAGCAGGAAAGCGCCGATCCCCATGCCGATCAGCTCCATCGAGAGCACCACGCCCAGAGCGGCGCGGGTGACGCCCCAGTCTTTCGCGATGCCCGGCGAGGCGAAGCTGATCGACAGCACGTCGAAACCGTCCAGCGCATTGAGCGCGGTGGCGATGGCGATGGTGATGATCTGTCGGCGATGCATCGGTTCACGCGCGATGATGGCGCGGGGGTCTTCCATGGTCTTCTCCCGAAGGGTGGGCCGGTTTGTTGCCCGGTCCTATGTTTTGATGGTGTGTCATGCGGGGTGGAAGGGGGTGTTCAGCCCGCCTCGGCCATGGCCAGGCGATGCATGATGCGCCGCGCCATCAGGCCGGGTTTGTCGGGTGCGAAGCTGAGGTCGAACTGCTCCTCGCCATCGGTGCGGACCACCTCGTTGATCCATTGCAGCGCTTCGACATCCTCGGAATAGGCCTGTGTGTGGGCCTCCAGCATAAAGCGGTCGATGGCTGCGTCGCCGGGGCGGTAATCGCGTGAATTGAACCACCAGTAGTGGATCGAATTGTTGGTCTCCGGCGTGAAGACATGGGTGATGTTGTAGCGATAGAGGCCGGGCTCGCCGGGATCGGGATCGCCCACCGCCACGCGCGCATAGGCGGTGTGCAGGGCCGGCGAGACAAAGCGCGCCTCGGAGGTGCGGTCGACCTTTTTGTGCATGATGTTGGCGGGTTTGCCATAGACGCCCGGAGGCGGGGCGTCGCGCAGCTCGCGGCGGATCACCACCTGCCCGTTCTCGGTGGAGGCGGTCAGCTTGGAACGGGCATATTCCGGCGTGCCCACCGTATCGGGATGCAGGAAGGGGAAATGGGTCTGGTCGATCAGATTCTCATGCATCGAGACATAGTCGCAGAGGATATGGAAATCGCCCGAGACCGTGCCCCAGGCCGGATCGCTCAGCCAATGCGTGTCGGGGATCAGCGCCTCATTGGCCAGATCGGGCGCGCCCATCCAGATCCACGCCAGCGGGCCCCGGTCGACGATCGGAAAGGTGCGCACCGAGGCCGTGGCGGGCGCATGGCCCATGGCGGGCAGATGGGCGCAGGCGCCATCCGCGCCGAACTCCATGCCGTGATAGCCGCAGACCAGCCTGTCGCCCACCAGCGTCCCGCGCGCCAGCGGGAAGGAGCGGTGCGGGCAGCGGTTGCGCATGGCCACCGGCTCGCCACCTTCGGTGCGATAGAGCACGACATCGACGCCGAGGAATTTACGCGCCAGCGGCGTGCGGTCGATCTCATGCGTGCGGGCCGCCGCATACCAGCAGTTGCGGATCAGTGGGGTGTTGTTGTTGGCGAAATTGCCGGAATCATGCGGTTCCATCGCCGCGAAGATGGCGTTGTCGCTGGAGGGACGATCAAGCGTGGTGGCCATGGGATGGTCCTTTCGGGATATCAGAGATCGAGTTCGAGCAGGCGGCCCGTGATGCGCGAGCAGCAGATCGTCATCTGGCGGTTCCGGGCATGGTCTTGCGCGCTGTAGACGCGGTCGCGGTGGTCGAGCGCGCCATCGCAGCCCAGCACGGCGGTGGTGCACAGGCCGCATTCGCCGCGACGGCAATCGGCATAGGTTTCCACCCCCGCGCCTTCCAGCGCATCGAGGATGGTGGTGCCCGCGCCGATGGGAATGGCGCGGCCATCCTTCAGGCGGACCTCGAAAGCCTGGTCTTCGGGGCGATGGGCGGCGTTGAAGACCTCGAAGCGAATGCGTTCGGGGGCCCAGCCGATTGCGGCGCCGGCCCCGATCAGGCCGTCGATCATGCCGGAGGGGCCGCAGACATAGGCGGTGGCGTCGGCAGGCTGGGCTGAGAGCACCGCCTTGAGATCGGGCATCCCCTGCCTGCCCGTTTCAAACACGGCGAGCCCTGGACCGCACATGGCCGCCAGTTCCCCGACATAGGCCATCTGCGCCTGCTCGACGCCGACATAGAGGACCGAGAAGGCCTCCTGCCGCGTCAGCAGCGAGCGGGCCATGGCGAAGATCGGCGTGATACCGATGCCGCCCGCCACCAGCAGCGTGTGGGGCTGGCGGCGCGACAGGCGGAAAGCGTTGATCGGGCGCGAGACGCGCAGCCGCGTGCCGGGCTGGAAGGTGCGATGGATAAACGCCGATCCGCGCGCCCGATCCTCGCGCCGCACCGCGACGCGCCAGAAGGCTTCGCGCGGGGCTCCGGCGGCCAGCGGGCCGATTAGCGAGTAATGGCGCAGAAAACGGTCGCCCGCGCCGCCGAAACGCAGTTCGATATGGCTTCCGGCCTCGGCCATGGGCAGGGGCTGGCCATCGGCGGCGGCGATCAGAAATTCGGTGATGCGCTTGGTCAGCGTTCGACGGGCGAGGATCACCGCGTCGAGATATTTGTCCTGCATATATTTTCCCCGGGGCTCTCCCTTGCGGTTCGCGCTTTCGGGTGCGACTCGAAAGGGAACGCGCTGCCTTGATCTGAAGAGAGGCTAGGCGAGGCGGAGCGGGCGCGCTTATGCAGTCTGGATATAAGGCTTGCAGATTTGATATAATGCCATCATCGCTTTCTGCATGGCTGGCCAAGACCCGATACTGCTCTCGCTCAAACAGATCCGCGCGGTGGTGGCGGTGGCCGGAAACGCCAGCCTGGCCCGCGCCGGGGAAAGCCTGAACATCAGCCAGAGCAGCCTGTCGCGCATCATCCATGATGCGGAAGGCGCGCTGGGCCACCGCCTGTTCCAGCGCGGCTGGAGCGGCATGGAGCCGACCTCGGCCGGGGCCATCGTCATCCGGCACTGCCTGCACATGGCGGGCGCGGTGGCCGAGGCGCAGGACAGCCTGCAGGCGGCAGGCTACAGGCTGCGTGATCTGGCCTATCATCTGACATGGCCGATGCTGGAGGTGGCCACAGCCGTCAGCGCCAGCGGTCATGTGTCGCAGGCGGCGGGGGTGCTGGGCATGCCTCAGCCCAATGTCAGCCGGGTGCTGGCCCAGCTTGCGGCGATGCTTGGCGAGCATCCCTTTTTGCGGCACGCCAAGGGCATGGCGGCCACGCTTGCGGTGCCGATCCTGTGCGATCTGCGTGAAAAGCTGCGCAGCGAGGCCTTGCAGATCCCTTCGGCTCTGGCCGCCCTGACCGGCATGCTGGTGGGCCGCATCGCGGTGGGCATCCTGCCTTTTTCCGAGCAGGACATCGTGGTCGAAACCTTTGCCATCCTGCTGCGGGACCATCCCCATGTGCGGCTTCAGGCCGTCACCGGCAGCTATGGCGCCTTGAGCGAGGCGCTGCGGCGCGGCGAGATCGATGTCATCATCGGCCCGCTGCGTGGTGGGGCGCTCTCCGCCCATCTCGAGGAACGCGTGCTGCTGGAAGAGGTGTTGACCTTCATCGCCCGCCCCGGCCATCCTTTGGCGGGCAGGCCGGTCTCGCTGGTCGATCTGGCGAAGGAGGGCTTCGTGGTGGGGCCCTATGGCACGCCCACGCGCCAGTTCTTCGAAAGCCTGTTGCTGGAGCATGATGTGCCGCCGCCCGCGCGCATCTGCGAGATGGTCACCTTCCCGCTGGCCGAGCGCATGGTGATGGAAAGCGAGTCCATCGGCCTGCTGACCTATTCTCCGCGCAAGCGCGCCGTGGTGGAGCGGCATGTGGCGATCATCGAGACAGACATGCCCGAAAGCAGAAGGGCGATCGGGTTGACCACGCTGAAGGGCAAGCCTTCCAGCGCTGCTCAGGAGGTCTTTCTGGCGGCGATCACGGGCATCCTGCCTGCCGGAGGGTGAGAGCCTTGCACCCCATCGCCGCTCATTCCACAAGCGTCATACGCGCGCGGCGCTTATCGGAACCTTGGCCAATCGCGCGACATCCTCATGCCCGGTGCGCCACGAGGACAGGCAGAGGCTCGGTAAGATAATTTATGTTTTAATATGAAACAATGAAGGCCGTCAGGCAAGCGGCGGCGTGTCCAGCTCCACCACCTGCGTATCCTCGGCCCGCAACAACCGGCCATCATGAGCGTGCAATGCGAGGCGGCGCACCGGCTGACGGCCGGCGCGGTCGATCAGGCGGACGTGTTGTTCACTGGATTCGAAAAAGAAATCCTCCCCCCATTGGCGCAGGGCGACGATCACCGGGAACAGGCCACGGCCTTTCTCCGTCAGCACGTAATCCTGATAGGCGCTGCCATCGGCAGCGGGCACGGTCTCCATGATGCCGCGCTCGATCAGCGTGCGCAGGCGGGTGGAGAGCATGTTCTTGGCGATGCCGAGGCTGCTGAGAAAATCGCTGAACCGGCTCACCCCATCCAGCGCATCGCGCACGATCATCAGCGACCACCAGTCCCCCACGGCATCGATCGAGCGCCCCACCGGGCATGGCGATGCCGCCAGACTGCGCCTTTTCGCCATGGTCCTGCACTCCTTCGGCGTGAGCACGGATCGGCTGACCCGCATAATCTGGTTGCAAGATAGAACAAGGCGACTAGAAGTCAATTTGTTGCATTTTGAAACAAGATTCGCTGCTGCAATATTTTCAAGGAGATGGCGATGTTCAACCCGGTCCGTAACGTCCCTGCCCATGCTGGCGGCGGCGATCTGCCCTCCGCTTTGGACGAAGGGGAGGACACAGTCTTTGCGGATGACGCCATCGTGGAACGCGGTTTCGCGCTGATGCTCGCCGTCGCGGCGGGCAGGATCGCCCCTTGGCGTGTCTTCGGGAACAGGGCGGCCTTTCAGGCCGCGCTGGGATAAGGCCATGGCCAGAGCGACGATCACCGCGCCGACAGCGCAAAACCAGCCCGCCATCACCCCCATGTCGCGCAGTGTCACTCTGCTTTTTGCCGTGGCCTGCGGCTTGTCGGTGGCCAATGCCTATTACGCCCAGCCGTTGCTCGATACGATGGCCACACAGTTCGCAATCGACAAGGCGGAGATCGGACTGGTCATCACCATCACGCAGATCGGCTATGGGTTAGGGCTGCTGTTGCTTGTGCCGCTCGGCGATATGCTGAACCGGCGCAGGCTGATCCTTGGCCAGTCACTGCTTTCGGTCGTGGCGCTGCTGGGTGTGGCGGCGGCTCCCAATGCGACGGCGTTGCTGATCGCCATGGGGCTTGTCGGGCTGCTGGCCGTGGTGGCGCAGATCGTGGTGGCCTATGCCGCGTCGCTGGCCCGTCCCGAGGAGAGGGGCGCAGTGGTCGGCACTGTGACCAGCGGCATCATCATCGGCATTCTGCTGGCCCGCAGCGTCTCGGGCGCGCTGGCGGATCTGTGGGGCTGGCGCGCGGTCTATCTGGCGTCGGCTGCCGCGACGCTGCTGGTGGTTGCGGCGCTTGCCAGAGTGCTGCCCTCCGATGAACCACGCAGATGCGCGATCTCCTATCGCGATCTGATCGCATCCCTTTTCACCCTGCTGCGCGAGGAGCCGCTGCTGCGTCGGCGTGCTATCCTTGCCTTGTTGATCTTTACGGCCATGACTCTGCTCTGGACGCCGATGGTGCTGCCGTTGAGTGCGCCGCCGTTCTTTCTCTCGCACACACAGGTGGGGCTTTTCGGGCTGGCAGGGGCGATGGGCGCGGTAGGGGCCGCGAGCGCCGGCAGACTTTCCGACAGGGGGCACGCGCGGACGGTGAGCGGCGTGGCGCTGGCGGTCATGCTGCTGTCATGGCCAGTGGTGGCCTTGCTGCCGGTTTCGTTGTGGGGGTTGATCCTGGGCGTCATCACCATGGATTTCGGGCTTCAGGCTGTCCATGTCGCCAATCAGAGCCTGATCTACCGCCTGCGGCCAGAGGCCCGCAGCCGTTTGGCCGCCGCCTATATGATCTTTTATTCCATCGGCTCGGCCACCGGATCGCTGCTTTCGACCATGATCTATGCCCGGCTGGGCTGGACTGGCGTCTGCGTGGCAGGCGCGGCCATCAGCGCGGTCGCCCTCGCTTTCTCGCTGCTGACCCGGCGAGGCGACTGATGGAGGCAAGAGGGGTAGGCATCATCGATCGGGGAAAGATGGGCGGCCATGGCGCTCTTGTGGCCGCATGGATGTCCTGCCGTTTTAGAAGCTATCGATAAAACGGCATGGCAACCATCGCCGCGATCGTTTTTACTCGGACTAATTCCTTCTGTAGCGATAGCGCTATCAGGCGCCGCAAGATGCGCCTCGCGATCCGGGAGAGTTTGCGTGAACCGTTCAACGCCGTCAGTCCGCACCATCATGCTTGCCGGCCTGCTTTGCTCGACCGCATCCACCGGCATGGCGCAATCCGCACCGGCCTATCGCGATCCCGCCAAACCCGCGCAGGTCCGCGCCGCCGATCTGGTCAGCCGGATGACATTGGAGGAAAAGGCCTCTCAGGTGGTCAATCATGCCGTGGCCATTCCCCGGCTGGGCGTGCCCGAATATGACTGGTGGAACGAGGGGCTGCATGGCGTGGTGGCGCCCAAGGCGGCGGGCACGGTGTTTCCCGAACCCATCGGTCTGGCCGCCAGCTTCGATCCCGCTCTGGTGCATCGCGTGGGCGATGCCGTGGCCGATGAAGGGCGCATCAATTACCGGATGGCGCTGGCCGCCGGGCGTCATGCGCTGTTCGAGGGGCTGACCTTCTATGCCCCCAACATCAACATCTTCCGCGATCCGCGCTGGGGGCGGGGGCAGGAGACCTATGGCGAAGACCCGCATCTGACCGCCCGAATGGGCGTGGCCTTCATCACCGGCCTGCAGGGCAATGATCCCGATCATCTGAAAGTGGCCGCCACCGCCAAGCATTTCGCCGTCCACAGCGGGCCCGAGCCGACGCGCCATATCTTCGATTCCATCGTGTCGAAGCATGATCTGGAGGACACCTATTTCCCGGCCTTCCGCGCAGCGGTCACCGAGGGCAAGGTCGCCTCCGTGATGTGCTCTTACAATGCCGTCAACGGCGTGCCCGCCTGCGCCAATGCCGATCTGCTCCAGACCAGCCTGCGCGATCGCTGGGGGTTCAAGGGCTTTGTGGCATCGGACTGCAATGCGGTGACCGATATTTTCGAACCGCGGCATTTTGCATCGTCGCAGGCCGCCGCCGCCGCCAAGGCCCTGCGCGCCGGGACGGACAGCGAATGTCTGGCCGATTTCGTGCCCGCCAAAATCCCCCACGCGCTCAAATATGTGGAGGCGGTGAAATCGGGCCTGCTGACCGAGGCGGAACTCGACCGGGCGCTGATCCGCAACTTTGCCGTGCGCTTCCGGCTCGGCATGTTCGATGCCCGGCCTGACGCGCCATCCGCCACGCCGGGCGAGGGGCGGCTGGACAATGAGCCGCGCCGCCAGCTGGCCCTGCAGGCCGCGCGTGAAACCATGGTGCTGCTCAAGAACAATGGCGCGCTGCCTCTGGCGGCCGGCGTGAAGCGCATTCTGGTGACCGGTTCCCTGGCGGCGGACAGCGATGTGTTGCTGGGCAATTATCATGGGCGTCCCTTCCATGCCGTCACCGCGCTGGAGGGCATCCGCAAGGCCTTTCCGCAGGCCGAGATTGTCTATGAACCGGGCACCTATTTCCCCGCCGATCCCTCTGAGCTGGTGCCCGACACCGTCCTCGCCACCGATGAGGGCAAGCCGGGGCTGAAGGCCGAATTCTTCACCGGCCCCACGCCCACTGGCACCGCTTTCGAGACCCGCATCGTGTCCGGCGTGGACATCAACGATCCGGCCAATCTGCTGCACAAGGGCGATACGCCGGTTTCGGTCCGGTGGACCGGCTGGCTGACCCCGGCTGAAAGCGGCGTCTATCGGCTGGGCGCCAAGGGCACCAGCAACCGCGTCACGCTGGATGGCAAGGTGGTGGTCGACGACACCGAACCCCATGCGCCAGACACCAAGACCGCCGAGGTGAGGCTGGAAAAGGGCCGCCGCTATGCGATCAAGGTGGAATCGCTGCCGGGGCTGGAGCAGATCACGCAGCTTGTCTGGCAGATGGTGCGCCCCGATGTGCGCGAAAGGGCGGTGGCGGCGGCGCGCTCGGCGGATCTGGTGATCGCGGTGGCGGGGATCACCTCCAATCTGGAGGGTGAGGAAAAGAGCACCGATGTCCCCGGCTTCAAGGGCGGGGACCGCACCTCCATCGATATGCCTCGGGCCAAGGAGGATCTGCTCAGGGCCGTGAAGGAGACCGGCAAGCCGTTGGTGCTGGTGATGATGAACGGCAGCGCTCTGGCGATCAACTGGGCCAGGGACCATGCCGATGCCATTCTGGAAGCCTGGTATCCCGGCGAGGAGGGCGGCACGGCCATCGCCGACACGCTGGCGGGCCGCAACAACCCGGCGGGCCGTCTGCCGGTGACGTTCTATACCGGCATCGATCAGCTCCCGGCTTTTGGCGATTACGCCATGGCCGGGCGGACCTATCGCTATTTCACCGGCAAGCCGCTCTATCCTTTCGGTTACGGGCTGAGCTATTCCCGCTTTGCCTACAGCGGGCTGGCGCTGTCGTCGCCCAGCATTGCCGCGGGCAGCCCTTTGGCCGCGAGCGTCACCGTGAAGAACGTCAGCGCGCGCGATGGGGATGAGGTTGTGCAGCTCTATCTTGGCTTCCCCAAACTGCCCGGCGCCCCGCTGCAGGCCCTGCGCGGGTTCCAGCGGGTGCATCTCAAGGCGGGGGAGAGCCGCAAGGTGAGTTTCACGCTCGATGCCGCAGGGCTGTCCCATGTGGCGCCGGATGGGGCGAGGCTGGTGAGCGGCGGGCGCTATCAACTCTCGGTTGGGGCGGACAGCGCTGGTGAGGGCGGCCCGCTTCTGCAGCAGGCATTCACGGTCACCGGGCAGACAAAGATCGTTGAGCCCTGATCGGGACGGCGATCATCGCGCTCTTTCCGGCGAGGGGCAGCGCCGGGAATTGCCGTGTCACGAGAAAAGGAGCACGATCGCGACGGCTGTTCAGGGGCTGATGGAGTGAGGATATGTCAAGACCGTCCGGCCTCATGCGATCTGCCACGCTTATCGTGGCGATCACGGCATGGGCAGGGCTTGCCGTTCAACTCCATGCCAGCGTCGAAGCGACCGGTTCGCTCTTTTCGGCGCTGTGGATGATGCTGCTTTACTTCACCGTTCTCACGAACATCGTGGTCGCGCTGCTCTTTGCGGCTCTGGCGGGCGGCTGGCGAGCATCTCCCCGTCTCGTGGGGGGCGTGACCTTGGCCATCATGCTCGTCGGCGCCATCTATCATTCCTTGCTGAGCGGTCTGCTCGATCTGAGTGGTGGTGCGGCGTTGGCCGATGTTCTTCTTCACACCCTGACGCCGATCTTCGTTTTGCTCTGGTGGATCGTTTTTGCGCCCAAGGGCGGGCTGACCTGGCGCGATCCACTGGTATGGGCGCTATTTCCACTCGCCTATCTTGGCTACGGGCTGGCGCGTGGTGCGCAGGGCGGGCGCTATCCGTACCCGTTCATGAATGTGTCTGCGCTGGGCTGGACGCAGACGCTGTTGAATGCGGCGGCGATTGCGATCGGCTTTGTCGTTGCAGGCTACATGCTTTGCGCGATCGACCGGCGTTTGTCGCGGTCCAGATCACGCTAAGCCGCCTTGGCGACTGCCGGTGATTTGAGGCGGTTTGTTGGTGGGGGCGCCTGTGACCGGCGCGTTGCGCTTTCGCGGCGCTGCCTCGGACAACACGATGATTGGCTGGGGCGGGAGGATTTGAATCTCCGCGTGGCGATAACAAAATCCGTTTAGGCCGCCGCAGCATCAGCTTTGCTTTGCCGAAAGTTCCAAGCATCTGAAAATGTTAGCAGGTTGGCGCTTGCCCAAGATTTGGTCAAGAGAAAAACTGCGATACAAATCGCGATACAAGTGCGGTTCAAAGGGGGCGGCGAGGGGCGACGGGCGACCACCTCCCCATCTGCCCAGAACCCTTGGAAAACTGACACAAACCGCATTCAACTTTTTTGGCTGATGGTCGGGTTTGTTGTGGGAACCGGAATGGCAGTTAAGGGGCTTGGATGCGGCAACGCAGCGCTTCGTTCAGCTTAGCTCAGCGTGGCGGCGGCGGGCCAGTTAGAGCCTGTCGTGCATGGAAAAGTTCACCTGGCATGCGTCGATCATGTGACCATTGCGGTCGAGCAGCCGCGCGCACATGGGTCATATGGTCCTCATACGGCCGCCGGGCAGCGAGTGACTACCGTCGTGCAGGCGCATGGGGGCTAGCACCGCTGAACACATTGGGATGCTTATCCAGAAGCAGGATCTCGTCATTGGTCACGCGAGCGTCGCGAATGAGAAAAGTCGCTCCTAGTGGAGCGTCGATCCCACTGTGAATGCAACAGAAGCTCATACAGTTCTTCCTTTCCAGCTGCGGCGCTGCGTGATGGGGCCGCCATTTAGGGAAGGCCCGGTGGCAAGCCTTGATCTGAGGCAAGGAAAATTCTCAATCTGTTTGACCGAGATGAAGGTTTTTGAATCGGTCATCGAATTCACATCCTTCCAAGGGGTGGCCGCAGCAAGATTTATACAAATAATTCACAATGCAATCAGCCTTGTCCCGCGTTGAGACATCGATCAATGATAAATGATGCGGGATTGTTGGGGCGGATGTGTATTTTCTAAAGTCATTGTAATCCACGATGGCGGATGCCAAGTAAGATTTTTATTTATATTATAAAAATCAATCATAAAACAGAGGTCGCTGAGGGGGATGGCCGATCTGAAGCGAATCTTGCCAATCGCAGCGGGGCTGGTGCTTGGCCTGGCCCTGATCTTCGCGCATGTGCTCGACGCCGCTCTGACTCCCTATGAATTCATCACGCAAGACCGGTATGTGGCGATCATGCTGGTGGTCGTTCTGCTGATCGCCTGGCGATGGCCGTGGCCGGCCCGCCTGCCTGACAGGCCTCCCACATGGGGGCTGGCACTGTGTGTGGCTGTTGGGCTGGCTGCCCTACTCTGGTGGGGCAGCTACCGGCTGATGCTCGACTATCCCTGGACCCAGGACGAGGTGATGGCGCGTTTCGACGCGCGGATCCTTGCCAGAGGGCGGCTGGCCCAGCCCTTGCCGCCACCGTGGCGACATTTTACATCCGCGCTGGCGCCTTATTTTCTGCTGGATATGCCCGAACATGCCGCCTGGGTTTCCAGCTACATGCCGGTGCATGCCGCGCTCCGCGCCCTGATTGGCCTTGTCGTCGATCCGGCCTGGCTCAACCCCTTGCTTGCAGCCGGGGGATTGCTGCTTGCTCTGCATCTGGCCAGGCACGAATTTGACGATTGCCCGGGGGCGGTGTGGGTCATGGGGGCAGGTTATCTGCTCTCTGCCCAGATCCTGGTTGCGGCCATGACCTCCTATGCGATGACTGGCCATCTCGTGTTGAATCTGGCCTGGTTGGCCCTCCACCGGCGCGGAGGATGGCGTACTGACGCCGGGGCGTTGGCGGTGGGTTTTCTGGCCATCGGGCTGCACCAGATTGCTTTCCATCCGCTGTTCGCGGCGCCTTTTCTGGCCGAATTGGCCTTGCGCGGTGAAAACCGGCGATGCCTGTTTTATGGGGTGGGCTACGGCGCCATTCTGACGTTCTGGATCAGCTATCCGCATCTGGTGCTGCTGTCACAAGGTATGACCCAAGGCGGCACCGGCGCGGGGGCCGGCATGTCTGGCTTCTGGCAGGGACGTATCCTGCCGTTGCTGCTTCATCGCGATCCTCACACGCTGGCGCTGATGGACAAGAATATCCTGCGTTTTCTGTGCTGGAACGCAGCCTTTCTGCTGCCGCTGATCCTGCTTTCGGGCCGCGCCATCCACCAGCGGGAAGGGATGGCGCGGCCTTTGGCATCGGGCCTGGTGCTGACCGTGCTGACCATGGCGCTGGTGCTGCCCGATCAGGGGCATGGCTGGGGCTATCGCTATCTGCATGGCGTGCTGGGCAATGCCTTGCTGCTGGCGGGCCATGGCTATCGCCGCGCCGTGCGGATCGACCGGGCCGATGGCGACCGGCTGGTGGTGTTGACTGGCGGGGCCACCCTGCTGCTGGTTCTGCCCTTTCTGCTGGCATCGGCGCATGGTTTCATTCTCCCGGCAGCACGGCTCAGCGGGCTGATCGCGGTGCAGCGGGCCGATGTGGTGATCCTTGACACCGAACGACCGTCGATGGCGATCAAGCAGGTGCGCAATGCCCCTGATCTTGCGAACCGGCCGCTGGTGATCTCCAGCCATGATTTGCAGCCGGGGCAGGCGCTGGAACTGTGCCGCCGGGGTTCGGTGGTGGCGATCGACCGGGCGGCACAGCAGGCGGTGGGCTTCTCGCCCTGGCTGCCCCGCCGCAGTCCTGATTTCGAAGCGATGATGCAGCCCTTGTCGGGCAGATCCTGTCTGCGCAAGGCCGTGCCGTTGGGGGGAGGGTGATGATGCTGGAGGGGAAGGGATGGCGCGCCGCGCTGGATCTGCGCTGGCTGGGCATGGGGCGATTGCGGGCCTATGGGTTGATCCTTGCCTTTGTCGGGGCGGTCAGCCTGCCCTGGGCCTATCTACAGGCCACCGGCACGGGAGGCAGCGATTTCCTGGCCTTCTGGTCGGCGGGGCGGCTGGTGGAGCAGGGGCAGGTGGCGCAGGTCTATGATCTGCCCGCAACCTATCGTGTGCAGGCTGCCCTTTGGCCTATCAGCCGCGAGCATACGGCGGCGGGCGAGGCCTTTGCCTTCGTCAACCCACCACCCTTGCTGCTGGCGGTGGCGCCGCTGGGGTGGCTGGATTATCGCGTGGCGATCGTGGTCTGGGTGCTGGGCAGCTATGCGCTGTGGTTCAGGATGGCCCGGCGCTGGGCGCCCGAATTTGCCGCGCCCATCGCGGGTTTCCCCGGGGCGCTGGTGGCAGCATGGCACGCGCAGACCGGCCTTTTGCTCAGCGCGGCGCAGATCGCCATGGCCAATCTGTTGCTCAAACATCCGCTATGGGCCGGGGCAATGGTAGGATTGCTGGTGGTGAAGCCGCATCTCGCCCTTCTGGTGCCGGTGGCCTTTCTGGCTGGGCGGCAATGGCGCGCGATGCTGGGAGCGGCCATCACCGTGCCCCTGCTGATTGCTCTGGCCTGGCTCATGTTCGGCACACAGACCTTGCTCAACTATTCGCACAGCTGGCCCGTCAGCCAGGGCCTGATGGATCATAGCGGGCCCGAGTTCTTCCTGCGGCAGACCACGGTCTATGCCGCGGTGCGGGTTGCCTGGTCGGCGCGGGCGGGCCTGATGGCGCAGGGGGTGGTCTCAATGGCCATGGTGGTGGCCGTGTGGCGCGCCTGGCGCGAGCCGGGCGATCTGGACGGCAAGCTGGCGTTGCTGCTGGCGGCGGTGCCTTTGGCGACACCCTACATGTTCAGCTACGACCAGCCTTTTCTAATCGTACCGCTGTGCTGGTTGGCGCGGCAGGTGCGTCTGGCGCCGCACAGCGCATGGGACCGGCCGATGGTGCTGCTGTTTTATCTCTCGCCACTGGTCACGCGCGCGCTGGCCCTGCCGCTCCACGCCAATCTCATGCCATGGTTGACGATGGGGCTGGTCTGGGCTGTGTGGCGCAGGTTGCCGGTGGCCGGGCAGGGCGCTTCACGCGGTCCGGGCCGAACGCCAGCGGAAGGTCACGTTTGCGCGTTCTGAGAGCAGCAGATAGGGTAGCCAGATAAAGGCGCTGATCAAAACCTTGTCGATGTTGCCCACCAGCAAGTGGTGCAGCAGTGTACGAATGTGGTGGGGAAGGTCCGGCGCGCTGGTGACGGCACGGGCGATTACGAATTGCATCATGATGTCCATGCCCCAGGCGAACAACAGCATGCGCGGGAACAGGGGAACACTTCGCAGCGCCATGGCAAAGCAGACGGCGTAGAAGAAATTCATCACGATCACATCCCCGGTCATCGCAATATTGAGCGTTATGGCCCAGACGGGTGCCTCGGCATTGAGGGCGGGCATCGCCGTGAACAGTTCGAGCGTGCGGACAGGAATGTTGAGCAACAGCCCGATCGTGAGCGAGGCCAGCAGCCCGGCAGGGCCAAAGGCCGAATGCTGGTGCGCCCGAAGGACGCCCAGATCGCGCCACTGGCCGATCTGGGCCAGGCGGAAGGCTGGCTGGCCTGTCAACAGCCGTTTGGGGAAGCTGCCAGATGCGACGCGGTAGCCAGCAACCGGGGCCAGGCAGACCAGAAGATAGGGCATGATGCTCTGCACCCAGGGCAGGATGCCGACAGGCCCGACCGGTGCATGCAGGATTTTAACAAAGCCGATCAACAGTATGGCGCAGATCCATATCCGGATCACGAGATCAAGCCGTGTGTCCAGCGTGTGGATCGCCTTGGCGCTGCGGCGCAGCAGAATGCGTTCCCAATCCCAATTGATCTTTATTCGCATGAGCGATCAGCCTTTCAGACGGGCCGAAGTATTCAAGGCAATGTCTAATTACTTCATATTGGAGGAAACATGAAGCCTATACGTAAGATTACGATGAATCGATGGCTGTGTGCGACGATTCGTACCCTTGATATGGAGTGTTAGGTAATTTTGTTAAGAGTCTGACGTTTCATGTCGCTGAAAAATCATGATAAACCAAAATGGATAAAATTTCATTGACGGAATATCACAAGAAGCCGATTTTTCGTTGCACAGAAGAGACGAATAACATTTCGGGGGTCTTGCCCTTCCTTCACCCAATCGCGGTGTCGTGACCGGCAAAAATACATCATTATGATTTATTGCGGATTTTGACCGCCGGAAGCAGCTGCCTTGCGTGCTTTGCGGAGCGTCTGTCTGTCTCTTTTGCTGAAAGAGGGGATAAGATCATGGTTCATTTCATCGACAAATTTCTTCGTGACGATTCCGGCGCGGCTGCGGCGGAATATGCCCTGATCCTGGCCGTTGTGGGGGCGGGTATCGCGGGCGCCGCCTATCTGTTGGGTCAGAATGTCAGCAGCGCCGTTTCGGGTGCCGCTCACCTGGTCTGCAACGGTTCGGGCACCACCTGCGGCAGCTGATGCCGCAATCGCAATTCAGATGTTATAACCGGGGGGAATTGACATGAAAACTTTCCTTACTTCTTTCCTTTTGGATGAGCAGGGTGCCGCCGCGGCGGAATACGCCCTTATCCTGGCGGTGGTGGGCGCCGGTATCGCCGGTTCGGCCTATCTGCTTGGCAAGAATGTCAGCAGTGCCGTTTCCGGAGCCGCGCATCTTATCTGCAATGGCTCGGGAACCACCTGCGGCAGCTGATCAGGGAGGGGCGGAACGGTGCGCTTCTGGCCGCCGTTCCGCTAAACCGGATTCTGCCGCCTTTGGCCAACTCTTGTGGGGGGAAGGGCCATGCAATCACGTAATCTGCTCATGCTCGGGGTCGCGCTGTTTCTTGGATTTGTCGCGGTCTATGTTCTCAATTCCTATTTCAACGCCCGGCAGCAGCAACAGGAACAGGTTGCCCGCCAGGCGATGATGGCCCGGATCGTGGTGGCCAGCCAGGATGTGGCGTTCGGTTCACCGCTCAACGGACAGAATGTGCGCCTGGCCAACTGGCCCGCCGATTCCGTTCCCGCCGGCGCCTTCACCTCGCTTGACACCGCCACGAGGAACCGCGCCGCGCTGCGGCCGATCGTCACGGGCGAGCCCATTCTGACATCGAAGGTTTCGGGCAGCGATAACCGCGCCACCATCGCGGCCAATCTGCCCGCGGGCAAGCTGGCCTTTGCCGTGCCGCTTAACGACCAGACCGGTGTTGGCGGCTTCGTGCGCCCTGGCGACAGTGTGGATGTGCTGATCACCCGGCAATTGCCCGGCAGCGGCATGACCAGCGACAAGATCACCGATGTGCTGCTTCAGGCCGTGCGCGTGATCGGTGTCGATCAGGTGGCCGATGAGAGCAAGACCCAGCCCGTGGTGAGCAAGACCGCCACGCTGGAGGTCGATGCGGTGGGCGCTCAGAAGCTGGCGCTGGCAACGCAGATGGGCACCATCAGCCTGGCCTTGCGCAACGTGGCCGATCAGTCGCATCCCGCCCCTGTCACCGTCTCGCCGCGCGATCTGACCGCAGGCAGGGTGATGCTGGCCGAGGCCCGGCCCGGCCCGTCCTCGCCGCCAGCCCGCCCGCGCTCGCCCATGCGCAGCGTCCGCCCGCAGATGCCCCGCTTCTCCAGCCCCGCGATGATGATCGTGCGCGGCGTGAAGCCCATGGAATATGAGGTGCAACATGGTTACTGACCGCACCGTCTCGCGCCGTCGGGCGCGGATCGCCGGGCTGACCGCCCTTGGTTTCACCGTCAGCCTTCTGCCCATGGCCGTGATGGCCGCACCTGCCGCTGTCCAGACCGTGGTGCAACAGCCTTCCTCCGGGTCAGTGGTATCCTCCGCCATGCTCGAAGTGCCGCTGCACAAGAGCCAGGTGGTCAGCGCCGACCGGCCCATTGCCCGGGCCATGATCGGGGCCGAGGACATCGCGGACATCATGCCCCTCAATGACCACTCGGTCTATGTGCTGGGCAAGAAGATGGGCACCACCAGCCTGAGCTTCTACGATGCGCAGGGACGGGTGATCTCGGTGCTGGATGTGGCCGTAGGCCCCGATGTCGAAGGGCTGAAGGGGCAGCTGGCCAGCTTCATCCCCGACGAGCGGATCGATGCGCGCATCTCCAATGAGGCGGTGGTGCTCAGCGGCACGGTCAACAACCCTCAGTCGGTGGATCGCGCGGTGCAGCTGGCGCGTACTTATGCCGGGGACAAGGTCGTCAATCTGATGAGCCTGGGGTCCAGCCAGCAGGTGATGCTGGAGGTGCGTTTTGCCGAAGTGTCGCACACCGTCGGCAAGAATGTGGGGGTGAGCAGTGGGGCGACCTCGAACAGCGGCCGTTTCGGCGCGGTGACGGGAGAGGGCGCGCAGCTGGCGCCTGATGCCAACGGTATTGGCCAGTTGGGCCTTTCGGCGATCACCGGGGCCTATGGCATCATCGCGCAGAAGTTCAGCATCGGCGGGGTGACCCTGCAAGGTTATCTCAACGCGCTGGAAAGCCGTGGCGTGGTCAAGACGCTGGCACAGCCCACGCTGGTGGCGCTTTCGGGTGAGCGCGCCTCGTTTCTGGCGGGCGGGGAGTTCCCCATTCCCGTGGCCCAGTCCGCGTCGCTGGGGACGGGCAGCGCGAACAGTTCGGCCATCACGGTGGAGTTCAAACAGTTCGGCGTCAGCCTGGGGTTCACCCCCACGGTGCTGGGCGATCGCACAATCAATCTGATTGTCGAGCCCGAGGTGAGCCAGCTCGATCCCACCGCCTCGATCACGCTCAACGGCATCTCGATCCCGGGCCTGCGCACGCGGCGCGCCAGCACCACGCTGGAACTGCGTGACGGCGACAGCTTCGCCATCGCGGGCCTGCTGCAGCGCGATTTCAAGACGACGGTGGATCAGATGCCCCTGCTCGGTTCGATCCCGATCCTGGGCGCCCTGTTCCGCTCCACCAATTTTCAGCGTGGAGACAGCGAGTTGCTGATCGTGGTGACGGCTCATCTGGTGGCGCCCATTCGTGCCGCGCAGGTCCATCTGCCCACCGATCGGGTGGCCGATCCCAGGGAGTTCGACAGCTTTCTGATGGGGCAGCCCTTCCATCCCAATGGGCAGGCCCCGGCGGCGGGCGCATCCCCCACACCAGGCGCGTCCGCCGCCACCAACCCCGCTGCGAAGGGAGACGGTTATGCCTATTGAACGTGGCTGGCGCCTGAGCGCCCTGACGCTGATGATGACGGGCTGCGCCCATACCGCAACGCCGCTGGCCATGGACGATCCGGGCTGGGGCGAGGCCAACCGCCAAACCATGGCCGCGCAGGTGATCGACCCGCTGCCTCCGGCCCAGGCTCAGAACGCTTCGGGTGATCATGCGCTGATGGCCCTGGAACGCTATCGCGCCGATCGCGTCAAGCGGCCCGAGCGGCTCCGCGCCACCACGCTCAATTCGGGAAGCTCGGTCAGCCCGGCTGCCAATTGATGGCCCCGCAGGAGAGACAGATCATGAACCGGTCCCCTTTCCTTCCTTTCGCCGCAGCCGCCCTGCAACGCGCCACCCGGCGGCTGCGCCATGATGAGGGCGGGGCCATTGCCGTCACCTATGCGCTGGCGCTGACCGGCCTGCTGGCCTCGGCGGGGGTCTCCTTCGATTATGCCCGCATGGTGGCGCTCAGCAGCGAGATGCACAATGCCGCCGATCAGGCCGCTCTGGCCGCCGCCACACAGCTGGACGGCAGCGCCAATGCCATCACCTATGCCACGCAAGCGGCCAGCAATCTGGTGGGCAACAAGACCGTGATGGCCAATGACAGTGGCGCCAGGGCGATCACTGTGGCGGGTCTCCTGTTCTACGGCACCTATGCCGATGCCGAGGCGGGCACCAACCCCGTTACCGATGCCACCAAGGCGAAATTCGTCCGCGTGGCGGTGAATGCGCGCAAGGCCTATTATGCCTATACGCCAATCGTGGGGCTGCTTGCTTCAGACGACATCTCGGCGGCGGCGACGGCGGGGCTGGGCTCCTCGATCTGCAAGGTGCCGCCGGTCTTCATGTGCAATCCCTATGAAGCGACCGATCCCGGTTTCACCGTGGCCAATTATATCGGCAAGGGGCTGAAGCTGATCGCCAACACAGGGGGCAGCAATTACGCTCCGGGCAATTTCGGCTATCTGGAATCGAATGCGGGCAATGGCGCCAATGCCGTGGCCCAAACGCTGGGCAACACCGTGCCGCCGGGCGACTGCATTTCCACCGACACTGTCACCACCAAGCCCGGCCAGCAGGTCAGCGTGCTCGATGCGCTCAACACGCGGATGGATGTCTATGCCAACGGGCTCAACAATGTCTGTGGCAGCAGCAACGCCTCCTGCCCGGCCTCGGCCAATGCGCGCAAGGATCTGGAGCAGAAAGGCAATGGCTGCGCCTTCACCAGCGGCAATGGGGCGGGCTGGCAGCAGCCCAACAATGCCTATGCGCCATCCTCCAACGCCGCGCTGACGCAGGCGCAGATCAACAGCACGGCACCCATGGGCTATCCGCGCGACATCTGCCATGCGGTGAGCAGCAGCGGCGTGTGCAGCGGCGGGCAGGTGGGCGATGGCGTGTGGGACAGCAACGCCTATTTCAAGACCAACACTGCCGATTATGCCTCCAGTTTCTCGCCATCCAGCACCTTTGGCACATCCACGCCCACGCGCTATCAGGTCTACAAATATGAGGCTGCCAATGCCGCTACGCGGCTGGTCAACCAGTCCAACGGCAGCCTGACTTCGGTGCCGGTGGCCTCCTGCGGCTCGAGCCTGCCGGTGGGCGGCGCCACGGTGGACCGCCGTGTGCTGTCGGTGGCGGTGATCGACTGCACCGCGCAAGGGGTCGCCGGGCGCAGCACCAATGTGGCCGTCACCAACTGGATCGACGTGTTTCTGGTGGAGCCTTCGGTCAACCGGGCGCGCACCAGCCAGAGCGATGTTTATGTCGAGGTCATCGGCCCCACGCAGATTGGTGGCGGGGGCGACACGTCCTCGGCGCAGATCGTGCGCATCAGCAAGCCCTATCTGGTGAACTGAGATGGTCCGCGCCCCCATCCTTTCCGCGCTGATGGCCGACAGGTCCGGGGCGGCGGCCGTGGAGATGGCCCTGATCATGCCGGCGATGCTGGCGCTGATGTTCACCTGCATGGAAGGCGGGGTCTATCTCTACACCGAGCATCAGGTGATCAAGGGCGTGCGCGACGGCGCGCGTTTCGCCGGACGGCAGCGCTTTACCAGCATTTCCTGCACGCAGAACCCGTCAGCCACGCTGACCACCACGATCCAGAACGTCACGGTCTATGGCAAGGTCAGCCCCGGCACGGGGGATGCTCCGCGCATCTCCACCTGGACCGTGCCTGACACGACAGGCCAGAGCAACACCACCATCAGCGTGAGCTGCGCCAGCGCCAATGCGGTGTCGGGCACGGGCAGCTACACCGGCCTCTACGCGGTGCTTGGCGGTGCGCCGGTGGTCACGATCAGCGCCAGGGTTCGCTATCCCACATTGTTCAGCCGGATCACGGGAATCCCGGCGGCGATGTATGTGGGCGCCAGCGATCAGGCTGCGGTGATGGGCGTATGAGCGCGCTCCGCCTTATCATGCGCCTGATGCGCGACACAGGCGGCGCCTCGGCGGAGGAGTTTGCGCTGGTGGTGCCGGTGTTCCTGCTCTTCGTCTTCGCCACGATCGATGCGGGCAATTACGGCTGGACGCTCAACCGCGACGAGAAGGCGACGCAGATGGGCGTGCGCATGGCTGCGGTGACCGCGCCGGTGGTGGGCAATCTGACACTGGATTTCGTGGGGCAGAGCGTGGGTGGCACCACGCTGGCGCAGGGCGATCCGATCCCGGCCTCGGCGCTGGGGGTGATTTCCTGCACTTCGACCGCCTGCGATTGCAGCCAGGCAGGCACGCTTTTCGCCAACAGCTGCACGCTCAACACGACCTCGTTCAACGCCATTGTGCGGCGCATGCAGAAGGTGGCGGGCAACAATGTCACGGCGGCCAATGTGGTGGTCGAGTATCGCGGTTCGGGGCTGGGCTATGCCGGCGACAGCAGTTGCAACGGCGGCACCGGCTGCATGCAGATCTCGCCGCTGGTCAGCGTCCGCCTGCGCAACATGACCTATCCCTCGCTGACGTTGCAGGTCTTTGGCGCCAGCGTGCCAATTCCGCAATTCACCGCGACCCTGCCGATGGAAGACGGCAGCGGCTCCCTGTCCAACTAGCATGTCCAATTAGGAACATCATGACCATGGGACGAGCAGATCATCCTTTTTCCGCCCTTCCGAACACACGCGGCGGGCAGGTCGGCGCCATTGCGCTGGTGGCATCGCCTCATTTCGTCCGGGAGCTGAACGGGATTGACGATCCCCGCCTGGCCGGCCTGCGGGTGCAGGAGGCTGTTCCCGGCGATCCGCTGACCGGAGGGTCGGAGGACACAATCGACGTGATGGTGATGGAGGTGGCGCCGGGGGAGCCTGCCTCGCTGGAGCGCCTGTCGCGATTTCATGCGCGCCATCCGCAGGTGCCGGTCATCGCGGCCATCCATGATGCCTCTCTGGCGCTGGTACGGCGTCTGCTGCACGAAGGGGTGGCCGATGTGGTGGGCCTGCCTTTCGACCGTGAGGAACTGGCCGGTGCTGTCACGCAGGTGCTGGCGCGGACGTCCGCCCGCCATGGCGAAACGCAGCGTCTGGCGCCGATGGTGGCGGTGATGCAGTCGGTCGGCGGTTGCGGGGCGACATCGGTGGCCACCCATCTGGCCGGCGCGCTGGCGGCTGAAAGGCGCGCGCGCGAGGTGGCGATGGTCGATCTGGACCTACAGTTCGGCGGCGTGGCGCAATGCCTGTCGGCGACGGGCAGCGGCTCGATCCGCGATCTGATGGAGGCGGGCAACCGGCTTGACGCGGATCTGATGGCGGCCATCGCCCGCACCTCGCCCTCGGGCGTCGATGTGTTTGCCGCGCCTGAGGATATCAGGGCGCTGGAGGATGTCTCGACCGAGCGGCTGATCGGCGTGCTGGACCTGCTGCGGCGCCATTACCGGCATGTGGTGCTGGATTTGCCGGCCAGCATCACCAACTGGCAGATGTTCATGCTGATGGGGGCAGACGCGATCCTGATGGTGGTCGAAATGTCGATCCCCAGCCTGCATCAGGCCCGGCGGCGCCTCGATCTGCTGCATAGCATCGGCATTGCGCCCGGCCAGGTGCATCTGGTGGTGAACCGGGTGGAACGGCGTCTGTTCCGCACCATCAGCCTTGATGATGTGGCCCGCACTCTGGGGCGGCCCGTGCTGGGCAGCGTGGCGCTGGAAGCGCCGCTGGTCTCCGCCGCGCAGGATCGCGGGGAACTGCTGACGGGCCGCAGGAACCGTTTTGTGACCGATGTCGCCACCATTGCCGCGCGCCTCACCGACATCTGGCAGGGAGAAAACGCATGAGCTTCTGGCAAATCCGTCCGGACAGCGCCCTTGGCGGCCTCTCGAACGGCGCCATGCCGCACCCTTGCGCCGGACCCTCCGGCCCGGCGCTCACCATGGCGGGCATCGCTCTGCCGGGCATGCCGGAGGAGATCGCGCAGGATGCGGCGCATCGCCTGCTGGGACTGAAGATCAGGGTGCATCACCAGCTGCTGGACAGGGTCAACCTCGCCTTGCTCGACAAGCTGCCGCGCGAGCAGATCCGGCGCGAGGTCGATGGCATCATCGCCGATATCCTGACCGACGAAAGCGAAGCGCTCAACAAGGGCGAGCGCGAGCGGCTGCTCAGCGATGTGCTTGACGAATTGCTGGGGCTAGGGCCGCTCGAACCGTTGCTGCAGGACGAAACCATCACCGATATTCTCGTCAACGGCCATGCCAGTGTCTTTGTCGAGCGCCATGGGCGGCTGGAAAAGGCGCCCACGCGCTTTCAGGACGAGCGCCATCTGCTGCGCATCATCCAGAAGATCGTCAGCGCGGTGGGGCGCCGGGTGGATGAGGCCTCGCCCTTCGTCGATGCGCGGTTGGCCGATGGCTCGCGCGTCAATGCCATCATCGCGCCGCTGGCGATCGACGGCTCGCTGCTTTCGATCCGCAAATTCGCCAAGAAGCCGATCAGCATCGCGCGTCTGGTCGAGCTGGGCAGCCTGCCGCCGCAGATGGCGGTGATCTTGCGCGGCATTGTCGAGGCGCGGCTCAACATCATCATTTCGGGCGGCACGGGCTCGGGCAAGACCACCATGCTCAACGCCATGTCCAGCTTCATCGACCCGGCCGAACGCATCGTCACCATCGAGGATTCCGCCGAGCTGCAATTGCAGCAGGAGCATGTGGCCAGGCTGGAAACGCGACCTTCCAGCATCGAGGGCAAGGGCGAGGTGAACCAGCGCGATCTGGTGAAGAACGCGCTGCGCATGCGACCCGACCGCATCATCCTGGGCGAATGCCGTGCCGGTGAGGCCTTCGACATGCTCCAGGCGATGAACACCGGCCATGACGGCTCGATGACCACCATCCATGCCAACACCCCGCGCGACTGCCTTTCGCGCATCGAGCAGATGGTGGGGATGAGCGGGATCGACATCGCCCCGCGTTCGGCGCGGGCACAGATTGCCTCGGCGATCCATGTGGTGTTGCAGGTGGGGCGGCTGAGCGACGGGCACCGAAAGATGCTCAGCCTTTCCGAACTGACCGGCATGGAGGGGGAAACGATCACCATGCAGGAAATCTTCCGCTTCCACATCACCGGGCGGGGTCCCAAGGGGCAGGTGCTGGGCCAGTTCGAGGCCACCGGTATTCGTCCGCGTTTTGCCGCTGCGCTGGCGGTGGCCGGGGTCCGTCTGGACCCCGCCCTGTTCCGCCCTGACACCGCTTTGGGAGCCGCATGATGCCCGATATGCTGCGCCTTGCCGCCATGGTGGCGGTCTTCGTTTCGGTCTTCGTGGCGGTGCGGATCGCGGCGATGATGGCGGTGCATGGCCGGGCGCAAAGGCAGGCGGTCAACCGCCGGCTCGGCCTGTTGCGTCAGGGGTTGGACCGCGAGACGGTGGTGGGTATCCTGCGTGGCAACCGGCCCGGATCGAGCCCTGCCATTCCGGGGCCCCTGGGGCGGATGCTGTGGCGGCTGCACCGGATGGTGGCCATGGCCAATCTGCGCGTGGCGCCGCAAAATCTGCTGGTGATGTGCGCGGGGGCCGCCCTTGCTCTCGACAGCGGTGTGCTGTTTCTGGTGTGGTCGGCACGCATCCGCGTGACGGCGGGCGTGGTCGAGCTGGTCAGCGTGGTGGCGGTGGCGGTGGCGGTGGTGCTGCCGCTGATGGTCATCTCGCGCATGGCGCAAAAGCGCCGCAAGCAGATGGAGCAGCAGTTTCCGCTGGCGCTCGATGTGTTCACCCGCGCGTTGAAAGCCGGGCACCCCATCGCCGCGGCCATCGATCTGCTTACCCGCGAGGTGGCTGACCCGCTGGGCAGCGAATTCGGGCTGGTGGCCGATGAGGTGACCTATGGCGCCGAGCTGAACGACGCGCTGATGCGGCTGGCCGACCGCTGGGATCTGGACGACATCCGCATGTTCGTCGTCTCGCTCTCGGTGCAGAACGAGACCGGCGGCAATCTGGCCGAGGTGCTGGAAAACCTGCTGCGGGTGATCCGCGAACGCGCCGCGCTCTACATGAAGGTGCGCGCGCTCAGTTCCGAGGGGCGGATGAGCGGATGGATGCTCACGGTTCTGCCGGTGCTCACGCTGGCCAGCATGTTCGCGGTCAATCCGCGCTTCTATCTCGATGTCGCGCAGGACAGCATCTTCACCTGGGGATTTTCGATCCTGATGGCGATGTATGCCCTGGGCGTCTTCATCATTTCCCGCATCGTAGACATCAAGGTGTGACATGATCGATCTTGTCGCTTCCAGCCAGCTTATGCGCATGGTCATTCTGATGGGCGTCTTCGCGCTTGTCATGCTGCTCAGCCTGCTGATCAGCATGGCGGTGGCGCGGCAGGCCAGAGTGAGGCGCAGCCTGCGCGGCCTCGCGGGCTTCGAGAGCGACGTGGGCGAAGCCTCGCTCTCCACCCGCAACCGCGATGCCTGGACAAGGCTGGTGGCGCGGATCGAGCGGGCGGGTATATCGCTGTCGGACACGCGCGAGGACAGCCTGCGCCAGACGCTGAAGGCGGCGGGTTACACCTCGCCCGCGGCGCCGCGGCTCTATTCGCTGCTGCGGCTGCTGCTGGTGGTGGGGCTGCCGCTGGTCTTCGTCACGCTCGTCGTCGCCCATGGGCGGCAGGTGTCGCCCGTTGGCCTCTATCTGCTGGGCTGTTTCTGGGCGGGGGTGGGGCTCTATCTGCCGATGCTGCATGTGCGCCTGCGGGCAGAGCGGCGGCGCGAGGCGATCATCAACGGTTTCCCCGATTGCCTCGACCTGATGCTGATCTGCGTGGAATCCGGCTATGGCATGGAGGCGGCGCTCGACCGCGTGGCGCGCGAGATGGCCGTGTCGCATCCGCAGGTCGCGCGGCTGCTGACCGAGGCCACGCTGCGCCAGCGGGCGGGCGCCAGCCGGGAGGCCGCCCTGCGCCTGCTGGCCGAGGATGCCGACGTTGACGAGGTGCGTTCCTTTGCGACGCTGATGATCCAGTCCGACAAGCTGGGCACCAGCATCGCCACCACCCTGCGCGTCTATGCCGCCGAAATGCGCGAGCGGCGCCGGATGCGGGCCGAGGAAAAGGCTCATCGTATTCCGGTGCTGATTTCCATCCCGCTGGTCACCTGCATGCTGCCGGTGATGATTGGCGTGCTGATGCTGCCTGCGGTGATCGTCACCATTCGCAAGCTTATTCCCGCCATGCTGGGGGCAGGAGCCTGATATGAAAACCATGGTTCTCCCCCTTCTGTTGCTGTCCGTGCCCCTGTCGCTGGGCGGGTGCGGATTGCTGCACGCACATCACCGCGCCGCGATGCTGCCCGCGACGCCGGCTCCGGCCATGCCGGACCCCGCCATGAAGGCGCGATCGGCGCTGGATCAGGGGCGCCGGGCCCTTGATGCCGGGCAGCCGGGAGCGGCCATCGAGGCTTTCGTCAACGCGCTGGGGGACCGTGCCACGCTGGCGCCGGCGCTCAACGGGCTGGGTGTGGCTTACGCCCGGCTCGGCTCTTTCGACAGCGCGCAGCGGATGTTCGAGGAGGCCGCGTCCATCGCCCCCGAAAACCCGGAGTTTGCGACCAATCTGGCGCATCTTCGCGACAGCGTCATGCAGGCCGATGTTGCGCCTGCGCCGCCCAGCCCGCCTGCGCCTGCCAGCCCCGCTGTCGATCCAAGGCTGACCCGGCTCTCGTCGCATGAGGTGCTGGTGCATGCGGCGCCGCCTGAGCCCACTTTGCGCAAGGCGCCCTTGCATGCGCGTCTTGCCCTGCGGCGGATTGCCGGTCCGGCAACTGCCGCGGCGCCTGCCGTCGCCATGTCAGGCCCCAACGACAGGCCTTCACCGGCAGCGACGGTAAAGCCGCGTCTTGTGACCAATCCCTATCTGCCTGCCACCACGGCCGCTGAAGGGCGCGCGCCCCTCTCGCCGCAATCCTAGAGGTTTCGATGATGACCAACCTCCTGCTGATCCCTTTCTGTCTGGCCGGAGCCGTGCTGGACCTGCGCTTTCGGCGCCTGCCCAATCTTCTGAACACCGCCATGGTGATCTGCGGTCTGTTGGTGACGGCAAGCAGCGGTTCTCTCGGTGATCTTGCCAGTCATGCGATGCATGTCGGACTGGCCCTGATGGCGGGGGGACTGCTGTTCTATCTGGGGATCGTGGGGGGCGGGGATGCCAAATTCTACGCGGCGGCGGCGGCCTGGTTCGGCATCGGGCAGGCGTGGTGGCTGGCGCTGGCCATCGTGTTCAGCGGTGGGGTGATGGCGTTCTGCTGGATGTCGGCGCGGCTTTTGGCCACGCGTTCGATCTCGGGCCGTGGGCGTGACGGTCAACGCGTCAGTCTGCCTTACGGGGTGCCCATCGCGATGGGGGCGATGATCGTGCTGGCCGTTCAGGACAGCATTGTCGGTCTGTTGCTCGCAATGCCCGGATAAAGATTATGTCGCACTTTTATCTCAGTCCTCGGAAAGACGCGGCATCGTAAAATGAAAGCGCGTGCCTTTGCCGGTCGTGCTCTCGGCCCAGATCCGGCCTTCATTGGCTTCCACGATGGTGCGGCAGATCGACAGGCCCACACCCATGCCATCTGGCTTGGTGGTGGTAAAGGCCGAGAACAGCCTGTCACGGATGTCCACGGCAAGGCCGGGCCCCGTGTCGGCCACGGTGACCCTGACCATACCTGGCACATCAGGGCGGGTGCTCACCACCAACTCGCGGCGCGCGCTTTGCTCCATGGCGTCACAGGCATTGCGGATCAGATTGAGCAGCACCTGCTGGATTTGAACGCGATCAACGAAGACCGGCGAAGCCTGCGGATGCAGGTCGAACGAGACGTGAATGCCCTTTTCCTCCGCCCCCATCAGGGCGAGGACGCAGCTTTCCTGAATAAGCAGAGGCAGGTCTTCTATCGCGCGTTCGATGTGGCCGCGCGTCACGAAATCGCGCAGGCGGCGCAGGATCTGCCCGGCGCGCAAGGCTTCCTGCGCCGCCTCGTCAAGAGCGTCGCGCAGCATCGGCAGGGTCGCAGCGTCCGCCATCCCCATCTGGCCGCGCACGGACTGGACATAGTTGACCACGGCCGCGATCGGCTGGTTGAGTTCATGCGCCAGTGTCGAGGCCATGGTCCCCATGGCGCTCATGCGCGCGACATGGATCAGTTCGGATTGCAGCCTTTCCAGCTCGGCCTGTGCCTCCAGCCGCTCGGTCAGATCGCGCATGACGGCGGTGAACACATGCGTCCCGCCGTCCCGCGCTTCGCCGATCGAGAGTTCCACCGGGATTTCACGGCCATCCCGGTGGCGGGCATGAACGAAGCGCACCTTACCGATGACATGCGGATCACCCTCGTTGAGGTAGCGGCGCAGATGGGCATCGTGCTGCTCGGCATCGGGCGAGGTCATCAGGATGCTGACGTTGCTGCCGATTACCTCCATGGCTTCATAGCCGAACATCTGCCTGGCGGCATCGCTGAAAGACAGGATCTCGCCCCGGGCGTCGATGACAACCATCGCATCGGGAACAGTAGCTAGGATCGATGTCAGCAGGTTTTCGCGGGCGCGCAGCCTGTCCTGCGCGGCGCGCTGCCGGGTGATGTCGGTGATCACCTTGGCGAAACCGCGCAAGGCGCCATCATCGTCGAAGAGCGCGGTCAGCGAGACCGCGGCGAGGAATTCGCTGCCATCCTTGCGCAGCCGCCACTCCTCGCTCTCGAAGCGGCCCTCGCGCCGCGCCCGGGTCATATCCGCCTCCGCCTTGCCGATCGCCAGCGAGCGGAGCGGATAGAACATCGAGCAATGTTTGCCCACGACCTCTTCCTCGGTCCAGCCCTTGAGCCGTTCCGCCCCCTTGTTCCAGATGGTGACATGCCCCAGGCCATCGAGCATGTAGATGGCATGGCCTTGTGCCCCGTCGATCAGGAGGTTGAGTTCTTCGGCCAATTGTTTCGACGCCCGTGCGTTGTGTTGTGCCCGCTGATAGCTCGTGACAAGCTGGCGGCGGACACGGTTGATGATCTCGCCCAGCAGAACCATGCCGCCGGCGACCGCGAAAAAGATCGCGGCATTGACCTGATCGGCCGGACCGATTGCCGAAGAGCCGGAGAAATACAGCCCGAAGCCCAGGGCCAGCAGGCTGGCCACGGCGGCAGGGGCCGGCCCGCAAACCAGGACCACGGCCATGATGACCGGCGCGAAGGGCAAATAGGCTGCCTTCTGGCCAAGGTAAGGGGTCAGGGCCCAGCGCAGCACTGCCACATACAGCACGCCTGCAATCGCGACACCGAAACGCAGCGGGCGCGATCCTTGCCATCCCCACATTCCACTCAGCCCCTCCCCCGGGGTGGGATGACCTAAGCGGTAAAGCCTTTCTCCGGTCGCCCCTGACAGGGGTTATACGCGCTTTTCTGTTCTGGTGGAATGCCTTGGTATATCTCTGCCTTTGGGGTTTTATCACTTCCTTCATGATCGACGACTGCATTCTGGAGCAAGTTGTGTCCGGGTTCCATTCGAAATATTACGGAGGCGGCAGAACTATTTGCCTGATCCCAGCGTGAGCGGGTCATCTTCGTGACGAGTGGGTGGAAGGACTTTGCCGATCGAAGCCATTGTCCCTGATTGAGACATTGAGGCGAGGCCCGCGCTCGTCAGGGGATTGAGCATCCCGGGCAAGCGTGAGACAGTGCAAGCCAAAGACGGCGCAAGGATCGGAGCCGCAAAGAGGGTGTAGGCAAGGTTCACCGGCAGGCCTTTCGGGGGAGAGGATTGATGAGTGACAGGCAACTCGTCCATATCGTGGACGATGAAATTGCAATGCAGCGTTCGCTCGATTTTCTGCTGAGTACGGCAGGCTATAATGTGCAGCGGTGGTCCAGCGGGGAAAGTTTCCTGCGCGGGATCACTCCCGAAGCGCGGGGCTGTGTTCTGCTCGACATTCGTATGCCCGGTATCGACGGACTGGAAGTGCAAGCGCGCATGGCCGCGCAGGGACTCGATTTCCCTGTCATCATGCTCAGCGGGCATGGTGACATATCGCTGTCTGTGCGGGCGATGAAGGCTGGCGCCGTGGATTTTCTGGAAAAACCTTGTGAGCGGGACCGGCTTCTGGAGGTCGTGCTCCTGGCCTTCGCGCATTTGCACAACCGGGAGGCCTGGGCCGACCGGCGCCAGACAGCCTGCACACGCATCGCCCGTTTGACTGAGCGCGAGCGGCAGGTGCTTGACGGATTGGCCTGCGGCTATCCCAACAGGGCTATCGCTGAGGATCTGGGCATCAGCGTCAGGACGGTTGAGGTCTATCGCGCCAATCTGATGGGCAAGATGCAACTGACGAATTTCGCCGATACGCTGCGTATCGCTTTCGCGGCAGGGCTCGGCTCGGCGTCGCGATGGCAGAGCCTCTACGGTGCCATGACAGGGCCGGATGATGGGCTGCAGGCCGGTAGCAGGATCATGGGATGATGGTGATTGCTCGCCTTAAAGCGATCACGAAAAGCAAGACAAAGCTGGATGCCCTGAACGCGCATTGCGCTTGCAGGGCTTAGCTTCAATGGCGCGTGCGGTGTTTCGGCCAGCAAATTTCGCCATCCAGACGCTTGCGCCATTGCCTGAACGGAGTTGCGCTGAAAGACCTGCGGCGCATGGGCAAGAGCCCGGTCACCGGCTTTATGCCACATGTGACTTCGATATTGTTGAAGTGGTCGAGATCGATCGCGACCATCACGACAGCACGCGGAGGGTGATTGGCATTGATCCCAAGACGGTCCAACATGATCGCCCGCCCGATCACGGCGTGATTCCGGAACGCCCAGGGCTGATTATGAACCACAAGAAGCTCTACCCCCTCTATCGGGAGGAAGGACTGTCTGTGCGCCGCCGCCGTGGCCGCGAGCAGGTTCGTGGCAGCCGGATGGGTTATCTTGCTGGTCGGGATAGGTCCAGTGTACCGCAGGATCTGCCGCACCATGCCTGCATTCACTTCCGCTTTACAAGAGACGCACTCTATCTCTGGGATCTGGAGCGGGACGGCAAGCCCGTTAATGTTGAGGTTCAAGGCCCGATGACTCTGGGCAACGCCAATCTGGTCTTGGAGGCGGCCTTGAGCGGGATCGGGGGCGTCATGTCGGTTGGTCAATATCCTGCCGGAATGGAACCACTCTTTCCCTGGGGCCTGCCTTTACTATCCAGCCAATCGCCATCTGCCGACCGCCTTGCGTCTCTTTGCTGAAGCGGTCCGGGAATGGGCTGCTGGGTATGGGGCTGACCAGCGGAAAAGGAGCTGAACGAATGGCAGCTTTCAGGACTTCGATTTTGAGGGCCAGATGTCGGCTTTGTCAGCGGAATCTGTCTCTACCTCGGCCTGTTTTCTATTATATCCTCAATGAATACCATTTGCCTGATAAATTTTATTTTTATAGGTCCGAGAAGGCTCCCAGAAATTTCAGAAGGTTGCGCGAAGGACTGCCCAGCGGCGTGTTAGGGGAGAGCACGATCAACATCTGGCGCTGGGCCCAGTCATTGGATAGGGGAATGACGTCCAGCGCCATGGCTGCGGCAAAGCCCTGTGCTGCGATAAGCGGAAGGACCCCAAAGCCGAAACCAGCCTCCACCATCCGGCAAACACCATCAAAACTGCGCACCTGCATGCGCAGGCGCAAATGCCTTTCTGCTTTGGCGCTCTCCTGTATCAAGCGGCTGGTCAGGGCAGTGCTGCTGACCAAGCCAACGAAATCTTGATCGGCCACATCGAGAAACGAAATCTCCTCCTGCGGTTGCAGCCGCCCGAGCGGTGCCAGCAAGGCCAGCCGGTCCGACCTGTAGGGCATGACCTCCATCTGATCGAGGGCAGCGGATGACCCTTCGACGACGATACCGATGTCCGCCTGGCCCGACATCAGGGCTGAAACGATGCCGGCGCTCATGTTCTCTTCCAGATCGATGCGAACATCGGGGTGAACCCGGGCAAAGGCTGCCAGATCCGCCGGCAGGAACTGGATGATAGCGGATGGGTTGGTTTGCAGGCGGATCGTCCCGCGAAGGCCATCCGCGAAATCGGCCATCTCGCCCTCGATGTCGCGGACCTGTTCCAGCAGGGTCTTGGCGCGGGCCAGCAGCGACTGGCCAGCGGGCGTCAGGGATATGCCATGACGTCCCCGCCGGAACAGCTTTACGCGCAGTCGCCCCTCCAACAGCGAAATGCGGCGTGAAGCCGCGGCCAGCGCGAGATGAGACTGGTTGGCCGCTTCGCTCAGCTTTCCGCTCTCCGCGGCCCGGACGAAAAGTTTCAGCGTCACAAGGTCATCGAGCATGCGGTGCTCTCTTCAAATTCAAGATTTCGCCGTTTGCGAAATTTAACTTAGCGAAATGCACATATACTCCTCGTCGGGATGGCGCAATACAGGCCGCGAACAACACCCCTCCCAGAGGGTGATATCGCGAAAATGGAGAGGGACCCCATGCGCAAATGGATTTCGCGCGCCCGGCTTTGGTCGGGCGCATTGGCTTTGGCCTGTCTGGCGGGGGCAACCTCGGCCTCGGCTCAGGCCATCGATGCCGGAGATTATGTGCCGGCGCCTTCGGGAACGCAGCTGGGTCTCGTTTATCTGCAATATGCCCATTCGGGCGCTCTCTATGCTCATGGACAAAAGGTCGATGACAAGGCGTCACTCGATACGGCCATCGCCATTCTGCGTTACGTCGGTTTCACGAAGGTGGCCGGGCACACGCTCGATTACCAGATCCTTCAGCCCTATGGCGCGATCTGGTCCGGAGGGTCGACGGCCTCGCTGGGCAAGACCTCCGGCTTTGCGGACACGATCCTGGTCAGCACGCTGTGGCTGCATGAAAATGCGAAGATCGGCACCTATTTCGGCGTCACGCCGTATCTCTATCTGCCGACGGGCAATTACAACCATGCCCAGTCGCTCAATCTGGGGGAAAATCGCTGGAAGGGGTCGTTCCAGGCGGTTCTGTCGCAAAAGTTGTCGAAGCGCTTCATCGCCGAGGTTGCCGGGGATGTGATGGTCTATGGCAACAACACCAATTACGGGATCGCCAGCCAGACCCTTTCCCAGAAGCCGACCTTCCGGGTGCAGGGTTTCGCGCGCTACCTCCTCGATGACAAGAACGAGCTGAACCTGCGGCTGATGTATGTGGGCGGCGGGCGCCAGACGGTGGCCGGTCTGGATCAGGACAATGTCACCAAGACGACCTCGATCCTGGGCACCTGGCGGACCTCGATCAGCCCGAAATGGCAGCTGATGACCCAGGTGGGCGGCGATCTGCATGTCGAGAACGGCTTCAGGGAAGGCGCCCGCGCCCAGCTGCGCATCCTCCGGATTTTCTGACGTCCATCAACATAAGGAAGCCTTGCGGGGGCGGGCTTCGACACGGGAGAGAGTGAATGACCATGGATAGCGAGCGGCTCTATGCCGTCCTGACCGATCACGCGCGCGGCGGCACGGACCGCCGTGGCTTCATCCAGCGGGCGATGGCGGCGGGGGCAGGCCTTGCCCTGGCCGACGCGCTTTGGCTGGGGGCGGGCCCCGCCTTCGCGCAATCGACGCACAAGGCGGCACCGATCGCTGCGGCCGATTACATCGTGATCGGCGCCGGGTCCTCGGGAGGCACGCTGGCCGGTGAACTGGCGCGCCGCAGCGGCGCCAGCGTGCTGGTGCTCGAAGGCGGGATTTCGGACGAGATCCCGCAGGTGACCGATCCCTCGCAATGGCCTGCGGCGCTGGCATCATCCTTCACCCGCAATTACGCGACCACGCCGCAGCTTCACGCCAACAACCGCAGCATTCCCTATCCGCGCGGCGAAGGGCTGGGCGGCTGCTCCAGCGTCAACTGCATGATTTATGCGCGCGGCACCCCTCAGGATTTCAATGACTGGGCCTATAATGGCGCCACCGGCTGGGACTGGGCCAGCGTGCTGCCCGATTACAAGGCGCTGGAGGACTGGCAGGGCGGCGCCAGCGAATGGCGCGGGGTCGGCGGCCCGCTGCATGTCACCCAGCCCGATCCTGCCAAGGGGCATGAGGGCGCAAGGGCCTTCATTGAAGGGGCAAAGTCGCTCGGCTATGCCGAAAACAAGGATTTCAACAGCGGGCCACTGGAAGGCCCGGCCTGGGTGAACTTCACCGTTTACATGGGCAAGCGCCAGAACAGCGCGGTAGCCTTCCTGCGCCCCGCCATCGCGGCAGGCGCGAAGCTGACGGTCTTCACCGAGGCCCCGGTGCTGCGGCTGGTGATCGAGAAAGGCCGCTGCATCGGCGTCGAGTATCTCCACGCCGGTCGCAAGGTGATGGTGCGGGCCAACAAGGAGGTGATCCTTTCGGCGGGGGCGTTGATGACGCCAAAGATCCTGACGCTTTCGGGCCTGGGCGATGCGGCGCATCTGCGCAAGCTGGGGATTGCGCCGGTGGTCGATCTGCCCGGTGTCGGCGCCAATCTTCAGGATCACGTGCTGGGCGCGGGCGTCAATTTCGAGGGCAAGCATCCGGTTCCGCCCACCAACTACAACCATTCCGAAGTCTATATGTGGTCGCGTTCGAGTTCGGATCAGCCGGTGCCGGACATCAACGCGCTCTATGTCAGCGTGCCCTTCGCGACCAAGGAGCTGAACCTGCAGCAGACCAATGGTTATGCGATCCTGTGCGGGGTGATGCGGCCCAAATCGCGCGGCAGCGTGACAATCGCCTCGACCGATCCGCGCGCCGCGCCCCTGATCGACCCCAACTGGCTGGCCGCCGAGCAGGATATGGTGGCCCTGAAGGCCGCGACCGAGCTGGCGCGGGCCATCGGCAACTCGGATGCCTATAAGGACATTTGCAAATCCGAACTGCTGCCCGGCGCGGCGGCCGCCTCGCCTGCCACCTATCGCGAGTTCCTCAAGAACTCGGTCTCGACCTATTTCCATCCGGTTGGCACCGCCAAGATGGGCACTGACGCGATGGCTGTGGTCGATCCCCATCTGCGGGTTTACGGGGTCGAGGGGCTACGGGTGGCCGATGCCTCGGTCATGCCCAGCATCACCACCAGCAACACCAATGCGCCCTCGATCCTGATTGGTTATCGCGGCGCGAAGATGATCGCTTCGGGAGCCTGACACGCCTTGGCGGATGGCCGGGCTATGTCCCGGCTGTCCGCCCGCACCCAACGATCAAGGCGCTGTCACCGGTGGGGTGCGGCACACCACATCGATGATCGAGCCGTCGCGATACTGCACCAGCGCCACGATAGGGCCCTCTGCCCGATCTTCGGTGGCGGGCGGCGGGGCGCCAGCGCAGGCCATGTCCCGCAGGGTCTCGATGGGGGTGATCGCGATGCCGGCGGCGTTCAGCGCGGCGATCAGATCCTGCCGCGCGGGGTTGACCGCCACGCCCGCTTCCGTGACCACCACATCGATGGTGTCGCCCGGTGTCGTCACGCAGGCCACCCGCGACACGATCTTGGGGATGGATCTGGCCCGCAGCATGGTGGTGACGATCGCCAGACGCGCCCCGGCCGCCGTGTCGGCGTGGCCGCCCGAGCCGCCGATGATCCTGCCGCTCGCCAAGGCCGAGACGTTGACGTTGAAATTCACGTCCACCTCCGCCGCGCCCAGGATCATCACATCCAGCCGGTCGGCGATGCAGCCTCTGGCGCCGGGGCTGGCATAAAGCTGCGCCGACATGGCCAGATGGCCAGGATTCTCACGAAAGGAAGCGACCGCCTCCAGATCGAAGCATTGCACATCGTAGAGCGTGCGAAACAGCCCCTCGCGCAACATCCCGACCAGCGCGCTGGTGATGCCGCCAGAGGCGAAGCTGCCGACGATCTTCTTCGCACGCATGATCCGCGCCAGGGCGGCGGCCACCGCCAGAGAGGTGCCGCCCGCACCTGTCTGGAACGAGAAGCCGTCAACCAGCAGGCCGGAGGCGTCGATCAGCCGCGCGGTCGTGGCGGCGATGTCGAGCGCCACCGGATCGGTCGTCACGCGGGTGGTGCCCGAAACGATCTTGGCCGGATCGCCGATGGTGTCCACCGCCACGATGGCGTCGACCTCGTTCTGGGGGATATCGATGGAGGCGAGCGGAGCGGTGCTGAGATGGTCGGTGATACCGATCACGTGGCGGGCGTGACGCGCATCGACCATGGCATAGCCCAGAGGGCCACAGGCCGAGGGGCCGCAGGAGCCGTTCATATTGCCCCAGCCATCGGCGCAGGGCGCGGCGATGAACGCGACATCGATCACGAGTTCGCCCGCAGCGATGGCGCGGGCCCGCCCGCCATGCGTCTGCATGATCGCCGGATGAGGCAGTTCGCCCGCGGAAATGGCATTGGCCACCGGCCCGGTGATATAAGCCGAACTGATCCGGGTCACGACTCCCGAACGGATATGCTCGACCATCGTGCCATGGACGGGAAACAGTGAGCTGGCCGCGACATGCAGATCGCGAAAGCCCATGGCAGCCAGCTGCGCCAGCACCATGTTCACCACCAGATCACCATCGCGCAGGTGATGGTGGAAGGATATCGTCCCGCCATGCCGCAAGCCGCTGTCGGCGATGGCCGAAGCCAGGCTGGCCACCACTTTGCCGGTGCGCGGCCGGGCTTTATGCGCTGCCGCGTCCGCGCTGTCGAACTTGCGAAAAGGGCGGGCACCGGGGATGGGTTCGGGAAGGTCTCGGGTCATACTGCCACCAGATTGCATGCCGAAACCTGCTCGCACGGGGGCGGCATGGCGTCCAATTGCTGGATCGCCTGTCTTTGATATGCAGAACTTATGATGGATCGGCCCGGGGGTGAAGGTCAGAGATGGGCCACCACGCTCATGAAATTGCGGACCGCCGGCGGCATGGGCCCGTCGCGCCGGTGGGCGACGACCAATTGCGCCTTGGGGCCATCGCCGGCGATGCGCACATATTCGACCCCCTGGGCATGCAGGCGGCACATGGATTCAGGCACCAGCGCCACGCCCACGCCCGCGGCAACCAGATTGACCGTCGAGGCCATCTGCGGCGCCTCCTGCGCGATGCGCGGAGAAAAGCCCGCGTTGCGGCATGCGGCGATGATCGTGTCGTAGAGCAGGCGCCCGTTGCTGCGCGGGTAGAGGATGAAGGGTTCGCCTGCCAGATCGAGCAGGTCGAGCGCGGCCCTGCCCGCCAGACGGTGCCGCGCGGGCAGGGCGATCCACAGATCCTCATCGGGCAGGCGGCGGGTGGCCAGCCCGTCGGTTTCGCCCAGCGCCGGGCGCAGAAAGGCGATATCGAGCGTGCCATTGGCGAGGCCGGCCAGAAGCGCGGCGGTGGTCTGCTCCACGAGCGACATTTCGAGGCTCGGAAAGGCTTCGCGGACCCGGCCGATCATGCCCGGAACGATCGGATTGAAGGAGGCCGAGCTGGTAAAGCCGACCGAAAGCCCACCGATCTCGCCGCGCGCTGCCCTTTGTGCCGCCGCCGCCGCCTGTTCGGCAGCCTGAACGGAGGTCTGGGCCAGCGGCATGAAGGCCTTGCCCGCCTCGGTCAGTTCCACGCCCCGCGTCAGGCGGTGGAACAGGCGCACCCCCAGTTCCTCTTCCAGAATCTTGATCTGCTGGCTGAGGGGGGGCTGGCCGATTCCCAGCGCCTTGGCCGCGCGCGTGAAATGGAGATGCTCGGCTATGGCCAGGGCGTAGCGCAGATGACGGAGTTCCATACCTCACTTTAATCGCAAAGCGTTTTTCCATTCAAGATGGATATGGGCTGCTGCCGATATGCGACTTTCGGCGATGCTTTCGCTGCAGGCGCGAACCAATGCTGCATCTGCGTCATATGCAGATCTAATCGAAATGCCCTGTTTCAGCAATTAGACCCCATCCGTCCCCGGGTCTAGAAAGCCCCCAGACCGACAAACCGTCGAGCGAGAGGAATTGACCGCCTGAGCCATCCGATCGCAGCATGATGTGGCGCCCCGCCTCCATGCTGACCGATGCTTGCCAAGTCCAGGCGATCTGCAGGAGTGTTGACATGAAGGTGGATTTCAGCCGAAATTTCATTGGCGGGCAGTGGCTTGACCCCGTCGAGGGCGCGACCATGCCGGTGTATGAACCGGCCACCGGCAAGGCCTTCGGCGAGATTGCCGACAGTTCGCAGGCCGATGTCGATCTGGCGGTCGGCGCCGCGCGCCGCGCCTTCGACGACGGCGCCTGGGGCCGCACCACCGCGACCGAGCGTGGCCGCATGCTGACCCGGCTGGGCGATCTCATCCTTTCCAACGCGCCCGAGCTTTCGGCGATCGAGGCCCGCGACACCGGCAAGCCCAAGAGCGTGGCCGATGCCGACATCGTGGCCCTGGCGCGCTACTTCGAGTTCTACGGCGGCGCGGCCGACAAGCTGCATGGCGAGGTGATCCCCTATCTGGGCGGCTATCACGTCGGCGTGCTCAATGAGCCCCATGGGGTGACGGGGCATATCCTGCCCTGGAACTACCCGGCGCAGATGTTCGGGCGCACGCTGGCCCCGGCCCTCGCCGTGGGCAATGCCACGGTGCTCAAGCCCGCCGAGGATGCCTGCGCCACCTCGCTGCGGCTGGTGGAACTCGCTGCGGAAGCCGGTTTCCCCGAGGGTGCCATCAACATCGTCACCGGCAAGGGCCATGTTGCCGGCGCCGCGCTGGCCGCGCATCACGGGGTGGACTTCATGTCCTTCACCGGCTCGCCCGAAGTGGGGCAGATCATCCAGAAGCTCTGCGCGGATCACTATATCACCTGCACGCTGGAACTGGGCGGCAAGTCGCCCCATGTGGTCTTTGCCGATGCCGATCTGGAGGCGGCGATCCCGGTCATCGTCAAGGCCATCGTCCAGAACAGCGGCCAGACCTGCTCGGCGGGCAGCCGCGTGCTGGTGGAGCGCGCGATCTACGACACATTCGCCGCTCTGCTGGCCGACGCTTTCTCCAAGGTGCGCGTGGGCGCCCCCGAGATGGATCTGGACTGCGGCCCGATCATCACCGCCAAGCAGCAGGGCCGCGTTCAGGGCTTTATCGACCGTGCCCGCGCCGATGGCATCGAGGTGATCGCGCAGGGCCAGATCGCCGATGGCGTGGCCAGCGACGGCTATTTCGTGCGCCCCACCGTCTTCGGCCATGTCCCGCGCGACAATGCCATCGCCTATGAGGAGGTCTTCGGCCCGGTGTTGACCGTGCTGCCCTTCGAGGATGAGGCCGATGCGGTACGCTTGGCCAATTCGACCGAATATGGGCTGGTCGCGGCGGTCTGGACCCGTGATGGCGCGCGCCAGATGCGCCTCGTCAAGAAGATCCGCTCGGGCCAGGTCTTCGTCAATTGCTACGGCGCGGGCGCGGGGATCGAGCTGCCTTTCGGCGGCGCGGGCAAAAGCGGCCATGGCCGCGAGAAGGGTTTCGCGGCGCTTCACGATTTTAGCAAGACCAAGACCATGGTCATCAACCACGGTTGATGTCCCCGTTTCAAGAATTCCCCCCAGGAGAGGACAGTTCAATGGATTTGCAGGGCAAGATCGCACTGATCACAGGCGCCGCGAGCGGCTTTGGCGAGGCGATCGCTCACCGCTATGCGGGTCTGGGCGCGAAGGTCGTCATCGTCGATCTGAACGAGGAGAAGGCGAAGGCCGTGGCCGCCGCCATCGGCGCGGACCGTGCCATCGGCCTGCGCGCCGATGTCACCTCGCGCGTGGACATTGATGTCGCGCTCGAGGCGACGGTCAAGGCCTTCGGCATCCCCGACATCATCGTCAACAATGCCGGTTACACCCACAAGAACCAGCCGCTGCTCAACGTCGATGAGGCGACCTTCGACCGCATCCTCAATGTGAACATCAAGGCGATCTACCACATGGTGCAGGCTGCGGTGCCGTTGATGCGCGACAATGGCGGCGGCGTCATGCTCAATGTGGGATCGGTGGCGGGCATCCGCCCCCGTCCGGGCCTGACCTGGTACAATGGTTCGAAGGGCGCGACCAACATGCTGTCGAAGTCGCTGGCGGTGGAGCTGGCGCCCTGGAAGATCCGTGTCAATGTGATCTGCCCGGTGATGGGCGTGACCGGCATGTTGGAAGACTTCATGGGCATGCCCGATACGCCTGAAAACCGCACCAAATTCCTCTCCTCCATCCCGCTCGGCCGCTTCTGCGAGCCTGGCGATGTGGCCGATGCCGCCGTCTATCTGGCGAGCTCCGATTTCATCACCGGCGTCGAACTGCCGGTCGATGGCGGTCGCGTGATTTGAGGAGGATGGCGATGATCGAGGGAAAGGCAGCCATCGCCCGCGAAAAGGGCGCGCCGCTCGCAATCGAGGATGTCACGGTTGGCGCCTTGCAGCATGACGAGGTGCTGGTGCGCATCGTAGGCACCGGCGTGTGCCACACCGATATGGTGGTGCGCGATCAGGGCTATCCGGTGCCCTTGCCGCTGGCGCTGGGCCATGAGGGCGCCGGTGTGGTCGAGAAGATCGGCGCCGATGTGAAGCATCTCGCGCCCGGCGACCATGTGGTGCTGGCCTTCGGCCATTGCGGTGCCTGCAACAACTGCAAATCGGGCCGCCCCGGCTATTGCAGCGAGTTCTATGACCGCAACTTCAAGGGCGCGCGCATGGATGGCACGCAGGCGTTGTGCGACCATCATGGTCATCCGGTGGGTAGCGCCTTTTTCGCCCAGTCCAGCTTCGGCACCTATGCCGTGGCGACCGAGCGCAATGCGGTGAAGATCCGCAAGGATGTGCCATTGGAGCTGATGGGGCCGCTGGGCTGCGGCATCTCCACCGGGGCGGGCGCGGTTATCAATGCGCTGAAGCCTCATGCCGCTTCCTCCATCGCCATCTTCGGCGCGGGCTCGGTGGGCCTGTCGGCGGCGATGGCGGCCAAGGCGCTGGGCTGCGCCACGATCATCCTGGTCGATCTTCATGACGATCGCCTGGCCCTCGCAAGCCAGCTGGGCGCGACCCATATCGTCAATGGCGGGCGCGAGGATGCGGTCAAGCGCATTCAGGCGCTGACCGGCGGTGAGGGTGTGGACTTCACGCTGGAATGCACCGGCCATGCCAAGGTCTTCGAACAGGCGGTCGATGCATTGCGCATTCCCGGCGTCTGCGGTCTGGTGGGGGCCGCCAATCTGGGGGTGCGCGCCAGCCTGGACATGAACACGCTGCTCTTTGGCCGGACCGTGCGCGGCATCATCGAGGGCGACAGCGTGCCGCAGGTCTTCATCCCACAGCTGATCGAGCTATGGCGAGCCGGGGCCTTCCCCTTCGACAAGCTCGTGAAATTCTACGCCCTTGAGGACATCAACCAGGCCATCGAGGATTCCGAATCCGGCCGCGTCCTCAAACCCATTGTCCGTCCGAACTGACCCTTCATCGGGCCTGACCCTTTATCGGGCCTGACCCCTTTATCGGGATTGACCTTCAGGAGTGACGAAATGAACCAGGTAGCGAAAATTCAGGCCCCAAAAATCGATTTCGAGGGCCCCTATGTCCTGACCATCGACGGCAAGCCGGTCGAGACCAACAAGAGCTTCGAGGTTTTCAACCCGGCCACCAATGAGGTGCTGGCGCAGGCCCCCGAAGGCACCGCCGAGCATATGGAAGCGGCCATCGCGGCGGCGCGCGAAGCCTTCCCCGCCTGGGCGGCCCTGAGCTGGGACCAGCGCGGCGCCTACATCGAGGCCTATGCCGACGCGCTGGAGGCGCATAAGGACGAGCTGATCACCCTGCTGACCCTGGAGCAGGGCAAGCCGCGCCATTCGATGGCCAAGGGCGAGGTGGAGGCCGCGATCTTCTGGGTGCGCGAAACCGCCAAGCGCCGCATCGCGATCGAGACCATCGAGGACACCGACGAGCACACCGTCGAAATCCACCACACGCCGCTGGGCGTGGTGGGCGCCATCACCCCCTGGAACTTCCCGGTGCTGCTGGGCCTGTGGAAGGTCGCGCCCTGCCTCGTCACCGGCAACACGATGGTGATGAAGCCTTCGCCCTACACGCCCCTCTGCACGCTGCGCTTCGGCCAGATCGGTCAGACGATCTTCCCGGCGGGCGTGTTCAATGTGGTTTCGGGCGGCAACGATCTGGGCCAGCAGATGACCGAGCACCCCGATATCGCCAAGATCAGCTTCACCGGATCGACCGCGACCGGCAAGCGGGTGATGGCCTCGGGCGCCTCGAACCTCAAGCGGATCACGCTGGAGCTGGGCGGGAATGATGCGGCCATCGTGCTGGCCGACACCGACTGGCAGCCGCTGATCCCCACGCTGTTCTGGGCCGCTTTCGGCAATTCGGGCCAGTGGTGCATCGCTACCAAGCGGCTCTATGTCCACCGCTCGATCCATACCGACTTCGTGAAGGCCTTCGTGGATTTCGCGCGCGATAAGGTGGTGGGCAACGGCCTGGACGCCGCTACCGATCTCGGCCCGATCCAGAACCGGATGCAGTATGACAAGTTGAAGGATCTGTTCGCCGATGTGAAGGCGAATGGTTATGCCGTGCCGCTGGGCGGCACCATTGATGAAAGCCTGGCCGGGAATTTCGTGCCCGTCACCATCGTGGACAACCCGCCGGAAGACAGCCGCATCGTGCAGGAGGAGCCCTTCGGCCCCATCCTGCCGATCATCGCCTTCGACGAGGTCGACGAGGTGGTGGCCAAGGCCAATGCCTCGCCCTTCGGCCTCGCCGGTTCGGTCTGGGGGCCTGACCGCAAGGAGGCCGCAGCTGTCGCCAACCGGCTGGAGACAGGGACGGTGTGGGTCAATGAGATCCATATCCATGGCATCGACATTCCCTTCGGTGGCCACAAGCTGTCGGGCATGGGCGTCGAGAACGGTCAAGAAGGGCTCAAGGGCTTTACCAACACCAAGACGCTGATGTTCCACAAGTAAGTTATGGCGGGGCCTCTTTCAGCAGGAGGTCTCGCCCTTGAAGGGAGGGGTCATGCGACCGCTTGAAGGGATCACCGTCGTCAGTCTGGAACATGCCATCGCCGCGCCTTTCGCGACCCGGCAGCTGGCCGACCTTGGCGCGCGCGTCATCAAGATCGAGCGCCCCGAAGTGGGAGATTTTGCGCGCAGCTATGATGAGCGGGTTGAAGGGCTCAGTTCGCATTTCGTCTGGACCAACCGGTCCAAGGAAAGCCTTGACCTCGATCTGAAAAGCGAGATCGGGCGCGAGGCGCTCTCGCGCCTGATCGCCAAGGCCGATGTGCTGGTGCAGAATCTGGCCCCCGGCGCCACCGCCCGCATGGGACTGGATTACGAGAGCCTTTCCGCCATCAACCCCGGCATCATCCTGTGCGAAATTTCCGGCTATGGACAGGACGGCCCGCACCGCGACCGCAAGGCCTATGATCTGCTGATCCAGAGCGAGAGCGGCTTTCTCTCGGTGACTGGCACGTCGGAAGAGATGGCCAAGGCGGGGTGCTCCATCGCCGATATCGCCGCGGGCATGTATGCCTACACCAACATTCTGGCCGCCCTCATCGAGCGCAACCAGACCGGCAAGGGCAAGCATATCGACGTCTCCATGCTGGAGGCGATGGCCGAATGGATGGGTTTCCCGCTCTATTACGCCTTTCAGGGGGCCTCGCAGCCACCGCGCGTCGGGGCGAGCCATGCCACGATCTTCCCCTACGGACCCTTCGCCACCGCCGGGGGCGAGGTGATGCTGGGCATTCAGAACGAGCGCGAATGGCAGTCGTTCTGCACGACGGTGCTGCACCTGCCGGAGCTTGCACGCGATGCCCGCTTCGTCACCAATTCGCTGCGTTCGGCCAACCGGGCGGAGTTGGGAGCGCTGATCGCTCGGGTGTTTTCGCAGCTGCCTCGCCAGACGGTCGTGGACCGGCTGGATGAAGCCAGGATCGCCAATGCCAATGTCAACGATATGGCAGGGCTCTGGAACCACCCGCAATTGGCGGCGCGCAACAGATGGGTCGATGTCGAAACGCCTGCGGGCAGGGTGCCTGCCCTGCTGCCGCCCGGCCAGAAGGAGGCGCGCATGGACCCCATCCCGGCGCTCGGCGCGCATACGCAGGCGATCCTCAGGGAACTCGGGCTGGAGGATGCGTTTCGTGCCGCTTGATCGTATGGCCGCATCGGAACGGATCGCGGCGGCCCAGACTTTCCTCTTCGTGCCCGGCGACCGGCCCGAGCGTTTTGACAAGGCGATGTCCTCTGGCGCGGACATCGTTGTGGTCGATCTGGAAGATGCCGTTGCGTCCAATGCCAAGGTGCAGGCGCGCGAAGCAGTCGCCGCCTGGCTCGCGGCGGATCGCCCGGTGGTCCTGCGCATCAATGGCGCGGACACGGGATGGTTCGCGCAAGATCTGGCGCTGTGCGGCCATGATGGCGTGCTTGGAATCATGCTGCCCAAGGCGGAAGGCGGCGCGGTGCTGGCACAGGTTGCCGCGCAGGCGCCGACCATCGCCTTGGTGGAAAGCGCGAAGGGCGTCGCAACGGTGAGCGGCGTTGCGGCAACCTCTGGCGTGGTCCGGATCGCTTTCGGCACCATCGATTTAGCGCTGGATCTGGAAACCGAGGCGGAGGCCGTCATGCAGGCGATCGGCATTCAGCTGTTGGTGGCCTCGCGCGCGCATGGGCTGGCGTCGCCGATCGACGGCGTGACCCGCATCTTCCGCGAGACCGCACCGGTCGAAGCGGCGATGCGTGATGCCCGGGCGCGCGGCTTTGGCGCCAAGCTCTGTATCCATCCCGCCCAGATCGCGCCAGTCCGGGCTGCTTTGCAGCCGAGCGAGGCGCAGATCACCGCAGCCCTTCGCATCGTCGAGGCGGATCGCGCCAGCGGCGGGAGGGCCGTCGCGCTGGATGGCCAGATGGTCGACAAGCCGGTGGTTGATCGCGCCTACCGCCTTTTGCGCCAGGCCGGACGAGATGCTTCGGCTTTCAACGGCCCGGACTGAGGGGCAGCCCCAATCCAACTCCGGCGGGCCGCTTGAAAAGTTCTGATCAGGCCATTCAGGTCAGGACGATAAGGAAGGACGTCCGGAACGTCAGTTCTGCTTGCGAACCGGAAAGTCCGCTGTCGATGATGAGGGTGGGCATAGCAGACATTGGATCAGCGACCAAAGGCATGCCTGCATACTACGACCGACGCATCTCGCTCCGGTGAGCGTCATAGCTTGCAAATCTCGCCGCCGAAGATCTGTTCGATCTTGCACAGGCTGCTGGAAGAACCCTTTTGGCGACCATCGCCGATGACGCCGGTGCAAAGAAACGTTATCGTCGGAGCAAACCTCGCCGGCCAGATCCATGCTGGTCCCTGCTTCGGCAAGGCGCCCGCCATCAACAAAAAGCGCGAAGACATCAGGCGACAGATCATCGAACATCGCCGCTTGCAACACTGGGAGCTCGCCGCATAAAACCAGCCTCCAGACAAGGCTCGCTCTCCGTAAATTTCCGGCGCCAGATATGCTATGGATTTAAGGGTGGGGATTTATGATAATAAATTCAAATAAATATTAACAAAATATTTGTTAATAGACATAATATAAAAAATACTTTCATACTTTCAATTGAGTAAACGCGGTTTCGTAAAGTCATGAAGGTTCGTATTTCGAAATTATCGGAGGTGCTATGATAGCCGTTTTGTTCAGTAACAGATACATTCCAATGAGAATGCAGCCCAAGCCAACTACGTCAGACGTGGTTGGTCGATGGTGCTGAAAGGCCCATTGCTCGGCAAAGGCGTAGACTGGGACAAGGAACATGCTGGTGCTGGCCAGCGGCGGCCCTGATAGTGCAACAAGCCGGCTGTAGAAATAATACACGAACACACTGGCCACGAGCGAAATTGAAATCGTGAGCATCGCAATCCGCAGCGTAATCTGAAGCGATGGCGCTATGATGGCCTCGGTTGCGGCCGGTAAGAACAGCAACAACGCACCACCGCAAGCCACGGTCCACAATAAGCTGAGCGGCGGCAGTTCGACCGGACGGTGGCGTAGGAAGGAAGTGTAGCCAGCCCAGCCCAGCGCACCGCAAAAGGCCAGCCCATCGCCCAGCAGCGGATGGCTGGTGGAGAGCTGATGGGTCTGAAGCGCCGAAAAAGCCACTCCTGTCAGAGCGACAGCTGCCCCTACCAGAGAGCGGGCTGGTACGGAGCAATTCCAGATCAGCTTTTCGAACAATACTACCAGCAGGGGCGTGGCGGCGAAGATCAGCCCGACATGGGCGGGAGTGGTCAGCGTTGTAGCGACATATTGCGGTGCCACCGTCACCGCGCCGCCCAGCAGTGCCAGCACGAACAGTCGCCGGTGGGGCTGGGCGATCACCGCCGCTAGGCCACTGCGCCCCACGAAGGGCCACAGCATCAGCGCAGCGATCGACCAGCGCGCGAACGACAAGGTCAGCGGCGGCACCGATCCACTCAGCATACGGGCCAGGATCAGATTGAGCGCCATGAGGAAAGGAGCCAGCATGAACAGGCTGGTCCTTTCGGCCATCGCGATGAGGTTATCGGGCATGGGGCATCCTTCGCCCGCGCGTGGACGCTGGGCGCTTGTGTGATGAGTGAAAGTGGGAGGGCCCGCTAGGCGGGCGTCACGCTGAATGCACCATCGGCGATGCGGTAGAACACGCCGCCGGTGCGTTCATGCACCAGCACCAGCCGGCCATGCACGGTGATCGCGCCATGAGGCAGCTTGGCCGGCCGCGCCAGATCGACCACAGCATAGACCTGCGGGCCGGTGGGCAGATGCAGCTCGCAATCCTCGTGATTAGCATAGAGGGTGAAACTGCTGATCGGCCCGTCCTCTTCGGAGGAGGCGAAGCCGGTCAGCTCCACCTCCTTGCCGTCGAGCGCCAGCGCGTCAGGGGTGAAGAGCGGGGCCAGATGGTTCACGCCATCCGCGCTTTGCCAGGGCTGGGGCCTCGTTTCCTCCAGCACCCGCCAATCGGCATGCAGGGGAGCGGCGTGCGGGGGCGCAGCAGGCGCCTGAAGCGCGGCGGCAAGCGCCATCATGGCCCGGAACATCATTCAGCCTCCCGCTTGATCCCCGACATGTCGAAATCGGGGCGCCCGATGGTGAGGAACCAGTGGCGGATATCCTCTTCCTTCTTGCCGGTGGCCAGCCCCAGTTGCAACAGCATCCGCGCCTTTTGCGGCAGCAGGTCACCCGCCGGAATGATCTTTCCGGTGCCGCCATAGGAGCTGCCCGAACCGGTGCGCGTGGCCGAGACGAAGATCACGCCTTTCTCCAGCGCGGCCTTGCGTGCATCCTTCTGTGGCGTGGAAAGCCCGCCCGAGCCCGTGCCCGCGGTGACGATGCCCTTCACCCCGGCGGCGGTCAGCGCGGCAATCGGCTCGGCCCCGGCATCGACATAGGAATAGACGATATCGACACGCGGGATCGCGCTGGCAGGGATGGCGTTCATGTCGAACGGCGTCTGCCAGCCCGGCTTGTGGCATTGCAGCACGCGCGCCGGGGCATGGATGGCGCGGATGCGGTCCTCATCGACATAGCCCAGCGATCCGGTGCGGCGGCCCTGGAAGGTGTCCATGCGCACGGCGTCGGTCTTGGTCACCTCGCGCGCGCCGATGAACTCGTCCTCCAGCATCACCACCGTGCCATAGCAGGTGGTCTTGCGGCTGGCGGCCAGGCGGATCGCATTGAACAGATTGCCCTCGCCATCCCAGCTGACGGTGTTGGCCTGGCGCATGGCGCCGGTCACCACCACCGGCTTGTCGCTGCGCAGCGTGAGGTCAAGCCAATAGGCCACCTCTTCCAGCACGCTGGTGCCGGTGGTGACCACCACACCATCGACCTTGGGATCTGCCAGCGTCTTGTCGATGGCCACCGAGAGATCGTGAAGGAAGGTGGCGGTGATGTCGTTCGAGCCGATGTCCGCCGCCTTCAGGATCGAGACATTGGCGACATCGGAGATCTCCGGCTGCAGGCGCTGCACCAGGCTTTCGATGCTGATGCGCGGCGTGTCATAGCTCTGGTAGCGGAAACGGCCCTTGGCGGTCGAGACGATGGTGCCGCCCAGCGAGACGATGCGGATGTTGGGCTTGGCCGGATCGACATGCGGCGGAGGCACGATCTCGCTGCCCACCTCCACCTTGGTGGCGGGGGGGATATCGCCATCGTCATCGGCGGGCTTGGCGGGCTTGCCGACGATGGAGGCGGGGGCGGGCCAGGGCAGCGGGGGCCAGCATGGGCATGGCGGCCAGCAGCAGCGCCGGGATCAGGGCATAGGTCTTCGTCACGGAAAACACTCCGTTGGAGAAACAGGAAGGGAAAAAGGGCCAGCAGGGGCTTATTGCGGCACGGTCATATGGCCGTTCTGCTTGAACACCGTGCCGCCCTTCATCACGAAATCGACCTTTTGCAGCACGCGGATATCTTTCAGCGGATCGCCCGTCACCGCCACGATATCGGCATAATGCCTGGGCTGGATCGCGCCGATGTCTTCGCTCGCGCCGATCAGCTCGGCGGCACGGCTGGTGCCCGCGATGATGGCATCCATCGGCGGGATGCCCGCCTGCACCATATAGTCGAACTCGCGCGCGTTCTGGCCGTGGGGGCGATAGGCCAGCTGGTCTGTGCCCAGCGCGATCTTCACCCCGGCCTTCCAGGCGTTATAGGCGTTGGCCCGCATGGTGGGGGTGACGCCTTGCGCCTTGGCGACCACATCCTCGGGGAATTTTTCGGGATGCAGGCGGGTTTCCTCGCGGATTTCCTCGCCCGCGAACAGCGTCGGCACCAGGAAAGTGCCGTGTTCCTTCATCAGCGCATAGCTTTCGGCATCGGCATAGGTGCCATGCTCGATCGAATCGACGCCATCCCGGATCGCGGCATCGATGCCCGGTTTGCCATGAGCATGAGCCGCCACCTTCAGCCCCAGCATATGGGCGGTGTCGGTGACCGATTTGATCTCCTCGTCGCTCATCAGCTGGATGTTGACATCGGTGTTGTGGCTCGCGACGCCGCCCGTCACGGTGATCTTGATGAGGTCGGCACCGCGCTTCTGCATCTCGCGCACCGCCTTGCGGGCCTCATAGGGGCCGTCGATCACCGGCAGGGTCAGCATGTCGTCCTTGCGGGTCCATTGCGAATCCACGCTGTTGTAGATGTCGCCATGGCCACCCGTCGGCACGATGGCATAGCCCGCCATCCACAGGCGCGGGCCGACCACCTGCCCTGCCGCGATGCCCTGCTTCACCGCCTTGAGCACATCGACATTGCCGCCCACATCGCGGATGCTGGTGAAGCCGCCGCGCAGGATCAGGCGCAGATTGGCCATGGTCTCGAAGGTCTGCTTGGGGGCGGTGCCACGCAGCAGGTCGCGCCGGGCCGGCCCTCCTGTCACATGGTCATGCGCGTCGATGAAACCGGGAAGCACCGTCTGATGCGACAGGTCGATCACCGTGGCACCGGCGGGCGTGACGAAGCCGGGTTCGATCGTGGTGATGCGCTCGTCATGGATCAGGATCGAGACATGGCTGACGGCTTGATGGCTCACGCCGTCGATCAGCGTGCCGGCGTGGATCACCTTGTCATCGGCGAGGGCCGGGGCGGCGTGGGTCGCGGCGAGCAGCGCGGCGGAGGCCAGAAAACGGGACATCTTCATCGCATCAATCCTTGATGACCGGCTTGCCGCCGGTTTTGACCACCACGCCGGCCTTCATGACGAAGCTGACGCGCTGCAAAGCCGTGATGTCCTTGAGCGGATCATCGGGCAAAGCGATGATGTCGGCGGTCTTGTCGGGCTGGATCGCGCCGAGTTCGGGGTGGCCGATCAGATCGGCGCCATGGCTGGTGCCCGCGATGATGGCGTCCATCGGGGTCATGCCTGCTTCCACCATCCAGGCGAACTCCTTGGCGTCGTCGCCCAGCGGGTGATAGCCCAGCTGGTCGGTGCCCATCGCGATCTTGACGCCGTAACGATAGGCGCGAGTGAGATTGCCCATCATCAGCGGCGTGACGCGCAGCGCCTTTTCGCGCACATCGGGGGCCAGCGTGTCGGGGTTCTTTTCAGCCACCTCATGGATTTCATGCGCGGCATAGAGCGTGGGGACGAGGTAGACACCCCGGTCCTTCATCAGCTTGTAATCGCCCTCATTGGCGAAGGTGCCATGCTCGATCGAGTCCACGCCCGCCAGCAGGGCGGCGTGGATGCCCGGCTCGCCATGGGCATGCGTTGCCACCTTCATCCTGAGCGAATGGGCGGTCTTGACGATGGCATCGAGCTCGTCCTGCGCCAGCACCTGCTTGGAGACGTCGATCCCCGAGCTGGCGACGCCGCCGCTCGAATTGATCTTGATAACGCTGGCGCCCTTCTGCTTGCGGTCGCGCACGGCGTGGACCGCCTCGTTGGGGCTGTCGATCACATTGTCGAGCCAGCCATCGCTGCGGGTCCAGGCCGGGTCCTGTCCCTTGGAGAAATCCGCCGGGCCGCCGGTGGGGGTCAGCGACATGCCCGAATACCACAGATGCGGCCCCGGGGTGATCCCCGCCTCAATCGATTCTTGAAGCGCTTTCAAAACATTGATGTCGCCCGACACATCGCGCACAGCGGTGACGCCATGCATCAGTATGTTGCGCATGTTCCAGGATGACTGGATCGCCACTCGCTCGGGCGTGGTGTGCAGCCGATCACGCGAGCCGCCGCCGGTGATGTGCACATGGCAGTCGATCATGCCGGGCATCACCGTCTCGTTCGACAGGTCGATCACGCGGGCGCCTTTGGGCGTGACGAAGCCATCCTCCACCGCGACGATGCGGTCGTCATGGATGCGGATGGTCACGCGCGCGCGGGGCTGCTGGCTGACGCCGTCGATCAGCCGACCGGCATGGATCACCGTGTCGGGCGCCGTCTCTGCCTTGTGGGCCGCCTTGTCGGCTGCGAACGCCGGGGCGGAGGATATGGCCAGCGCCATGGTGGAAAGCATCAGTCGGGTCAGTGGTCTGCGCATCGTTAAAGCCTCTTGCCGCGTGCCAATGAGGAGGGGGCTGGTGAGAAAGGGTGGACAGGGTGCCAGTCTGCGGCTTGGGCCGCGCAGGCTGTCGCCCTGTCCGGGAGCGCTGGGGGCCGCCATCTCCTGCATGGCGGCCCTGTGCTCCTCTTATCTGCTCAGAAGCGCTTGTGCGCCTCCAGTCCGATGGTGCGCGGCTGCAGGCCGATCACCCGGACGTTGCCCGTCCCGAACAGCGTGCCCACGCCCTTGCTGGATAGGCCCAGCGAGTTGAGCATGTTGTTGCCGAAGACATAGATGCCCCAATTGCCATCGGGATGCTCGATGCCGAAGCGCAGGCTCAGCTCGGTATAGCCGGGCAGGCGGTTGGTGTAGGCATCGGCATGCGAGAAGCTGGCCCAGGTCGCCCCGGTGTAGCTGGCATCCACACGGCCGATGGCCTGAAGGCCGGGGGTGATCGGCCTGGTCACCTCGCCGCCGCCCTGAAGCGTGAACTTGGGCACATTGGGGATCTCGTTGCCCTTCTTGCCGCTGGCGGCGAAGACGTTGCTGGTCTGGTCGGTGGTCAGCACCGCATCGGCATAGGTGGTGGACAGATAGAAGGACAGATTGTCGACCGGGCGCACGCTGGTTTCCAGTTCCACGCCGCGGATGCGCGCGTCGCCGGCATTGGCGATGACGCTGAAGGTGGAGCCGGTAGACTGGGCGGCGGTCTGCCCGCTGACCTGCATGTTGCTCCAGTCGATCTGATAGACATCGACGTTGAGCGTCAGCTTGCGGTCGAACCACTGGGTCTTCAGGCCCAGCTCGTAGTTCCATAGGCTGTCCGACTGATAGGGGCCGAAGCTGGCGGGCAGGCCGATGACCTGGTTGACGCCACCCGGGCGGAAGCCCTGTGAGGCCTCGAAATAGGCCATGACATTGCGGTCGAACTTGTAGTTGGTGCCCGCCTTGAAGATCCAGCCATTGTCGGACGTGGTGTTGGCCGTGGCCGACCCCGCTGAGGTGCCGATGATGAGGTTGCCCACCAGCACCTGACCCGCGACATTCTTGTCGTATTTGTAATAGCGCGTGCCGCCGGTGATGGACCACTTCGGCGTGATGTCGTAGGACACATCGGCATAGCCTGAGGTCTGTTCCAGCCGGTCGGAGATGTAGCGGCGGAACAGCACATTGGCAGGCGCGACGGTGGTGCCATTGGCCACGGTGGGGGTGGTGGTCAGCGGCATGATGATCTCGCCGCTGTTGCTGTCGACCGAGTCCACATCGGAGAAGATGAAGGCGCGGCGCAGCGAGTGGAAGAAGCCCACGGTCCAGTTGAGCGCGCTCTTGCCGTTGGAGGAGAGGCGCAGCTCCTGCGTCCAGCCCTTGGTCCACTGCTGCGAATAGGCCGCCGAAGGCGACTGCGACAGCGCATAGCTGCGGTACTGGTTAAGCTGCGCGGTGGTGCAGCTCTGCCCGCTGGCCAGCCCCAAATAGGTGGCGCAGCGTGCGGCATTGCTCTGCTGCAGCTGGAAGAACACGCTGGAATCCGAGGTATAGCTCAGATAACGGTTCTGATAGGAGGCCGTGCCCACCAGCGTGGCAAAGCCCAGATCGTAGCTGGCATTGGCGCTGAACAGGTCCATGCGGTCCGAATTGCGGTGCAGCGAGGCCCAGGCGGCATCGTAATTATGGTCGAGCTGGCCGCTTGTTGTGCCCCACAGCCAGTTGTTGACGAAGCCCTTGTTGCGCTGGATCGCGGCGGTCAGGTCCAGCGTGAAGTTTTCCATCGGCTTGAAGCGCAGCATGGCGCGGCCACCGTACTTCTGGCTGTCGTTGATGTTCTTGAGGCCACGCAGACTGTCGTCGAGCCAGCCGTTCTGATACTGGTAATAGCCGACAGCACGCAGCGCCAGCACATCGTTGACCAGCGGAATGTTGACCATCCCCTGCTCATTATGCCCGATGCCGCCGCCATCGACCGAGGTAAGGCGGGCTTCCACGGCGCCTTCATACTTGTTCATTTTCGGCTTGGCGAAGATCAGGCGCACGGTGCCCGCCATCGAGGCCGAGCCATAGAGCGTGCCCTGCGGCCCGCGCAGCACCTCGGCGCGATCGACATCGAACAGGCGGATGTCGGGGCTGGCCGAACCGGCATCGTTGTTCACGCCCACCGGCGCAATCAGCGGCGTTTCGTCGTAATAGATGCCCACGGTGGGCTCGCCCGCGGCCTGAATGTTGCGCAGCGTGATGCGTGCGCCGCCATTGGCGCTTTCGCGGATGTTGAGGCCGGGCGCCAGGCGGTTGAGCTGATAGGCGTCGGTGATGTTGGCGTTGGTCAGCGCCTTATTGGTGATGGCGGTGATGGCGATCGGCGTTTCCTGAACGCTGGTCGCGCGCTTGAGCGCGGTCACCACGATATCGTCCTTGGCGCCGCCGTCAGTGGCGGCATCCTGTGCTTGCGCCGTGCCGGCCAGCAGCATGGCCGCCCCCGTCGCCAGCGCGGTGCGAGAAAGCAGAAACGCGAATTTAGTCATGAACATACCCCATTACCAGAACCCGTCACCTGTGGTCCTTTCATGGTCATCCCCCTGCAGTGTCCACCGCGCGCGCTTCCACTTCCGCCGGGCCAGCCTATGGCGCGGTGGAAGAGAAGCTGCCGCGCAACGGTCTGCTTCCCCCCTTGTCGGGCGTGGCCTCTAGCCGCGTCCTTCCTGTGTCGGTATGGGGCAAGCATACAGGCTTGCCGGCTTTTGGCTGTCCTAAATTTGACAAAAATGTTGCACTGCAACAGGTCAATTGCACTTTCGTTTCTGTCAATAGGGTGCATTTGCACTACGATTAACGGTATTCCTTGAGGCAGCCTCACTGAATTGGACCACATCCGGTTCCGCGAGCCACTATGCATGGATGACCTTGATTCGATTGACCGCCGCATCCTGACCGTGCTGGCCGAGGATGCCCGCCTGAGCTGGCGAGACCTTGCCGAAAGGATCAATCTCTCCCTGACGCCGACGATACGGCGGGTGCGGGCCCTCGAAAACGAAGGCTATATCCTTGGCTATAATGCAGCGCTCAGTGAAACGAAACTGAGCGGGGAATTGAATGTTTTTGTGTCCGTGTCGCTCAACCAGCAGAATGCCGATGCGCTGGCGCTGTTCGATACGTCGATCCAGAAACTGCCCGAGGTGATGGATTGTTATCTGATGACGGGCGATGCGGATTATCTACTGAGAATTGTTGTGAGGAATATTTTAGAGTACCAGAGGATGGTGCATGAACTATCGCAAATTCCTGGTGTCAATCATATAAAGTCAAGCTTTGCACTAAGGCCCGTTATACAAAAGAAGAATCCTAAAATTTAAGTTGAATATTAAGTGGAGTAAATCGAAATAACAGTAAAAATTTCAAATTTTATTTATTAATGGATTTTCGGAAGGTGGCGGGATCTTTTGGAATTTTTGTTATTTTGGTTGAAGTTTGACTGCAGTCTCAGTGCAGGGGCTAATCACAAGCAGGACGGGGCCAATGTGAGCGCTAGAGCCTTGCGAGATGCGGGTTTCGGCCGGGATCTTCGGGATGTGATGGAGCGCAGGCGGCAATGGTTGCTGGCGCAGGGCTTCGCGCAGGAGAATGAAACCGGGCTTTTTCCGAAGGGCATGATCCGGGCGCTGGAGCGCAGGGATCTGATGCGTGCGGCGCGCCAGCTTTCGGTAGAGCTGGATCTTCCATTCGAGGAGGCGCGGCAGGGCGCGCGCATCGAGGGGATCTATCGCTGTCCGGTCGATCTGGTGAGTGGGCGGTTCGCGCTGGTCGAGCGTGCCCATGATTGCACGCTGGTACCCTGGAAGCCGATTCTGGTGCGCAAGGCAGGACAGAATGTGTCGGGCCTGATGCGCGGCGATGAGGTCAACTGGAGAGTTGGTCGCGGGGGCGGACCAGCATTTCCTGATCGTCAGGGCCTAGAGCATTTCCAGAGGACGCCGCCTGGTCGGTTTGAGAAAACGGCGATCAAGCTCGGTCAGATCGTCCGGCGTGAGCACCAGATCGGCAGCGGCGCGATTGTCCCGGACATGCGCCACGGTTCCGGCCTTGGGGATCGGCAGGACGCCGTCCCGGTGGAGGAGCCATGCCAGCGCGACCTGGGCGGGGCTGGCGGTGTGACGCTCCGCTATTTCGATAAGCGCCTGGCGATCAAGCAGGCGCCCCTGTTCGACCGGGCTATAGGCCATCACCGGAATGCAGCATCGCTTCAGCCAGGGAAGGAGATCGAATTCCGGGCCGCGACGGGTCAGATTGTAGAGGATCTGATTGGTTGCACAGGCCTCGCCGCCGGCATCGAAGAGTTCGCCCATATCGTCTGTATCGAGGTTGCTCACGCCCCAGCGGGCAATCAGCCCGGCTTCGACCAGTTGCTCCATGGCTTCGACCGTTTCGGCGAGCGGCACAG
>NZ_BCZE01000021.1 GCF_001598555.1 Novosphingobium rosa NBRC 15208
GCACCCGAGCGTGGGTGTGCAGCCCGGCGAAGTCAATCCCGCTCCGCCGGCGAAGGACGCGCAGGCGCCTGACCGACGGTCCCGGCCAGCGGGCCCGGCCCATAGCCGCAAGCTGTCGGTGGAAAGGCCGGGACCGAACTTACCAAGATGGAGGAAGACAATGGACGAGCTCGACCTGAGCGGCGTCGACGCCATGCGTCGGCCCGAGGTACGGCGCCGCGTCGGCGTCGTGCGCGACTATCTGAACATCGTGGCCCCGACCGAGATGGATCTGCGACGCCATGCCGATCTGCTCGGCCTCAGCATCAACCAGTTCAAGGCACTCGTGCGGGCGTGGCGCGTGCACCAGTCGCCGGCCAAGATGGCCGGATCCGGAGCCCATCGTGGTAGTCCGCGCCGCGCCAACCGCATCTCCGTGCCCAAGGCCGCCAAGGAGGCAGCCGCCCGCGTCATCGACGAGATGGGTCCTGATGCGCCCTTCGTGCGGATCAACGAGGCGGTGGTCTCTCACTGCAAGGAGCTGGGGGCGGCACCTCCCTCACGCAGCACCCTGTGGAACATGGTGATGGTCAGCCGCAAGCAGCCTCATGGCGGCGAGGAAGGTCTCGTCGTCGGATCCTGTGCCGTGCGCCTGCCGATGCGGCAGGACGGCGCCATAGTGATGCCCATGCTCGGGCTGGCGGTCCGCGCCGACGACGGCGCCATCGTCGCGGCGTCCCTGGGGCCGGCCGACTGGCACGGGTTCACAGCCGGCATCAGCGGGAGCGGGCTGGCAGTACGGGTCGATGCGGCCCTGATCGGGACCGATCCGATCGACGGCGTGACCCCTATCCCATCGACTGCCGCGCGATCGGCCCTATCCCGCATCCTTGGCAGAGGGATCGATGACGTCCGCCTGGTCTATCTGACAGGCAAGGCGATCGCGCCCGAGCGCCTGCTCAAGACCAGACAGGACAGCCCTCTCACCCTTGCGGACGTGCGCGAAGTCGTCGCTGGCGCGATCGCCAGGCACAACCAGAGCCGCGGAGCCCCTGCTGCAATCTGGATCGACGCGCCTAGCCGTTCGTGAGCATGCCGAGCAGGGTCATGAGACCGGCAGGCGGATCGCGCCGTTCCGCTGTCTTCCAGGGTTCGACCAGTTCAGCATTGTACGCACCGACCTCGGCGAGGAAACGCACCAGGTCGTCGACGTTGGGCTCTGCGGCATGTTCCGCCTTCGCCGTCTGGCCAGGGAGGAACTTCACCCGGCCCATGCGCGCCCCGATCAGCGGTCGGACGAAGACGCCGAACCGTCTTGCGGCCGTGGCTGGCCTGAGCTGGTCTGCCAGACCTGCTGCCTGCATCCTCCCGGCCTGGGCGTCCCAGTCCTCGGAATCGAGTCCGTGGACGATCTCGCTGCCTTCCAACCTGTCGGCCCATGCCAGGCCAATCAGCGGGTCGGCCGAAAGCCGGTCCTGCGCGTCGGCGCCAGCGAACATGTAGCCGACCCGGCTGTCGCGCGGGTCGCCAAGGCCGGCACCGAGCACGATGCGGGTCCCCCGGTCGATGATGAGGAACGCCGCGAAGAGACTGTCCGAATGCGGGAGCTGGCAGGCACAGCAGTCGAGGACGACGTAGGCGCCCGGCCGCTCGCCCTGCGCGCGCCGCCGCCTCTCCGTCTCGGCGAACTTCCTCAGCGTGTTGTGGCTGGGCAGCTCGTCGTTCGGCCGGCCGGTCGCCTTGGCGTAGGCTTCACCGAGCGCCAGCGCATGCTGCCGGACGCTGCCGGTGGGATCCTTGTCGAAGACCGCGACGGCGAGCTCCTCGAGCTGTTGGTGATGGGAGAGCTTGCGGGTCCGCGGATTGATGGCGAAGGTGCCCAGCGACGCGATCGAGCGGCACTTCTCCCAGTCGGCGCGGATCTCGTACCAGCGGTTCAAGCTGACCCCCACCTTGGTCGCGGCCTTGTCCATCGACAGCGTCGTGTCAGGCCGCTCGAGATCCAGGAGCATGCGGAGCCTCTCCAGGGTCTGGGAACGCTGCACGAAGGACATCGCCGTCCACATCTCCGATTCGGAATGCGGCAACTCCGGCCCGAAGGCGGTCAGCAGTTCGGTCGGGAGCGTCGGCTCGGGCCTTGGAATCTGCCTTCGCACGCCCATCGGCATCCTGGGGCCTGAATTTTTTTCGGGGCTATCTTCCATGGCGTCCGGTTAGGGCGAAAGTCCCGGAATGTCGAGAGTTAGTTGAACATTTGGACGTCAGGGACATCCGGCCCGACCACATCCTTAATGCAAATTATCCAACTAAATTTCGATCTCCAACTATCTCTCGATTGACTCTCGTGGTGTGTCCAACTATCTATCGACTACCGCAACGCCGAGGAGACACCCGATGCGACACGAAATGCCCCAGGAAGCCGGACCGGATACCCGGCCCGATGACCCTATCTCCAGCCGATCGCCGGACGGGCGATTCTCACCCGATCTCCCCTTCTGGTCGGGCATTGCAACGTCGAGCCCGTGCGCCAAGGCCTGCGTCGAACGTGCGTTCATCGCGTTCAGGCTCGCCCAGTTCGAGGGGAGGTGCGCATGAGACGCTCAGCCAAGAGAGTGCTCATCGGAAACCGCCCCCCACGAGGATACCGCCGTCGCGAACGAGAGGTCATCAGGAACTTCTCCTTCGGGCGCGGTCGTGGAGGACTCTGCACCACGTTCGCACCTGACAGGCCTACCGCGTCGTTCGACGCGCTTCCCTATCATCCCCCGCTCCGAGCCGGCGGCGTCGGGACGTCCATCCGCTCGCTGAAGACCAGCAGCGCCATCGTCACGGCGCCTCGTATCACCGTTCAGCCCAACCTGACCTGACCGTCCGCACCGCGGACCGTCCGAACCCCGACAGACGCTCGCCTTAGAGGCGCCACCTTCCGGGTTCGCAGACCCGGTTCACCGAGACCGTGCCTGCGGTCGGCGGATGCCGACGCACGCTCTCCCCGCCTGGAGACGAAAGATGAACGAGCGTGACCAACTCGTCCCCCGCACCCGGACGCAGAGACGGCGGTACCGGATCGACCGCCAGACCATCGTGGCGAAGGGTCGCCCGAGCCACGCCGAGGCACGCTTTCCTGGGCATCTCGCCGCCTGCCGGTCGGACCGCACATGAGCCGGAGCGCAGCCGCGAGCGGGCTTCACGCCGCACCCTCGCTGGTCGATCCTCGAAAGCCTCTCCGGCTTGTCTATGTCGGGACGGACGATGCGACCGGCGCCCGCCCGGCCGCGCGGATGCATGTCGCCGAGGACGGCGGCCCGCTGCGGACGATCGTCGGCAACAACTACAGCCACTGGGTCGGCGAGGAGCATTCCGCCAAGACCGGCCTCTCCAATCCCTACGAAGGACCGACCGAGCACGCGCTGATCATCGAGAGCGAGCTGCGTGCCGACGTGCTGACCTTCCGCACGCAGGCGTTCCGGCTCAGACTGATGGTCGGCACGACGGTCCGCGAATGGATCTGCGATCACCTGCGGCAGATCCGCATCGGGCGTGGCTACGTGATCGAGGCCATCGAGTGCAAGCCCGACCTCTCCTACGTCAGCGATCCCCTCGAACGCCAGAGGACGCTCGCCATAAAGCGCGTCATCGAGGGCATGGGCTGGAAGTTCCGCGTCATCTGCGGGAAAGACGTCCTAGGCGGCGGTGAACGCCAGCTCAACTTCGGGCGCATCTACGCGCGTCAGACCGCGCCCATCGACGAGGTGGCCATGGACGCCTTCGAGCGCCTGGTCGTGAAGTCCCCCAACACCACGTTCGCGACCCTGCGCGACACCCTCTCGCCTGAGCGTGTCCAGGGCGAGGCGATGGCGCAGGCGCTGATCTGCAGGGGCCGCGTGGAGTTCGATCTCGATCACATCCTCTTCGGATCATCGCCCGTCAGGCTGCTGCCGGTCGCGCACTTCACGCCGAAGATCTGGTTCTGAGGCGGCCGTGAGCGGATTTGACAACCTCCTGAACCGGCACTTCGCCTACCGGGGCGCGTCCTACACCTTTCGGGGGGTGGCGCCGAATGGTCTCTGCATGTTCACGGACGGCGCCCATGGAATGCTGGAAGTCGCCGACCCGGAAACCGGCCTTCCGGTGTGGCCGACGGCCGAACAGGCTCGCCACCTCATGGCGCAGGAGAAGCTCATCCTGCGCTCCTGCCCGCTCGCAGACGCGACGCGCCGCCTGGCGCGACAGCAGGAGCCGACCCGCGAGGAACTCGTCAATGCGAAGACCAAGCCGCAGGGCAAGGGCGAGGAAGCCAGGCCCCGCGACCGCTGGTACACCCTGCGCGAGCAAGTCATGAAGAAGGTGGACGAGGTCGGCCAACCTCCGCTCAGCGTGGCTGGCGTCAGAAAGTTCTTCGAGGACAACTTCGACGTCGAGGCTCTCAAGGCCCAGTACGGGCGGCTCCCCAGCGACTTCGCCGTCCGCCAGTGGGTGGACAGGCGCGGACTGCCCCGCGACCGACGACCCGCGGACTTCGCCTCCTTCTCCGGCATCGTGCGCCGTCGTCGCAGGATCAAGCCGGTTGTACTTGCCATCATCAAGGTGTGGGCGCTCAAGTGCCATTCCGGTCCGAAAAAGTCGAAGAGCAGCTACTTCCTGAGGGCCAGGGACGACGTGCAGCGCTACGCCGAGGGCCGGGCGCTGGAAATCCATGATTTCGAGCCGGTCCCCCTGGACCCGACGGTCGGCTCCATCAAGATGTGCTCGCGCCGCATCTTCGACATGGAGGTCGAGCGCGCCAAGGGAGCCCAGGCCTTCCAGATCGGCCACGGAACCGCCGCAAGGCGGCAGCGCTTCGGCGGAGGCGGAGTGGCTCAGGATCCCACGCGCTACCTCGAGATCGTCCAGATCGACGACACCCCCTTCCCTGTGGTGTTCGTGATCGATCCCGTGCGCGGCGTGCCATGCGGGGTCCCGACCGTGACCATCGCATTGTGCATATACACGCGGGTCATCCTTGGATGGGACATCTCCTTCGATCCGCCTAGCCATGTCACCTACATGAGCACGCTGCTCCACACGGCCCTTCCCAAGAGCGTGCCCGAGCCGTTCGCCCGCATCAAGGAGCTCGGTGACCTGCACGGCAAGGTCGTGGGGACCATCCTTCTCGACAACGCCAAGCACCAGACCGCGCGGGCCGCGCAGGATGCAGGCGGCGACATAGGTACCGCAGTTCGCTGGGCGGGCAAGAAGCAGCCCACGCACAAGGGGCATGTCGAAAGTTGCCTGAATACCTTGCAGGACATGGTCCGGGAAGAATTGAAGGGTAGCACCTGGGACATTCCGCTCATGCGGGAGTTCGACTACGATCCCGCCAAGCACGCGATCGTCACCATCGAGAAGTTCCGCGAGATCTTCGCAGCCGTCGTCGCCGACTACCACACCAAAGGGCACACCGAGCTCAACACACGGCCGCCGCTGGACGTCTGGCTGGAGCAGAGGTCCATCCACGGCCACGACACCGTCGGCGACATCGACCACTTCCGCCGGGCGATCGGAAACGTGAGCTACCCCTCCTTCCGTGGCCAGGGCGCCGAGATCAACGGGCTCATGTATGGCTCCGATGGCTCCGACGATGAGTTTCCCCTGTCCAACGAGGACATCCTCTTCAACCTCGGCATGGCAAGAGGTGTCGCGACCGACGCAAAGGTGCGAACCTTCGGCAAGGTCAAGATCAAATGGGATCCTTCGGATCTCGGCCATGCCTGGCTCTTCGACGAGCTCAACAGGGAGTACGTGAAGATCCCGTGCACCCGGAGGCGATACGCCACCGGGCTCTCGCTGTGGCTCCATCTGCGCATCAAGGCATGGGCCAAGGAGCGCAAGGCGGAGTTCGACACCGACTTCGAAATGGCCGCCGTGCGCGAGGAATACAGGAAATGGTTCTCGCGCATCCTGCCTGAGGGCAAGATTGCAGACCAGCATGCGACGGCACGGCTCATCGACTCGAGCGAGGGCCGTCGATATCTGGGCGACGCCGTCGAGATCCTCCGAATCCAGTCCTCGCCGACCGGTACCTCCAACGAGATTCCCCACGAACTGCGCGATGGAACGCGTGGCGATGCGACCCGCATCGCTCCACGTAGCAGCAACCGCAACGGCGACGAAGGCAAGCCATCAAAGAGCCGCGCCCGGAAGACCACCACCGATCCCGTCCACAAGGAGCAGGAGGAGGTGGCCAGGAATCAGACGCGCCGCCTCGGCTTCAGCTCCGGCTGGGACAGCGACAATTGACCCACCGCCCAAAGCCGAAGGAGACTGCCCGATGAGAACGCCCGCCAAGACAATCCACCGCGATACCACGGCCACTCGAGCTGCCGACAGCCTCGACGGCGCGCTCCGCCACCATTCCGAGGGCCCGACTTCGCTTTCGCCCTCGGCAGGCGATGGCCAAGGCTCCCTTCCGCTCGCCGATTTCGACTTTCTCGATAGCGAGGAGTTCGCGGTCTCCGAGCTCGTCGGCAGGGCCCTCGCACAGTTCGAGGATATCGTGATCCCGACCCCGCAGCAGATGAGCTCAGTCAGGCAGATGAACGCGCTCCGCGTCATGAGCCTGCTGCAGCCGGAAGGACAGATGCGCCGCGGCGCCCGCTATCTGCACCCTTCTGGCGCGGGCAAGAGCACCTGTGCCAAGATCCTGAAGCAGCACCTGGCCAAGAAGCACGGAAACGATCCCGAGCGGAAATCGATCCTCCACGTCACACTGTCGACCACCGGTACGCCCAAGAGCCTCGCCTCGTCGATCTTGGCGGAAGCCGGAGAGGAGTATGCCACGCGAGGCGAGGCTGAACTTCTGCTCGAAAGGGTAAAAGTGGCGATCGAGGAGAAGAAGGTCGAACTGATAATCATCGACGAGCTTAACCACATCAAGGGAAAGAGCCTCGCCACGGAGGCTGGCAACACGATCAAGAACATCATGACGAAAGGCTGGGCACCCGTGGTGCTGATGGGAACGTCAGGCGCCGAACCCCTCGTGAAGAACAACTGGGAGCTGAAGACCCGGTGCCTGCCTCAGGTGCATCTCAGGCCGTATATTCCCGAGAGCTCTCAGGATCTGGCCCATTGGAAGAAGCTGATGGACTGCATCGACGAGGAGATGGTGAAGCGGAGCATCATCGCCCGACACACCGGCCTCGCCGCGCTCGGCAAGATACTATGTGAAGCGAGCCGTGGCCTGATCGGGGAGTTCCACGGCATCATGATGGCAGCCTTAGAGGCAGCTCTAAGCGAGGGAGATGACTCTGTCAGCTATGACCGGCTCGCCTGCGCCGTCGACGAATGGGCCCTCAAAGACGACTCGATCGACAGCAACCCGTTTCGGGAAGAGACGAAATGAGCGGGCCCGTGCTTTGCGCGGTTTCCCCGATCGCGACCGAAGGACTCATGAGCTTCGTCACCCGCACCGTGACCAGAAACGTCCTGCCGTCGTCCTTCACGCTCCTGCGCCAAGTGGGGTTGTCACATCCAAACAATCCGACAGCCGCCTTCATCGAGAATCTGGACGCGGTCGGCCTCGCGGAGATCCTCCGCGTGCCGGTCGAGGAGGTCACGCGACGCCGCCACCTTCCCTTGCCAGAGCAAGGGTATGTCGACTGCTTCGGCGTGGCGGTGCGCGCGGATGAGATCCTCGTCCGCACGCTCCGATTCGCCCCGTCAGCCGTTGGCGCGAGCCCGCACAGCCGGGTGCTCTGGTCGCTCAAGACCGTGCCCTGCTGTACCGAGACCTGGGAATACCTCCTCGCCCGCTGCAAATGTGGCCGGCTACAGCGCTGGCAGCATGCCTACAGATTCGATCGCTGCGACCGATGCAACCGTCGGCTCGATCTGATCCAAGCCGAGACAGTGCCGCCCGATCAGCGGGATGGCCTGGCCTTCCTCATCGGCCTGCTCGATCCCGATACCGAGACCAGGAATGCCGCCCGCCGACAACTCCCGACCGAACTCGCGGACTGGGACGGTGGCATGGTCTTCGAACTCGCGATAGCGCTCATGCGTCTGGTGACCGATCCATATCGTCACACCCGGACGAAGGTCCCGCCCGTAGGTCAGCAGGCCAAGTATGCCCGCGCGCTTTCCCAGACTGCCGATCTGGTCCGCGCCTGGCCCTCGTCCTTCATCCCCGCTCTCGAACGGGCCGTCAGCAAGCATTCACGCTCGAGATACAATGTCCGCTACACCGGCATCGCCGAATACATTCCCGCACTGGAAAGCGAAGTACTGCCGGCGCTCGTGAGGACGGCGCTGGATCGGCAGCTCGCCACCATCTCATCCTCCCCCGGCACCACGCCGCCGGGGCAGATCGCGATGATGGCCGCCGTAGACCGCTCGCTACTACCGCTCGGCATTCTTGCAGAAGGACGGCGGAAAGGCCTCCTCAAATCGCATATCTGTCTGCGGGCCAACCGGCTGTTCCCCACCCTCGATCACGCCGAGGTCGAGGAGATCAGGGATCTGCGCGATCATCGCCGCAGCGCAGAGGCGGTGTCTACATCCCTGGGGCTTCCTCAGTATGCGATGCAGCTCATCGCCGACTCGGGAGATGTCGACATGCGCCCGCACCCCTTTCTCACGTCGCTCTTCGAGATGCCTCAGATGGACTGGCGTGAACATGACCGCCTCCTCCGCGATCTTCGCGCCGCTGCCATGCCCGGCTCAACCGATCCGAAGAAGGCCGGACTGACCCTCCCGCTTCACAGGCTCGCCCGTGCGATGGGCGGCGGCTTCAAGCCCTGGGGCACGATCTTCCGCTCTTTCCTGAAGAAGGAAGGCGCTACCCCCTTCTTCATGGCCGGAAACTCGATCAGCAAGATGTTCATCCGCCCCGAGGATGGGGATGCATTCCTTTCCCGGAATCTCCGATCACACCGCCCCTCCTCTCTCACGCCCTATTGCTCTCAGCGCGATGCCGTCGAAATCCTCAACCTTCCCTTGAAGCACGCCCACCTCCTCAAGGAATTCGCCAAGGCCAATGACAATTGGGAGATGGACTGGGAAATCGTCCTTCACCTCGCCCGCACGCGAATCACGATGGCGGAGATGATGGCACGCTTCGGACGACATTCTAGCTGGGTCGAGCGCTACCTCGACGAGGAGCACTGCGTGCAGGTAGATGCTCTAGGATGGAAGAGGGAGCCGGCGCTGCAGGCACTGGAGCGGATCCGCCGAAGGACGAAGCTCCGCGAATCACCGTGACACCGAATTTGTGAGTCATATTGGGACACAAGCGTCGCCCGGTCGGAAATCCGATTCGGGCGATGCTTTTTTGTTGCCAGACCCCCCAAAACCTCGCTAAGATAGCCTTTACGAGGGTCTTATGTGACAACGTCAGGAATGACGTTGCCACTTGGAATGCTCTCAAGTAGCGCAAACGAATTCAGATAGATAGTGCTAACATTGCTACTTGAGGGAGGTGCAATCGCAAAAAATTGTACACTTAAAAGGCTCTCATCAAGTTTATGCATTGAAATGAAATGCTTTTCTTTGTGAGCACAGACTACACGCGCGGCGCATTCCATTATGGAAAGCCTCTGGCGCCAAAGAGATGTCTGGACCGCAGCTTCCAAGCCCGCAGCCAATGCCGGCGATCACGCCAGTCAACACGCGCAGCCTAGTGTGAGGGAACGCTCAGACCGCGCCGAGTATCCAGCCAATCGCCAAATCTGACGCTCAGGCAGGTCTTTCCGGCCCGCCTTGCACCATCGATCTCTAGGCCTGACAGCCATAGCTCCGCGGCGGACTGCGGACCACTCCGCTCGCCTCCTAGGTGACCACGTCCCATAGAACTGCCCCAGGCCTCATGCCAGCGCGCACCAGCCAGGATCGGCGCGCCGGGGGTTCCGTGGCTCATGGACCGGGGCTTAGGAACATGCGTTCCGATCAGAATGGCACCTTCCACGTCTTGTTCCAAGGCACCATGTTCGAGGTGTGCCGCCCCAACCCCAGTAAAGCCGGCCTGTGATGCCGACGCGCCCTCCGGTGGTGTATTTGACGGCGGTGGTACGCTTGCCGATGCGCTGACGGCTTTCTGAGGCAGGGGGCACCCAGCCGAACACACACTCATCCGAAAGTCAGATATAAGTTTTCGCGGTCGTCAGGCTCTCTTCCATTCTCTTGAGCATGTCGTCGTAGGTCATGATCTGGGCGTGATGTCCACCAACCGCGACCAAGTGGCGGCGATAATCGAACCGGCTCTGCTCCAATGGTCCGTCTATGCCGTCATCGCGGCCTGCAATCACAGCGAATGCGCTCTTCTTGATCTTACCGCCAAAGGTGTTTCCGAGTACAATGTCATCGGGGTTTTCGTCGCGCACCCAAGCCCAGTCGATGATCTGGCCAAATCCATGCTCGAGACCCGATCCCCAATAGCGATATTGAGCGGTTCCCCGTTTGAACAACGTCGTCTTCTCTGCCGGCTCAAATTCGATCAGAGCAAAAGCACGTGCGTGATCGTTGCCCAGCACGAGGTCGGTGCGGAAAATTCCCTTCATCGTAAGTTCGAACTTGATGAGGTCAGGAGCCGGAATATTGAGCACGGAACCGAGAAGGCACGCCATTTGAGGCCGCGCCCTGATCTCTTTCACAATCTCGGTTTCACCAATGAAGGATTTGCTACCAAACCACGTCTTGAAGCTTGTCAGTTCGGCTTCAGCAACGGACAGATCGTAAGCGATGGGATCGAAATCACTCATCAGCGGGCATGAGCCTTCACGCCGCTGCGTGCATAGGATTCATCAACAATGGTCTGAATCTCGAGATTATTATCAGCACGACGTCGCCACAGCACGCGCTTTCCCCCAACCCGCGAGACAAAGGCGCCCGAATCAAGGCTCTTTGTATCCGGACCCGATGGTCCAGTCTCGTTGGCGAAAAACGCGTTGAGCCTGCCCTGCTCAGCCTTACTCATCATGGCCATCTGAGCAAGAGCGGTCAGAGAAAGCGACAGTGATATTTTTCCGGGGCTCATTTGGTAAATCTCCGAGCGCATCCCATAACGGAAGTGGCCTCTCATGCCAACGCTTATACGACCACCTGTTTCCTAGCAGACCGAGCATTGTCCCTCCGCCACCCATCTAGCGAACTCGACGCTGGCCGCTAGACACGTGGCGCGCGCAACCCTGTCGCTGGGCCATCCAGAGCCGCCTTTAGTGGGCGACCATGGACATGCTCAATCATCCATAACCCAATCAAGTTTGATCAGTACGAGGGTTCTGTTCAGAACGGCACCCCCCATGGCCAGTTCCACTGCACCAGCCATTCAACTGGCGCCGCCTCGAACCGCACAGCCGTCGTATCGTCATCCAGCGCAACCCCGGCGGGGAGAGGGAGATGATCGTGTAGGGGCGGTTTTATACGAGCGGCAGCGCCACCACCCAGACGACGCATCGCGCTGCGCTACATCTCAGCACATCCACTAAATAAGCCACAGGCGACCGTGCCTGCGCTTGATTTATGGTTTGCACGCTCGGACTTCTCAAGCGGATTCACTGGGTTTGAATAGGGTTGATGAGGGAAAAATCTCAGAATTTCAGAGATCAATCGCTGCCCTGCCCAGAGGACAAGAAAATTATGATCAAAAGGTCGAGCGTAATTGAGCTTGCGTGGCACCGCTTTCGTGATAGTGCCCTTGCGATCCGTCGCATCGTCAGCGGTGCCGACCACCGGCCGCTGCATGTCGTAATCGCCGCACCGTCGCCACTTGACGTGCGCGAAATGAGTAACACAATCATGCCGAAGCGTTATTCCGCCATCGCGATCGCCAAATACTTCCTGGCCAAGCAGGACGTGGACGGCGATGACATGATCACGCACCTCAAGCTGCAGAAGCTGTGCTACTACGCCCAAGGCGTTGGAATCGCGACGCGCGGCGAGCCGATGTTCGACGAGCCGATGGAGGCATGGCTGCATGGCCCCGTGGTGCCGGCCCTCTATCGTGAATACCGCGAGAACGGGAACAATCCCTTGCCTGCCGTGATCGATCTCGACGAGAATGACTACGAGCCGGAGGATCGAATGATCCTTGACGACGTGTACACCTACTACGCCCAGTTCTCGGGATGGCGCCTGCGTCAGATGACGCACGGTGAGGCGCCATGGAAAGACGCCTACGAGCAGGACATGAACCGGGTGATCACGCTTCCCGCACTGGTAGCCTTCTTCAAGGACGAGATCGAACAGGATTATAGTCAGCGCTATGTCGAAATTTCGCGGCGCCACGCCCACTAAGCCCGGTTTCTCAGACCGCAAAGTCACGCAGGAGCCCGTCTCCGACAACGACCAGACAGTCATCTTCTCTTTTGAGCACATGCGGGATAAGACCGGCTACAGCGTCAACTGCTGTGGCAGTGAGGAAGGCGCTCAACTGATCGCACGACTGTTCAAGCTCGGCACGATGACTTGGGGGCAGATCAATCAGTCAAATAGGCATGGACTCGGCACTGAAAAAATACCAGAATCTCAAATTTCGGTGGCCATGCCGCCAAGCATCACCAAAGACACCACGCTCATAGCCTTCCGCTACAACGGAAAAAAGCCAGTGGTGGGGTATCGACAAGGTCGCATCTTCCATATCATGTGGATCGACCACGACTTCACCCTATATAAGCATTGATGTATCTCGTCTGAATGCCAATCCACGACTTGGGCTGCCCCGCTGGAAAATCGCTCTGCTTGTGCGATGATCGGGCAAGTGGCTTCCAGACCACTTATAGGCTGGCGATGCCGATATGGCGAGTTAGCCAGCTTCCGGATCCGTTTGCGCCCGCACGGCAAGAGTTCCGATCAGAACGGCAACTCCCATGGCCTGTTCCAGGGCACCACCCATTCAACGGGCGCCGCCTCGAACCGCACCGCCATCGTGTCGTCATTCAGCGCAACCGGGGGAGAGATGATCGTGTAGGGGCGCTCCGACACGAGCGGCAGCGCCACCACCCGGTCGAGCGGCGCGCCGACCAGCTTCGCGCACTGCCTCTCGTCCAGAGCCTGCGGGATGAACACGCAGCCGCCCCGATGCCCCGTGTGGATCGACAGCGGACCTATCTCAAGAAGCATGTTGGCCGTGTGCCGCCCCATCCTCAGCTCAAGTCGATCCATCACGAAGAAGCGCTCGCCGGTGGCGTGGTTGACGGCGGTGACGCGCTTGCCGACACGCTGCCGGCTCTCGGCCGACCAGTCGCGGACGAGGACGCGCGGCGTTTGCCCGCCGGGCCACTCGGCACCGGGCTTCAGCCGCCACGTGGCCTCGTCAAGCTCATCGGGCGTGCAGGCGTCGATCAGAAGCGGCGAGGCCAGCCGGATGGTCCGCTCCAGATGGGTGCGAAAGATCTCCAGCCTGCGCCGGCGGACCTCACGGTTCAACGCCGTCAGTTCGAGCATCGTCGCCCTGTCGATGCGCCTGCTCCTGTTGCCACGCTCCATCATCGGAAGGCCTCCTTGCCATGATCGTCGAACATTGCCACCATTCCGGGCGGGGCGCCCATGAGGTGCCTATACGAGAGGTGCAGACGGGCGGCGCGCCGGCCGAAAACGAAGGACCTCGGGGCCGATCAAGAAGGGCCCCCATCGGCATGGACGATGGGGGCCCGGGACGCAGGACGGCTTCGCGATGCGGTCGCACCGCACCGTTCACCTGCCCAGCGCGTCGCCCGCCAGCAGTAGCGTGAGGATGTGATGCGTGAGCACCGGCGCGCCCTTCCCATACGCCATGGCAGCCCAGCCGTCCCAGCAATCAACCCGCTCCGCCAGCCAGGCGAACAGCGTGTCGCGCGTCACCTCGTCGCCGAACGAGGCCGACCAAATCACCCGGCGCAGCGGCATGCGTCCCGTCGTCTCAAACCCGGTGAGGCTGACGACGTGGCGGCCGCCCATGGTCTCCCTGGCGAACACGTTGCGTCGGCCGGCCACGGCGCGCTCGAAGCGATCGCGCGCGGCCTCCCCAGCCGGATCAGAGCCCGGCATCGCGCCGCGCACCGCGTCGATCACCTCCTGCATCGGCACGTCGATCCACTCAGGTTCGCGGGTGGCCTGCAGCATCAGCATCGCGCTGTGCCCCTCATCGCTCAGCGGGCCCTCGAGCGGGCTCATGTACTGCCCTGGCAGGGTGAGACCCACCGAAAGCAGCCATGAACGGTAGAAGCGCCAGAGGAACAAATCCCCTCCCATCATCTCATGCCTGAGACCGCGAGCATCCCAAGGGCGCGTACTGATCGCCGTCAAGAAGCGAAGCAGGAATTCGAGCTGCTCAGGGGCCGTCCGCTCACTAGGGAAGTTCAGCCGACCTTCCCAGAACGCATCCCTGACGGAATGCCAGCGCCGGCCATCCAGATCCTCGAACATGCGGCGGTCGGCCCGCAGCCACCACCCCCAGGGCAGATCCCGCGCCGCCTTGAAGTCGATCTCCATGTCACCACCCTCCTTCCGGCTCGAGGCCGACGGGCGGCAGCGGGGGCCCCTCCCTGGGCGGGACCGGATCGCCGTCGGCGATCGCCTTCAGCTGGGCCGCGAGGTTCAGGATCTCGCGCATAACATAGGTGTCGTCGCGGTAGGTCGCCGCAGTCTCGGCGGAGAGATAACCGCCCCGGCCATCCTTTTCCTCAGGCCCACGATCATAGACGTGGTTGCAGTCGAAGCCGAACCACCACGCATGTGCATCCTCGACGCGGTAGTCGCCCGCCTGGGTCGCCTGCTTGTAATGCACCTCGTAGGTGTGACAGATTCGACGGGATTCGGTGAGGACGAAGGAGCGCTTGGGACTGGGCCCCTCGTTGCAGATGCGGGAATAGGACAGCCCGCCATGGACCTCGATGCCGATGTCGGCCGGAACGGCCTCATGCTCGAAGCCATAGAGCGGATGTGACTTCGGAATGCCGACATAGCCGCCGAGATAGCCGCCGTTGGGTTCGCGCAGCATGATGCACTCGTAGCCGGTGGCCGCGTCGCGCCAGGCCACCTTGTCCGCCTCGCCCAGCGAGGGATCATCGCCAGCGGGCTTTTCGCCCTCGACGAAGAAGACCTCGGCGTCGGGGATGACGCGGTCGCGGGTGCGGTAATTGACGTGGGACGCCATCACCGCCCCGCCCTGCTGCGTGACGACGGTCACCGGCGTCAAGCCGAGCCTGTTCGTCACCACACCGGACTGGCTGATCGCGGCGATGGCCTTGGTCGGATCGGTGACCGTGACGGCACCGGTGCCAGCCGGACGCCTGGCTGGACTGCTCTTGCTCTTGGGCATGCCATTCTCCTTGGTTCGTATGGGTTGTAGGAAGACGCAGGCGGTCAAGGCGCGCCGTGCGCCGCCCCGTCATGTCGGGCCGCCGGGTTGGGGGGCAGCGTTGCTCCGTTCAGGCGATCGGATCGCCGGTCAGCGGCGGCGGAGGATGCCCGCCAGGCCGCGGCGCATCAGGCCCAGCGCTCGCGCGCAGAGATCTGTCGCCACTCAGGACCAGCCGAGGTCGGGCGCGCACCGGACTGGTAGATGTTCGCCATGAGCCACGTCTCCTCCTCGTCGCGGTCGGCCAGTTCGCGGTGCCAGACCCGATTGTCCGCATCCCACCGGTAGCCACGCGCCTTCAGGTCGTCCTTGCGTTCGAAGGCGGCGCCGACCACCCGGCACATCCAGCTGTCCCTCGACGACCGCTCGACCAGATCCGCCAGGGCGGTACGGCCCGGCGCGACCTCGCGGGCGAGCAGCGCGATGGTGCTGTCGACATCGTCGGAGGCGCGGTGCGCGCCGTTGTAGTAGCCGGCCTGCGAGAGCAGGTAGCCGAGGCTGCGCCCGTCGAAGCCGAAGTCGCGCCAGGCGATCTCGACGCAGCTGCAGCACCAAGCCCGACCGGCGGCTTCGGGCAGCTCGTCCTCCACGCGCGGCCTGTCGAAGGAGGCGTTGTGGGCGATGACGAGATCGGCGCGCTGAAGGATGCCCGTCGCCAGCGCCTTGTCGATGGACTGGTCCTTCAGCATGGCGTCGTCGAGCCCGGTGAGCTTCATGATCTCCTCCGTCAGTGGCCGGCTTGGGTCCTGCAGCCAGCAGAAGGGCCGACCGATGTTCGTGATGCGGCCCGCATCGTCGAAGAGGAACTGGCGCATCGCCAGCTCGATGATGACGTCGCGCTTCCGGTCGAGACCGGTCGTTTCGACATCGACGACCACGGCGCGCCGGTTGCCGGCGGCGCCGCCGACGCCCGTCGGACCGCCCCTCAGATCCAGGCGGTACACCCTGCGGAACTCGCCGCCGGACATCGGCGGGCGGCAGGCCGCCTCGGTGGCCGGCGTGTCCATCAGAACTGCGCCTTGCCCGGGACCACCATGTCGAAAGCGTTGATGCACGCCTCTTCCTGGTCGTGGGCGCGCCCAGACTTGCCAAGCTCCATCCTCAACTCCGGTGAACGGCAGGACGTCACGCGCAAGTTGGTCTCACAGGAACGAATGCGCGACATGTGTTTGGGCTCGACGGCCTGATGAAGCGGCTGCGCGGCATGGTCCGGCTCGCCATCGGCACCGAAGGTGTCGTCATCGTCGTCATCGATGAAAGGGTCGATCTCGCTGGGCGAGGCATCCAGGCCCCACGACAAGCCATGCAGGATCGCGGCCCGCATGAAGGCCTGCCGCCCAAGGCATGCGTCGAGCGCGCATGAGCCTTCAAACAGCTCGCGGCCGGCCATCATCCAGGCGACCGGATCGTATTCAATCCCCTCGCGCAGGAAGCGCGCCGCGGTCTCAGCCGCGACGAAGGCGATGCGCGACAGGCTCCGTCGGGTCGTAACGATCACCGCGTCATCCGCCTCGTCGAGCCCACACGGATCCTCCACGACACTGGTCATGACGAATGTCTGGTCCTCACCATCAAAGATTTCCATAGAAGCCTCCATCACCGCCTGTTCACGCCGGGGTCGTGAAGCGATCGTGGCGGTGCCGATCGGGTATGACACACCTAGAATCTATAGTTCGTTAATTCAAGATGTATTGATATATATTTTTCAGATTGTCGTAGGATGCGATTTGGGGCTGGAAAATGGTAAAATGTTCGTTTATATACGAACTATGGATATGAACGATCTACCCATTCTCACCGCCCTCGGCCAAGCCACGCGCTGGCGCACCTTCGAGCTACTTGTCCGGCATGGCGGAGACGGAATGCTGCAGGGCGAGATTGCCACGGGTCTCGGCGTGGACAAGAACCTCATGTCAGCACATCTCAAGATCATGCGGGAGGCAGGCCTCGTCACGGCGGAGAAGAACGGCCGTGAGGTCACCTATCGCGTGACCCCCGCCGCCGCCAGGCAGGTCGCCCAGTCCATGCTCGACCTGATCGAGAAGGCGACCGGAGCCGGCTGAGACGCCGCCCCCGCCTTCACGGCTCAGCCCGTGCCCTCCAAGATGCTGACCACACCGCCTCCGGCAAGTGGCCGGCGGCTCGGACAGAGGTCGCCGACCTCAGCCAGCAGCTGAAGCGTTCCCGAGGGTACGAGGCGGCGCACGATCCAATTCGTGGGGTCGATGCCCTCCCTCACCTGCGCATCGGCCAAATGTGCCGCCGGCACCCGCGAAGCGAGCCCCTCCATCACACCTTCGCGCGATGCTGCGTGACATGCATAGAACCAGAGGACCGTCTCCTCCCCGACCGTGACCGCAAACGTGGCGGTGAAGAGGCGGCGGGCCGCGATCGACCACGAAGCCGGCGGCGCCAATGCGATCCGAACTGGCTGGTCATCCTCGAAAGGCACCCCGCCGAATGGTGAATAGCCCATACCGGCGGAGCACCGGAACTGCACGATGTCCATCTGCGTCGCCTCCGACAGTCGCTGACCGAGCCGAAGATGGTGGCGCACCGAGATAGTTCAATGGGTGATGAACTATTATTTTTGCGGGCAATGCGCTGAAGTGCCACATGCCATGGCCGCCCGCCGCTATGAAGTGTCGATGATGCCGACCATTTGCGAAATCTGCCAATGACAAAAACAGTCTGCTGGCGGGGGAAGGCTTTGCCAAGGCCATACCAGGCAGTTCCTGTAATAGCCGAAATTCGTCGTTAACGCGGCCTTAGCCATCATGAAGTTAACACAGGCACTATGTACGGGCGCGATAACAAAGACATTCAGGGGTTTAGACGGAGGTACGGCCAACTTTGGCTGACGGCCGCATGCCTGTATTTCCTCATGGCTGCCGCAACCATCCATCTCACCAGCAACGGTCGCGACATCGCCACCATCTGGCCCGCCAACGCGGTGCTCCTCGCCCTTCTGCTGGTGCATGACCGCTCCGCATGGCCCAGCGTCCTGTCGGCCGGCCTCATCGCCAACGCCGCAGCGAACCTCGTCACCCGCGGCACGATCGTCGGTCCGATGCTCTACGGCCTCAGCAACGTCCTCGAGGTCACCGTCGCCGCCTCGGTCTTCGGACGGAACAAGGGCTGCGTGCCGATCCTGGGGTCGGCGGGCGTCGTCGTGCGCTTCCTGCTCGCCTGCGGCCTCCTCGCTCCCGGCCTGAGCGGGTTCTTCGGCGCCATGACGGCGCGCCTCTTCTTCGGACAGCCCTTCGCGCTCGCCTTCAAGACCTGGTTCGTCAGCGATGCGCTTGGCCTGCTCATCTTCACCCCCGTCCTCGTCGCCATCTTCAACGGCGACATTGTTCGCTGCTTCCGGGAAAAGGACTGGATCAGTCGCGCCGAAACCTTCGGCCTGCTCGCGCTGGCCGGCGTGACCGCCTACCTGGTCTTCTTCGTCGCCCACGCCCCCCTGCTGTTCACCCTGTTCGCGCCAGTCATGCTCATCACCTTCCGCGCAGGACGGCTCGGCACCAAGATGGCGGTCATGGTGATCGCGGTCATCGGCGGCTGCGCCACGCTTCAGGATGTCGGCCCGATCGCGAACTTCACGCGGGATCACGTCCAACAGGCCGAACTCTTCCAGCTCTTCCTCGCCGTGCTGCTGCTGACATGCCTTCCGGTCGCCGCCGACCTTTCGGCACGCAACCGTTTCACCAAAAATCTCGCCAAGCGCGAAAAGGCCATGTCGCTGCTAGCCTCGACGGACAGTCTCACGGGCCTGATGAGCCGCTCCGCCTTCGAGGCGCATGTCGAACACGCCCTGCATGACCGCGCCATCCCCCACGTCATGGTCGCGATCGATCTCGACCATTTCAAGAACATCAACGACCAGTGGGGTCACGAGGCCGGCGACAGGGCCCTCGTCCAGGCGGCCCAGGTCCTTCAGACCCAGATTCGGTCCGGCGACGCGGCGGGGCGCCTGGGCGGCGATGAATTCCTGCTGCTCCTCAAGGACGCCAGCATCGGCGAGGCAGAAAACATCTGCGATCGCATTCGCACCGCCTTGCGTCAGAATTCGATTGCCATGGACGGCAAAACCCAGATCATGCTGACGCTGAGCTGCGGCATCGCCAGCTCGAGGACGGCAGACACCTTCCAGGACCTCTACCGGCACGCCGACAAGGCCCTCTACATGGCGAAATTCGCAGGCCGCAACACGGTGCGCTCGATCGCTTGAAAGCGGGCATCAAGCCTTCCTAAGGTCTTTGATTTTTGATCGACCAGATCAGATGCGTCACAACCATAACCCCAAACGGCTCGACACTTTCGTCATGCCCCCCGGTATCTGAGTTGGATCGCCTTATGGCTCATGCTTCCTTCCCTAACCGATGGGTAGTCTTCACAAGATGCGTTTGCCCCCGGGTTCAGAACCCCGCTGGCATAATCCGCGCACAAGACAGTAGAAGCAGTCGCACCCCGCCGGCCCCTGTCCTCATCTATCCATTGGCGCGGGTCATCGGTGCCAAGGCGGTGCTATGGCCCGCCCAGCCGAGAGTAAACCGGCCTTGGCATTCCTCTACGCATGGCCACCGGACTCGGAAGCCTCAGGCCAATCCCGTCGCCGGGCGATCCATGGATTGAGGAAAAGGAACGGCAGCTTCACAAACAGCAACTCGGCGTGCACGAAGCCATCGACCATACGCTCCCACCGTCGGGGACGACGACAGGCGTGAAGCGCGAGCCAGCGATCATAGGGCGCCCAGTGGCTCGGCTCGTCCTTGTGGATGATGGCAAAGATCTTCGACAGCACCGGGTCGCTCCTCACCATCGCGTTGGACAGCAGGATCTCCACCTGGCGGTAGCCCCGTTGCTCCGTGAGCGAGATGACTCGGCACAGCCGCGCGAAAAGGCGATTGCTGCGCACGATGGCCTGCGTGTCCAAGCCGCTGATCGACGCACCGAACATGATTTCGATGAAGCGGTCGATGTGTCCGAAGGTGCGGTCGAGGGCGAACGGCATCCGACCCCGCCGCTCAAACCAGCGGCGGAACATCAGATAATGAGCCCGCTCATCCCCCCGGTGACGCTCGACCATGGCGATCATGACAGGATCGCAGGGCTCCTGCTGCCGGACCGCCGACAGAACCTGATCGATCGCCGTGTAGCCGCGATGCTCATTGTAGATATAGATGCTCGCCAGGACATCGAGATAACGGCGCTTGAACCAATCGGGCATGGCCTATCCTAGTGAGAAAGATTGTTCGGACGAAGTATTCATTTCTAACGGTTGATACTCACGTTAGGTCCAGCCACCCTCCAACCCCGGTCAGGAGCACCGTCGATTGCACCTGTCAATGCTTATCGTTCTCATAAGGGGTACAGCCGCATCGTTCGCGGCAAGTAATTTATAATTGCCATCACTTTAGGAATTTAGGTAGATTACAAAATATTGCATACTTTCTTTTTGATCAAATCATCAAAAAACTGAAGATCTACATTCAGGGCGCGATATTCACCATATTCCATGCCAACTATTTTACACTACTGAGTTAATCTCTTTCTCCAATCAAAAGAAAGAGCACTTCACGCCTCGGCGCTCAGGGCTGACGTCGAGTGCCGCACGCGACGCATGCTTGTCGCAGGCACAACTAGCGCCTTCTCTCAGGGAAAGGGATAACTTCGCCCATGCCTGGCGCACGCGGCTGCGCTGGATCTTCTCGAACTCTAAGTGACACCACTTCTGCAGCATCCCTGTCGAACCATCCATCAGGCAGGCCGCATAGCATCTCAACATCTGCCGCAGAGATCGTGAATTCAGTCGCCAGCAGATCGGCCTTCTCTCGCACACCATTTTCCACAATGAGATTGAGGCTGTCACGCAATGCCTTGGGGCCCGTCACCGCCCAGTGCTGATCGAGCGGCTCTCCCTTCGACCATCCCTTGGCCGAATAGAGCTTATAGAGCTGCCGGGCGTAATCCTCTGGGATGATGTCCAGGTCGGAAAGGCGCTTGATCTGCGCCTTGATCGACACACGCCAACGCTCCTTCAGGCTGGTCAACATTGTTAGCGAGGTATGCTTCACCTCATGTGGATAGGTCGTCGAGGGCATCAGGAAGGCACTCGCCAACCGAAAGGCCTGCTGTTCGATCATCCGCAGGTTTTCCCGAAACTCCTGCTCGGGGACCTGCTGATGGAGAACCGCGTGAGCCAGTTCATGGGCGGCATCCATCTGCCGGCGCGGAAAGGACATCTTGTCTGTCGCGAGAAGCACATGGGGACGCCCATCAACAGGGGACCAGCTGCAAAGACCGTCAAGCTTGGTGGTTCCCATCGGGATCGTAGCCACGACAATGCCGATACGCTCCATCAAGGAGACAACGTCACCACATGGCCCTTCCCCCATGTTCCAATGACGGCGCAGACGCAGGGCTATCCCTTCAATGTCGTCTTCTCGCAATTGGTTGTAGCTTAAGCCCTCCAGAACATCGGGAATATCGATGTCCGGCAGATCGACGTAGTGGCCCAGGATGAAACTGGTTTCCTGAAGCCAGTGCATCTGCGCCTTTTGATAGGCAAGGTCGCGCACCAACGTGCTGGCCAGAGAACGCAGAAACGTGGGTCTATCGCTGTGATAGGGTGGTCGCAGGAAATACTCGGGCCGCACCCCAAGCTCTCCGGCCAATCGCACCAGCGTGGAATAATCCGGGCTTTGATCAGCGGCCTCATCCTCCCATCGAGAAACGGACGTCGGGCTGACCCCGATGCGCTTGGCCAAGGCTGATTTCGTTGTGATCCGCCGGGCTTCTCTGGCCTCGACCAGCCGAGCGGGAATGAACCCTGGAGTGCCGATCCTCATCGTGTTGAATCCCATTGGCCCCGCACCCATTGGATGCGGAGCAATCATAGCCTGCAAACTACCAACCAGACTTAGCTGGCAGTCCCCTCTTCAGCGTCGTTGTCGGGCTTGCGCTCGGGCGGCACGAAGGGCTTGCGCGTCTGGCGAAGCTTCACGATTTTGCCAAGGCCTTCTTCAGAAGGATCAGGCTGCGTGGGCTCGACGGGATCAGCAGCGTAGCCGCCCATGAACTTTTCAAGGGATTCATAGAAAATGAAGTCCTGGTAGTCCGAACCGATCACGCCGATCGCGATCTCTTCGATCAGCCCGGCGCGTTCACGGTCGCGGGCCGTCAGGAACAAGGCAAACATATCGGTCGGCCGCGGAGTGTTCTCATCGTCGAGCAGGCTCGGTTGAAGATGAAGGTTCAAGGTGACACCAGCGGCCCGCGACATATTCTTGGGAGGGACCTTCCTACGTTCCGGCATGGTCGCAAAGCCCAGAACAACGCCGATATCGGGCCCGGCGAAACGAGCAAAGGGCTGGAAAACCTTCAGATCCGTCCCGAGCATCACACCGTTGACCAGCAAATGGCCGCCATGCGCTTGAACAACCTCCTCGTAACCCTGCTCCTGCAGGCGAAAGCGGATTTGGCCCTCGGCCTCACGGCTGCGCTTGGCATTGAGCGGCAACTCACGGCGCACGATCTCATGCGCCTTGTGCGCTTCGGCGCGCAACCGGTCCTCAAGATCCAACAGGAGGTCTTTAGGAAGAGCATCAAGAATGGCACGGCGCATGTCGATCATGGATCACCCTTTCGTGTTGAGGGATTTTGTACATGATTTTTCGCGTTTTGCAAGACCGCACTTTCAATTTGTAGCGCGCACATTCACCGCCGCGCAAGAAGGCGCATCGACGCGCCTTGGACGATGAGCAAAAAATTCTCATCCCGACTGCGGGGATCACGGGTCGGTGACGTCCTGGACATGCCAACACCTTAGGGTTCCGGATCCTCGATCCTTCATGTCAGCTTATCGCACACTTGCGTGGAGATGACGGGAATCTGGGCGACGCTCACCGGTTATCCCCCGGTGGGCGTCGTTTGCGTTTGAAAAATCATTAAACTATTGATTTAAGATTCTTTTATTCCGATTACACACTTAATTCCAGGCGCGCCCCTCCGTCCTATGCTTCGTGCGATACCATCACGACCTAGGAGACTATCAATGGGCATGCGAGTAGGGGGCAGCGGCGGTTCAAGCGCTGCCATGGCGGCCTGGCAGGCACAGCAGAGCGCTGCGAACCCGCCAGCAAGCAACAAGGCCGCTCAGGTCAGCGCCTCCGTTCAGAACAATGAGGCCGCCCAGATCACCAGCGCGATCAGCGCGCTGGCCACGGGCAGCACCTTCAGCACCATGGCATGAATCTCTGGCCGGGGCTGCGGCACAAGCCCCTTCCCGGCCAGACCCTTTCTCGAGCTTGTACACAAAGGCATCGCAGGTAGATTTACCGGTAACGGGAGTTGAAACCTGTTGACCATACAAGCCTAGATTTCCCTCGACGGAGGCTCAAGCTCCCCTCCGTCGGTTTCGTCCCTTGGTCTCGCACAGGAACCAGCATCATGCATCACGTCGGCCCGATCGCGGGCGTGGCGGCCCATGGCTCGTGGATCGCCAGCGCCGGTTACGACAATCGCCTCATTCTCTGGGACGCGGCTTCACGCCGGGCGCTGGCGCGCTCGGCCCACGACCACCTCGTCAATGCCTGCGCCTTCAGCCATGACGGCCGCTATCTGGTCAGCGCCAGCAGCGATTACAGCGCGCGCATCTGGTCCCTGCCCGACCTGCGGCTGATCGCCGTGCTGGGCGGCCATGGCGACGATGTGGATATGGCCCGCTTCTCGCCCGATGACGCGCTGGTGGCCACCTGCGCGCTCGACCGAATCGTGCGGGTGTTCTCGGCCAGCGGCGCCCTGCGCCACGAGATGCGTGGCCACACGGGCAACATCCTCTCGCTCGCCTGGATCGACAACGCCCGCTTCGTCACCTCCAGCGTCGATGGCACCTTGCGCCAGTGGGACGCGCAAACCGGCGCCTGCCTTGCCGTCACCGACCTTGGCGTGCGCAGCGACTGCGTGGACATCGCCCCGGACGGCCGCATTCTGGCGGGCGATGATGCGGGGCGGATCGCTCTGCTCTCAGGCGAGGAGACCATCTTCATTCCGGCCCATGAGGCGGGCATCAAGAAGCTGGTGCTGGCGCGCGATGGCGCGCGGCTGGTCACGCTGGGCTATGACCGGGCGCTGGCCGTGTGGGATCTGGCACCGGGGCAGCCCCCGCGCGAGATCGCCCGCGAAACCATGCCCGCGCAGATCTGGGCCCGCGCGGCGGCGGTCTGTCCCGACGGGCGGATCGCGGTGGGCACCTTCGGCGGCAGCTGGGCGCGCTTCGATCCCGAGACCGCCCTCTGGGATCTGGAGGGCGTGGAAGCGGGCGAGGCGATCAATGCGCTGATCGACACGCCCCGGGGTCTGGCCTCCATCGGCGACGCGGGCCGGCTGCGGCTTGGCGGCATCTGCCTGGCCGAGATGGGCAGCCTGTGCAATTTCCTGACCGTCTGCGACGGGCGCCTGTTCACCGGCGGCCATCTGGGCGAGCTTTATGACGGCGCCAGCGGCGCGCTGCTCCACCGCCACCATTCCCCGCTCAACTGCGGCGCGGCCTTCCAGCGCCGGAGCGAAAAGCATCTCGCCGTGGGCACCTACACCGGCGAGATCCTCGTCTTTGCCGTCACCCCCAGCTTCGCCCATGTCGCCACGATCAGCGCCCACGCCAATGCGGTCAAAAGTCTGGCGGTGGGCGGCGGCGCGCTGTTCTCGGCTTGCGCCAACACCACGCTTGCCTGGCACGATCTGGAGGATCTGACCGAGACCCGCCGCCAGCCCAAGGCCCACACACGCATCGCCAATGCCGCCTGCGCGCTGGCATCCGGTCCCGCTGGCCCGGCCGGTTTTGCCACCGTCGGGCGCGACCGGATGCTGCGCCTGTGGCTGCCCGAGGGCGAGAGCACATATCTCACCCCTCATCCCAATTCGGTCAAATGCCTTGCCGCCAGCCCTTGCGGGCGCTGGCTCGCCTCGGGCAGCTATGGCGGCACGGTGGCCCTGTTCGACCGCGCGGCGATGCGCTTTATGGACATGCGCCGGATCAGCAAGGCGGGCATTTCCGCGCTGTGCTGGCAAGAGGCCAGCGGCGCCTTTGCCGCCGCCGGCTATGATGGCGCAATCCATGCCGTTGCCCTGCCCGACTGCGCCAGCGCCCAGCTGAACCATAGGCACGCCGCATGAGCCGCCTGCTGCTCCTGTGCGGCAGCCAGCGCGCCGGTTCGCTCAATGCAAGGCTGCTCGAAGAGCTGGCCGCCCATGTGCCGACCGGCCATGCCATCGACCGCTTTGCGCCCGGGGAGATTCGCCTGCCGCTCTATGACGCCGTCTGCGAGCAGGACCCGGCCATCCGCCACCATCTGGCCGCGCTGCACCGACGCTTTGCCATGGCCGACGCCTTCATGCTGGCGAGCCCCGAATATAACGGACTGATGACGCCCTTTCTCAAGAACCTCATCGACTGGATCTCGCGCCTGCCCTGGCTGGACCCGACCGCGCCCAATGTCTTCCTCGACAAGCCGGTGCTGCTATGCAGCGCCACGCCGGGGTGGAGCGGCGGCGCGCTGGGCCTGGTGCCCCTGCGCTCCTTGCTAGCCTATGTCGGCGCGGTGCCCTTCGGCGAGGCGATCACTCTGCCCCATGCGGGTCAGGCCTGGGACGCGGGCGGCAAACTCGACCCGCGCCTCGCTGACATGGGGTGGAGCGCCTGCGTCGCGCGGTTCTGCGCCTTTGCCGTGCGCGCCGACACGAGGAACGCGGCATGAACGCCCCGCAGCGCTGGCACCTTCCCCGCTTTGCCGGTTGGGATTGCAGCGGCAAGCAGGGCATGACCGACCGCGAAAGGCTGGGCATGCCCGCCCATTTCGTCGAGACACCGCTTCAGGCCGAGGTGACGCAGGCGACGACCGAGTTGCGGCAACAACCGGCCGGCGCGCTGCTGGCACTGATCGAGGATGGCGCGGTCGATCTGGCGCGGCGCATCGCGGCAGGCAATCTGCTGGCACTCGCCGGGGACCCGCGCATCGATCCCCTCGCGCCCGAGATGATCGACATCCCCGGCGGAGACGTCACCATCGGCCTGGACGCCGACGAGGTTGATGCGGTGCTCGCCCGCCATGAGCGGCTGGGCCTGTCGCGCAGCTGGATCGAGAAGGAAGTGCCCCGCCACCGGCTGCGTCTCGCGCCCTACCGGTTGGCGCGCTATCCGGTCACCAATGCCGACTATCGCCAGTTCCTGCTGGAGAGCGGCGACGAGGAGATCCCCACCAGCTGGGCCTTCCGGCGCTATCCGGCGGAAAAAGCCAATCATCCGGTCCATACCGTCACGGCCCGCGCGGCGCAGGCCTATTGCGACTGGCTCGGCGCACGCACCGGCCGCGCCATGCGCCTGCCCACCGAGGCCGAGTGGGAATATGCCGCCGCCGGGCCGCAGGGCCGCGAGTTCCCCTGGGGTGAGCATTTCGACCCCGCTCTGGCCAACACCGCCGAATGCGGCTTGCTCGATACATCGCCGGTCGGCGTTTTTGTCGGAGGCGCATCGCCCTTCAGCCTTTGCGACATGGGCGGCAATGTCGAGGAATATGTTGCCGATGCCTATGCCGCCTATCCCGGCGGCGCCCCGGTGCGCGACGATCTGGTCGAACTCCACGGCACCTATCGCGTGGCGCGCGGCGGCGCCTTCAGCCGCTTTGCCGACCTTGCCCGCACCCGCCGCCGCCATGGCCACAACCCGCGCTCGGCGACCTATGCCATGGGGCTGCGCATCGCGGAGACGCCGCAGTGAGCCATCTGCTGGTCATCGACCTGCCCGGCGGCAATGACACCGACATCCTGGCGGCGGCGCGCAATCTGGGCCACAAGGTCAGCTTTCTCACCGCCGACCCTGCGCATTATCTCGCCCAGAGCGAGGTGGCGCACGAATTGGCGGACGCCGCCATCATCCCCGTGCCCGGCTTCGAGCTGCCCGGGGTGATTGCCGACCTGCTGGAGCGGCACGCTGACGATCCCTTCGCCGCCGTGCTCTGCCTGCAAGACCTGCGCATTGTGGAAAGCGCGAAAATCGCCCAGGCGCTCGGGCTGGCCCATCTCAATCCCCGGACCGCAACGCTGGCGCGCGACAAGGCCGCCGTGCGCCGCCATCTTGAGGCCAAAGGCCTTCCACAGCCCCCCTGCCTTGAAGCCGATGGGCCCGAAGCCCTGCTGGCAGCCGTCGCCGCCATCGGCCTGCCCGCGCTCATCAAGCCGGCCGACGGCTTCGGATCGCAGAATGTCTTTGCCCTGCGCCATGAGGCCGATCTGGACACCTTGCGGCAACTCGCCGATCTGGTGGCCGCCGGGCCGGGCCACTATGGGCTTGGCGTGGCCGCGCGGGGCAAGATGCTCGTGGAACGGCTGATCGAGGGGCAACTGGTCGGGCTCGACACGATGACGGCGCGGGGGGAACACCGCCTTCTGGGCGTCAACGAGAAGCTGATGTTCGCGGCGCCCTCCTTTGCCATGCGCGGGGGATGTTTCATCGCCAATGCGGGCCAGTTCGCCCAGCTTGAGGCCAGCGCCTTTGCCCTGCTCGACGCAATCGGCTTCGACCATGGCGCGGCGCATATCGAGATGATGCTGACGCGCGACGGGCCGGTGCTGGTCGAGATCAACCCAAGGCTGGTCGGCGCGCGGATTGCCCGCATGGTCAGCGCCGGATTGCAGCGGTCGATCCATGCCGATCTGATTGCCCTCCATGTCGAAGGGCAGCTGCCTCCTCCGGTCGACCGGGCCCATTATGTCACCAACCGCTGGCTGGCCGCGCCTTGCGCTGGACAACTGACCCATCTCGACATACCCGACACCGCCGACGAACCTGCCAGCTTCACCATGATGGCCCGCGTCGGCGACATGGTAACCCCGCCGCTCGACAATGCCGACCGGCTCGGCATGGCCATGACCTGGGGGTACGAGCGCACCCTCGCCGAAACGCGGGCAGAACAACTGCTGGCCGAAACGCGGATGGTGGTTGCGCCCGTCTAGCACGAGAAATGATGCCCATCGCGCCCCGGCCACTGAGGGAGCCATCGGGCCGCGACGTCTATCCTGCAAGCTTGCAGGAGCGCATATGATCGGTTGCCCAGCTTTTGAGATGATCCGTCGGCGCTACGCCCAGTCCTTCGGCGCGGATCTGGTGCCCAGCTTCGAGGCCTATCGCGGCCATGGAACCACGCCTTGCAAGGCGGCTTTGGGCTTTCGGCGTGCTGCGGGCCAAAGGCTGTTTCTCGAATGCTATCTCGACGAACCCATCGAAAGCCTCGCCAGCGCCGCGCTCGGCCGCCAGGTCACGCGCGAAAGCATCGTGGAAATCGGCAATTTCGCGGCCGATAACGCCCTGTCCATGATCGCGCTCTGGGGGACTGTTTCCAACGATCTGGCACAAGACTGCGACCTTGCCGTGGCAACACTGACGCTGCCGCTGCGCCGCATGTTCAGGCGTGTGGGCATTCCCTTTCAGGTGCTAGGGGAGGCCGAGCCTCACCGCCTGCCACCAGAGAGCGGAGCCTGGGGCGCCTATTACGACCTTGCGCCACAGGTATGCCTGGGCGAGATCGCCAAAGCCCAACAGGCGATCGCAGACTTCATGGCACCTCGCCATCAGGTGCGCGCGGCATGAGCGCGCTGTTTGAGGCGATGGATCGCCACACCGCCGCCGATGGCATGGCGCCGGCACTCGACCCGATCACGGCGCCGCTCATCTCGCGCGGCGATCTGCGTGGGCAGATCGAAACCTTGCGCCACGCTTTGGCCCAGGCCACGCCGTCCGGCCAACCGATTGCCTTCCAGCGCGACCACGGGCCCGAGGCCGTGGCGCTTGAGCTGGCGCTGCTGCAATCGGGCGTTCCGGTGCTTTCGCTCCCCTCCTTCTTTACCGATGCGCAGCGCATTCATGCCATCGCGACCTGTGGTGCGAGCCTGTCCGATGCGCCCAGCGGCGGCGCTATTCCGACTGCCCCCAGCCTGCCGGAGGGCACGGCGCGCATCACCTTCACCTCCGGGTCCACCGGCACGCCAAAGGGCATCTGCCTCTCCGCCGACCATATGATGGAGGTGGCAGCCTCGGTGGTGGCTGCCGTCGGCGACCATCACGCCGGCCGCCATCTGGCGCTTTTGCCACCGGGCATCCTGCTCGAGACGGTGGCCGGGCTGTTCGCCACCTTGCTGGCGGGCGGCACCTATGTCTGCCCGCCACAGGCTCTGGTGGGGCTCGCTGATCCCTTCCGCCCCGATTTCGACGTCATGGCGCGCGCCATGGCAGCATGGCGGATCACCTCGACCATTCTGGTGCCCGAATATCTGGCCGGGCTGGTCCGGGTAATGGAGGCGACGGGGTTGCGCCTCCCCGACCTCACCATTCTGGCGGTGGGCGGCGCGCGCGTGGCGCCCGAGCTGCTGGCCCGCGCAAGGGCGCTCGGCCTGCCGTTGCGGCAAGGCTATGGGCTGACCGAAGCGGCGTCGGTGGTGGCGCTGGAAGGCGCGCAGGCCGATGGCGCAGGCTCGGTGGGGCAAGCGCTGGGCCATATGCGGGTCCATCTGGCGCAGGATGGCGAGGTCATGCTGGAGGGCCCCCTGTGTCTGGGCGCAATTGGCGAAGCGCCGCCAGCCTGCCCCTACCCCACCGGCGACATCGGCCACATCGACGAGGCCGGGCGCCTGTGGATCGAGGGCCGCAAATCCAACCTGCTGATCACCAGCCACGGTCGCAACATCTCGCCCGAATGGGTCGAGGAAGCGCTGCTGGCCGAGCCCGACATCATGCAGGCCATGGTCTATGGCGATGGCCTGCCCGCCTTGCAGGCGCTGCTGGTTCCAGCCCACCCCCGGGCGGATCTCGGCGCGGCGGTCGCCCGGGCCAACAGCCAGCTGCCGACCTATGCCCATGTGGTGCAATGGCGCGAGGTCGCCCATTTCACACCGATGAACGGGCTCCTCACCGGCAACGGACGCCTGCGCCGCAAAGCCATCTCCGCCCTGTGGATTGACGGCGAGCCGCGTTTCTCAACAAGGCTGGAGGCAGACACCGTTCGCGAGCGGATCGCCTTTCTCTCCACGCCGCAGGTGCACGCGGGGCTGGCGGGCGAGGTCAGCCTTGGCGCCTACATCGCCTATCTCACGCAGGCCTACCACCATGTGCGCCACACCGTGCCGCTGATGCGCGCCGCGCGGGCCCGCCTGCCCCATCGCCCCGAACTCGTCAGCGCGCTCGATGACTATATCGCCGAGGAAACGGGGCATGAGGAATGGATCCTGTCCGACATCGCGGCAGCGGGCGGCAATGCCGATGGGGCTCGTCACAGCCAGCCCGCTGCGGCCACCCATGCCATGGTCCAGCACGCCTATGACCAGATCGCCTCCGGTAATCCGGTCTGCTTCTTCGGTATGGTCTATGTGCTGGAAAGCGTCAGCGTGGCGCTGGCCCAGCGCGGCGCCAACGCGCTGGCCGACCGCCTCGCCCTGCCGCCGGAAGCCTTCACCTACCTCACCTCGCATGGCGCGCTCGATCAGGATCACATGCGTTTCTTCGCCGATCTGGTCGATGCCTTGCCTGGTGAGGATGACAGGCAGGCCATCATCACCATGGCACGGGCGATGTTCGGCCTGTTTGCCGGTGTCTTTGCCTCGATCGATCTGGAGGCGGCGCATGAACCGGCTTGAGGGCAAGCGGATCGTGCTGACCGGCGGCGCGGGCGGCATCGGCCTGCCGCTGGCCCAGCTGCTCGATGATCTGGGCGCCCATGTCACCAATGTGGACCGGCTCCGTTGCCCGGCCGCCCATGTCAACTGGCTGACCGATCTGGGCGATGACATCGCCCTGACCCAGCTGGCCAGAACGCTGGCGGCGGAGACGCCCGACATGCTGATCAATCTGGCCGGGGTGCTTGCCTTCGGGCTGCACGAAAAGCAGGATCCGGCGCAGCTTGCCCTGTGCTATCGCATCAACCTTCTCGTGCCCGCCGTTCTGGCCCAGGCCGTCGCCGGGCCGATGCGGGCGCGCGGGTCAGGGCAGATCGTCAATGTCGGCTCGGTGCTCGGCGCCATCCCCTATCCATGGTTTGCCGCCTATTCCAGCAGCAAGGCGGGTCTTGCCGCGCTGAGCCAGGCCTTGCGGCGCGAGCTGGACGGCAGCGGTGTCACCGTCACCCATATTGCCCCGCGCGCGGCGCGCACCGCCTTCAACAACAGCCTCGTCAACCGCTTCCTGACCGTGGCGGGCATGACAGCCGACAGCCCTGACCATGTTGCTGCCCGCATAGCCGAGGCGATCCGGTCGGGTGCTGCTCATGTCACGGTCGGGCGGATGGAAGGCCTCTTCAGCCTGATCAATGCCATTGCCCCCCGGATGATCGATCGCGGCATCGCTCCGCAATTGCGCCGCCTGCGAGCCGAGTTTTCCTGATCCACACCCAAGGACGCCATCATGAAACGACATCTTGCCACTCTGGGAGGACTGCTCCTCACTCTGGCCGGTTCGGCAGGCGCCGCCCCCGATCTGGCGGCACAGGTCAAAGGCATCAACGACGGTTGGGCCCATATCACCTATGACATGAACGGATCGAGCCACCAGACCGTGGCACTGGCCCAGCTGGATCAGCGCGCCGCCGATCTGGTCGCCCATAATCCCGGGCAGGCCGAGCCGTTGCTGTGGGAAGGGATCGTGGTGAGCGAGGAAGCCAATCGCGCCAACATCTTCCACAAGCTGTCCCTCGCCACGCGCGCGAAGGATCTGATCGAGCGGGCCTACAAGATCGATCCGCGCGCGGGCCATGGCGGCGCGGCGATGAGCCTTGGCGTCCTCTACTACAAGGTTCCCGGCTCCCCGATCGGCTTTGGCGACAAGCATCTGGCCCGGCGCCTGCTGCTTGAGGGGTTGGCAATCGATCCGGGCGGCCTCGATGCCAATTACTTCTGGGGCGATTTCCTGCATGCGCAAGGGGACGACGCAGGCGCACGCGCTGCCCTCCAAAAGGCTCTGCGTGCACCTCATGACCCCAGTCGCCCGGCCTGGGATGCCGGGCGACGCCGCGAGGTGCAGGCCCTGTTGGCAAAGGTGGGCTGAGCGGGCGCTTATGACAGGCATGGCACGCGCTCTTGGCCGGCAGCTCCTGCATCCCACGGGATTTGGGGGCCGCCTGACCGGTGCCGTGATGGATATGGCAAACCGCAAGCCGACACGCCTTGCGCTGGACCTGCTCGCCCCGGGCCCGCATGAAAGGGTGCTCGATGCCGGGTGCGGCACGGGCGCTGCCGCCGAACAACTCCTGCACCGATCAACCTGCCAGATCGATTGTGTGGACTGGTCACCCACCATGCTGCGCCGGGCGGAGGCGCGCCTTGGCCACTATCGCAAGCCGCCTCATCTCCACCACGTCACGCTTCATCTGGGGCAGGTGGGCGCCTTGCCCTTTATCGCCGGTCAGTTTGACGCGGTGCTGGCTCTCAACATGCTCTATTTCTGTGACAGCCAGGGTGTGATGGTCGGCGATCTGCGGCGTATGCTGCGCCCCGGCGGCCGCCTGATTGCCTATGTCACCCATCGCGCCGCGATGGGGCGCTGGGCCTTCACCCGCCATGGCACGCATCGCCTCTTCGACGAGGAGGAACTTGTCAGCGCCCTGATGGAGGGCGGCTTTGCGCGCGAGCAGATTGTCACCATGCCCTGCTCCATCACGCGCTCGATCCATGGTATTCTGGTAAGAGCCACGGTGTGAGACGATGAAAGAGGCCGGCATGCTGACCGATCCCGACGACGCAGCCGATGACATGGCGCGAGCCGGCCCGGACAATGGGCTGGCCGCGCTCTACCATCGCCATGCCGGCGAACTGCGCCGCTTTCTAGCCGCGCGCAGCGGCGACGCCGATCTGGCCGAGGATCTCTTTCAGGACCTGTGGATCAAGGTGGGCGCGCGGCCCTCGGGGCCGGTCAGCGACGGGCGGGCCTATCTCTTTCGCATGGCCAACAATCTCGTGCTCGATCATGCCAGATCGCGCCAGCGCGGCATGGCGCGGGATCGGGCATGGATCGACGAGGAGGTCCCGTCCTCGCCGCTGCCGGAAGCAAGGCCCGACCCGGCACCGGATGCCGAAGCGCAGTTGGCCAAAGCGCAGGAGACGCTGATGCTGACGCGGGCGATGGCCTCGCTGCCACCCGGCGCGCGCCAGGCTTTGCATCTCTACCGCCTCGAAGAACATAGCCAGCCAGAAGTGGCCAAAATCATGGGAATCAGCCTGAGCGGGGTGGAAAAGCATCTTGCTCTGGCCATGAAACATCTGCGTGCCAAGCTCCTCGACTGCGGGTTGCTGGGCGCGGCGGCGTCTGAAGGGGCGGAACCACACAGCGGAGGCAAGACGCCAGGGGAGCAATCGTCATGACCGCGAAGCAGACCATCATCGATCAGGCGGCGCACTGGCATGTCGCCAGCATGCGCGACGACATGGACTGGGATGCTTTCACCCGCTGGCTGGAAGAAACCCCCGAACACCGGACTCGCTATGATGAGATCGCGCGGGCGGACGCGATGCTTCTGGGCAATCGTGAGGCTTTGCGTGCCGGCCGGGCAAGCGACCAACGTCCAGAGCGCCCCCGCCGCTGGGGCCTGTGGGCTGGCGCGGGGGCGGCGGCTGCCGCAGTCCTGGCCCTTGCTCTCAACCTGCCCAGTGGGCCGAAACCGGCCTCCAGTCATTATGTCACCGGGGACACGTCGCGCCAGATCGCCCTCAAGGATGGATCGAGCATCGAGCTGGCCCCCCATAGCCAGATCGATATCGGCGACATGGCGGGGCAGACGACGGGGCAGGCCATGCGCCTTTCCGGCGGCGCCTATTTCGACATACGCCATGATCCGGCACGGACCATGACCATCGCCGCCGGACCTCTTGAACTGCGCGATATCGGCACACGCTTCGATGTCCAAACCGATGGAGACAGCGTGCGGGTGGCTGTAGCGCAGGGCAGCGTCTCGGTTACCGCGCCGGAGCTGGAGCATACGGTGCCGGTGTCAGGCGGCCACGCGCTGGTCTACGATCATGCCTCATCCCACGCGCAGGTGGAGCCGCTCGACCAACAGGCCGTGGGCACATGGCGGCACGGGCAATTGTTCTATGACGATACGCCGCTGACACTGGTCGCGCAGGATCTGGAGCGCTATGGTGGCATCCATGTGGACCTGCCCCCCGACTTGCGCGGACGGCGGTTTTCGGGGGTTTTGACAGTCGGTGAGGGACAGAAGACAGCGCGTGATCTTGCCCGGCTCATGGGGCTGGATCTTGTGCGCGGGGCTGGCGGCCGCCTGTCCCTGCGGCAGCGCTAAGGCCGGGCAGGCCCCACCCCAAAGCCACGACTCTGCCATCAACGTGCCTGCCGGTCCCTTGCGGGCAGCGCTGGCCGAACTCGCGCGCCAGACGGGGATCTCGATCGGCACCGATGGCGTGCTGCCCGATGTGCGGACACAGCCCTGCCGGAACGCCGCCAGCGTCCGTCAGGCGCTTGCGCGCATGCTGCGCGGAACCGGCACCAGCGCGGTCGCGCTAGGCCCCTCGCTCTGGCGGATCGAGGCGGCGCCCCGCACGCGCACCCGCATCGCCGAGGCTCTGGCGCCTGCCACCCTGGCGCGCGATCCGATCATCGTGACGGCAGCCAAGCAACCCATCGCCCTGCGTGACATGTCACGCGCGGTCTCGGTTCTGCGCCTGTCCGACGCGCAGGCCCATGACGCGCAGAGCGCCACCGGGACCATCGCCGCCAACCTTGACGGGCTGACGATGACCGCGCTGGGGCCGGGGCGCAACCGCATGTTCCTGCGCGGCGTGGCCGACAGCCCCTTCAACGGCACAAGCCAGTCCACCGTGGCGGTGATGATCGACGACACGCGCGTGACCTATGCGGCGCCCGACCCGGATCTGCGCCTGATCGATGTGGACCGTGTGGAACTGCTCAAGGGGCCGCAGGGCTCGCTCTATGGCACGGGGGCGCTGGGCGGCATCTATCACATCGTCACCCGCCGTGCCGAGGTCGACAGCTTTTCCGCCAGCGCGACCGCCGGGGTAAGCGCCATCGCGTCGGGCGGCGTGGGGCCCAGCGGTTCGGCCACCCTCAACCTGCCGGTGGTCAAGGGCAGCATCGGCCTGCGCCTGGTGGCCTATGCCAGCCAGGAGCCCGGCTGGATCGACACCGGCCCCCGCAAAGACAGCAACGACACGCTGGTCTCCGGCGAAAGGGCAACGCTGGGCATCGAGACGCGCGGCGGCTGGCGCATCGATGTCAGCGGTCTGGTCCAGCATATCGACGCCCGTGACAGCCAGTATGTCTACACGCCCGGCAGCCTGTCGCGCCCTGCACAAATGCCCGAACCCCATGACAATGACCTCTACCATGGCGCGATCAGGGCCGAAGGGCATATCGGCGCGGTCGATGCGGTGATCGTCTCGGGCCTGTCGTGGCAGGAGGTGCGCGATCGCCTCGATGCGACGGTGGGCGCCCAATCCTTCGGCCTCGCCGATCCGGGCGCCTTCACCGATGACCGGCATTATCACGTCTGGGACAGCGAGGTCCGCTTCAACGGCGAGCTTGGCTCGATCCGCTGGCTGGCGGGCCTGTCCTATGTGCTGGCCGGGGAGCATGAGGAGCGCACGCTCGACGCACTCGATGGCAGCGGCGATGGCGGTGGCGGGCTGACCATCGACACATCGCGGCGCACGGCGACCGATACGGGCCTCTATCTCGATGCCTCGCTTTCCTTGACGGCCAGTTTGACGCTTGAGGGCGGCGGTCGGCTGTTTCGCAGCGCGCTCGATGTGACACGCGCCAGCGCGTCGACCCAGGCCAGGCTGGAAACCACCCGCTTCGGGATCACCCCCTCCGCCGGGCTGACATGGCGCCCGCAGAGTGGCCGAACCGTCTATCTGCGTTATGATTCCGCCTTCCGGCAAGGCGGCCTGAATTTCGAGAGCAATGGCCAGATCCATCCCTATCCGGGGGACAACATCGCAACCATCGCCGCCGGGTGGCGCGAGGAATGGGCTGGAGGCGGCCAGCTGGAACTGGGCGCCTTCTACGATTGGTGGGAAGACCTTCAATCCGACATGCTGCTGGCAAATGGACTGATCGAAACGCGCACGGCAGGAGACGCGAAGATCATCGGCAGCGAGGTCTCCCTCTCCCTGCCGATCCATGCCTCCTGGCGCCTGTCCCTGGGGGGCACCGCCCAATCGGCCCATCTTGCCAACAATGTACTGGGGCTGGCTCTGGCGGACACCCGCCTGCCATCCATCCCCGACTATACGCTGCGCGGAGCCGTGGAACGACAAATCCGCATTGGTCAGGTGCCGGGCCTGCTGCGCCTTTCGCTGCGCTACACGGGGCCGGCTCGCCTGAGTTTCCAGCCGCAGCTCGACCGCGCCATGGGGCGGGTGCTCGACAGCCTGATCGAAAGCAACTGGACCTGGCCGCGCACCACGCTTGCCATCTCGATCAGCAATCCGCTGGATCGGCGCGGCAATGTCTTTGCCTATGGCAATCCCTTTCGCGCGGCGCAGGCCCAATACACGCCCCAGCAGCCGCTGTCGGTCAAGGTAGCGGTGACCCGCCACTTCTGAACACAAAAGCCTGATGCCGGGCCCCGCGACTGGGGGAAGCGGGGCATGGCGGCGTCTGGTCACAGGGGGCCTTCTCGATGAGCCGGTCGCCCCGGATCGGAGGCCGGTGAGAATGCGGGGATGGCGGTTCATTGTTCGGGGCTTGGCCTTGCCTGCGGGTCTTGTGCTGGCTGTATCCTCCAGTTGGGCCGGGGATCTGGCGCCACTTTCCGTGAGGACGCTTGGAGGAACCAGCCTTTCGCTGCCGCGCGATCTTCCCGCCCCGCATACGCTGGTGCTGCTGGCCTTTCGCCATGCCGATCAGGCGGGGCTGGCACAATGGGAGGCCAGTCTGGGATTGAGCGGGAACCGGCAGGACTGGCTGGAAATCCCAGTTGTGGGCGTCAGCAATCCGATCATCCGCAGCATGATCGTCTCGGGGATGAAAGGCAAGCACCCTTCCGCCGCCGAGCGGAACCATCTGGCGCCGCTCTTCGGTGACAGCGAGGCTTTTGCCCGGGCCTTCGGCACCAGCGGCACCCAGATCGCCGTGCTGGTGGTGGATCGTGAAGGCCACGTCCTTGCCCATGTTGAGGGTGCTTACGAGGCAACCAAGGCGCACATTCTGAATGAAGCCCTGATAGGGCAATAAACAGGGTTGCCGCGTGAGATCGGAAAAATGGGGGCTGATCCGGCGGCGTATGGGGAAGAGTGAGGGGGCAAATTGGGGTACCTGGCCGAAACGATAGCGGCATTGCGGGCGCAGAGGGCGCGCGATGCGCCCACCCCGTCATGGCATGAGGATGCCCCGGCCGATTGGCTGGCCTGGGCGCCGGAAAGTTTTGCGGGGCAGCGCGCAGCCATGATGGAAGCCCTGCGCGAGCGCTTGGAGAGGCTGACCGGCACCCTTGGCCGCGCTGCTGTCGATCGGGCTCTTAGCGCCATGGCACAGGTGGAACGTGAAAAGTTCATCTGCCCCTGGATCGAGGACATCGCCTATCTGCCGATGCCTCACGACATCGGTCTGGGGCAGACCATCTCTCATCCCGAAATGGTCGCCGTGTTGGCTGCTGCCGCAGATCCGCGTGGCGGCGACGTGCTGGATGTCGGCACGGGATCAGGCTATCAGGCAGCGGTGCTTTCCGGGATGGCCCGGCATGTCACATCCGTCGAAATTCTCGAGCCCCATGCGCGGTTTTCCGGTGAACGCCTGCGCAGGCTGGGCTTTGCCAACATCGATGTCATGGCCGGCGACGGCGCCGCACTCGGCCTGTTCGAGGAAGAGCGCTTCGACGCCATCGTGGTGGCAGCCGGGGCGCGCGAGGTGCCCGCTGCCCTGTGCTCGGCCTTGCGGATCGGCGGCAGGCTGGTGATGCCGATTGGCCCGATGCAGGGGGACGAACATCTGGTATTGACCGAGCGGCAGTCCTCTCGCGAATTCCGCCATAGTCGCCTGTGCCCGACGCGTTTCGTGCCGTTGACAGGACGCTTTGGACGATCGCCCATGGAATGCCTGCAAGGCTGAGTACCGGCGCGGCGGAACGATCCTGAACCTGGCCTCTTTCAACGTTAATGACCGCCCAGAGGAGGATCAGCTTGACCCAGTCCGACACCAGCGCCCTGACCTTGCCTGCCGCCGATGGAGCGGGCGAAGGCCATTACGTCAACCGCATCGGCTGGCTGCGCGCGGCGGTGCTGGGCGCCAATGATGGCCTGCTCTCGACCGGCAGCCTGATGAGCGGCGTCGCCGCCGCCGCAGTGGCGCCGGGGCAACTGGTGCTGACCGGCGTGGCGGGCATTGTCGCCGGTGCCATGTCGATGGCAGCGGGCGAGTTCGTTTCCGTCTCAAGCCAGGCAGACACCGAAGCCGCCGACCGGCGCCGGGAAGCGCGGGAGTTGAAGCGGCACCCTCTTCAGGAAGCAGCGGAATTGAAGGCCATCTACAAGCAGCGCGGGCTCGACGACGCGCTGGCCGGTCAGGTCGCCAGCGCCCTGATGCGAAACGATGCGCTTGAAGCGCATATGCGCGATGAACTGGGCATCACCGAAGCGAGCACAGCCAATCCCCTTCAGGCGGCGGCGGCTTCCGCCTGCTCATTCGTCACAGGCGGTCTGGCGCCGCTCCTCGTCGCCCTGTTGCTGCCCGGCCCCCATGTTCTGACCGCGATCATGCTGGTGACCATTGCCATGCTGGCCCTGCTGGGCGCGGTGGGGGCCAAAGCCGGTGGCGCGCCGATCCTTCCCGGCGTGACGCGCGTTGTCATCTTCGGCACGGTGGCCATGGTCATCACAGCCTTGGCCGGGCATCTTTTCCACGCAGCGTCCTGACTGGTCAGCCCGGAGCGGAGGGCAACCCCGGTGGTTGCCCCCCTCACCTCATTTCCAGAGCCAGCGGGGTGCCAGATCGCGCGCTTTGCGAAAGCGCCACATCTGGACATAGAGCCAGATGCCCGAGATCGAGAAGAACATCAGGGCAAAGCCGGTCAGCGTGGAAACCAGAACGCCCAGCGGGCCGAAGGTTTCGCCCGAATGCAGATGGTGCAGCAGGCCCACAACGTTGCCACCACCCTTCGGCTGCTTGGGGCGGCAGCTCACATCGACCGGGCAGACGAATGCAGGTTGCAGCTTCGAAAGCTGGACCGGAGTGCCTTTGCCCTCATCCGGTCGGCTCTGGGTTAGAGGGACAATCTGGCTCAGCACGCCTGTGACCGACATCCAGAGCATGAAGACACCAAAAAACAGACTCAACCAACGGTGCCATTTGCGCATCGAATTCTCTTTCTGTTGACCCGAATTCTCAGGATTTTTGGATACTTGGCGCCTGCGGGCGCCAGGGATCGATATGCGCCATCAGGCTCAGCACGGGATGCTGCGCGCGAACGGCATCCTCGGCGCGGTGAACGATGTCATGGGCCGCCTCGACAGTCAGCTCCGCGTCGATATCGAGGTGGACATCGATGGCCACCAGGTCCCCCATTTTGCGCGTGCGCAGATTGTGGCAGCCCCGCACGCCCGGCGCCGCCAGAAGCGTCACGCGAATGGCCTCGACCTGCTCGTCGTCGGCAGCCTGATCCATGAGGTCATGCAGCGCCTCCCAACCGAAGCTCCAGCCCATCTTGAGCACCATGCAGCCCACCACCAGCGCCGCCACGGGATCGAGAAAGGGATAGCCAGCCAGATTGCCGACAATGCCAACCCCCACCACCAGCGATGAGGCCGCATCCGAACGGGCGTGCCAGGCATTGGCCACCAGCATCGCCGAACGGACCCGCTGGGCCACGCCGAGCATGTAGCGGAACAGCAATTCCTTCGAGACCAGCGCCGCCCCGGCGACATAGAGCGCCGACATCTCGACCCTGGGAATGGCGGTGTGGTGTCCGATCTTGACCGCTGCGGTCCAGACCATGCCCGCCCCCACGATCAGCAGCAGCATCCCCAGAGCCAGCGAGGCGGCGTTCTCGAAGCGGTGATGCCCGTAAGGATGGCGCTCGTCAGGATCGGACCTGGAATGGGCGGAGACGAAGAGTACCAGAAAATCGGCCACCAGATCGGACAGGGAATGCACCCCATCGGCAATCAGGCCCGCCGATCCCGACAGCAAGCCGACCAGCACCTGGAGCGCGGACAGGCAGGTGTTGACCGCCACGCTGACCCAGGTGCTGCGCGAGGCGGCCCGCGCCTTGGCCTCCGGATCGACGGCGTCGTCATCCCATTGCGCAACATCACGTTTTGACATCACATCTTCCCTTCAGGACCAGCGCGACAACCAGCGTCAGTCCGCCGCATCCCGTCGGCCCAGTATGCGTTCGAGCGGCAGGCTGACGATCGCCTTCACGATCATATGGTCGGGATTTGTGCCATATCCGCGACCGAGCCCGAAATTGAGCGCCCAATGGCCCAGATCGATGTCCGCCACGGCAAAGATCGACTGGTCGCTTTCTCCCACGGCGCCGAAATGCGCGAAGCTGCCGGTGCCATTGTAGCTTTCAACACCCAGCGAGACAGCCTTGGTCATGGCATAGGCCAGTTTGGTGTCGAACTCGACCTCGGGCGAATGCGGCTGCGGGCCCGAAACCACGAAATCAACATTGGCATTCTCGGCCAGCGTCCATTTGTTGAGGCGGGTGCCGACAATGCCCTTCAGCTCAGCATTCCACGGATTGACGTCGAGCTTGTGGTTCACATGGCCGATCTCGAAATTGGCGCCCCACCACCAGGCCTGCCCTTCGGCACGCGGGGCGATGAATTTGAGCCTGGCCTTCACCCCGCCCGGATCGAGCCGCCCCTGTCCATCCAGTGTGGCCAGCGGCAGATAGAGGCCAGCCTCGACATTGGGCGTGATGCCATAGGAGAATTCGGGGGTGATCCGCAGCCGGTGCAGTGCTTGCTGCTGGCCGGGATAGTCGTCGGTATAGGTCCCATCGGTCACATAGTTGAGATGGGTATCGAGGCCGAAATGGCCCGGCTTGTCCATCTCATCCATATAGACCTGAATTTCCTCGGGCGCCGCCTTGGCGGGCTGCGCGGCGAGCAGGGCACACCCCATGCATGCCATGGCGAGCTTCCTGATGAGAGGTCCCCCTTGCGCAGCTTTCCCCATCAATGCCTTGCGCACCATATCCTCGACCCCCGGATTGACGGGCGGCGGTTAGCAGAAATCATACCTTCGGAATAATTACAAAATGACAATATTTGTCCTTTTGACTCGATATAATACGATGACTAAAATGGAAAATATCAGAGATAGTGAAAATCAAAATCATCTCTATCTCCGATTGAAAATCATTATCAACAATATAATCTGAATATCTTCCAAACAACAGGGCCATAACGCGCCATCATCGCCTCCAACGCTTCACATGACCTGATTCCGCACAACGGAAAAAGCGACAGTGGCCAGAACGACAGCAAGCGGCGGCCAGCGCCAGACCATCAACAAGGCCAGGCCAGATCCCGCAATCGCAACATCGCCCCCATCGACAATCCCGCCGGTCCACAGCGGGGTATAAAGCGCTGCCGCCAGAAGCCCCATAACGGCGGCGTTCACCCCGGCCACAATGCCCTGCGCCACACGCTGCCCGCGCAATCGGGCATGAAAGGGCAAGACTCCGGCCATCAGCAGCAGCCCGGGCAGCGACAGAGCGACCAAAGCGACCAGCCCGCCGGCGACAGGAGACGAAGGCAAGGAAAGCGCCCCCAGATAGGCGGCCAGCGTGAAGAGCGGCCCCGGCATGGCCTGGGCCGCTCCATATCCCGCCAGGAAAGGGGCATCCCCCATCCAATGTGGCACAAGCCCCGCGCGCAGCAGCGGCAGCACGACATGCCCACCGCCGAAAACCAGAGCCCCGCTTCTGTAGAACATGGCTGCGATGGCCAGAACATCATGGCCTGATGCCGCCATCGGAAGCACAATGAAAAGAGCGCCGAAAGCAAGCAAGCACATGGCGCCGCCGCCTGGCGTCGGGCGCCACCCCTCGCCGCATACCGGTGGGTTGGCGCGCTCACGGCAGAGCCACGCGCCCAGAACGCCGCCGCACAGGATGATCCAGATCTGCATCGCCGGCGCGGCCACCAGCAGCATCAGCACGGCCGCCGCAAGAGCCACCAGTCGCCGGGTGAGATCGGGCGCCAGTTTGCCTGCCATATCGATCACCGCCTGAGCCACGATCGGGATGGCCACCAGCTTCAGGCCATGAAGGGCGCGCAAGGCCAAAGGGCCGGTCATGCGGTCAACCCAACCGGCCAGAAGCAGCATGGCCAGCGCTGAAGGCAGGGTGAAAGCCGTCCAGGCGGCAAGGCCGCCCAGCCAGCCCCCGCGCGTCAGGCCGATTGCGAAACCCACCTGGCTCGATGCCGGTCCGGGCAGGAACTGGCCCAGTCCGACCAGTTCACCATAGGCCTCCTCGGACAGCCATTTGCGGCGGAGAACAAACTCGCGATGGAAATAGGCCAGATGCGCGACCGGGCCGCCGAAGGAGGTCAGCCCCAACCGAAGGAAGACCATGAAAATATCACCGCGTTTTCCAGAGAGCATACCCAGCGACACCCGGAACAGGATTGATGATTTCAGAGCCGGTGCCGCACATTCGGCATGACCGAATTTCCAGACAGACTCCCAGAATTGCAGGCGATATTCAATTCTTCCTGTCTTTCCGTTGCTGTATGGCCCACTCTACCCATGAAAGGAGATCGTTTCCCGTGTTGATTCAGCGCGGCGAAGCCCGCGACCCAAGGCTTGATCGCCGCCTGGCCTTCATTCTGGCAGGCGTTGCTGGCAGCCTGAACGCCGCCGCCTATCACGCCGTCGGCTTCTTTGCCGGCAACATGACCGGCAATGTCTCCACCCTTTCCAGCCTGATCGCGCTTGGCCAATGGGGACACGGACTGTTCTATCTGGCCGTGGTGGCCACGTTCATTGCCGGGTCAGCCCTGTCTTCCCTGGCCATCGAGACCGGCTTGCGCCTGAAGATCGCCACGATCTATGCCCATGTCGTGCTGGTGGAGGCGGGGCTGCTGGCGGTGCTGGGCGTAGCCGCGCCGCTGCTGGCCGCTGCGGAGCGCATTGCCTGCCTCATCCTTGGCCTCAGCTTTCTTATGGGTCTGCAAAATGCCATCGTCACCCATATTTCCGACGCTCGTGTCCGCACCACTCATATCTCCGGCATGGCCACCGACGTCGGGATCGGCCTGGCCCGCCTGATCGCCCGCGATCGCGGCAGCGAGGGGAGAGAAGATCGCCTCAGAACATGGGTCAGGTTGCGCCTGCATGTGGGCACCATCGGCGCCTTCCTGCTTGGCGGCGTGCTGGGCGTGCTGCTTTACCGCTGGCGGGGCGATCTCTCCATCGCCATCAGCGCCCTGCCCCTGCTGGCCGTCGGCATCGTCACCTTGCGGCGAACCAACGCTCGATTGTACCAAAAATTGCGTGCAACTGATGAATTACAGAAAATTCAGAAATAATTGACCGAATACCACTCAGGCTCACCCTTGCGGTATTCGGCAATAAATTCATGTATAATTATTTAATTTTCAATTCGAGAGTAGCAAACACGCTACGACCTGCATTCGTCCAGTACAAAGGGGTTCCCGCCCCAACCGTGTAACCAGCAAGATTGATAATTTTGGTGCTGTTCGTTACGTTCTGGATGTTCAGTTTGAGTTTGGCGCCATACGCTTTTCGCACAAGCCGATCGAGATCAAGACCGAGTGAGATATCGGCGGTTGCATAGGCTCCCAAATACTGCGTATCGCCAGTATCCCCATAGCGGGCCCCAACCCATTTAGCCAGAATCGATGCATAAAGACCATTATGGCTGTAGATCAGCCCTCCAGCTGCGGTGCCCTTCGGCGCATTGGGAACCCAGGTATTCGTCGCAGTGCTGAGAGCCGAATTAATCGATCCGTTAACATAAGCGCTGAAGCCTTTGCCCAAGGGCACGGTCGCTTCGCCCTCAATGCCTCGGTAATGCACGCCTCCAAGGTTCCCATATATTGGCAAACCACCGACACTGCCAATCGAGGCAATCAGATTCGAGAAGTCGATCATATAAGCGTCGAGCGCTAATGAGAGGCCATTCTTCTGCCAGGTGGTGCCGATCTGGTAGTTCCAGGTCGTTTCCGGCTGGTAGTTTGTCGAGGCTGGATTCGAATAGTTAAAATAATTCTCGTTGGGTGCCAGGAAGCCCTTGGCCACCTGCGCATAGGTCGACCAGTGGGGATTGATCTCATATCGGCCTTCAAAGCTGGGCAGCCAGGAATGGAAGGTATTGCTGTAATCAGCCGAGGCGGGGTATTTTACATTGACGATCGCGTTCACATCGCGCTGAAACCAGGAATAGCGGACGCCGGGTGTCAGCGTCAGGCCGGAAAGTGGTTTGACATTCACTTGCAGATAGGGCTGCAAAGTCTGCAAGGTTTGATGCAGGTCCCGGTCGATGCCGTTGATGGCCCCGGTACCCGGGTCGCCAGTTGCGCTGTTGCCACTATCATCCAGATTAGCCATCAATCCATTGGACATGATGACTTCGTTTAGATGACGATAATTGGTCTGATGATCGTACCACAGACCGCTTTGGATATCCCCGAAGGGCATCTTCTTCGTTAGACGGGTGATAGTGCCGATCGATCGATAATCATTAACAAGCAACTGTCCGGGGACGCCTGAAATTTGCGGTCCTCCTGATACTGTCACCACCTGATTGGGATATTCACCATTAGGATCTTCTCCGTTCAGGCCCGTGTGGATATAGGCATACGAATAGATCTTGCTGTCGATGGACCAGCCATCACCCCAACTACCTGCGAGATCGCCATATTCGAAATTTGTCTTGATGAAATCAGCATTATATCCATAGTAATTCTGGTTTGTCGGATCGTTCGAGAGACCAAAATTCGGCCCAGACTGCGCAAGCTGAGCCTGAGTCGCGCCCAGTGAAATGTTCTGGTGGACGTGATTGTACATTCCCACGACCGTGAAGGTAAAATTGCCGCCGATCGGCTGAACCAGCTTGCCATAGATGTTCTGCCGCCGCTGACGCTCCCAGGTGAGATAGCCATCTGAACTGAGCGTTTCGGCATCAACGAAGATGCGCGTGCCCGAACTGTTGAGCTTGCCCGTGTTCAGTTCAACGCCCGCATCGAAAGTGTTGAAACTGCCATAGGACACATAGGGGCTGACACTAAACGTGTCCTCGGGCGCCTTGGACAGCGTGTAGACGGTGCCGCCGAACGTGGCATTGCCGATGGTCGCGGCCGTGCCGGGGCCGCGGTCGACGGTGATCTGCCCCAGGTCATGGGCCATGAAATAGCTGGTGGTGTGATGGGTGAAATCATTCGCGTCGCCCCAGGGAATGCCGTCGAACGTGACGTTGAACTGGCCGTCCTGGAACCCACGGATCGAAATGTTCTGGCTTTCCGCAAGGCCTGGCCCGTTCGGCGCCGTGTCAAACACTGAAGGACTGAACTTGATCGCTTCGTCATAATTGCCCGAGGGTGGAAGGTTTTTTGCGATGAAATCGGCCGAGATGATCGAGGTTGGCTGTACAGCAGTCAGCGGGGTGATGCCTGGTGCGATTGTCTGAGCGTCATTATGGCCATTGACCACAATGGTCTCTTGCGGAACCGTCTGCGCAAGGGCCGCCATCGGCACCATCAAGGCCACCGGAATCAGGCTGATTGTTGCTGCCGACGCAAGCAGTCGAACAGGCGCGGGGGAACGCCCACGCAGAGTGCTGTATGACATGTCAGTAAAGGCTCCCTGGACTATATTCAGGGCGCCACTATGGAATTTATATTTCACTTATGAGGCAAGGGCATCCCTTCACATAATCGCTCAATGGAAAAACACGCACTAACAGGCACTTGGAAATTACATTAAATTATCCCAACATTCTCTCCGTCAGAGGAAGAAGCGCAAAGACGTAGCTGCCGACGATAAATGGCGGCCTCAACCTGGGCTCTTCACCGCAAGCCCCCCCCTTACCGGATCTCCGACAGAGATTTCGCAAGGGTTTGAGGTGAGGACATCTCTGCACCATGACGTCTTGGGTAGGTGGTTTACAAAAGCCTCCGCAACGTACGATGCGCACGAGGTGCATGTCGATCACGATCGCTCCAAATGTCGGCCCTGAGGCAGGCATTTCGAAACCACACGGGACAGGAAAGCTTTGCACATGCCTATCAAGTCACGTCGCGCCGTATTGCAAGCAATGGCGGCCGCGGGAAGCGTCATGCTCGATCTAAGCCCATGCAAAGCAACCGAAGCCGTGCCGGCAATCGACCGGTCCCCTCTTTCACAGCCCGCACTTCCCTTCGCCGTGAATGCGCTGGAGCCATTTATCTCGGCCCGCACGATCGGCCTTCACTTCAACAAGCATCATGCTTCGTATTTCGCGAAGCTTAGCGCGCTCGTTGCGGGAACTCCGCAGGCGCAGGATCCACTGGAGGATATCATCCTTGCAAGTGCCGGTCAGCCGAGCAAGCACGCCATCTTTGAGAATGCGGCACAGGCCTGGAATCACAACCTCTATTGGCAAAGCCTGAGCCCCACAGCGACCAGCCCTTCAGCAAGGCTGGCAGGCGCCATAAAACGTGATTTTGGCAACCATGACGCCTTGCTCGACGAATTGGCGAAGGTGACGGCTGGAGAATTTGGCAGCGGTTGGGGCTGGCTTGTGCTCGAAAATGGCAAGTTGCGCGTGACAGCCACGTCCAATGCAGGCAATCCGATGATGGACAACCAGATCCCTCTTCTTGTCATCGATGTCTGGGAACACGCCTATTATCTGGACGTGCAGAACCGACGCAGCGACTATGTCAACGCTGTGACCCGTTCCCTTCTCAATTGGAGGACGGCATCTCTCCGGTTTGAGCACGCCGAAGGCGATTGGCGCCTCTAAGAGAGCAACCGAGATCGCGACTTGCGATCTTGCAGCATGAAGCATGTGTGGCCGTCTGATGCTTCCCGCGCAGTCTGTCCGACAGAGAAGGCATGCCAAGATATTGATCCCGTGCGACGACGCGCGCAACAGGCATCCGGACCGGCGCCTTGCCTCGATTCTCACCGGGGTTACCAATTGATCACCCGGTGCGCGGTGAAGGCTGTAACGGTTAACCTGCGCGACCCGACGCAGAACTATGCCTGCACGCCGGGACGATTGACTTCGTCCTGCTGAACCGGGTTTTGAGAATTATTCTCGATCGGTCGCGGGCGGAGCTGGCGATCACGATGGATGCCTAGCCACCATTCTCCGTAGCCATCGTCCCCTGCGTCTTCCGGCACTGGCCGAGGCGAAGAAGATCTCGCTAAACTGATCTACATCACAGACCCGATCGCTCGCCGCTTCTACCCTTCTGCCATCAAAAAAGGAGATGGACGATGCGCAATGAAAACGGCTTCGACCGCCTGGTCAGAATCATCCTTGGCATCTTGGTGGTTTCGCTTGTCTTTGTCGGCCCAAAAACACCATTGGGCTGGATCGGCCTGATACCGCTGATCACCGGGCTGATCGGCTTCTGCCCCGCCTACACACTTTTCGGGATCAGCACCTGCCGCAAGCGCCGCTAGGGCGAAGGTTCAAGAATGGTCCGCAGCCGCCACGGCACCGGCCGCCGGCTGCTGTAGCCCGTGCACCTCGCAGAGATCACAGAGCGCGTGGATCACCCCTGAGACAATCGGGTCCTTCAACCGGTACCAGCGCACATTGGCGTCGATCCGCACCTCCACAACATCCTCGGCCCGCAGGATGCCCAGATGCTGCGATACGGCCGACTGCTTGAGGCCAGTGAGCGCCACCAGCTCGTTGACGCTCACCTCGCCCTCGTCCATCCGGCACATCATCAGCAGGCGCTCGGCGTTGCTCATCGCCTTGAGGCGCTGGGACATGAAGGCCGCATTGGCCTTGAGCTCGGTGAGATCCGTCGGTTTCATCGTGACTCCGCAGATAGTGCCATCCCGTCATCGCGCAAGACCACATAGATCGCCGGAATGACCAGCAGGGTGAGCAGCGTGGAGGACGCGAGACCAAAGAGCAGCGAGATGGCCAGCCCCTGAAAGATCGGATCGGTCAGGATCACACTGGCACCGATCATGGCCGCCGCCGCTGTCAGGGCAATGGGCTTCACGCGGATGCGCCCCGCCTCGATCAGCACCTGACGCAGGGGCTTGCCCGGCGTGGCGGTGTGGCGGATGAAATCGACCAGCAGGATCGAATTGCGCACGATGATGCCCGCCAGCGCGATGAAACCGATCATGCTGGTGGCCGTGAAGGGCGCGCCAAACAGCATATGGCCCAGCACGATGCCGATCAGCGTAAGTGGCACGGGTGTCAGGATCACCAGCGGAAGTTTGAAACTGCCGAACTGCCCCACCACCAGCACATAGATCGCCAGCAGCGCCACCATGAAGGCCCCGCCCATATCGCGGAAGGTCACCCAGGTGATCTCCCATTCGCCATCCCACAGGATCGAGGGGCGGCTTTCATCCTGCGGCTGGCCGTGCATCAGGATCTGGGGCTTCACCATGCCGTGGCCCGCCCAGTCATAAGCCTCCACGGCCTTGTCCACCGCCATCAGCCCATAGATCGGCGCTTCATACCGACCCGCCATATCGGCCATCACCATCGCAGCTCCGCGCCCATCGCGACGGAAGATCGTCTGACCGCCTGTCTCCCGTCGAAAGTCCACCAGTTCGCCCAGCCCAAGCAACTGGCCAGCGGGGGTGGCTGCGACCGGCGTCGCCGCCAGCACCCCACTCGCCTGGCGCTGGCTCTGGTCCAGTCCGATCTCGACCGGCAGCGGATCACGCCCCGGCCCTTGGGGCACATAGGTCAGCACCTGCCTGCCCATCAGCGCGCCGATCGAATCGAGCACCTGCCCCTCGCCAATGCCATAGTGGTCGAGTTTATCGCGGTCGGGCACCAGCCGCAGCGTCGGGCGCGGCAGACCGAAGGAATTGCCGGTATCGACAATGAAGGGCACCGATTTGAAAATTTGCTCCAGCACCAGTGCGGTCCTTTGCCGCGTGGCCTCATCAGGCCCATAGACCTCGGCCAGCAGAGTGGCCAGCACGGGCGGGCCGGGCGGGGTTTCCACCACCTTGATGACACCGCCCGCAGGCAGCGCCATGCCACGCAGACGCTGGCGGAGATCCACCGCGATGGCATGGCTCGACCGGTTGCGATCGCCCTTGGGGGCCAGAGTGACTATCACATCGCCCATCTCCGGCTGGGCGCGCAGGAAATAGTGCCGGACCAGACCGTTGAAGTTGAAGGGCGCCGCCGTGCCAGCATAGGCCTCCATGGCGGTCACCTCGGGGATCTGGCGGGCGATGGCGGCAGCCTGCTCGGCCACACGGCCGGTCTGCTCCAACGACGTGCCCGCCGGCATATCGATCACAAGCTGCACCTCGCTCTTGTTGTCGAAGGGCAGCAGCTTGACCGTCACCGCCTTGAAATAGAACATCGAGCAGGCAACCAGCGTGGCCACGCCCACGCCGATCAGGAAGCGCCGTGCGCTGGCCCGGGTAGCGATGACGCGTGCGGCATAGCGGGCATAGATAGCACCCAGCTTGCCGCCATCCTCGCCATCATGGCCATGGCTGAGCGTTGCCCGCGCAAAGCGCACCATCAGCCAGGGCGCGATCACCACCGCCACGAAGAAGGAAAACACCATGGCCGCCGAGGCATTGATCGGAATGGGCGCCATATAGGGGCCCATCAGGCCCGAGACGAACAACATCGGCAACAGGGCAGCCACCACCGTCAGGGTGGCGATGATGGTGGGGTTGCCCACTTCAGCGACGGCCTCGATGGCGGCCTGTTGTCGACTGCGACCATCCTTCATGCCCCAATGACGCGCGATGTTCTCGATCATCACGATCGCATCATCCACCAGAATACCGATCGAGAAGATCAGCGCGAAGAGGCTGACCCGGTTGATCGAAAAGCCCATGATGCGACTGGCGAACATGGTGAGCATGATGGTGGTGGGAATGACGATGGCCGTCACCCCCGCCTCGCGCCAACCGATGGCAAAGCCGATGAGGATGACGATCGAGACGGTGGCCAGCGCCAGATGGAAAATCAGTTCATTGGCCTTGTCATTGGCGCTCTCGCCATAATCGCGGGTGACGTTGACGGCCACGCTGGCCGGGATCAATCCGCCCTTGAGCCCCTGCACCCGCGCCACCACCGCCTGCGAGACATCCACCGCATTGGCCCCGTTGCGCTTGGCAATAGCGATGGAGACAGCCGGCGCCATGGACCAACCGCCATTCTTCCCGGCACCGTCCCGCGCCCAGCGCCAGCTGTGCGCCTGATCCTGCGCCCCGCCCTGCTCAACACGCGCCACATCGCCCAGCAGCACCGGCGCCCCGCTTGCCGAACGCACCGTCAAACGGCGCAGCGCATCGGCGCTCTGCAAAGGCGCCCCGGCCATCACGGCCAGAGCCTGCCCATCTTCACGGACGGTACCCGCCGGGAAGGAACGCCCGGCCTGACGCACAGCCTCCATCACGCTGGAGAGCGGCACGCGCGCGGCGGCCAGCTTTGCCGGATCGGGAATGATGCGGATGGCATCGCGCTGGCCGCCGGTGATGAAGGTGAGCCCCACATCATCCACCTTGGCGACCTCGGTGCGCAGCTTGCCCGCCAGCGTGTAAAGACTGCGCTCGTCCCAGCCCGGCCCTTTGGGGGTCAGTGTCAGCACCAGGATCGGTACGTCCGAAATGCCGCGCACCGTAATCTGCGGGGGCTGCACGCCCGCCGGGATCTTGTCGATGTTGGCCTTGATCCTCTCGTCGACGCGGGTGGCTGCGGCCTCCGGATCCTGCCCCACGTTGAAGCGGGCCGTCACCATCACGCCATTGTCCTGCGCCTGGGTGTAGACATGCTCCACCCCGTCGATCGACTTGACAATCTGTTCCAGCGGCTTGCCGGCCAGCTCCACGCTGTCCGCCGCCGAAAGCCCCGGCGCGGCAACGCGGATATCGACCATCGGCACCTTGATCTGCGGCTCTTCCTCGCGCGGAATGGTGATTGTCGCGATCAAGCCGACCAGAATCGCCGCCAGCAGAAACAGCGGTGTCAGCGGCGAGGCGATCGTCGCGCGGGTGATGCGGCCCGAGATGCCCAGTTTCATTGCGCCCCCCCGACGAGCACATCTCCGGCCGACACGCCGGAAAGCAGTTCAACCTTGCCATCCGTGGCAGGGGCCGTCTGGACCGGGACGGTGCTCGCGGTCCCGTCCTTGCCCACCACCTCGACATAATCGAGGCCATAGCGCGCCGTGACAAAGCCGCGCGGCACGACGAGTCCGCGATGGGTGCCAGCCGCCAGACTGGCGGCGATACGCCGACCGATCAGTGCGGCATCGAGACCGGCCATGGCGACATCGGCACTGACCTGTCCGCCCTGCACCGCGGGATAGATCCGCGTGACATGACCCTCTCCGGTCATGCCCTCGACGCGGACACTTGCGCCGGTCCGTACCTTGGCCGCGAGAGCCTCGGGCAGATCGAGGCGCAGCACCACCGGGCCGGAGGTGACAGCGGCCACCACCATGCCGGGCGCCACCGGCGAGCCGGCGGGCACATCGGCGCGCAGCACGCGGCCATTGGCCGGAGCGACCACCAGCCCGTTGCCAGCCACGGCACGCACCGCCGATTGCTGCGCCCGCGCCGCCGCGATCTGGGCCTGCGCCGAACGCGCCCCTGCCTCGGCCTGATCGAGCCGGGCCTGCGCATAGACGCCATTGGCCGTGAGGAATTTCACCCGCGCCAGTTCAGCCCCGGCCTGCTGGGCCTGAGCGGCAGCGGCGGAGGCCTGCGCGCCATAGGCATCAGCCTGATACGCCAACTGGTTGTCGGTGATGCGACCGATCACCTGCCCCTTGCGAACGCTATCGCCTGCGCGCACCGACAGGCTGGTGAGCACACCGGGGATCCGCGCGATGACTTGAGCCTGATCCTGTGTGGTCACTTCTGCGGAGACACTTTGCCAATCAGTCGTCTCAATGGCCGCGAGCGTCAAACGCGGTCCCGCGACCATGCCAGGTGCCTGCTGGGGCGCCTCCTCCTTGCCGCAAGCTGCCAGCGGCAACGCCAGCATCACGATCAGCCCCAGGTCCTTGCGCATCATTCCCTCCCGTCCTTACGGCTTTTCAGCAACTCAGCGCGCGACCGGCAGTCCAGCCGCGACCCAGGCACCGAAACCACCGAACAGATGCGTGTCGACCGCCGATCCGACTGCCGCGCAGCGGTCAAGCGCCATGCCCGAACGCTTGCCGCCCTGACAGTTGAGCACCACCACCTTGCCCGGATGAGCTGGCAGGGCGGCAGGGAGAAACGTCGAGAGTGGCATGTTGATCGCACCGGGAATGTGCCCGGCGGCAAACTCGTCCGGCTCCCGCACATCAACGATCACGACCTGATTCGCCGTGATCATGCCGTGGAGCGAGCTTGCCCCGATTTCGTGATGTTTTCTTGTCTTTCCAATGCCGAAGATCATGAGACGCCTCCCTGCGATACCCGAGCGCACCGCCTTAAAATCACCACTTGCTTATATTGTATTTTACGAATATTCGTCAAGAGTGTTTCAGGCAGGCGAAGCGACTCAAGATGGACCTGCCACGCATCATCGAAAGGGAGAGCAACCAATGTCCTTGCCGCGCATCGTCATCCTGGGTGCAGGGCTTGGCGGCACCATTGCCGCCTATGAAATCCGCGATGCCACCAAGGGCCGGGCCGAGGTTACGGTGGTCTCCGACAGCGAGGACTACTGGTTCGTGCCGTCCAATCCCTGGGTGGCCGTGCGCTGGCGGCAGGCCGATGCCATCCGCGTTCACTTGCCGCCGGTCATGCGCAGGAAGGGGATCGGCTTTACCAGCGTGGGATGCGCGCGCGTGCATCCGACGGAAAACCGGCTGGACCTGGCCGATGGCTCCAGCCTCACCTACGACTATCTGGTGATCGCCACCGGTCCGGATCTGGCCTTTGACGAGGTGAGCGGCCTTGGCCCGGATGGTCACACGGTGTCGGTGTGCCGCACCGACCATGCCACCCATGCCGCCGACCTGTTCGATGCCTTCTGCCAGGATCCGCGTCCCATCGTCGTGGGCGCGGCACAGGGGGCCTCCTGCTTTGGCCCGGCCTATGAATTCGCGCTGATCCTCGACACCGAACTGCGCCGCCGCAAGATCCGCGACGCGGTGCCCATGACCTTCGTGACGCCCGAGCCCTACATCGGCCATCTGGGCCTGGACGGCGTGGGCGATACGAAGGGCTTGCTCGAAAGCGAGATGCGCAATCGCCACATCAAATGGGTGACCAATGCGCGCATCACCGCCGTCGAGGCCGGCATGATGCATGTGGAGGAACTGGACGAGGACGCCAAGGTCAAGAAGGCGCATGACCTGCCCTTTGGCTATTCGATGATCCTGCCCGCCTTCCGCGGCATCAAGGCCGTGCATGGCATCGAGGGGCTGACCAACCCGCGCGGCTTCATCCTGGCGGACAAGCACCAGCGCAATCCCAACTTCCGCAACGTCTATTCGCTTGGGGTGTGCGTTGCCATTCCACCCATTGGCCCGACACCGGTACCCGTTGGCGTGCCCAAGACCGGCTTCATGATCGAAAGCATGGTGACCGCCGTTGCGCACAATCTCGCGGCCCAGATCAAGGGGCGCGAGCCCAATGAGATCCCTTCATGGAACGCGGTGTGTCTGGCTGATTTCGGCGATGGCGGCGTTGCTTTCGTAGCCCAGCCGCAACTGCCTCCCCGCAACGTCAACTGGTCCTCGCAGGGCAAGTGGGTGCACATGGCCAAGGTCGGTTTCGAGAAATACTTCCTGCGCAAGGTGCGCACCGGCACCAGCGAGCCGCTTTACGAGAAGCTCGCGCTTCAGATGCTCGGCATCAACAAGCTCAAGCAAACTCAAAAGGGAGAGGCATGATGACGCTCGATACAGCCGTGATGCGTTTTGCCGGCAGCGTGGTGCTGGGCAGCGCGCTGGCCGCCCATTTCATCCACCCGGCCTGGATCTACCTCACGATGTTCGCCGGGGCCAACATGATCCAGGCGAGCTTCACCGGCTTTTGCCCCGCCGCCATGGTGTTCAAGGCGCTGGGCGCCCGGCCCGGCTGCACCTTCGAATAAGGATGGGTGTGATGCGCGTGCCTGTCAGCCTTCTGATCTGTGCTCTGCCCCTGTGCTTGCCCGCTGCCACGGCGCAGGCGCAGGATCTGGCCACCACGCTTGCCGATGCACTGGCCCATGCCCCCGTGCTGGCCGAGGCGCAGGCGGATAATGCAGCGGCGCGTGCCCGTTTCGATGCCGCCAGGGCACAGGGTCATCCACTGGTGGCTGTGGAGGGAGAGATCGGTACCGGGCGCATCGACAATGGCGGCTTCTTCGGTTTCACCGCCCAGAACACCACCCCGCTGGCCCTCAAGGCCGGGGCTGAGATGCCGCTCTATGCCGGCGGCAGGGTGGCAGCCGCCATCGACCAGGCACGCGGCGGGATGGATGTTGCCCAACTGGGCCTGGTCGATGCCCGCGCCCGCATCATGGTGGGCGCGGTGGCAGCCTATGCAGAGGTGCTGACCGCGCGAAGGATCGAGGCACGTTACGACCAGCTGCTGGGCGAACTCACCGAGGTCGAGCGGCAGGCAGGCCTGCGTTTCAAGAGCGGCGAGATCCCCGCCTCCGACCTTGCCAGCGCCACCGCGCGCCGGGCCGAGGGCCAAGCCGGTCTCGCGCAGGCGCAAGGCCGCCGGATCACCGCCGAGGCGCAATACCGCCGCCTGACCGGTCATGACGCGGGCGCTTTATCCCCCCTGCCCTCGCCTCCACCCACCCCGCCCACGCTGGAGGAAGCGATCGACGGGGCGCATCAGAACAACCCAGCTCTGGCGCAAGCGGAAAAGGGCGTCGACATCGCCCGCGCCGGCGTGCGCGCCGCCAAGGCAGAAAGCCTGCCCACCATTGGCGCCTATGCCGAGGCGACCCGCACCCGCGACCAGTTCTTCCCCGATTACCGCGCCGATGCGGTCTCTGTCGGAATTCGCGGCCACTGGACACTATGGGCGGGTGGGCGCACCTCGGCCAAGATTCACGAGGCGGACGCCAATGTGGACGGCAGCGAGGCACGCGCCCGCGACGCGCGCGACCAGATCGATACGGCGGTGATCTCCGCATGGACCGGCCTGTCCACCGCGCGGCGCATGGCCGAGGCGACCCAGGCCCGCAGCGCCGCGGCAGACGAAGCCCTGCGCTCGACACGGCTGGAGGCCAAGGTGGGGGCCAAACCTACCTTGGCGGTGCTTGATGCCGAGCGCGAAGCCGTGACCGCGCAGGCCGCACACATTGAGGCGGAGGGCCAAAGCCTTGTTGCCGCATGGCAGCTCGATGCGCTGGTCGGCGCGCTTGATCGCTGAACGCGCTTAACCGTGATCTGGTTCAGCCGTCGGTCCCGCAGCCTGGGGTCGGCGGCTTTTTTTTTCTGGAAGGAGATAAAGCATGAACAAGGACTGGCCACAGATGACCAGGGATCTGTCCGGCGCGATCAAGGAGGTCCGTCTGGGCGCGCCCGAGGTGATGAAGGCCTTTTCCGCCATGGCCAGTGCGGCCACCAGCGAAGGCACGCTCGATACACGTACCAAGGAGCTGATCGCGCTGGCTATTGCCGTGGCGATCCGATGCGATGGCTGTGTCGCCTTTCACGCCAAGGCGGCGGTTGAGCAGGGGGCCAGTCGGCAGGAGGTCATGGAGACCATGGGCATGGCGCTCTACATGGGCGCGGGGCCGAGCCTGATGTATGCGGCCCAGGCGGTTGAGGCCTATGACCAGTTCGCCGCGCAGGGCTGAACGCGCCTTATCCGTCCTGCAACAAAACCCCCACAGCTCCGCTCATGGATCTGTGGGGGTTTTGCGATGAAGCCATGGGAGGCGGGGCCATCATTCGGGAAGGTCTGATCCGCCTCGCCCCCTCACCGGCCACATGGTCGGATCAGATCGCCGGATCGTCGTCGATGGGCGAATTGAACTCGTGCCACAGGCCGTTGATGATGCCGAAGCCCACCGCCAGCCCCAGACCCAAAATCCACGAAAAATACCACATGGGCTGTCTCCCTGATCAATAGAAGTCGGGGTTGGAGCGAACTTCGCCGAGCGTGATGCGGCCCGCGAGCATCTTCATCACCCAGGCCGTGTAGGCCAGCACCACCGGCAGGAACACGCAGGTCACGATCAGCATGATGAACAGCGTGAGATGGCTGGAGGAGGCATTCCAGACCGTCAGGCTGGAACGCGGGTCGATCGAGCTGGGCAGGATGAACGGGAACATCGAGAGGCCGACGGTGGCGATGATGCCCTTGATGGCCGCCGCGCTGCCAGCCAGGTTGAGCCAGCCCCGCCGCATGCCAATGCCCGCCATGGCCACCAGCGGCCCGACCAGCCCGGCGATGGGCGCAATCAGCATCCAGGGATGCGCGCCGTAATTGGCCAGCCAGCCGCCCGGCGCGCCGACACTGGCCGACATCAACGGATTGGACGGACCAGCGGCATCAACCACACCATCCAGCCGCATGCCCATCGCGCCCTTGGCGATCATCACACCGCCCAACGCGAAAAGCACGATGGTGGCCATCGCCGCCCCGCGCCCGAAGCGACGTGCGCGCTCCAGCACGGGACCGTCCTCGATCTTCACCGCCAGCCAAGCCGCGCCATGCATCATCAGCATCGCTACTGAGAGCAGACCAGCCAGCAGTGTGAAGGGCGTGAAGAGACCCAGCAGGCTGCCCTCATAGGTCATGCGCAGGTCGCTGTCGAAACGGAAGGGGGCGCCTGTCAGCACATTGCCCACCGCCACGCCGAACACCAGCGCCGGCACAAAGCCGCCAACGAACAGCGCCATATCCCAGCGCGAACGCCACGCGGGGTCGGCGTGCTTGGATCGGTACTTGAATGAAACCGGGCGCAGGATCAGCGATGCCAGCACCAGGAACATGGCCAGATAAAAGCCTGAGAAGCTGACCGCATAGACAAAGGGCCAGGCGGCAAAGATCGCCCCGCCACCCAGGATCAGCCACACCTGATGGCCTTCCCAATGCGGCGCGATGGCGTTGATGACCTGACGGCGCTCCTCGTCACGGCGCGCCACGAAAGGCAGCAGGCTGGCCACGCCCAGATCATAACCGTCGGTGAGGGCGAAGCCGATCAGCAGCACGCCGAGCAGCACCCACCAGATCAGGCGCAGCGTTTCATAGTCGAGAGGAATATGCATCGCCTCTGCTCCCTTATTCGGCAGGCAGCGGGGCAAAGCCCGCTTCGCTGGCAGTTTCATCGTGGTGTTCGACGGGGCCCTTGCGAATGGAGGCGATCATCAACCGCACCTCGATCACCGCCAGCGTTCCATAAAGCGCGGTGAAGCCGAAGATCGTCGTCCAGATCTGCGGCACTGTCAGCGAGGAAGCCCCTAGGAAGGTGGGCAGCACGCCGTCGACAGCCCATGGCTGGCGCCCGATCTCGGCCAGAACCCAGCCGAATTCGATGGCCACCCAGGGCAGCGGGATCATGAAGATCGCCAGCTTGAGGAACCACCGCTTCCTGAACTGACAGGCCGAGGCACAATAGAAAGCCATGCCGAAAAAGGCGATGAAGCCGAAACCGAGCCCCGCCATGAAGCGGAACAGAAAGAACATCACCGGCACGTTGGGCACCGTGTCCCAGGCCGCCTTGGTGATCGTGGCTTCATCAGCCTTGCGTGGGTCGGCCACGTAGCGCTTCAGGAGCAGGGCAAAGCCGATGTCGCGCTTGTGCGTTTCAAAGGCGGCCATGGCGGCGGTGTCGGCGCGGTTGATCTTCAGACGCTCGACGGCATCATAGGCGATGACGCCGCTGTGAATGCGCTCGTCAGCCTTCAGCACCAGTTCCTCGATGCCGTCGATCTGCCCGGTCAGGCTGCGCGTGCCGATCAACCCCATGACATAAGGCAGCTTGATCGCGAAGTGGGTGGTGCGCGCGGCCACGTCAGGCAGGCCCACCAGCGTGATCGAGGCGGGCGCGGGCTCAGTCTCCCACATGGCCTCGATGGCCGCCAGCTTCATCTTTTGGTTGTCGGTCAGCGTGTAGCCGCTCTCGTCACCGAGCACCACGACCGAGAGGGCTGAGGCCAGCCCGAAGGCCGAGGCCACCATCATCGAGCGGCGCGCCACATTGGTCCATTTGCCACGCAGGAGATAATAGGCCGAAACCCCCATCACGAAGGTCGCCGCACAGACATAGCCCGCACTGACGGTATGGACGAATTTGGCCTGCGCCACCGGATTGAACAAAACGGCGGAAAAGTCCGTCACCTCCATGCGCATCGTGGCCGGGTTGAAGCTCGCGCCGGTGGGGTTCTGCATCCAGCCATTGGCGATCAGTATCCACAGGGCCGAAAGATTGGTGCCCAGCGCCACCAGCAAGGTGACCAGCAGATGCTGACGGCGGCTGAGCCGATCCCAGCCGAAGAACATCACGCCCACCATCGTGGCTTCGAGGAAGAAGGCCATCAGCCCCTCGATCGCCAGCGGAGCGCCGAAGATGTCGCCCACATAATGCGCGTAATAGGCCCAGTTGGTGCCGAACTCGAATTCCATGGTGAGGCCCGTTGCCACGCCCAGCACGAAATTGATGCCGAATAGCTTGCCCCAGAAGCGCGTGATGACACGCCAGATGGGCCGCTTGGTGATGACATAGATGCTCTCCATGATGACCAGCATGAAGGAGAGGCCCAGCGTCAGAGGGACGAAGAGAAAATGATACATCGCCGTCAGCGCAAACTGCAGGCGAGAAAGTTCGATGACCGCCATATCCATCGGACAGGATCCCTTGATGGCAGGCGCCCCAAGGCGCCGAAGATGCGACGAGCAACGGGGGTGCGCGAGCAGGACTCGCTTGCCAATCACGGATTTGCCAATATGAGCATTTGCGAATATGGTCAAGCCATCCACCATCCTACTGCCCCCGACCAAGGTCGACCGACGCGCCGCCCTGTGGTGGCTAACCGACAGTATCGGCGCGATTCCCGTGGCCGGCGGCATCGCCCTGGCGGTGACGGCAAGCACTGTTGCAAGGCAGGTCTGGCCTTTGGCCGCAGGACTGCTTGTGGCAGGGGGATGTGTCCGTGCGCTGGCCATCTGGCGCGCTGGCATCGCCGGACAGGCGGCGGCGGCGGCGATGCGCGCGAGGCTGCGTGAGGCTCTGCATGCTCCCTTGCTGCGCAGTCGCCTGAGACGGGGACGTCTGATCGGTGAGGACATGCATCTCGCGGTCGATTCGATCGCTGAAACCGGCGGCCTCATCGCCCGCTTCCTGCCCCTGCGCATGGCCAGTGGTCTTTCCCCCCTCCTGATCGCGGCGGCCGTCGCTCCTGCAAGCTGGGTTGCGGCACTCATCATGCTGGTCACGCTGGTTCCGTTCATTCTCGCCATGGCGCTGGCCGGAGGCGCGGCGGCCCGCAAGGCCCAGGCACAGCATCGGGCCCTGACGCGCCTTTCGGGCCTGTTCGTCGATCGCCTGCGTTCCCTGCCCATGATCCTCACCTATGGGGCCGAGGAACGTATCACCCGCCATCTGGGCAGCGCCGCGCAGGACGCCGCGAGGCGCACCATGGGCGTGCTGGGCATCGCCTTTGCCTCCAGCGCGATCCTCGACTTCTTCGCCGCGCTCAGCGTGGCGCTCGTCGCGGTCTATTGCGGCTTTTCCCTTTTGCACCTGCTGCCTTTCCCCGCACCCGAGGCCCTGACCCTGCCCCGCGCCTTCTATGCGCTGGCGCTGGCGCCCGAATTCTATCTGGCGATGCGCCGTCTGGCCGCCGCCTATCACGACAAGCAGCAAGGCGAGGCCGCCCTTGCCGCCATGAGGGACCAGCTGGACGCCATCTCACCGCAGCCTGCCCCCTTCGCACCGCCCCGCCTGTGGCAGGGGCGTGATGTCATGCTCACCCATGCCGATGGCGCAAGCATTGGCCCTTTGAACTGGGCCTGGACTTCCCTTGGGCTCCATGCGGTGACCGGCCCCACGGGCGCGGGAAAGAGCTCGCTTCTGCTCGCGCTCATTGGGCAGGGCCCTGCCTGCGGCGGCATGCTTCAGGCGGATGACGGCGCCTTCCTGCCCGGCTCGCTCAATGCCCACATCGGCTGGGCGGGCCAGCAAGTCGCCCTCTTGCCCGGCAGCCTGCGCGCCAATCTCATACCCACACCCGACCAGACCATGCCCGATGATGCCGAGCTGCTCGCTTGCCTGAACCGCCTTGGCCTTGGCCCCATGCTGGCACGCCGCGGCGGACTCGACCTGGCAGTGGATCATCGCGGATCGAGCCTGTCAGGCGGAGAACGACGACGGATAGGGCTTGCCCGTGCCATCCTCTCGCAAAGGCCCATCCTGCTTCTCGACGAGCCGACCGCCGATCTGGATGCCGGAACGGCGGCGGCGGTGCGCGCCTTGCTTGGCGAACTGGCAAGGGACAGGCTAGTCGTTGTCGCCACGCATGATGCCGCGCTGATCGCCATGGCGGCCTCCGTCTGCGCGGTGGCGCCATGATTGCCCCCTTGCGTCAGGCCATGATGGGCCAGCGCCAGACCATCCGGCTCGGCATGGCCTGCGCCATGGTGGCCAGCCTGTCGGCGGTGGGGCTGCTGGCCCTCTCGGGCTGGTTCCTGGTGGGCGCCGCGCTGGCCGGCCTTGCCGGGCCGGTGGCGGTCGCGGGGTTCAACTATCTGTTGCCCAGCGCGGGCATCCGCGCCGCCGCCATCATGCGGACGACATCGCGCTACGGCGAAAGGATGCTGGGCCATCGCGCTGCGCTCTATGCGCTGGCCAAGGTGCGCGCGGAACTCTTCGCCGCCGTGGCCGCTAGGGCGTTGACCGGACATGACGCCGGACGCAGCGGCACACTAGCGAATCGCTTGGGCAAAGAGGTAGACGCGCTGGAAGAAGCGGTCATCCGGCAGGTTTCGCGCCCAGGCGCTTGGGCAGGAGCACTGGCCGGGTTGATAGCGGCGCTTATCCTAGGATGGCGCTGCGGTGCCATCCTGCTGACCGCGCTGATCGTCATGCGTCTGGCCGGGCGCGGCATGGCCGCACGGCTGCTGCCGGAACCGCAACGCCGAACAGCAGCCGCCCATGCTGCGCTTCAGGCGGACTATGCCGACATGGCCGGCCCTGCCGCCGATGTTGCGATCTACGGCCTGGCGCCTGCAATGGCAGCAGCGCTCGAACCATCTGCCCTTGCCTATGACGATGCCCGCATGGATGAGACACGGGCGGAGGGCATGATCTCCGCTGTCCAGACGATGATCGCGGCTGCCACCGTGGCCCTCATCGCAGTATCCGCCCAGACCACGCCCGCCCCGTTCGCCTTGGGCATGCTCGGAGCCATGGCCGCGCTCGAAGCGTGGGGGGCGCTGGTGATGAATGACATGCGAGGACATGATCTGGCCCGCGCGCAACACCATCTGGCCAAACTCGACGAAGATATCGGCATTGCTCCCCTTCCCTGTCTCTCCCCCGCTCCCGCCCTGACGCTGTGCGGCCAAAGTTTCCCAGCAGGCAGCAGGGTGCTGGTGTGCGGCGCCTCGGGTGCGGGAAAAACGCGACTGCTCGAAACACTGGTCGGACTACGCCAGGATGCCCCTCAGGATCTGGCCGTTGCGGGGATCGAGCCGCGTGAACTGGGGCTGGCAGCGCTGCGCCCCATCTTCGCCCTCGCGGGACAGGATGCACCCATGATTGCGGGGAGCATCGCCGACAACCTGCTACTCGCCCGTCCGGGGCTGGATGAAAAGGCTTTGTGGGACGCCTTGCGCGTGGCCTGCGTCGATGATGTGGTGCGCGCGCTCCCTGATGGACTGCATCAATGGCTGGGCGGTGATGGCGCCCGGCTGTCGGGCGGGCAGAGGCGACGGATCGTTCTGGCCCGGGCGCTGCTCGCCGGACGCCCTTGGCTTTTGTTGGATGAACCGACCGAGGGGCTCGACACGAAAGCAGAAGCACTTTTGGGTGAGAGCTTGGCTGAGTGGCTCGATCGCACAGGGGCAGGGCTTCTGCTGATCAGCCATCGGCCAGCCATGTGGCGGCTAGCCAGCAAAATCTTCGAAATACCCACCGGCGAACCGACATCTCTTCCAGATATTTCACATACATAATTAGCTGGATAGCCAGCCGCCTCAAAGCAGGTAGGACTTGATGATAGACACCAGATCCTCCGCTGCTCGGATTTTAGGGTCGCTCAATGAAATATCGGGATCGATCATATGCTCCCGTATATGAACCTCGATCAATTCAGCGATAAAACCATCTAAAGCTCCACGACAAGCAGTGGCTTGCTGGATAATTTTCGCACATTTGACATCACCATCGACAGCCTTTCTCAGTCCATCTATCTGTCCCCTAAGCCGCATAAGACGGTTGAGGAGCTTTTGCTTCTCCAGGTTAACTTCGGCCATGCCCTCCCCTTCATAACAGAATGAGCTCCCCTAGAAATGGAGAGCTAGGATCAAGCATCCATCGACGGTGAATGCGAAGATCACGCTCGGTGTGCGGCTGGCCGCCAGCCTATGATTGCAAGACCTATGGCTGACCAAGCCGCCCGCGCGGACAGCTTCCGAAGGATCTCCCCCCCTTGGAAGCGATCAGTTGCGGGCCGATGAACCCACTGCCGGATCTGCTGGCGGTGCCCCGCCACCATCATCATCGCCGATCCATAGTTGATGACTGTCGATCCGGATCTTGGTGATGGCGCGAAGAGCGTCGATCCTTGCGATCGCCTCTGCGCGAAAGGCATCATGCATCATGCGCTCGGCAAGCAGCACCTCGGCCAGCCCGAGTTCGCCCATCTGCTGCCCCCGCCTTGTTTTGAGCAGGGCCGCCATCTGAGCATCAAGCGCTGCGCGTGCGTCATCCCAAGTCGCCAGCGCGGCCTGGGCTCCGGCAAGGTCGGTGTCTGCCGTTTCATCAATGTTGAGCCGCACAGCCTGCAGGTCCGCCTGTGCCGCGCTGGCCTGGGCACTGGCCCTGTCCGCCTGGGCGGAGCGGTAGCCGCCGCCGAACGGCATCGAGAAGACGAGGCCGCCTCCCTTTTCCATGCCTCCCTTTTCTGAGAAAACCCTCAGGCCAAAGGTGGGGTCCCCCCTTCGCTCCTTGCGGGCACGGTCCGCCTGCGCCTCTGCCTGACGGGCAAAGGCCTGTGCTGCGGCCAACTCGTGACTTTCCCCAAGAATGTGATCGTGCAGCATCGCAAGGCCCCCTGGCGGCAACGAAGGCACCGGGGCATCAGGCGCTGCCACCGGCATGGGCAGAGCGGGGAACTGGGCCGTCAGCCGCGCCCGGGACACCACGACCCGGCCGGCGCTCCGGCTGGCCTGGGCTGCGGCGGCGCCCACGGCCGCAGCAGCCTGATCCTCCTCAAGCCGGGAGGCATCGCGCAGGGCGACTCGACGCCTGACGCTGGCCAGCAGCTCCTGGGCATTCTTCACCGCCTGGGCATCGACTTTCGCCTCCTGCGCGGCGCCCATCCAGTCCCACCAGTCCTGCGCCAGCAGCAAGGCGGCCTGATGGCGCGCGTCCTCGGCCATGTTGCTGGCATAGGTCACGCCTTGCTGGCCGATCTCACGATCAAGCGCAGCCTTGCCTGGCAGGCGGATGGGACGCGAGACCTCGGCGGAGAATTCGTTGAAGCGGCCATTGGCGACGCCCGTGCCGTCATTAACGGTTCGGCTGGCATATGTGGTGGTGAGGGTGAACTCATGAGGTCCCCGCGAAAGCACCTGGGCCTCGGAGCGTGCCGCATTCGCCCGCGCCAAAGCGGCTCGCACGCCGGGGGATGCATCGAGGGCAGCGGTAACGTCCGCTTTGGTTGGCAACCCCGCCTCCCCCTCGCCAGACTGGGCATGGGCCAGCCCCGCGTGCATGAGAGATAACGCCATGGCCAGATTAAAGGAAAGCTTACGCATCGCCCATCTCCATCGCGGCGGCTTCCTTACGGTTCTCGCCGAATCTCTCATAAAGGATGGGCAAGAGGATCAGCGTGAGCAGGGTCGAGCTGACCAGCCCGCCAATGACCACGATGGCCAGCGGCTTCTGGATTTCCGAGCCGGGCCCCGTTGCGAAGAGCAGCGGCACCAGTCCGAAAGCTGCAATCGTCGCCGTCATCAACACCGGTCGGAGGCGACGCTGAGCCCCCTCGCGCACCGCCTGGGCCAGTGGCACGCCCCCATCACGCAGCTGGCGGATGTAGCTCACCATCACCAATCCGTTCAACACGGCGATGCCCAGCAGCGCGATGAAGCCCACGGAGGCTGGCACAGAGAGATAGGCCCCCGACACCGCCAGCGACACCATGCCCCCCACCAGCGCGAAAGGGATGTTCACCAGAATGAGCAGGGAAGCGCGGGCGCTGGCAAGCGTAGCGTACAGCACCACGAAAATCATCGCCAGCGAGATGGGCAGGACTACCATCAGCCGCGCCGAGGCCCGCTGCTGGTTTTCAAACTGGCCGCCCCATTCCACGCGGTAGCCCTGCGGCAGGGTGACATGCGCGGCGATGTCGGCCTTGGCATCGGCAACATAGCCGACCAGATCCCGCCCCGACACGAAGGCCTGCACCATGGCATAACGCGAGCCATTCTCATGCTCCAGCTTGACCGGCCCCTCGATCCGCTCGACCCGCGCCACGTCGCTTGCCCGCACCAATTGCCCCGTGGGTGAACGATAGGTCTGGTCGGCGAAGGTCTGGGGCGTCTGCCCTTCCGGCGCGGCGCGAATCAGGATCGGCACGCGGCGCAGGCCGTCGGCTACTACGCCCGCGCGCATCCCCTCCACCTGCGCACGCATGGCGTCCTGCAGCTGGTCGATGGGCATGCCCACACGGCCAGCGGCCAGCCGGTCAATGTCCAGCTGGAGATAATCCACCCGGTCATTGGCCATCGTCATGGCCTCGCTGGTGCCCGGAAGCCTCTTCAGCCTCACCTGAATCTGCGCCGCGATGCGCGCCAGCGTGGCGTTGTCCGGGCCGAAAACCTTGACGACCAGATCGCCTCGGGCGCCGGTGAGCATTTCGGAAACCCGCATTTCAATGGGCTGCGTGTAGCTGGTCTGGATGCCCGGCAACCCGGCAAGTGCCTGACGGATCTGGTCGATCAGCCACACCTTGTCGCCCTTGCGCCATTCGCTGCGCGGTTTGAGGCGCACGAAACTGTCCGTCTCGCCAAGGCCCATCGGGTCGAGGCCCAATTCGTCAGAGCCCGTGCGCGCGATCACCTCGGTCACCTCGGGCACCTTGGCCAGCAGAGCCTTCTGGACCTTGAGGTCATCCTCCAGACTGTGCGTCAGCGAGATCGACGGCGCCTTGGTCAACTGCACGATGAGGCTGCCCTCATCCATGGTGGGAAGGAAGGTCTTGCCCGTCACCGAATAGGCCACCCCCGCCAGCACGAGCGCGCAGCCCGCCAGGCCGAAGACCAGCCGCTTGTGCGCGAAGGCTCCCGAGAGCAGCGCCGTATAACGCGGCCCCAGCTGCCGCATCAGCCATGGCTCATGATGATGCCCACCGGCATCGACCCGGACCTTCAAGCCATGATAGGCGAGCACCGGAACAAGCGTCAGCGCCAGCACAAGTGCGCAGAGCAGCGCAAGTACGATGGTCAGGGCCACGGGGGCGAACAACTTGCCCTCCAGGCCCTGCAAAGTCAGCAGCGGCAGGAAGACAAGCGCGATGATCGCCATGCCGCTCGTGACGGGCTTGGCCACTTCGGCAGCGGCGATGAAGACATTGTGGAGCTTGCCCGCCCCGGCGTGGCGCGGGTCGGACAGGCGCTCGACCACATTTTCCACCACCACCACCGCGCCGTCGACCAACATGCCCACGGCGATCGCCAGCCCGCCAAGGCTCATGAGATTGGCGGTAAGGCCAGTGGCGCGCATGAAGATGAAGGTGAGCAAGGCGGCCATCGGCAAGGCCAGCGCCACGATCACCGAGGCGCGCACATCGCCCAGAAACACCAGCAGCAACACAACCACCAGCAAGGTCGCCTCCAGCAGCGCTTCCTCCACCGTGCCCACCGCCCGCTCGATCAGGTCCGACCGGTCGTAAAATGGCGCGACGGTCATCCCCTTGGGTAGGGTCGGAGCGATCTCCGTGAGCCGGGACTTGACCCCTTCAACCACCTTGGCCGCATCCGCGCCACGCAGGGCCATCACCAGCCCTTCGACAGCCTCGCCCCTGCCGTTGTGGGTCACAGCGCCATAGCGGGTCAGCGCGCCGATGCGTACTTTTGCGACATCGCCCACGCGAAGAACACCGCTCGGGCCGCTGCGCAACACCAGTGCGGAGAGATCATCGAGCGTGCGGATGGCGCCTGTGGAGCGCACGATCAGCGCTTCCTCACCCGTGGGCATGCGGCCGGCGCCATCATTGCGGTTCCCAGCGTTTATGGCGCTGGCCAGATCGGCCACGCTCAGGCCCGCAGCTGCCAGAGCCTGCATGTCGGGCGCCACCTCGTAGGTTTCGACCATACCGCCCAGCGCGTTGACATCGGCCACCCCCGGCACGGTCCGCAAGGCCGGGCGCACCACCCAGTCGAGCACTCGGCGCTTCTCGGCAAGGCTCTGCGGACCTTCCAGCGTGAACATGTACATGTCCGACAGCGGCGTCGAGATGGGCGCCATGCCTCCCGTCACCGTGGACGGCAGATTGCCCATGACACCCGATAGACGCTCTCCCACCTGATTGCGCGCCCAATAGACATCGGTGCTGTCGTCGAAATTGATGGTGACATCGGCAATCGCATATTTGGCGACCGAGCGCAGGATCGTCTGATGCGGAATGCCCAGCATCTCCTGCTCGATGGGGGCGATCACGCGGCTTTCCACCTCCTCTGGCGTCATGCCCGGAGCCTTCAGGATCACCTTGACCTGGGTCGAGGAAATGTCAGGGAAGGCATCGATGGGCAGATTGACGAAAGACCAGGCCCCGCCGATGCCCAACAGCACCGCCAGCCCCAGCACCGCCATGCGCCATGCCAGCGCGGCCTCGATCAGCTTGCGCAGCATCGGCTCAGCCCCCCTGGCTCAGCGATTTAAGTTCGGCGATGCTGCTGACGGCAACCCTTTGGCCGGATTCAAGCCCGCCTGACAGAACCGTGCTGTTGCCGATCTGGCCAGCCACCGTCACCGTCACCGCCCGGAAACCGTGCAGCTCGCGGCGGAAGACGACATCATGATCGCCAATATGCGTCACGGCCTCACTCGGCACGCTGACACTGCTCCCCTTCCTCGCAGCGATATCCTCGGCGGCCAGATCGGTTACGGCGAGAGTCACCATCACGCTTTTGCCAGGGATAAGACCGGTATCGGTCGGCAGGCTGGCCTTGGCGGCCAGAGCGCGGGTGGCCGGGTCAATCGTCGAGGCCAGGGAGAGGAGCCGTCCTATCGCGCTGCGCCCGTCCTGTTCGACATGCACCGCCATGCCCGGGCGCACATGCGAAGCAAGCCTTTCAGGGATCTGCAGATCCAGCCTCAACTGCTCATTGTTCTCGATGAGAAATGGTGCAGGACCGCTGCCCACCGGGCTGCCCGCGTCGATGCCCACGGTGGTGACACGACCTGCGATGGGAGCGCGCAGGGTGATCGTGCCATCAGCCGATGCGGCCCCCAGCGCCAGAAGGCGACGGTTTTCATTCATGGTCGCCTGCGCGGCGCTGAGATTCGCCCGGGCCTCTTCTGCACGGGCGGGGGCGATAATGCCTTCGCGCGCCAGTTGCTCCATGCGCGCCGCCTGCGCCGCCGCCACAGGCAGCGCGGCGTTTGAACGCGCCAGCGCCGCGCCGAACTGCACGGCTTCCGCAGCGCGCACCACGGCCAGAGCCTGTCCACGCGTCACCGCCTGCCCCTGGATCACCATCACCTTGACGACCGTGCCGGCAAAGGGCGTGGTGACCGCAACCCGCGCGTCCGGCGGCAAGGACACCACCCCGGGGACAGTCCCCACGGGCATGGCGCTGCTCGCCACGACCGGCGCCAGGACGATGCCCAGCCGCGCGATCTGGTCAGCGTCCATGGCGATCAGGCCATCCGTAGCAGGCCCGGACCGAGCCGCGTCTGACGAGGCCACTTCAGGTGCGGCCGGCGCCTTGTGGCAGGCGGCCAGAGCACCCACAAGCATGCAGGATACCAGCGCAATGGTCGCGGCGCGCGAAGAGAGCAGATGAGCTTTTTTCATGCCAGATTCATGCGACCCCAAGCTGACAGCAACTTGTCAGCTTGGGGTCGCAGGGCATACGGAGTGAGGATTGGAGGACAAGGCTTGCGTCTGCTTCTCGTAGAAGACGACATACAACTGGCAACGAGGCTGAGCGGGCGACTGCGCGAGGCGGGCTTCGCCGTGGATGTGGCAAACTGCTATGAGCAGGGCGAAGATTGGCCCGATCTCGACAAAATCGCGGCTGTCGTGCTCGATCTCAATTTGCCCGATGGCACGGGCATGGATCTGCTGCGGCTTTGGCGAAGGCAAGGCTACAGGTTGCCGGTCGTGATCCTGACGGCGCGCGGCAGTTGGCAGGAAAAGGTGGAGGGCTTGAACGCTGGAGCTGACGATTTCGTCGTAAAGCCGGTCCGCTTCGAGGAATTGCAAGCACGGCTGCATGCGGTCCTGCGACGGCAGGCCGGCACCGGCGAAAACTGGATCGACAGGGACGGGTTGCGTCTCGATCCTGTGGCTCGCAAAGTCGAGAACGGTGGTGCCCCCCTCACGCTTTCACGCATGGAGTTCAGGCTGTTGCATATCTTCATGCGTCACCCAGGCCAGGTCCTGGATCAGAACACCATCATGGAACACATCTATGATCTGGACAGCGAACGCCAATCCAATGCCGTCGAAGTGTTGATCAGCCGCCTGCGCCGCAAGATCGGGCTCAAGCGCATCGAGACGGTGCGCGGCCTCGGCTACCGCTTCGTCGCATGAAGCGGCTGGTCGATCTGTCTCTGTGGCGCGGCGGCAGCCTCAGGTTGCGCTTCCTGCTGGCGATCCTGCTGTGGGTGGCGATCGGCATCGCGGGGATCTGGGTCTCGGCCTCGCGGGTGTTCACCAAGCATATCGAACTGCAATATCATGACGAGCTCTATGGCCATGTGCGCGAACTGACGGGGCTGGTGCAGGTGACGCCGGATGGGCATCTTCACCTATCCAGACGGCTTTCAGATCCGCGCTATCTCGAACCCATGTCCGGCTTCTACTGGCAGGTCAGCGTCTATCACGGCGATCGAATTCACTCCGACTCGATGCTGCACGGCAAACTGGACGAGGACATTGCCCACACGCCGGAAGTCCGCCACGTCGTAGAGAATGGGCCTTCCGGCCCGGCCATCGTCTATGGCCTGACCGGGCTCACACCCGACGGGCGGGTCATTCACTATCTGATCGCAACGGATAAACGGTATCTGGACGAGGCCATCGCTGGCTTCACCAAGGAGTTGACGCTCTGGCTGCTCGCCCTGGCAGCGATGCTTGTAGGGACTGGCTTGCTGGCAATCGTTTTGGTGCTACGCCCGCTCGACAGGCTGGGCGCCTCGGTCGCGGCGCTTCGCACCGGCGCACGCGAACCTCTTGAGGGGCCGTTCCCCTCAGAGATCATGCCACTTGTCAGCGACCTCAACGCCTATGCAGCCGACAATCAGGCGATGATCGAGCGCAGCCGGGTTCAAGCGGGCAATCTCGCACACAGTCTGCGCACACCGCTGGCTGTCATCATCGATGAGGCAGAACGGTTGTCGGCGAACCCCGCAACGCGCGCACCGGGACGAACCCTGCTGAGCCAAAGCGAGGTGATGATCCAGCAGATAGAATATCACCTGGCGCGTGCCAGATCGGCGGCGACGGCCAGAAGCTCCATCAAGGCCAGCGTCATCCCCGAGATTCTCGGGCCTGTCCTCAATGCCATGCGCAAGCTTCACCCTGGAAAGACCTTTGATGTCGACACGAACGGCAAGATCGTGCCAGGTGTGGCGATTGACCCGGTCGACCTTTCCGAACTGCTCTCGATCCTGCTCGACAATGCCGGGAAATGGGCGCGCTCAAGCGTCACGATTTCAATCTCTCCAGTGGCTGGGGTCTGCACAGTTGCAATCCTCGACGACGGGCCGGGCATGTCACTCAAACAAATTGAGGACGCCTATGGTATCGGCGTACGCCATGACCCGTCATCGCCAGGCACTGGGCTCGGGCTCGCAATTGCCCGCGATATTGCCGATGCCTACAGCATTGAACTTGATCTGACGTGCTCCCCGGGGAATGGATTGAAGGCCATGGTGAAGCTACCCTTGGCGTAACAGGCGAGACATACCGGCTTCTTTGGCAGCCTCTGCTGGAAACCATCCCCTGCCGGCATGAGCTTCACGCTCTACAGCTATCTCGGGTCCCTACGACCTTTGATCCAGATGCCTGTCGCCAACACATAAAGGCCCACAAATGAGGATTTCTGGCAAGGCGCCCCTGTGGGAGGCTGGCCGACATCCGCCGTTTGGCGCTAAACAGCTCACCTTGGGAATCGGCGGAGTAGGCCCATGCGACTGTACCAGATTCTCACCATGCGGGGCCTTGCGCCACACGGCTATTGCCTGTTGTGGGACCCCCTGCTCATCTGGCTTCATGTGATCTCAGATGCCATAATCGCCCTGTCGTACTTCTCAATACCAGTCGTGCTGGCGGTGTTTCTCAAACGTCGTCGGGATGTGGAGTTCGGATGGCTGGTGAGCCTCTTCGCCATCTTCATCACGGCTTGCGGCGCGACCCACGTCATGTCGATCCTCGTCCTGTGGGTGCCGGCCTACGGGGCGGAGGGCCTGATCAAGGCTATCACGGCAGTGGCATCGGTACTGACCGCCCTGGCGATGTGGCCTCTGCTGCCCAAGCTCATCGCACTCCCCTCGCCACGACTGTTACAGCAGATCAACCATGACCTGCACAGGGAGGCTGCTGAGCGCGCCCGCATGGAGGAGCAACTGCGTCAGGCGCAGAAGCTGGAGGCGATCGGGCAGCTCACCGGCGGCATTGCACATGACTTCAACAACATCTTGGCCATCGTCATGGGAAACATCGAACGTGCCACGCTCGGGATCGACAAACCCGACCGCGCTCTGGGCGCCCTTGCCAACGCCATGGAGGCCAGCCAGCGCGCCGCGGGTCTGACAGAGCAATTGCTGGCCTTCGCCCGCAAGCAGCCTTTGCAGGTCCAAAGGCACGATCTCAGCCACATCGCGGAAGAGTTGGTCAGGCTGATCGCGCTGACTTTGGGCGAGCACATCGTTCTAGTCACCCAGCTTTCCAAGGCCCCCTTGCCCGTCGACATCGATCGTCAGCAGCTTGAAGCGGCATTGATAAACCTGGCAGTCAATGCGCGCGATGCGATGCCTGACGGCGGAACCCTTACAATCACCACCGATGAGGTCGACCAGGGTGAGGTTCTGATCATGGTTTCAGACAGCGGCACGGGCATGGATTCCCGAACGCTGGAGCGGGCGACGGAACCATTCTTCACCACCAAGCCCGTCGGGCGAGGAAGCGGATTGGGCCTGAGCCAGGTCTATGGCTTCGTTCAAGAGGCCGGTGGCCGACTAACAATCGCATCTGCCCCGGGTGAAGGGAGTCGCGTGACGATCACCCTGGCACGCGGGCAGAGCGGCGCTTGGACTTGATCGTGCGCCGCAGTCTAGTGGTTGGATTCAGTCGGATGGTTCCGCAAAGAATGGCTGAAATCTGCGCCTTTGAGCCCCAATCGGGAGGACTCATCCGTTGCGCTCGTACCACTAGCTCTCGCAAGGATTATTTGCGCGCCTTGGCCAGCAGCCGTTTGATGTGCTCAAGCACGGCTTGCGGATCGTAGGGTCGCTTTAGATGAGGCCCTTCGTCACACAGATGGCCAGCGGCCTTCGCCGCGGCCTGGACATTGCCTACCAAAACTACCTCGACCTCAGGATAATGTTCCCGCAACCATAGCCGCAGATCGAATATGTTCCTGCTGCCGTCCAGCCCCGCATCGGCCAGAACGGCTTGCACGACATCCGCGCCTTCCTGCAGGATCGTGACCACCTCGTCGGTGTTCGCGGCATCAATCACCTTGTAACCACACTCGCGAAGATAGGCGGCAAGGACATTACGGACTAGAACTTCGCCATCGGCGACGATCAGGCAGTGCGTTGCTGTGTTTTCGTCTGACATGAGGGCCCGATCAGTTTGGTGACCATGCCCAGCATAGTCGACAGTGAAAATGGCTTTCTGAGAAAATCGTCCATTCGCCGGGCAGCTTCGGGCGGGAGATGACCCGAGGTCACGATCACAGGACGGCTTGGATCGAGCTCCTTGGCATGCATGGCGAGTTGGATACCATCCACTTGTCCGGGCATGCGGACATCGGTCAAAACGAGATCGATTTGATGACCTGACAGCAGAACTGCGGTCGCCTCATCGCCATTCGCCGCCTCGACGACTTCGTAGCCTTCATCCCTCAACGTATCCGCCACCAGCATCCGGATCATCACTTCATCTTCAACGACAAGTATGGCTAGCAAGCACATTTCGTAATCTTTCTGTCCCCGAGCCACGGCAGCTAACGGTATGCATCGTCCAAAACGACCGCAGGGATACTCCAAGAACGCGCCAAGCGTCAGTATGTTTCCGGCCTAGCGGCGATGGTCCTTTCCAATTCCCAATGGTTCCATTTCGCCTGTCTATGATTCCATGAAGCCCATCAGTACCGCTATCCCGCCCATGCCGTTTTATGTCGGAGCACCCTCATGCGCTGCTTCAGGGGCGCCGCATTCAGGCAATGATCGGCCATCTTCAGCTCCAGGACACGAAGCTTGCTCAAACTTGACCTCATCATTCTCGATGAGCTGGGATATTTGCAGTTCAACTCGTCAGGCGGAGCCCTGTTGTTCCATCTGCTCAGCAAATTGTACGAACGCACCAGCGTCGTTATCACCACCAACCTGAGTTTCAGCGAATGGGCCAAAATCTTCGGTGATCCCAAAATGACCACCGCCCTGTTGGATCGCCTCACCCATCATTGCCACATACTGGAAACAGGCAATGACAGCTGCCGCTTCAGGGCCAGCACCGCTGCACCAAAATCCTGAAAGGAATAAACCCAGACCTTGACCACGCCCTACTTGGGCTGCACATAACCCACACCCACCCGGGTCAATTCTCAATGAAAATCCCGGGTCAGTTCTCGGTGCACCTCAACAGTCGATCAGCCTTCAGGAGAGAATGCGTGCTTTTTCACACCATGGTCGGATCGAACGACATTGAACGGTCCAAGCGCTTCTACGACACGGTGCTCGGCACCTTGGGTGCAGGGGAAGGGACGAGGAACATCGCCGACAGCGGCCATACACGTCTGATCTACAATAACGGCAACGGCACCAACTTTATCGTCAGCCAGCCGATCAACGACGAACCGGCAAGCGTCGCCAACGGCAGCACCGTCGCCTTTTCCTGCGACTCGCCCGAGCAGGTGAAGCAGCTTCACGATACCGCCGTTGCCGCTGGCGGAACCTCGATCGAAGCTCCGCCCGGACCGCGCGAAACTGCCTCCATGGGTACCATCGAACTGGCCTATTTTCGTGACCCCGACGGTAACAAACTGTGCGGAATTCATTTTCCTGCCTGATCCGTCCGGCACTAGTCCGCTTCTGACCCTAGCGGACCTCGATCATGCGATCCCGCGAACGTCCGATAACCACGACACACTGGCCACAATGCCTTAGCGCCGGAGTCTTTCGCAGCCCCGGAAGCCATATCGCGCTATAGGATGCTAGAGGTCTATATGGCCCAGCAGTCCGTCAGCACGCAGCATTGGCTCAGCGCCAGTGAGATGGCCGATGGGCTGGGTCTGGCCGAGACCACGCCGGGTCCGCTCATCATGGTCACGCAATTCGTGGGCTATCTCGCCGCCTTTCGGGCGTCGGCCCCCTTCACGCCGCTGACGGCAGGGATCCTCGGCGCGCTGCTGACAACATGGGTGACCTTCGCACCCTGCTTTCTCTGGGTGTTTGCGCTGGCTCCATGGATCGAGCGGCTCGAACGCGCGCAAATGCTCAAGGGCGCGCTGGCGCTGGTCACCTCGGCCATCGTCGGCGTCATCGCCAATCTGAGCGCATGGTTTGGACGCCTATTGGCGCCGGGCCACGAACATGCTCGATGAGATCTGGACCACCGACGGGCTGCTCGCGCGCTCCTACAACTACTGGCGCGGACATGGGCGGGGCGTCGAGTTCAGCGCCACATGGAGCGAAGGGCCGGTCTCGGCCTGGGGCAACCTCACGGTGAGCTGGCTCACCGGGCAAGGCATCGTCAGCGGGCAATCCCCGTTCACGCCCTCGCAGCTCGCCTGGGTCGCATCCCAAGATGTCGCCGCCGCCAGCGACCAGCGGTTGAATGGATCGGCTGGGCTGACCTGGCACGGAGGGCCGCTGCGGCTGTCAGCCGATGCGACCTATGGCAGCGGCCTGCCGCGCAGCTCATCCTTCGGCGTGCTCGATGACGCGCGGATGCCCGCGTGGGTGCAGCTCAACCTGGCAGCCGTCTACCGGGTGAAGGGCTTGCGGCACCACCCTCTGGACCTCAGGGTCGACGTGACCAACGCGCTCGACACCCCGCGCCGGGTGCAGGACGGTTCGGGTCTCAGCGGAGGCATGGCGCAGTGGTCAGGCAGGCGCGGCATCTACTTCGGTCTGGAACAGTCCTTTTAGTGAAGTACGGATGTGGGCGTCGTCGTGCGTGCGGGCGTCGGTGCGCTCGCGGGCGCGGGTGGCAAAACGGGAATGGCGCACGCCACCCACGTCACTTAGCCGCCCCCCCCCGGGGCCTGTGCGTTTCAGCTGAGGCCCGCCCGCTAAACATCCGTGTCGACCGGGCAATCCTTCTCGACCCGCTCCGAATAGCGATCCACGAGCTGTTCGGCATGCGGGCGCAGCAGCACCGTGAAGCGCACCAGTTCCTCGATCACATCGACGATGCGGTCGTAATAGGCCGAGGGCTTCATGCGGCCAGCCTCGTCGAACTCCTCATAGGCCTTCGCCACCGACGACTGGTTGGGGATGGTGAACATCCGCATCCAGCGCCCCAGCACCCGTAGCGTGTTGACCGAATTGAAGGACTGCGATCCGGCGCTGACCTGCATCACCGCCAGCGTGCGCCCCTGCGTCGGGCGCAAGCCTTTCATGGCGAGAGGCAGGTGGTCGATCTGCGTCTTCATGATGCCGGTGATCTGGCCGTGCCGCTCCGGGCTGCACCAGACCTGCCCCTCTGACCAGAGCGAGAGTTCACGCAGCTCGGCCACCGCCGGGTGATCGTCGCCTGTCACCTGATCGGGCAGCGGCAGGTCGGAGGGATCGAAGATCCGCGTCTCGCAGCCGAAGTGGCGCAGCAGACGGGCAGATTCCTCGACCACCAGACGGGAATAGGACCGCTCCCGCAGTGAGCCGTAGAGCAGCAGGATGCGCGGCGGCGGGTCCATCGGCCCAAGGCCAAGGGCGGGACGCCGATGAGCGAACTGCGGCTTCAGCGCCGGCAGGTGGTCGGGATCAGACAGGGCGCGCAAGCGGTTCATGGGGTTTCCTTGACGGCAAACAGCGGCTTGGCGGCATAATGGGCCGCCAGCGCGCCGAGAATTTGGGCCGCGATAAAGCCAGCCACACTGGCGGGCGCGATGCCCGCGAATGTGTCGCTCAGGGAGCGCGCCACGGTGATGGCGGGGTTGGCAAAGCTGGTGGAGGAGGTGAACCAATAGGCCGCGGTGATGTAAAGCGCGACACTGGCTGGAACCCATGCGGGGCGCGCCTGCACCGTGCCCAAAATGGTCAGCACCAGCCCAAAGGTCGCGATGCCTTCGCCAAGCCATTGGCCGGGGCCGGTGCGTATATGGTGCGACACCTGCCAGACCGGGAGGTCGAACATGGCGTGGGCGCTCCACACCCCCAGCACGCCGCCAGCGAGCTGGGCCGCCCCATAGGCCAGCGCTGCTTGCGTGCCGATCCCGCAACGCAGGCGCATGACCAGCGTTACGACGGGATTGAAATGCGCGCCCGAAACCGGGCCCAGCATAGTGATCAGCACAAAAAGCATCGCCCCGGTCGCCAGCGTGTTGCCCAGCAAGGCAACCGCGACATTCCCGCCCGACAGCCGCTGCGCCATGATGCCCGAGCCGATGACGGTGGCGAACAGCAGGAAACTGCCCAGGGCTTCTGCCCACAGGGATCTTGGCAAAGAGCTCATTGCGGCTCCCGCTCGGGCGGCAGGCTGTCGCCAGCGCCAAGCGCGATCTGCATATAGACCGTGTCGAGCCAGCGGCCGAACTTGCGCCCCACGGCATGCATGCGCCCAGCATCGCGGAAGCCAAGGCTGGCATGCAGGGCGACCGAGGCCGGTTCGCCTCCCCCCGCCACGGCAATCATCTGGCGAAAGCCGGCCTGCTCGGCCGCGACCAGCAGGGCCGTCAGCAAGGCCTTGCCGATGCCCTGTCCAAGGTGGTCGGGATGCAGATAGATCGAATCCTCGCAGGCCGCCGCATAGGCGGGACGGTCCCGGAACTGCGTGGCATAGGCATAACCGACCAAGGCCCCGTCACGCTCGGCCACCAGGAACGGCCAGCCCCGTGTCATGCATTCTTCGACCTTGGCGACCGTGTCCGCCGCCGTTCGCGGCACCGTGTCGAAGGTCGCGGTGCCATGCAGGACGTGGTGGGCATAGATGGCGGCCATCGCGCCGCCATCCTCCACCCTGGCCTGCCTGATGGTGATCGCCGGGGCCATTCAGCCCGCCGTGACCCGCTTGCCCTCGCCATCGATGACCGGCTCGCCGTCTTCCTTGGCGAAGGCACCGCGCTGCTCGGCGGGGATCAGATCCAGCACCTCTTCGGAGGGGCGGCACAGCGTGACGCCCAGCGGCGAAACGACCAGCGGGCGGTTGATGAGGATGGGATGCTCCATCATGGCATCGACAAGCTGCTCGTCGGTAAGGCCGGGGTTGCCCAGGCCAAGCTCGGCAAAGGGCGTGCCCTTCTCGCGCAGCAGGGCGCGCGGGGTGAGCCCGGCGCGTTCGATCAGGCTTTCGAGCAGCGGCCGCGAGGGCGGCGTCTTGAGATATTCCACCACATGCGGCTCAATCCCGGCGTTGCGGATCATGGCCAGCGCATTGCGCGAGGTGCCGCATTCGGGGTTATGATAGATGATGATGTCAGTCTGCATCGGTTGCTCCATCAGGCACGTGCCCGTGCTGGGATAAAAGGCAAATTGAGGTTACGCGGCACTCTCTTCCGTAATCGATGATGGTGCCGAGCAGCACCGAACCTCGTCGGTGCAGGGAACGCCGCCGCAGCAATTTTCGGTGAGGTAGCCCATCAGGGCGTTCATGGCCGGATAGTTGGCGGTGTAGATGATCAGGCGGCTCTGACGGCGCTGGGCGACTAGCCCGGCATTGGCGAGCGCGGCCAGATGGAAGCTCATTGAGGAGGATACCACGCCCAGCTTCTCGCCAATGGCGCCTGCAGGCATGCCTTCCTCGCCCGCCTGGACCAGCAGGCGGAAGGCCGCCAGGCGATGTTCCTGCGCGAGCGCGCCGAGGGCTTTGATCACAGCAGAAGCGTTCATCACAATCTCCATGATTCGATAAAGATCGAAATATCGAAGAAGGAGAAGTCCGTCAAATCGGTTCATGTGCGCATGGCTGATTGGAAATGATGGACCACCCCGTTGTGGAGGGCTCAAGCCCTCATGAGCGTCGCCTCGCGACACGCAGACGGGAGCGGCCAAAGACCGACCGAATTCTCTTTTGTGCGACCAGCCCGTGCTTGCGTCTGATCCATGCAGACACAAAGCTACGTCATTAAATTATCGTTGAAATATTACGACAGAAATTTGTCGCTCTGCGCTCCCTGTCATGTCTCGACACATCCGCTGTCCGCTTCTGGAGCGCGACTGAGGCAATTTAACCATCTCAAGCGTCATTCCGGCGCCCCCGGTCGGGGGCGCCTATTCCGCATGCGGCAAACGCCTAGCCCGTCGCGCAAATCCCCCTCTGTTTTTGACGACCTCCAATCGAAGGAGCATGTAAATGGAAAAAGACATTGACCTCAGCGGAGTCGACCCCTGCCGCTGGCCTGAAATCCGCCGGCGCGTGGAAGTCCTCGACGAATTCGTCGCGATCCGGCGGCCCAGCGCCGAACTGCGCGAGGACTACGCGCGACGCCTGGACATCGCGCCATCGCACCTCTACGCCCTCGCCAGCATCTGGCGCCACGACCGCTCGGCTGCGAAGCTTCCCGGCGCTAGGGTGCAGAAAAAGGTGTCAAGGGCGCCACGCCTGCCAATGCGGTCGCTGCAAGTGGTGCGCGAGGCCATTGCCGACCTCGGCACCGTCCTGCGCCACAAGCAGCTCACGGAGGAGGTCAAGCGTCGCTGCAGCGACGAAGGCATCAAGGCGCCTTCTGATTCAACGGTCAAATCGATGCTGACGGATGCACGCGGGGGTGTCAGCGATCTGCAGATCGAGCCGGAGATCCTGATCGACGAATGCACTGTCAAGCTTGCCGTCCAGCACAGGGGCCGTCTCGTGATGCCACGCATGCTGATGGCGGTCGTTCTGCCGGAACGCCGCATCATCGCAACCGACGTCGTCTTCGGCGCCGGCCGGGTCCCTTCGCTCAGCAAGGTGATGGAGCTTGTCGAAATCGCGTCCACGTCCGGTGCTGCGGAACTGCCTTTGCGCGCGCCCCACTGCACACTGCTCGAACGTGAGATGATCGGGGCCCTCACGCCAGAACAGGCATCCGGCAGGCCGTATCTCGCGAAGGTGCTCGGCCCGCGCCTGGACAACCTGTCGATCGGCTACCGTGTGCCGAGGTCCGCCACGGTCGAGACGCTGCTTGCCACCCGCCACAGCTCACCCATCGACATCGAAGACGCGTTGACCGCGATCACCGGAGCAGTCGACCGCCACAACCGCCGGATGCCCGAGCTGCCCGAATCCGGCTTTTCCATCGGCGTCACCGCGTCTGACTGGGCCTAGCTTCGCGGGCGGCAATGAAGTCGAGCATTCGCACGGTCTGGGGCGCGGGGCGCGCCGCGCCATCCGCCGTGCTCTGCGCCATCACATGCTCGTTGTGCCTGGCGATCTCGATCTCGATCGCCGCCATTGCCTCCGCGTCGGACAATCGGTTCCCGCCCTCGACCGCGAAGCCCGTGCCGGTGCGCGACGGCCAGATCCTCATGTTGCCCAGGGCCTTCCCCGCGACAAGTCTGAAATAGCGGCCATATCGTCCATCGGTCTCCACCAGCCCGAAAAGCGGGCCGATCGGCGCCGCCTGGTACTCGGCCTGCATCCGTCGCCAACTGGCGCCATCCTCTCCGACGATGACATCGACACGTTCGGTGAGGTCAGACCAGGGAAGCGAGCCATCCGCCCGTTGAATCCGCTCGAGCGCATCCCTGGCGGCACGGGCGTACGCGGCACGGCTGTCCGCAAGATCGCCAAGGCTGTACCCCAGCACGAGTCTCGATGTGCGGTCGACCACCGCGAAGATCAGATGCGGCGTGCCATCATCCTTGAGATGATCACACGCGACGGCGTCGAAAGCGGGGCGCGTCCCCACCTGCTCCTCCCCCTTGCGGCGCCGGCGCTCGCGCTGGACCATCGCGCGCAGCGTGTTCACGTGCGGCAGCTTGACGCCTTGCAGCGCCTCATGCGCCATCAGCGCGGTGACGACGACCGAGACCTTCTTCTCATCGCGCTGAGCTTCGACCACACCGGGCAGGATCTTCTGAAGCAGACTGTGCACATCCGCCTCCAGCTTCGTCCCCTTCCTACCAGGGCGCTTGGCAAGGGCGCCGACGGAATCCAGCCCGGGCGAGGCCTTCCACGCGGCAGCGAGCTCATAGAAGCGGCTGACCGCAACCCCCGCCTCCTGCGCTGCCTCGGCGGCGGTCATTTCACCAGGCGCCTCGGTCCAGCGACGCAGGGTGGCGATGCGGGGAAGCGCCTTTTGACGCCGGTCCAAGGGCATGGTCGCCCACACTCTCAGCTCCTGGTCATGCGGCTTCCTGCCAAGCGCGCTGGTGAGGTCACCATTCGGATCCAGACTGGCTCCATCCCCGAACAGATCCGTTCGGGGCTCGCGGCTCCTTTCTCCGCGCCCAACCTCGTCATCAACGCTCATGCCATCCTCATATCAACTACACATAACCTTAACAAGAATTAGCCGTGGACTCCAGTTGCAACTCATCCTCAAAACCGCCTTCGAATCAAAATTATGGATGATTGATAGAAAAATCCTGCCACTTTGAAAGCCCGTGGCGAGTCCTCCCCCTATCCAACAGGCCACGCCCGACCTCGGGGCCATTCGGAACGGGAGCGGGCAGGCCGTCGGGGGCGCCTTGCTGACCGACTGGCACGTTTGGACAGCATTCACGCGCCCCCTCATCAGCGACCTTGCATAAAATAAATTTTATATCAGATGGTTAGATTATATTTTGTACGGTCTGGATGGGGGGCGGCTAGCCTGGAATGGCCCCGCTTGATGCATTCTCCATATTTTTAACTCCAAACATACATAATTCCACCTTGAACGAATCACAAAGTGAGCTATATGAGACGCACCTACGGATGTTTGCTGTCATCTTTATGGAGAATTAGATATGACTCAGGCCTGTTGCAACTCGAACTCCGGGGAGACGGGAGACACCTGGCGTTCATCGCCGATCCACACCTACGGCGGCGAAAGGATCGACACGCACAGGTTGGAGCTCGTGCTCGACGAGATCGCCAGGAAGCGCGAAGGCGCCGCCATGCGCGAAAGCGTGCCCCACGAGCGTGTGGAAATCGCCGGCCTCGAGCGGCGTGCGCAGCGCGAGCGTTCTAGAAGCCAGACCGGAAACCACCTGGGCACGCCGCCAAACAAGTGTTCCAACCCCGCGTCACGGAGGTCGGCCAAGCTGGCACAATGGCACCCCTGCGTGCGCGCCATCATGATCGCTCAGATCCACCGCTGCCTGTGTGATCGGTCGCAGACGGCCATCAGCCGCTACATGGCGATGTGTGTCGAACTCGACCACCATAACAGGAACAGTAGCGCAGCGGGCGCAATTCAGTTGAAACCGCCAAGCTATACGACCTTCTGCCGGCACCTGCGGTACGCTCGCGCCGAACATTTCGCCGTCGCCTCCCGCCGCCGCCACAACGCTGCCGTCCTCAAGGCGGACAAGGTTTGAGACGCGCGCCCGCCGAGATCGGTTTGCACGCCGCGCCGTCGCTCATCGACGTGGACAGGCCCCTGCGCCTCGTCCATGTCGGGTCGGACGACGCGGTGGGCACCCGCCCCGCCGCGCGCATGTTCGTCGCGGAGGATGGCGGGCCGCTGCGCACCATCGTCGGCAACGCCCCCAGCCATTGGACCGGCGAGGAGCATTCCACCAAGACAGGCCTGTCCAACCCCTATGACGGGGCGACCGAGCACGCCCTCATCGTCGAGAGCGAGCTGCGCGCCGACGTCCTGACCTATCGGACCCAGGCCTTTCGCCTTCAGCTGATGGTCGGAACGACAGTGCAGCAGTGGATTTGCGACCATCTTCGCCAGATCCGAATACCGGGCGGCTATTTGATCGAGGCGATCGAGTGCAAGCCCGACCTTTCATACATCGGCCAGCCCGCAGAACGCCAGCGGATGCTCGCTGTGAAACGCGTCATCGAAGGCATGGGCTGGAAGTTCCGCCTCATCTGCGAGAAGGACGTGCGCGGCGGCTCGGAGCGCCAGCTCAACTTCGGCCGCATCTACGCCCGTGAAACGGCCCATGTCACCCCGGAGGCGATGACCGCCTTCGAGCGTCTGCTCAGCAAGTCGCCGGTGACCACCTTCAAGACCCTGCGCGAGGCCCTTTCGCCCGAACGCGTCACCGGCGAGGCGATGGCGCAGGCACTCATCTGCCAGGGGCGGGTGTCTGTCGATCTCGACCGCCTCCTTTTCGATGGATCACCCGTGCGACTGCTTCCGGTCATCAGCTTCACCCCGAAGATCTGGTTCTGAGGCGCGGCATGGGATCGTTCAGCCGCCTGAAGCATCGGCACTTCACCCATCACGGCGTGACCTACACGTTCATGGGCATTTCGCCCAATGGGCGTGCCATGTTCACCGATGGTGCGGGTGCCATGCTGGAGGTGGCGGATCCCGACACCGGCATGCCGGTCTGGCCGACCGAGGCGCAGGCCCGCGACCTAATGGCCGAGCGCAAGCTGATCCTGCGCTCCAATCCCCTGGTCGACAACACGCGCGCGCTCGCCCGCAAGGAGGAGCTGTCGCGCGACGACCTCGTCAACGCCAAGACCAAACAGCAGTCCGACGACGAAAAGCCGAAGCGCCGCGATCCCTGGTACACCCTGCGCGAAGAGACGCTTCACATGACCGACGAGGTGGGCACCCCCTCGCTCAGCGTCAAAGGCGTCCGCCGGTTCTATGAAGACCATTTCGACGTCGCCGACCTGGAAGCGCGGTTCGGTCGCCTTCCCAGCGCCTTCACCTTCCGTCGCTGGGTGCGCGCCCGCGGAGTTCCGAGCGACCGTCGTCCTGACGACTTCGCATCATCCACCGGACAGGTGCCCCGCGCACGCAAAATCAACTCGATGGTGCTCGCAATCATCAAGTTCTGGGCGCTCAAGTACCACACCAAGCCGAAGCAGTTCAAAAACGCCTACTTCCGCAAGGCCAAGGACGATGTCGAACGCTATGCGAAGGGCGAGGCGCTCGAACTCCACGACTTCCAGGATGTCGAACTCGATGCTCCGAAGGGCGTCATCAAGATGTGCTCGCGCCGCATCTTCGACATGGAGGTTGAACGGGCCAAGGGCTCTCAGGCCTTCAAGGAGGCATGGGGCCTAGCGGCGGTGCGCCAGCGCTACAGGGGCGGCGGCTGGTCGCAGGAGCCCACGCGCTTTCTCGAGATCGTCCAACTCGACGACACGCCTTTCCCGGTCTTCGCGGTCGACCCCGTCCGAGGCGTCCCCTGCGGCGTGCCGACCGTCACCATCGCACTGTGCATCTTCACCCGCGTGATAGTCGGCTGGGACATCAGCTACGATCCGCCCAGCCACGTCACCTTCATGCGCACGCTCCTGCACACCGCCGTGCCCAAGATCGTGCCCGAACCGTTCGCGAAAATCACCGAACTCGGTGACCTCCACGGCAAGGTGGTCGGCGTGCTGCTGGTCGATCACGCCAAGCACTTGTCTGCCCGCGCCGCACAGGACGCCGGCGGCGAGATCGGAACGGCCGTGCGCTGGGCCGGCAGCAAGCAGCCCACCCACAAGGGTTGCGTCGAGCGCTGCCTGAAGACGCTGCAGGACATGATTCGCGCCGAGCTGAAGGGCGGCACCTGGGACATCCCCCTCATGCGGGAGTTCGACTACGACCCGGCCAAGCACGCCGCCGTGACGATCGAGGAGTTCCGCCAGGCCTTCGCCGCAGTCGTCGCCGATTACCACACCACTGGCCACACCGAGCTCGACGACCGCGCGCCATTGGACGTCTGGCTGGAGCAGAAGGGAATCCACGGTCTCGACACCGTCGGCGACATCGACGTCTTCGAACGCGCCATCTGCAACGTCGACTGGCCGAGCTTCCGCGGCCAGGGTGCGGAGATCGGCGGCCTCATGTACGGCACCGACGGCACCGACGACGAGTTCCCCCTCTCCAACGAGGACATCCTCTTCAATCTCGGCATGGCCCGCGGCGTCGCCTCAGACACCAAGAAGCGGACCTTCCCCAACGTCAAGATCAAGTGGGATCCGCGCGACCTCGGACACGCCTGGCTCTTCGACGAGCTCAACAGGGAATATGTCAAGATCCCCTGCACGCGCCGCCGCTACGCCACCGGCCTCCCGCACTGGCTGCACCTGCGCATCAAGCAGTGGGCCAAGGACAAGAAGAAGAAATTCGACACCGACCATGACATGGCGGCCGTGCGCACGGAATACACCAAGTGGTTCGCACGCCTCCTGCCAAAGGCCACCGCCGCAGACCGCCACGCCACCGCGCGCCTGATCGACTCGTCAGAGGGTCGTCGCTTCCTCGGCGACGCCGTTCAGATGCTCAAGATCAAATCGTCTGTCACCGGCACCGAGACCCAGGTGCCGCACGACGATCGCGTGTCCTCGCGCGGCGACCCGACCCGCATCGCTCCGCGCAGCTCCAACCGCCGCGACGACACCAGCCAAACCGGCCGACAGGGTCAGGGCAAGGGCAACGCCCCCGATGCCGCCCAAGAGGACCGCACGGCGGTCGCCGAGTTCCAGACACGCCGCACCGGATTCAGCGCTGGCTGGGACAGCTGAGCCCGCCCTTCCAAAAACACAAGCCCACTCTCCAGCACGCCACCGCCCAACCCAGTCACCACAAGAAGGAGTATGTTCATGTCGAAATACAAGCCCACAAACGGCAAAGCCGCACCCACGCCCGACGACGCCCCCAACGTCTTCCGCCTGCCGCCGCACGACCCGGCAGGGACCCGGCCGCCGCTGCCCGGCGAACCGGGCCCCGTCAGCGATGGCGATCTGCCCCTCGCCAACTTCGACTTCCTCAGCACGGAGGAATTCGGCAATACTGAAAAGGTCGCCGAGAAGATGGCCGCCTTCGAAAGCATCATCGTCCCCACGCCGCACCAGATGCAAGCCGTCGCCCAGATGAACACCATTCGGATGATGAGCCTCAACCAGGCCGCCGGCGAGACCCGGCGCGGCGTTCGCTACCTGCATCCTTCAGGGGCCGGGAAGAGCACCTGCGCCAAGATCATCACCCAGCATCTGATCAAGCTCTATGGCCGCGATCCCGAGCGCAAGCCTGTCCTGCACGTCACCCTTTCCACCACGGGGACCCCCAAAAGCCTCGCATCCTCGATCCTCAAGGCCGTCGGATGCGGCTACAGCAGGGCCGGGGAGGCAGACATGCTTCTCGATCGGGTCCGCGAGGCGATCCGTGAATTCAAGGTGGAACTGCTCATCATCGACGAGCTCAACCACATCAAGGGCAAGAGCCTCGCCACCGACGCCGCCAACACGCTCAAGAACCTCCTCACCGAAGGCCTTGTACCCATCGTCCTCATGGGCACCTCCGCCGCCGAAAACGTCGTGAAGAGCAATCGCGAACTCAAGATGCGGTGCCAGCCGCAGGTGTTCCTGCGCCCCTACGAACCGGAAGACCCTCTCGATCTCAAGCATTGGAGCAAGCTCCTCGGCCACATCGACGACATGATGGTTGCTCACGAGATCGTGCAGATCCCCACCGGCCTCCAGAGCCTCGCCTACAAGCTGTGCAAGGCCAGCAACGGCCTCATTGGTGAATTCCACGGCATCATGCTCGCCGCGCTCGAAGCCGCCCTCTCCGCCGGCTACGACCATGTGAGCTACGATTGCCTCTCCAACGCCATCGACGAATGGGCCATCAGCGACGGCACCATCGACAGCAACCCCCTCGCCGAAAACGGCTCCGACAACGGGACGGCTGAGGATGATACGTCCGGCGGTGAAGGCCTGAACGACGAGGACGGCGAATGACCGGCCCGGTGCTGTGGGGCGTTCCGCCGATCGCGACCGAAGGCCTGATGGCCTTCGTCGCCCGCACGAGGACCAGGAACTTCCTTCCCTCCTCCTTCACCCTGCTGCGCCAGGTCGGCGTCAACCACGCCAACAACCCCAACGCCGCCTTCATTCCCGATCTCGATGAGCGGCGCCTCGCCGAAATCCTCCGCGTGCCCGTCGAGGAGATCGCCCGGCGCCGCCATCTCGCACGACCGGAGGCGGGATACGTCGACTTCTTTGGCACCGCCGTGCGCGCCGACGAGATCATCGTGCGAACAGTGCGCTTCGCTCCCGCCGCCCTCGCCGCCAGTCCTCACAACCGCGCCCTGTGGTCGCTGAAAACCGTTCCATGCTGCACCGAGACCTGGCAGTATCTCACGTCAGACTGCAGTTGCGGCGCACGGCAGCGCTGGCAGCACGCCGACGCCTTCGACCGCTGCCACAGCTGCAACCGACGGCTCGACCGTCTGGACGCCGACCTCGTTCCCGAAGACGAGCGTGCCGGCTTGGCTGCCCTCGTCGGTCTGCTCGATCCCGATGTCCAGCGCCGGGCAGACGCCCGGCTGCTCCTGCCCGCCAGCCTCTCCGACTGGGATGGCGGCATGGTGTTCGAGCTCGCCATCGCCCTCATGCCGCTTGTCGAAGACCCGTATAGGCTGAAACGCACCCAGTCGCCCCCGCCGGATCAGCTGCGCCGCTATGCCCGCGCGCTTGCCCAGACTGCCGATCTCATCCAAGGCTGGCCCGGCTCTTTCGTGCCCGCACTGCATAGGGCCGTCGATAACAGGTCTCGGTCCAGGCGGAACGTTCGCTACACCGGCATCGCAGATTACATCCCGGCCTTGGAAAGCGACATCCTGCCCGCGATCGTGAGCGAGGCCATTCACGAACAGCTTGCCCCCATCTCGTCACCGGCCGGTGAGACGCCGTCCGACCAGATAGCGATGATGGATGCCGTTGATCACGTGCTGATGCCGCTCGGCATGCTTGCCAAAGGGCGCAGGGACGGCCACCTCCAGTCGCACATCAGCTTCCGCGCCAATCGCCTGTTCCCAACCCTCGATCGCGCCGAGGTCGAAGCCTTGCGTGATCAGCGCGACAACCGTCGCAGCGCAGAGGCGGTCTCCCACTCCCTCGAACTCCCCCGGTATGCGATTCAGCTCATCGCAGACAAGGGCCATATCGAGACGCAGGCGCACCCCTTCCTTCGTTCCCTCTTCGATGCGCAACAGATGGACGGGCGCGAGGCCAAGCGCTTCCTCGACGCCCTGCGTTCCGCTTCTGTGCCCCCCGCCCCGGATGGCGAAACTGCCTGCGAGGATGCATTCATCGTACCCTTGCACCGCGTCGCCCGCGCGATAGGCGGAGGCTTCAAGCCATGGGGTGTGATCTTCGACCGACTGCTGCGAAAAGATAATCCCGTCCCGTTCACGCTGGCGGGAAAATCCATCAGCCGGATCAAGCTCCGGCAAGAAGACGCCGACGCCATGCGCGCCATCGCTCCCCTGACAACCCTGCCGTCGTCCCTCCCCTCCCACTGTTCACAGAGGGATGCGCTGGAGATCCTGAACCTCCCTGGCAAGCACGCCGCTCTGCTCAAGGAATTCGCCGACGCAGACGATAGCTGGGAGGTGGACTGGAATATCGTCCTCGACCTCGCCCAAACCCGAATCACGTTGGCTGAGCTGACCTGCCGATCCGGCATCAACCCGGTTCGTTTGGAAAAGTGGTTGGAGGACGAAGGTTGTCCCCGAACGGACCGACTGGGCTGGTGGAGGCATTCAGCTTTGAAGGCGCTCGCGAAGGTCATGCCTTCCGCCCCGTGACCAGCATGGGTCAACGAAATCAAAGTCGATTCAATTTAGGACAAATAAACGCCCGGGCGGGGATTCCGTACCGGGCGTTTCCGTGTTATCGACCCAATCACCTCTCAAAGCTCTGTTAAGTAGCATTTGAGAGGGTCTTAAGTGACAACGTTAGGGAAGGTGGTGCCGCTTAGGTGACTCGAACACCTGGCCCCATCATTACGAATGATGTGCTCTACCAACTGAGCTAAAGCGGCACTCTGGCTGGAAGGCGCCTTTAACCGGCGCTTCCCTCAAGCGCAAGAGGAAAGCCAAGGATTTTTTCCTGATCTTTCCACCGCCCCCTGCAGATCAGCCTGCCCATAGAAAAGGGGGCGGCAGCCTCTCGGCCCGGCCCCCTTCCCTCATCTGCAAAGGCAGCCTTATTCCGCCGCAATGCCCGCCTTGGCGAACATGTCCTCGGTGGTGTCCTCAAGGAACTCCTCGGCATTGGCGGCATTCTCGCTGCCGCGCGCCTTGCGGCGGGCGTCGAAGCTGCTCCAGACCGTGTTCCAGTCGCCCTTGGTGGCGCCCTTGGAGTATTCCGTCGCGCGCTGCTCGAAGAAGTTGGCATGCTCCACGCCGTTGAGCAGCGGCTGCAGCCAGGGCAGCGGGTGGTCCTCGATCATGTAGATCGCGGGCAGGCCCAGCTGCGAGAGGCGCCAGTCGGCGATAAAGCGGATGTAGCGCTTGATGTCCTTGGCGGTCATGCCGGGCACGGGGCCCAGCTCGAAGGCCAGATCGATGAAGTTGTCCTCCAGACGCACCGTCTTCTGGCAGCAGTCGATGATGTCTTCCTTCACCGCCTTGGTCAGGCAGCCGCGCTCTTTCACGAAGGTGTGGAACAGCTTGATGATGCCCTCGCAGTGCAGCGATTCATCGCGCACCGACCAGCTGACGATCTGCCCCATGCCCTTCATCTTGTTGAAGCGCGGGAAGTTCATCAGCATGGCGAAGCTGGCGAACAGCTGCACGCCCTCGGTGAAGCCGCCGAACATCGCCAGCGTGCGGGCGATATCTTCGTCGCTGTCGACGCCGAAGCTGTGCATGTAATCATGCTTGTCCTTCAGCTCGGCATATTCGAGGAAGGCGCCATATTCGGATTCAGGCATGCCGATCGTGTCGAGCAGATGCGAATAGGCCGCGATGTGGATCGTTTCCATGTTGCTGAACGAGGTCAGCATCATCTTGATCTCGGTGGGCTTGAAAACGCGGGCATACTTCTCGTGATAGCAGTCCTGCACTTCCACATCCGCCTGGGTGAAGAAGCGGAAGATCTGCGTCAGCAGATTGCGCTCATGCTCGGAGATCTTCTGCGCCCAGTCGCGGCAGTCCTCGCCCAGCGGCACCTCTTCGGGCAGCCAGTGGACCTGCTGCTGGCGCTTCCACATATCGAAGGCCCAGGGATATTCGAAGGGCTTGTAGGTCTTGCGGGCTTCGAGAAGGGACATGGGTTTCTAGTCCTAAGAATTAGAAGGATAATCGCAGGGGGGTTACCCCCCTGCACCCCATATTGTCTTCCGACGGGACGTTGGCGCTGAGTTCTATCTCATGCCCGCCTTCAGCGTCGGGAGACGTTATGGGAGCGCGAGGGGATAATCCCCTCGCACCTTACTTGCTTACTGGCAGGCGAGGCATTCCTCGTAATCCGTCTCTTCGGCCGCCTGCAGCTCGATGCGCGGCGCGGCGGAGGTGTTGTCCGCCTCCACACCGCCCGCGAAACCGGCGCGCTGGATCGACTTGGAACGCAGGTAATAGAGCGACTTGATGCCCTTTTCCCACGCCTGATAATGCAGCATCATCAGGTCCCACTTGTCGACATCCGAGGGGATGTAGAGGTTCAGCGACTGGGCCTGATCGATATAGGGCGTGCGGTCCGCGGCGAATTCCAGCAGCCAGCGCTGATCGATCTCGAAGCTGGTCTTGTAGACAGCCTTTTCGTCGGCGCTCAGGAAGTCCAGATGCTGGATCGAGCCGCCATGCTCCAGGATCGAGTTCCACACATTGGTGGAATCCTTGGACTTTTCGGCCAGCAGCTTCTGCAGATAGGGGTTCTTCACCACAAAGCTGCCCGAGAGCGTCTTGTGGGTGTAGATGTTGGCCGGGATCGGCTCGATGCAGGCGCTGGTGCCGCCGCAGATGATGCTGATCGAGGCGGTGGGGGCGATGGCCATCTTGCAGCTGAAGCGCTGCATCACGCCCATATCGGCGGCATCGGGGCAGGCCCCGCGTTCTTGCGCCAGCAGAATGCTCGCCTCGTCCGCCTTGGCCGAGACATGCTTGAACATCTTGAGGTTCCAGGCCTTGGCCATGGCGCTCTCGAAAGCGATGCCCTTCTTCTGCAGGAAAGAGTGATAACCCATCACGCCCATGCCGACCGAACGCTCACGCGCGGCGGAATACTTCGCGCGGGCCATCTCGTCGGGCGCGCGGTCGATATAGTCCTGCAGGACGTTGTCGAGGAAACGCATCACGTCCTCGATGAAGACCTTGTCGCCGTTCCACTCGTCCCAGGTTTCCAGGTTCAGCGAGGAGAGGCAGCACACGGCGGTGCGGTCATTGCCCAGATGGTCCTTGCCGGTGGGCAGGGTGATCTCGCTGCACAGGTTGGAGGTGTAGACCTTCAGGCCCAGATCGCGGTGATGCTTGGGCATCATGCGGTTCACCGTGTCCGAGAAGACCAGATAGGGCTCGCCGGTGGCCAGACGCACCTCGACCAGCTTCTGGAAGAGCGAGCGGGCGTTGACCTTGCCGCGCACGCTGCCATCCTTGGGCGATTTCAGGTCGAAATCGGCGCCATCGCGCACGGCGCGCATGAAGTCGTCGGTCAGCAGCACGCCATGGTGCAGGTTGAGCGCCTTGCGGTTGAAATCGCCGCTCGTCTTGCGGATTTCGAGGAACTCCTCGATCTCCGGGTGCGAGACATCGAGATAGCAGGCCGCCGAACCGCGACGCAGCGAACCCTGCGAAATCGCCAGGGTCAGCGAATCCATCACGCGCACGAAGGGGATGATGCCGCTGGTCTTGCCGTTCAGGCCCACGGTTTCGCCAATGCCGCGCACCTTGCCCCAATAGGTGCCGATACCGCCGCCGCGCGAGGCGAGCCAGACGTTCTCGTTCCAGGTGTTGACGATGCCTTCCAGGCTGTCCTCAACCGTGTTGAGGTAGCAGCTGATCGGCAGGCCGCGCCCGGTGCCGCCGTTCGACAGAACGGGCGTGGCGGGCATGAACCACAGGCGGCTGATGTAATCATACAGACGCTGGGCGTGATCCTGATCGTCGGCATAGGCATCGGCGACGCGGGCGAAGAGATCCTGATAGGACTCGCCGGGCAGCAGATAGCGGTCGTCCAGCGTTTCCTTGCCGAAGTCGGTCAGCAGCGCGTCGCGCTGGACATCGGTGCGGATCGTGAAGCGGCGCGGATGCACCATCTTGGAATCGTTCTTGTCGAACGCCGGAGCCGCTTTCGGGGCGGCGGCAGCGGCGGTTGCCGCACCGGCCAGCATGCCCGCCAGCAAGGTGGAATCCAGCGAGTTGTCGATCAGCTCAGCCGTAGCCATATCAACCTTATCGTTCATGGGCAGTGCCGGGCGTGCGCCCGCCTCCTTTTTTTTGTTGCCGGCCTTGGTGCCGGTGGGGGCAGGCGCGTCGGCCAGCCGTTCGTCGGCAGCCGCAGCCGCCTCTTGATCCTGTGCGCCGAACGTCACTTGCAATCGCCCCTTCGAATCCACGCAGCCGGCGGTGTCCCGCCTGAAAAAACTCTGACCGGCTCCTCCATGAGCCGGGCTATGACTGAAAGCCCCCGCCTTCACCCCATTCGCCTGCCATGCGCACCTCAAGACAACCGCAAAACCCGGAGAACCGGGTGGAATGCAGCCAGAATCGAGGCATCGGCGCCTTACGGTCGAATACTAGGTGTTGAGGCGCCGAAGCACATTCAGACACTAGAGCTTGTGGCGCGGTCCAATTCAGGGCGCAAGAGGGCAAAACCATACCAAGCGCTTCGCTCGCTTTCCGCACAGCTTTTTGCAGTGCCGCGACGCGCCGGAAATCTGCCACCGCGCTGTCGCGCAAGAGTCAAAATTACGTACTAAAAATTTTTCTCTCCACAGCGATGATCGAGTCGATACGAACCCCATCGGCCTGCTTTGCGCGACTCAGCTGGGCAGGTTTGGTGGCTGCTGGTTCACGCCACCACAAGCTCTGGTGTCATCCCGATCTTGCCCCTAGAATCATCCCCCATGGAATCAAGCATCTGACCCCATAAGGACACCACAACCATGCTCCGCATCATCGGCGCCCTGTTTTCGGGATTTTTTATCGGCCTCCTTGCGCGCTGGCTCTATCCCGGCGCGGTGCATCTGGGCCTGATCGCCACGATCCTGCTGGGCATCGGTGGTTCACTGCTCGCCGAGTTGGTGGCGCGTCGGCAAGGGTCGAGCCAACCGGTGGGCTGTCTCGCCTCGGTGTTGGGGGCGATGGCGTTGATTTTGTTGGGCCGGTTGTTGGGGTAAGAAGGAAGGGAAGATGCGAGGGCCATCGCCCTCGCGCTCCCTTTCCTTGTCGACATTGCGCACAACCGATCGGTTCCGCACGCATTGATAGCGCCGCAGGCAGAAAGGATATGTGGCACCACATCGCCAGCCTTGCGCAAACCATGATGATTGCCTGCGGCGCTATGAGCAGGCGCACTGCCGCTTAGTCAGGGCGCAACGAAGACATTAAAGGGAGCGCGAGGGCGATGGCCCTCGCATCTTCCCTTCCTTCTTAAGGCACCAGCACCGTATCCACCGCCTCATCCAGCGTCTGGGGGTAATCGCGGGTGCAATGCAGCCCCCGGCTCTCATGCCGCTTCAGGGCAGACCGCACGATCAGATCGGCGCTCTGCAGCAGGTTGCGCAGTTCGATCAGGTCGGTGCTGACGCGGAAGTGGCCGTAATAGTCCTCCACCTCATCGAAGAGCATCTTGATGCGGTGCGCGGCGCGTTCCAGCCGCTTGGTGCTGCGCTGGATGCCGACATAGTTCCACATAAAGCGCCGGATCTCGGTCCAGTTCTGCTTGATGATGACCTCCTCGTCGGAATCGGACACGCGGCTCTCGTCCCATGCCCGCACCGGAGGGGGCACGTCGAAGGCATCCCAGTGATCGAGGATATCGGCGGCGGCAGCCTCGCCAAACACGAAGCATTCCAGCAGCGAGTTCGAGGCAAGACGGTTCGCCCCATGCAACCCGCTCTCGGTGCATTCGCCTGCGGCGTACAGTCCCGGCAGATCGGTGCGGCCATCCAGATCGATCATGATCCCGCCGCAGGTGTAGTGCTGCGCGGGCACGACCGGGATCGGCTCCTTCGTCATATCGATGCCCAGCCCCAGCAGCTTTTCGTGGATGTTGGGGAAATGGTGGCGGACGAAGTCCTCGGGCATATGGCTGATGTCGAGGTGGACGTAATCCAGACCATCGCGCTTGATCTCGGCATCGATGGCGCGGGCGACGATATCGCGCGGAGCCAGTTCCAGCCTTTCATCATAATCGGGCATGAAGCGCTTGCCGGTGCGCGGGTTGATCAGCCGCCCGCCCTCGCCGCGCACCGCCTCGGTGATGAGGAAGTTCTTGATCTCAAGGTTGTAGAGGCAGGTGGGGTGGAACTGCATCATCTCCATATTGCCGACGCGCGCCCCCGCGCGCCAGGCCATGGCGATGCCGTCCCCCGTCGCCCCGCGCGGCGCGGTGGAGTATTGATAGACACGCCCCGCCCCGCCGGTCGCCAGAATGGTGGCGCGGGCGGTGTGCGTTTCCACATGGCCGGTCGCCTCATCCAGCGCATAGACGCCCCACACCCGGCCCGAGCCCGAATAGCGCATCTCATGCCGCCCGGTGATGAGGTCGATGCAGCTGCGCCCCGGCAGCAGGGTGATGTTGGGATGGTCCTGCGCGGCTTTCAGCAGCGCCGACTGCACCGCCCAGCCCGTCGCGTCATCCACATGCACGATGCGACGGTGCGAATGGCCGCCCTCGCGCGTCAGATGGAGGTGGTCGTCCTCCATGTTGAACGGCACGCCCAGCTCGATCAGGCGGTCGATGGCATGGGGCGCGCGCTCGATCACGAACTCCACCGTTTCCTGCCGGTTGAGCCCGGCGCCCGCCACCATCGTGTCGCTGATATGGTTCTCGAAGGTGTCGCCGGAATCCAGCACGGCGGCGATCCCGCCCTGCGCCCAGGCGGTGGACCCGCCGGTCAGCGAGCCCTTGGCCAGCACCAGCACTTTCAGCCGCTGCGCCAGCGCCAGCGCCGCCGTCAAACCGGCTGCTCCGGAGCCCACCACGATCACATCGGCCATCATTGCCTGCCTCTCCCTGACGCTTGCGCCTCACGTTTGCGAAGGGTGCCATGCCGCCAATGACGCCCCGCATCAATCCCGTTCAACGTCTTACAGCCCACTCCGGCCCTGTCGGCCCGCCGGCCCGCTTGCGATAAGCGGAGCAAAACTCGCGGCAAACCGCCAGTTTTTATTTATTTTTTATATGCCATCTTCCGCAGCAGATCAGGAGGCGTTAAGTTACGGGAAACTACCCGAACGGGCCGCCGGTCATGGCCCATCAAGTGGATCATGGACCGGTGTTGCCTATGTGGAGTGAAGCCAATGGCCCTCAACCTGTTTTGCTTTTTCGGTCGTCACATGCCCCGGCGCAGCCATATGAAATGGGACGGCGCGCATTTCGTAAGCGACTGCCGCTTCTGCAAAAGCCCCATCCGCAAGCACAAGACCGGCTGGCAGAAAATCGAAGGCGGGGACCAGCCGCTGGCCACCCGCTAGAGCAGGATGCGTGATTTCGGGGTTACGCACCCCGCTCTAGGTTTTTGTTGTTGCATCGTTTTCGCGAAAACCGGTTCCCACTTTTTCGCACGATGCTCTAAAGGCGGCCCCGGCCAAAGATCAGATGTTGCTGGTCAGGCTGACGAAGACGTCTTCCAGATCGGCCTCGCGGGTCGAGACATCGACAATGCCCAGCCCCTGGCCCTGCACCAGCGCCAGCACCTCACCGGCATTGGTGCGGTCCTTGTCATAGGTGATCTCGATCATCCGCTCGCCCACCACGGCGCTTTTCGTGACCCGCGCATCGGAGGCCGCCAGACCTGCAGGCCCCAGATCGCGGTCCACCGTCACCACCACCACCTTCTCGCGCGCCATATCGACCAGCTCGCGCGTGGGTTTGTTGGTGATCAGCTCGCCATGGTTGATGATGGCGATGCGGTCGCACAGCGCCTCGGCCTCTTCCAGATAGTGGGTGGTCAGCACCACCGTCACGCCCTCGTCGTTGAGCTGCTTGACCAGCTCCCACAGCTGGCGGCGCAGCTCCACGTCCACGCCCGCCGTGGGCTCGTCCAGCACGAGCACCGGGGGCGTATGGACCATCGCCTTGGCCACCAGCAGGCGGCGCTTCATGCCGCCCGACAGCGTGCGCGCGTAGGCATGGGCCTTGTCGGCCAGATGCACGGCCTCCAGCAGAGCATCGCTGATCCGGTCGCCATTGGGGATGCCATAGAGACCGGCCTGATTCTCCAGCACCTCACGCGGGGTGAAGAAGGGGTCGAACACGATTTCCTGAGGGACGATGCCGATCGCGCGGCTGGCATTGCGGCGCTGCTCGTCGATATCGAAACCCCAGATGTTGACGGTGCCGCTGGTCTTCATCACCAGCCCGGCCAGCGTGTTGATCAGCGTGGACTTGCCCGCGCCATTGGGCCCCAGCAGCCCGAAGATCTGCCCCTGAGGCACATCGAAGCTGACGCCCTTCAAAGCCAGCTTGCCCTCGCCGCCTCCAGCCGGAGCATAGCGCTTGACGAGATCACGGATGGCGATGGCGGGGGCGTTGGTCATGGGCGCTCTTTAGGGCGGGTGGCTGGGAAGGGGAAGAAGGTTTGAAGGGAGAAATGCGAGGGTCATAACCCTCGCGCTCCCTTTAATGTCCACGTTGCGCCTCGGATTCGGCCTTGCGCCCAGATTGCCGCGCCGCAGGCATGAAAAGGATGGCACAGCCTATCAGGCATCCACTGCCTGCGGCGCTTTGCCTCACGCAGGTGGAGAGCCAAGGCGCACCATGTCGGCGCCACCACCCTATCGCCGGGAGACGTTATGGGAGCGCGAGGGGGTACCCCCCTCGCATCTTCCTTTCTTTTTACCCCATAACCCGCGCAAAAGCCGGAGCAGGCGCCAGCCGGCCACGCCGCGCGCCCACCCGACGCTCGGCCCGCGCCAGAGCTGCCGGATACACATCTCCGATCAGCTGGTTGAACGTCCGCTCCCAGCTGAAACGGCTGGCGACATGCTCGCGCGCCGCCGCGCCCATAGCGGGAGCACCCCGCTCCCAGACGGTCTGCACATGGCGGGCCATGGCGGCCATATCGTCCACCGGGGCCAGCAGGCCGAGCCCGGCGGGCACACGCGCCGGCATGGCCCCCGAAGACACGCCCACCACCGGCAGGCCGCTGGCCTGCGCCTCGATCACGGAAATGCCGAAGGTCTCGTCCGCCATGGCCGAAACATAGATGTCGGCGGAGGCGAGGCCGCGCGCCAGCGTATCGCGGTCATCCACGAAGCCGGGCAGCGCGATGGGCAGGCCCTGCGTCTCGCGGATCAGCCTGTCGCGCAGCTTGCCGTCGCCGAACATCACCATGGCGGCGCCCATCTCGGGGGGCAGCTGGCGGAACATCTCGATCAGGCGGTCGGCGCGCTTTTCATTGTCGATGCGCCCGGCATAGGCGAGCAACGGGCCATGGTCGGGGAAATGCGGCGCGCCCAGCCCCAACGCGGCGCGCAGGGAGGGATCGCGGCGCGCGGGATCGAAGCGCTGCGTGTCCACGCCCAGCGACAGCACATTCACGTGATGGATGCCCCATGCGCCCAGCTGCGCCTTCACCGGCTCGTTCAGCGCATAGAGCCGGTCGAACAGGCGGTAGGTGACATTGGCATAGACCACGCTGACCTGCTTGAGCGCCTGCCCCAGCTTCGCCCCGAACATCTGGGAGGCGACTCGGTGGACATGCACATTGGGAAAATCGGTGTGATAGCCGGCCACCAGCGCGGTTTCGGGGTGAGCGCGGGCGTAATGGATCGCCGTCCAGGGCAGCACCCAGGGGCAAAGCGATTCGATCACATCGGGGCGGTAATGCTCCAGCACCTCGCGCACGGCGCCGGTGCGCATGATGAAGCGGTAATTGGGGCTGCCGCGCACCTGTTTGGCGCCAATCTCGACCCAGATGTGGCGGCCTTTTTCCACCACGCGATCCACCTCGCCCGGCACGATCTGCAGCAGGCGGTGGTTGGTGCGCTCGAGGATGTGGCGCTGCTTTTCGCGCATATAGGTGCCGACCCCGCCGCCGCCCGTGGCGGCATAGCTTTGGGTGAGATCACAGATCAGCAGCGACTTTTGAGAAACGGACATGGGATCCCTTGCAGCGGGCAATCATTACAACATCATGTCCCCCTACCCCGGGCGCTACAGACAGGCCGCCAGCTTAACGGAGCGTGAACCTTAACGGATTGAAAGGGGGCGGGGCCGCGCAGGTGAGGCAGTTCGGCAGAATTGTGTCAGGCGGGCGGATTATGCGGGTGGTGGCGCTCCTGCTTTTTACGACCAAATGACGGTGGAAATGGCCCGCGCCTGCTGCTATCGGCATGGGCCATGAGCACGCAGCCCGAAACCGTCACCACTCACTCCCACCGCGTCAGCTGCGACGGGGCGACCGCCATCCGCACCACCGGGGGCTACACGCCGTCCGCGCTGGGCCACCCCAAGGTCTATCTGGAGATCGACGAGAAGGGCTTCGTCGAATGCCCCTATTGCGACAAGCGCTTCGTTCTCGCCGAAAGCGCTCACTGATCCACCGATACCACAGGCCTGCCCACTGGCGCGGCAGGCCTGCCAAGCCTATATCGGCGTGATGACCTCTTCCGCCGATCCTCGCTCGCTCCTCTACCGTTCCGGCCAGCTGTCCCCCGATGAGGCGCGCCAACTGGCCCGTCAGACGCTGAGCGCCTGCGACGATGGCGAGTTGTTCCTGCAATTCGTCGCCTCCGAAAGCTTCACCTTCGACGACGGACGGCTGAAGACCGCCGATTACAGCCGCAATGCGGGCTTCGGCCTGCGCGGCGTTTCGGGCGAGATGACCGGCTTTGCTCATGCCAACGAAATCTCCGCCGCCGCCATTGCCCGCGCCGGGGAAACGCTGAGCCTGCTCGATCCGGCCAGGGGCCCGCTGGCCGCGCCTCCGCTGCGCACCAACCGCCATCTCTACACCGATGCCTCGCCGCTCGACGGGATCGACTTCGCCCGCAAGGTGGCGCTGCTCGAGGCCATCGATGCCGCCGCCCGCGCCCGCGACCCGCGCGTGGTGCAGGTGACAGCGCATATCACCGGCAGCTGGAGCGTGGTGGAAATCGTCCGCCCCGACGCCGAGCCGATCACCGACATCCGCCCGCTGGTGCGCCTGAACATCTCCATCGTCGCCGAACAGAACGGGCGGCGCGAGAGCGGCAGCTTCGGCATGGGCGGTCGCTATCTCTACGACGACCTTTTCGACCCCGCCGTGTGGAATCGCGGCATCGACGACGCGCTGCGTCAGGCGCTGGTCAATCTGGAGGCCGTTGCCGCCCCGGCGGGCGAATTCCCCGTGCTGCTGGCCCCCGGCTGGCCCGGCATCCTGCTGCATGAGGCCGTGGGCCACGGACTGGAGGGCGATTTCAACCGCAAGGGCACCAGCGCCTTCTCGGGCCGCATCGGCGAGCGGGTGGCCGCGCCCGGCGTCACCGTGGTGGACGATGGCTCGCTCCATGCCCGGCGCGGCTCGCTCTCGATCGACGACGAGGGCACGCCGACTCAGGAAAATGTGCTGATCGAGGACGGCATCCTCAAGGGCTATATCCATGACCGCCTGAGCGCCCGGCTGATGGGCATGGCGCCCACCGGCAATGGCCGCCGCGAAAGCTTCGCCCATGCCCCCATGCCGCGCATGACCAACACCTATATGCGCGCGGGGAATGATGATCCGGCGGAGCTGCTGAGCCGCGTGAAGAACGGCATCTTCGCCAAGAGTTTCGGCGGCGGCCAGGTGGACATCACCAGCGGCAAATTCGTCTTCTCCTGCACCGAGGCCTATCGCGTCGAGAACGGCAAGCTGGGCGCGCCGATCAAGGGCGCCACGCTGATCGGCGACGGCCCCTCGGTGCTGACCCGCGTGCTGGGTCTGGGCACCGATATGGAGCTGGACGAGGGCGTGGGCCTGTGCGGCAAGGGCGGCCAGTCCGTGGCGGCGGGCGTGGGCCAGCCCACCGTGCTGGTCGAGGCGCTGACGGTGGGTGGCACCGCTTAAGGCGGCAGAAGGAAGCCCGTAAATCCGCGCCTTTTCAGCCCTCATTCAGCATTGACGGTGTAAGCGTAAAGGCGGAAAAGAAACACGACCGAGACGGCGATCCGCCCCGGCCTTCCTGCGGTTTCCCCCCGCCGTTTTGAAAGGTCATACCCGATGAACCGCTCCACTTTCGCCCGTGCGCTGATGGCCTGCTCGGCAGGCGCCTTGCTGCTGGCCCAGCCGGTTTCGGCCCGTGAGGAGCTGACCGGCGAACAGCAGCTCACCAAGCTGCTGGGCAATCGCGTGCCCGGCAAGCCTGTCAGCTGCATCAATCTGATGGACGCCACCAACACCACCATCATCGACAAGACGGCCATCGTCTATTCGGCGGGCGCGGGCGTCTATTACGTCAACCGTCCGCAATGGCCCGAGCAGCTGGACGATGATTCGATCCTGGTCACCAAGACCTGGGGCAGCCAGCTGTGCCGCCTCGACATGGTGCAGCTGCATGACCGCAGCGGCGGTTTCTGGCGCGGCACGGTGGGGCTGAACGATTTCGTGCCTTATCGCATGCCGCCCAAGGACAAGGCGGCGAAGCACGGCTGACCGGTCAGCGCGCGGGAGCCATCCCGTCGGAATACCAGCTGGCCAGTTCGCCCCAGCCGGGCAGATCGCGGCCATTGGCCTGCGCATCGACCGCCACATGAATCACCACCGGGCCTTGCGCCGCTTGCGCTGCGGCAAAGGCGGCGGGGAGATCTGCGGCATCCTCCACATGGATACCCTCCGCGCCGAAACCCCGGGCGATCCGGTCGAAACGCGTGGCCTTGCTCCATAGCGCGCCGGGGCGCGGAGCGTCCTCTCCCGACTGCTGACGATAGGCCGCCGCTTCCAGCCCCCATTGATGATCGGCAGCCACCACGCAGACGATCTTCAACCCCAGCCGCACCGCTGTTTCCAACTCGGCGCCATGAAACAGCAGCGCGGAATCGCCGGTGAGCAACCACGCCGGGCGCGGGGCCATCCCCATCGCCCTTTCCGCCGCCAGAGCGCCGATGGCATAGGGCAGGCCCGTGCCCAGATGAGCAAAGGCGCGGCTCCACAGCACGCCGCCCTCATGCGTGCCGCCGCGCGAAAGCTGGAACAGCACCCCTGCCCCGCCGTCGCGCACCAGCAGCGCGTCGCGCGGCAGAGCCTCCATGGCCTCGCTGACCAGCCTTGCGGGGTGGATGGGCGCGGCGGGGTGGGCTTGCGCGGCGTCATCCCATGCCACCACGCGCGCGGCCTCGGCCTGTTGCCAGCCGGGCAGGTCGACCCTCGTATTCAGCTTGGGAAGCTGCTGCTCCAGCAAACGAAGCGTCAGTTCAGCCTCGCCGGTCAGAGTGAGATCGATGGGGCGGTTGGCCTCCGGGGCTTCCCGATCCGCCGTGATGGCGATCCAGCGGCGCGCCTCATCTCCGGCTTTCCAGTGGCGACGGCGACCGAAATGCACCGTCTCGCCCAGCGCCGTGCCCACGGCCAGCACCAGATCGGACCGGGCGATAACCTCTCCCGCCACCGGGGAGAAGGCATAGGGAAAGCACTGCGGCCCCAGCCCGGGCAGCGCCGAAGCGCCGGGCGTCAACACAACCGGACAGCCCAGACGCCGCGCAAAACTGGCAGCCGCCGCGCGCGCCGCCGTGCTCAGCCCATGGCCGACCAGCAGCATGGGCGCCCTCGCCTGTTCGAGCAGGAAAGCGGCCTGCGCCAGCGTCTGCGGTTCGGGCGTGGCAGAGGTGGGCAGCGGCAGGATGGTGGTTTCGGCCTGCCCCAGCATGGCGGGGAAGGCGCAATCGAGATAGGCCGGGCCGGGCGTGCCGCTCAGCGCGGCATCCAGCGCCTCGGCGATGGTCTGGATCGCGTGCTTCGGGTCTTCGATCCGCGCGGCATGCTTCACCACGCCGGCCACCATCGCCATCTGGTCGCCATATTGGAAACGCCCGCGCAGCTGCGGTTCGCGCAAGGCCCCGCGCGCGCCGCCCAGAAACAGCACCGGCGCTTTTTCCGCCAGAGCGCAGGCCATGGCGGGCAGCGCATTGGCCACCCCCGGCCCGGGCGACAGCGCTACCGCCACCGGCGCGCCGGTGAGCCGCGCCGCCGCCTCGGCCATAAAGCCGCCCGCCGCCTCGTGATGGGGCGAGAGCAGGGTGAAACCGCGCTGCTGCGCGCGCTGGAACAGCGCCAGAAAGGCCGGATCGGGAATGCCGACAAGGCAGCGCCCGCCGCGCGCCTCCAGCGCATCGAGGATCGCATCCGCCATGCCTGTCTGCCTCACCATTGCGTCCTCTGCCCTTACGGTTGAACAGCGGCTTGAACCGGCATCGCGCCGCCGCGTCAACCGATTACCGCAAGCTTGACAAACCACCTGCCGCAAGGCAGATGCGCCCCGCTTCCTGGGGAGTAGTCGCCCGCGCTTCTGACATGCGGGGTTCGCGTCAACACACTTGGCTTTCAGCCATGGCGCGCACGGCCTGACCGGCTTGACGAGACCATGAATGAGCACGTGTCCGGGCCGGGCATGGGCTGCATTCATGCGTTCTGTCTTCCGGCCCCGGAGTTTTATACCCATGTCCGCGACCTTACTGGCCATCTGGCCGAACATCGCCCTGCTGCTGGGATCAGCCGTGGTGATCTATCTGGCCTGCGAGTTCTTCGTGAACGGCGTGGAATGGGTCGGCCAGAAGATGGCGGTGGGGCAAAAGGCCACCGGCACCATTCTGGCAGCCTTCGGCACCGCCCTGCCCGAAAGCGTGGTGACGCTGGTGGCCGTGGCCTTTGGCGCGGGGGCAGCGTCCAAGGAACTGGGCGTGGGCGCGGCGTTGGGCGGCCCCTTGGCGCTCTCCACCATTGCCTATGCCACGGTGGGCTTTTCGCTGATCCTGTGCGGGCGGCATCTGCCCGTCACCGCCGCCGTGCGCGAGGAGTTCAGGCGCCTCAGCAAGGATCAGGTCTGGTTCATGGCGATCTTCGCCGCCAAGATCCTGCTGGGCGTGCTGGTCTTTGCGTGGAAGCCCTGGCTGGGTCTGGCGTTCCTTGCCGCCTATGCCTTCTATGTCCGTCAGGAAATGTCGGGCGAGAGCGAGGATGAAGAGGAAGAGCTGGAGCCGCTGAAGTTCCAGCCCAAAAGCGCCGAACCCGCCACCGCCATGGCCCTGTTCCAGACTCTGGCCGCGCTGGTGGTGATCTTCTTCGCCTCGCGCACGTTCGTGGCCCAGCTGGAGCATCTGGGCCCGGCGCTGGGCCTGCGCCCGCAATTGCTGGCGCTGCTGCTCAGCCCCATCGCCACCGAACTGCCCGAAACGATGAATGCCGTGATCTGGGTGAGGCAGGGCAAGTACCGTCTGGCGCTGGCCAACATTTCCGGCGCGATGATGATTCAGGCCACCATCCCCACCGCGCTGGGCCTGTTCTTCACCCCCTGGCACCTGAGCGCGCCCCTGCTGGTGGCCGCCGCCGCCACGATGAGCGCCATCCTGATCATGGCCATCGCCTTTGCGCGCGGGGCGATCAGCCGCTGGCTGCTGGCTGGCATGGGACTGCTCTATCCGATCTTCGCGCTGGTGATCGCCGTGCTGCATCTGGCGGGCTGAGCGGGCAGCAGGCGGCGAGGGCGGACCTGAACGCAGGCCTGCTCTCGCCCGCGCAGGGCCAATATAAAAAGATTATAAAAATCTTGAAAAGCTTTCACCGCCTTAACCGTATATTTGCAGAAGCCGGGCCATTTCGAAGGCATGACGCTCCCCCGGCCTGCCCCCCACCCCGGCCTGCGAATCGCCTCCCGCCTGCCTGAATTCGCAACGAAATTCACGCGGCGGGCGCGGCGGCGGCTGACGCGACTGCGCAAGGCGCAGGAGGGCGGCGTGGCCATCGAATTCGCCCTTGTCGCCCCAGCCTTTATTGCGCTGGTGCTGGGTATTCTCCACATAGCACTGATCTATCTGGCCCAGCAGGGGCTGGAAAGCGCGGTGGAGAATGCCTCGCGTCTGGTGATGACCGGCTCGATCCAGAGCCTGACGGTCTCGGGCCAGACCAGCCCGGGCCTGACCAAGGCCAGCGATTTCAAAAGCGCGGTCTGCAACGGCATTTCCGGCAAAAGCGCCGACACCGACGCCAATGGCAACCCCATCGCCGTCAGCTATGCCGGATCGCTGCCGCCCTTCCTGAGCTGCGACCGGCTGACGGTGAATGTGCAGGTGGTGCCCACCGGCTGCGCATCGCCCACCATCACCGCGCCCACCTTAACCTACGACTCGAAAAGCGGCACGCTGACCGGCAGCAGCGCCGGTTACGGCACCATCAGCTGCGATGGCAAGACCAATGACGGCACCGGCATCGGCAGCACGCAGGGCAAGCTGGTGATCATGCAGCTGGCCTATCTCTGGCCCACGGTGGCCGGGCCGCTGGGGCTCAATTTCACCAACCCGTCCTATGGCAACAACCGCATGATTCTGGCGACCTACACGTTCACCGTCGAACAGTATCTGTGCCCGGTCGACAGCACGGGGGCGACCAAGACATGCTGAGGCGGCTGCTCCACAATGAGAGCGGCGTGGCCATGGTGGAATTCGCCATCGTGCTGCCCGTGCTGATCACGCTGTTCGTGAGCAGCTATGTGCTGTCCGACATGATCTCCTGCCACCGCAAGGTGACGGCCACCACCCGCGCGCTGACCGATCTGGCCAGCCGCAGCATATCGCCCACCAGCACGCCCGACACCAGCACCGTCACCACCTATATGAGCAGCGCGCAGCTGGTGATGACCCCCTTCGACACCACCAAGGCCACTGTCCAGATCGCGCAATTGCGCATCTGCGACACCTCTCACGCCTATGTGGTGTGGAGCCAGGCGCAAACCGGCAGCAGCGCGGTCACCCCCTCGCTCAAGGCCGGAGCGGTGGTCGACGTGCCGTCCGGGGTTATCAGTTCCTTCATGGTGCCCACCACCAGCAACGCCTGCGCCACCGGCGTGGCGGGCACCTCCGGCGCCTATCTGTTCTATGGTCAGGTCAGCTACGTCTACACGCCGGTGATCACCTACATGCGCAGTCTGGGCACCACCATGGCCGACCAGATCTACATGAGCCCCCGGCTCAACTGACGTTTCCCGAAAAAAGGCACAGCCCCCCGATGCCCTCCCTGCCTGCCCGCCTGCCCGCTCACTGGCCCGACCGCCTTGTCGCCTTCCTGCGCCGCCTGCGCGCCGACCGGCGCGGCAATGTGCTGCTGATGATGGGGGCCGCCTTGCCGCTGCTGCTGCTGGCGGTGGGCTTCGGCATCGATTACGCCCGCGCGCAAAGGCTGCAGACCAAGCTGGACGCCGCCGCCGACGCCGCCGCCCTGGCCACGGTGGACCCCACGCTGCTGAACATCGACAATACGAACGGGCAGGTGAGCGCCGCCGCCGAAGCCATGTTCGACCAACAGGTCAAGGGGTTGGCCGGGCTGACCGTGATCTCGCGCCATGCCGATGTGAATGACAAGGCCGGGGGCAGTCTGGCCACCTTGCGCAAGACTACCTTCACCTACACCGCCACCTCGGCCAACCTGTTCAGCGGCGTTCTGAGGATGACCAATCTGACGATCGGCGGTTCGGCGGTGGCCAGCGCCTCCACCCCGCCCAGCATGAATTTCTACATCGCGATGGACAATTCGCCCTCGATGCTGCTGCCCACCACCCAGACCGGCATCGACAATCTGAAGGCGGGCGCCTGGTGGACGGGCGAGCCCTATTACTTCAGCGGCGGCTCCCATGGCTGTGACTTTGCCTGCCACGCCACCAACATGCATGAATGGAACGCGGGCGTTTACGTGCTCGATGCCAGCCAGAACAGCATCTACCTCAACAATCAGAGCAATTCCGGCACGGTGCCTTTCTACCGCCTGTCATGCGCCGGCGTCCTGACCGACAGCAACAACGCCAGCGTGGGAACGAATGGCGTTCTGGTGAACGGCACCGGCAAGAGCGCCTCGAACGTCCCGACCTATTGCAACTACACCAAGACCATGAATCAGGCCAGAAATCCGGCGGATAATCCGGTCTACATCAAATACACGCCGACCGGTTCCAGCACCACCAGCTATCTGTCGGTGAATTATCCGGACACATTCTGGCTGGCGCAGAACTACACCTCCGTCAATCCGGGCGCCGCGCCGATCACGCTGCGCACCGATGCCGAGCGCGATGCCGCCGTGAACCTGATCCAATATGCCAACACCATCGAACAGCAATATGCCAAGGCCAATGTGCCGCCCATCTACAAGATGCAGTTCTACACCTTCAACGCCAGCGGCACGCTGGGGGCTTTGTCGACCGATCCCTTCGGCACGATGACCGATGTGTCCAAGCTGCAACTGGGCGCCAATTTCCCGACCGCCTCGTCACTGGTCCCGCTGCTGCCCGCAAGCGGCACCTACACCAGCTTCACCTCGATGCTCAACACCATGATGACCAAGTTCCCCGCCACGGCCGGCACGGGCACCCAGGCATCCCCGCAGAATGTGTTGATCATCATCACGGATGGCGCGGCGGATGAAACCTCTCCCTATCAGCAGTTCACCGATGCCAATGTTGCGCAATGCACCAAGATCAAAACGGATTCCAAGTATAAGGTGAAGATCGCTGTCCTTTACACGCAATACATCAAGGAAACGGTCAATTACACCAACAACACCGGCTTCAACAATTTCGCCGCCAACAACATTCCCTATATTCAGCAGCAGCTGCAGGCCTGCTCCACCCAGAACTCGGACGGCACCTATCTGATGCAGACCGTCAGCACCGGCGGCGATATTTCCGCCGCGCTCAACACGCTGTTCGCCATGGCGGTGCAGTCCGCGCGGCTGGTGCAGTAAGAGACTGTTTGGAAATCCGGCGAAGCCGGATTGACGGCACCAGCCCTCTCCCCCACCCGCCCACCCATAGAATACTGCCGTTGGGTGGCCGGGCGGGAGAGAGGGCTGGTACCGCACTGAAAATGCGCTTTCGCGCATGTTCCAAACCGGCTCTAGGTCAGAAGGTGAAGGCGATCCCCGCGCCGCCCACCAATTGCGTGGGCGAGCCGCGGATCGCCGTATAGGGATTGTCACGCGCGTCGCCCAGCAGCCGCGTGTAACCCGCGATCCCCACCAGCGAGAACCCGCCCTTGCGCAGATCGCCCGAGAGCGAATAGCCCATCACCAGCGTCGCCCCCACGCTGGCCCAGCCACCCTTGGCGCGATAGAGCGGCAACCCGCTGTCGAGGCTCTGCGTGGGCGAGACCGAATAGTAATAATCGGCGTAATCGGCGTTCACATGCTTGGCCGAAACCGCCAGAGCCACCACCAGCGCCTTGCTGAGCGGCGTGAGATAGCTGAGCGAGGGCGACACCTGCATGCCGCCATGGGGCCCATGCACATCCCATTTCACATCCACCGCCGCCGACAGGCTGTCATGGCCGTCCAGCACGCGGTAGAGCGTCACCCCGGTGCTGGCGCCCACCGCAATGTCCGCGTCCAGCCGCCCGGCGGCGCGCACCACGGAGTCGACGATATGCCGGTCGCGGTTGGCCGAATAGGTCGCGGTCGGGCCCAGCATGAAGCCCACCTTGGCCCCTTTGGGATCGGGAATGAAATCCAGCGCCAGACCGCCCGAGCGCGGGTTGATCGCCACGCCGCCCACCTTCCCCTGAATGGCGGGAATGGGGAAGACCACATAATCGTCCGAACCCTCATAGCTGGGGCCGATCACCGCGCCGCCGCCAACGGTCAGATAATTGCCCTCCAGCACATTCTTTTCAGGGGCGGGGGCCGCCGGGGCCGGGTCGCTCTGCGCCCATGCCGCGACGGGCGTGAGAGCAAGACAGGTTCCGGCCAGACCATAAAGGCAACAATGGATTAGGCGCATGCGTTCTCCCCCGCAGGTTTCATCTTGAAATGCGCGAGGATGCGCGATGTTGCGCCCGCTTGGTCGCCAACTGCGACCGCCCTGCCCCCGCCCTTGCCCAAGGCCAGCCTTTGTTACCGGCTCCCTAGGGAATGAGCCCTGAGAGCGGTGCAAGCGATGCTTGACCCCTGTGGCTTATCCTTGGCGTCAACTGGCAGGAAGGAGTCGGGGCCCATGAAAGTGGCGATGATCTGTGGTTTGGGGCTGCTGTCCTCCGTGCTGCTGCCCGCCAGCATCGGGGCATCGGGCCTGCTGGGCGCGCTTGAGGGGCCGCCCCCCTCCTGCGACGCGCCCGAGGTGAAGATCGCCCTGCTCGACCAGATCTATGGCCGCGCCCTGAGCAACGCGCGCCGCACCCCCGGGTTTGCGTTGCGGCAAGGGCGGGATGGGCAGGCCAGCCTGTTCGAGCAGCTGGACGATCTGCGCAACAAGCCGCTGCTGCTGATCGAGGCCTCGGTGGAACGGGGGCAGGCGCAGGGACGGGCGCAAGGGTCTGGGCATCGCCGCCTCTCCTGCCGGGCGACGCTGGCCTATCGCCTCGCGGGCCATGCCGCCTCCCCGTCCGGCAGCAGCGGCCCGGCGCAGGTGAGCTTCACCGCCGCCACCAACCGCAAGCTGGGCGAAACCACCGTCAGCCTGCAAAGCGGCTGGCAGGAGCCTGTCGCGCTGGTGCAAGGCATGGCGCTGGACCGCTATCTTCACGAAAGCTGAGCGCAACGCCGGTTCCGGCCGATCCGCCGCTATGCGCCGAGGCAACCGCTGGGGGAATGGCCGCGAAACGTGCCGTCCGTTGCGATGATGCCGATAAGCGCGGCCATGGTGGCGATGACGGGCTCGAATTACTCAAGCAATATACTGATTTACATAATTTATTTCGCCACTTGGCGAGAATTATGGCCCCGCCGGGACCGCCAAGCTTTCACACTGCAATGTGAATTGCATTTTAGGGGATCACATTTAGCATCACAACGTCCCATTAAATGCGAGAAAGGCTCATAACCTGCTGCAGGCATCGCCAAGTGATTCGTGCTTCCGGGAAACACTTTTCACCTCCACCTTTACACGACTGCCATCTACCCAACGCAAAATAGCAAGTCAGTCCGCAGATCTGCAGCTTAATCCTCCGAGAAGCATCTCCGAATCTTGTCCTAGATCACCGAAATTCGTAAAAAACAGAATGGCACTACCTGGGACATTGCTGCCGGTCAGTGCTGCGCACTGAAACATCCAGTTACGCCGAAACCGACCATTCCCGGAGCCACATAATCCACCTCGCTTTTGTTTGGGCTTGAGACCGACCGGAACGTCGCCTTCGGGTTGCTTCGCGACGCTTGCCTGTCATCTGTACATTGGTGAAAACGGACTCGAAAATAGATTTATAAGCTGGGCGGCGCGGCTCCTAGCTGCCTCCTCGTGCTACCTTGCTTTTGAACGTTCAGCAGTCCAAACATCCTCCATGATTAACAAGCAGATCTTATGCGCCTGAGTTGGGCTGAAATCCGTGCCAACGCTGCTCGCTTTAGCGAGGATTGGAAGGAAAAGGGTTATGAGAAGGGGCAAACGCAGACCTTCTATGACGAGTTTTTCGCCATCTTTGGCGTGCCTCGTAAACAGGTGGCGGTTTACGAACAGCGCATAAAGGCACTTGATTCTGTACGTACCGGCGGCTTCATCGATTTATTTTGGCCCGGGACGCTCATTGTTGAGCAAAAAAGCGTGGGTCGTAACCTCACGCGCGCAATGTCTCAGGCATTGAACTACTATGACTGGCTGCCGGAAGTTCAGCGCCCGCGTTTCGTGATGGTGTGCGACTTTCAGCGGTTTGAACTGGTAGATTTGGAGACGCGCCGCGAGTGGCAGTTCCCGCTTGCCGATCTGAAGCGCCATGTAGAGGCGTTCGGCTTCATTATTGGCGTCCAACCGCGCCTGTTCCGCAACCAATCGCCCGTCAATCGCAAGGCCTCGGAACTTATGGGCCGGCTCCATAATGCGCTGGCAGCTGATGGTTATACGGGGCACAATCTTGAGCGGCTGCTGGTACGGTTGCTATTTATACTGTTTGCCGACGACACAGGTATCTTTGAGCGTAAAGACATGTTTCTCACTTGGCTTGAAGGGCAGACCAGCCCGGACGGCCGTGACCTCGGAGCAAAGCTCGGCTTACTGTTTCAGGTGCTCGACACGCCGCCAGAGAAGCGACAGCACAGCCTTGACGCGGACTTTGCCGAGTTCCCCTACATCAACGGTGAACTATTTCGTGAGCGCATCGACATGCCTGCGTTTGACAACGTCATGCGCAGCATGTTGCTGGATGCCAGCATGTTTAATTGGGGCGAAGTATCGCCGGCTATTTTCGGATCACTTTTTGAGAGCGTCATTGACAGCGTAACACGCCGTAAGCAAGGCGCCCATTACACGCCCGAACAAGCTATCCTGAAGGTGATTGAACCACTATTTCTAGATGACCTCCGCATCGAGTTCGAACGACTAAAGACACTGAAGTCTGGTCGCGAACGCGCTCTCCGAGCATTCCATGATCGTCTAGGCGCTCTCACATTCCTCGATCCGGCCTGCGGCGCGGGCAACTTCCTAGTCGTCGCCTATCGCGAGCTTCGTGAGTTGGAGCGGGAGTTGTTAAAGGAGTTGCTGACGGTTGATGGGAAAGTGGAGTTGGTGACCGACGTTGCCATGCTTTCCCAACTCAACGTTGATCGCTTTTTTGGGATCGAGATAGACGAATTCCCTGCGATGATCGCGCAGGTGGCTCTATGGATGACTGATCACATCGCCAACACCCGGCTAGCGGAGGATTTTGGGCAGCATTACGCTCGTATCCCCCTCGTGACCGCGCCAAGCATCCGTCACGCTGATGCGCTAGAGTTAGATTGGAACGATGTGCTGCCAGCAGAGCGGTGTCACTTTGTGTTTGGCAATCCCCCGTTTGTCGGTTTTGTTATGCGTGGAGAAGTGCAACAACAACAGTTTTCCCGCTTGCTAGCATCGGTCGGTATGACCGGAAAGCGTGTCGATTACGTTGCCGGATGGTTCATTAAGGCAGCACAGTACGCTGATACCAGATATTTAGTACAAACGGGTCCATCTTCTACGTATACCAACAATTCCGCCACTTGGACGAGCACTACGCACCGACTTGAACGCGCAGCTTCGCACATTCGCATCGGCTTCGTTTCGACGAATTCAATTACTCAGGGTGAGCAAGTTTCACAGCTCTGGCCTATTTTGTTCAAAAATGGGATGGAAATTTCTTTTGCCCACCGTACGTTTGTCTGGCCTGGGCGGGCCGCCGTACATTGCGTCATCGTAGGCATGGCTCAGCGCGGCGATGAACCGGTCAAGAAGCGGCTTTTCAGCTACGTTGACGGGAGAGGCGAGCCGCACGAGACGCTCCATCAATCCCTAACTGCCTATCTCTTTGATGCGAAAGAAGCGGATCGACACCTGGTTGTTCGAAGGGAACGTACTTCTCTTTGTCGCGCGCCTCTAATGCGGGTCGGCACCAAACCCGTGGATGGCGGTCACCTCGTCCTTGGCCCAGCAGAACGCGCGGAGCTTCTTGCCGAAGAGCCTATGGCTGATCAAGCGCTGCGGCCATTCATTGGTGGTCACGAGTTTATCAACGGCGCCGATAGGTGGATACTTCATCTTCAAGCGATGTCCGCAAGTGCCATTCGTCAATCGCCTGCTTTGCGTGGGCGGGCGGCAGCTGTCAGACGTTTTCGGCAAGAGAGTGGCGGCACGTTAGCATTATCACTCGCCGATGATCCAACCAGCTATCACGTCACAGTAATTCCCGAAGCACCGTTCCTTGTGATCCCCGAAGTCAGCTCAGAACGGCGTGAGTATATTCCGATTGGCTGGATTGAACCTCCAACGATACCGAGTAACAAACTGTTAGTTGTAGAAGGTGCTAAATTATGGCACTTTGCAGTTCTAACAAGCCGGATTCACATGTCATGGGTGCGTCATATCGGCGGGAGACTGAAAAGCGATTTTCAGTATTCTCCTGGACTTGTTTACAACACCTTTCCTTGGCCTGAAATCTCACCCAATCAACGCGACCAAATTGTAGCGCTTGCGCAAGCAGTTCTCGATGCTCGCGCTTTACCGAAGAATGTTACGTCCACGCTAGCTGACCTATACGATCCCGACACAATGCCTGTAGAGTTGCGTCGCGCACACCGAGAGCTTGATGCTGCTGTTGACCGGCTGTACCGCCGCGCGCCCTTCGGGTCGGATCGTGAGCGGGTAGAGCATCTGTTCATGCTTTACCAGCGGTTGGTTGATCCTCTGCAGAATGAAGGGGTTCGCCAAAACCGCCGCGTCGCGCGCTGGCGACCCAAATCATCGCCCGGTGATGAAGGGCATGAAGAGGATGACTAGAGGCTGTTATGGACTTGGGCGTCTGAATAGATTCAAAGGGTTGGATGGAATTCCCCCGCAAGCCTTATCCGTCAGACGTGTGTGATGAAGAATGGTCGCTGCTGGCGCCGTATCTGACGCTGTTGCCCGAAGATGCAGGCCAGCGCGAACACAGCCTGCGCGAGGTTTTCAATGGCCTGCGCTACATCGTCAAAACAGGCGCGCCCTGGCGCTGGATGCCCAATGACCTGCCGCCCTGGCCGGCGGTCTACCAGCAAACTCAGCGCTGGCTGGCCGCCGGATGCTTCGAGGCGCTGATCGACGATCTGCGGATGGTGCTGCGTCTGGCCGCAGGACGCAATCCAGAGCCGAGCGCGGCCATCATCGACAGCCGCACGCTACGCTCGACACCCGAAAGCGGCGAGCGGGGCGGCTATGACGGGGCCAAGCGCAAGAAAGGCTCCAAGCTGCACATCGCGGTCGATACGCTGGGCCATTTGCTCGCGCTCCATGTCACCCCGGCCAGCGCGCAGGATCGCGGCGAGGTCGAGGCGCTCGCCCGCACAATCCAGGCCGTCACCCAGGACAGCATCGAGATCGCCTGGGTCGATCAGGGCTACACCGGAGCCACCACGGCGCAGGCCGCCGCCCGGCATGGTATCGAACTCAAGGTCGTCAAACTGCCCGAGGCCAAGCGCGGCTTTGTCCTGCTGCCTCGCCGCTGGGTCGTCGAGCGATCCTTTGCATGGGCCACCCGTTTCCGCAGGCTCGTCAAAGATTACGAGCGATACGCCCAAACCCTCGCCGGCCTCCACCTCGTTGCTTTCGCTACCATCATGTCAAAGCAGGCCGTCGCACTGATCGCGGGTTCATAACAGCCTCTAGGGCCTCATGACCTTATGCCCCCGGTGAAGGTTAATTTGGATCGCGCAGTGGGAGCGTCCTTAAATTGATCAAGGGTGGGGGCGGATCCGGACTATGGTATGATCTATGCTGACTGTATGCCCGCCCTTGAATCTCACGCTTGTTGTCGAGCTTCGTCTCGCGTTTTGTTAGGTGCGCCGCCGGGGCGCTCACGCTTGAGGAGGTTCGTATCGCACGAGTTTGCTGGACCACTTCTCTTGAGAAGTGAATGGATGGTGCCCTGTTAAGGAGGCGATCGAAGGACTTGGAGGTCCGCTTTGTTAGCCGCGTCGATCGAAGCGGCATGGAACGTAAAATAGCGGGTATCGGCGTGAGTCGACATGCCCGGCACGGCATTGGAATGACGTATGTTGGTCGGGAGAGGCAGGCGGCTTTCAACCCAATCGGGGCGGTAAGCGGCCACTAAGAGCAGCAGCCGGCGCCTTCGGAAGACGCGGCGGCGGTTAGTCAGTCCTTCTTTTTAACTGCGGTAGTGACGACTTGAGTGATCATGCTGATCAATTGTGGATCAATTTGAGCGACGTCTAACTGAGCAAAAGCTGACGAACGATCAATATTCCAGTTTGCAAACACCTCTTTCAGTTCGGTCCAGGTGACGCGATCTGGAAAAGCGTTGAGATAGAAGCGTCCGAACATAATGGCGTGAATTCGGTCAGATGCCTTCAACGCTTCGGTAGTGTAGGATTTTCCGAGGGAGAACGCGTATCGTGAGCAGGCACCGAGAAAGCCGACCACGACCACGTTCACGACGACAGCGCGTGCCAAACTGAGCCAGTCGCTCGAGACGGATGCATGCGCGACGAATGTCCACAATGCGACCGCAATGCCTGACAAAAGGGCTAAAAAGCCGGCCGCGTACCAGCCGCGTGCCGCGCACGCATTTCGGCGTTTGATCGCGTCCTGCGCCTTGATGGCCTCATCGATATATTGTGGGGCATTTTGTTTGATACGCGTCGCCGCGACTTCTGCTTTGACCTCCCGCGCAAGCGAAAGTCCATGCTGGCTCGAAATGCTTTTCGAGATTTCAGCCACAATAGCATCAACATCGCGATCGGAGGCAAACAGGATCTGAATGTCTTGGAGCACGAGCGGAACTTCGACTTGGTCGATCGCGATCGGAATCACCAGTGGTGTGCCGGTAGCACCAGCAAATGCACGCGCGGCGCCCAGTTCCATCATCGTGTAGGCTGAAGTTGGTGTATTATGAGACAGTAACGTCAAAAATACGTCAGCGCTTTTCAGTCCTTCGTCTAATGTCGAGCGCCAGTCGCGACCGGCGGTCAGCACGTCATCGTCAACCGTGATCTCGTGACCCTCCTGCTTCAGGCGATTGACTAATGCTCGCATGAAATCACCGTCTTTGCGGCTGTATGACACGTAGATTTTGGCCATTTGCTTTCTCCCCTTCTGCGCGCATACGATGGGCCGGGTCGGTTTGTCGATTCCGAAGGTTGACCGGTGTTCACAGCCCATCTTATGTCCTGCTGAGATGCAAGAGAGGCGAACGTCGAACTTCGGCTCCTGATATCCTGCTGTTCGGGACGTCGCATGCAATTGTCAGGAACGAACCAAACGCTACCAATCAGAGCCAAAATAGCGGAGGGTTAGGATCAGCCCCTGTTATTACCGTTATTGCGGCGCTACCGCCGGAGGAGCATTCATTGCTGCCAATGCCCGCTTTCGGCGCGGGCGGTCGTCCCCGCTCGCTGATTGTAACGACGTGATTTGGTCGCCTGCTGCCGGAAGCGAACGTGGCATCGTGGGACAAAGCGGCCAATCCGGCTGGGCAGCTCGAATGTCCGGTCCTCCTCGGATCCCGAAGTTCGCCGGCGTAGCCTCTCGCGTTCCCCAAAGGAGCAGGCCTGGCCGGTGACGGTCAGGCGGTTTTTGACTTCGGATCACGGAGAGCTGACATCCAGCAAGTGGAAATTGAGCCATATCCCGGGATCTGCTTACGGCGAAACGGCAACGAGGCTCCACTCTCTACAGCGCTATTCGATTGCCCTCGAGATGCCGAAAGGCCCGCTCGCGGCAGGTAAAAAGGATTACCTGCATTCGCTCAGAAGCTTCGCCCAGCAGCGTGGTCATGGCGTCCAGACGCGCATCGTCCGAATAGACCAGCGGATCGTCGAGGATCAGCGAAACGGGGGCGCCGCGATCGCGGAGGAGATCCGCGAAGGCGAGACGGGTCAGCACGGCGAGCTGCTCCTGGGTGCCCCTGCTCAGCGTGGCGCAATCCTCACGCTGGCCGGCGCGAGATACCGTCGAAAGCGCGAGACCCTCGTCAAACGACAGTTCGCTGCCCGGCAGGATCCTCTTCACGTAGGCGGACGCCCGGCGCGTGACCGGGCCGAGGAAGCGTCGCGCGGCCTCCTCGTGCGCATCATGGAGACGATCCTGCAGCAGCTTCAGTACGGCGGCCTCGCCCGCAAGCCGATCGGCCACCTCTGCAGCAACCGCCTCCTCCTGCACGGCATCTGCGAGCAGGCCGGTGAGCCCCTTGGCACCCTCGCCGTTGATCAGCAGCTCGAGGCGAAGGATCGCGTTTTTGAGCTCGGTGCGGCGCTGCTCCGCCGTCTGCCTCGCGCGGTCGATGCTCTCGATCCGCTTCTGGATGGCGGCCTCTTCGAATGCCGAGGCGTTGCGCTCGGCCTCCGCGAGCGCATCGTCGGCACGGGCGAGCGTTTCCGTGGCTTCTTTCGAAGCCGCCCGGGTGTCTTCGGCCGGCGTCCGGAACTCGGCCTCCTCCAACCGCTTCGACGCACTGACATGATCCGCGTCGGCGGTCGCCTGAGCCAGCGTCAGGGTGCGGTGACGCCCCTCGAACTCCTGCAGCGCGTCCTCCGCCACCTCATGCGCGATCTGGGATTTATCTTCTTCCTCAACGGCTTCACGAGCCTCCTTCTCAAGCAAAGCCAGGTCCGGCGCTTTACCCTCATCCGCTGCGGAGCCGGCCGCAGGGATGTCGAGCGCCTTGAGGGCATCTGCCCCGGCGACCAATGCGATCAACGGATCGGCAGCGCAGAGAGTGGCGATCTTGAGGCGGATCGCCTCCAGCGACTGTCCGGCGATCCTCGCCGCCTCGACCTGACACCGCGCATCCGCCGCATCCGCAACACCGGCCGACGCGAGCGCATCAGCAAGTCGGTCCATCGCCGTCTCGTACGCCGCTGCCACCGAACCGGCACCCGTCGATGGGGGCTTCACCAGAATGGTGGCGTGGGTGCCGACGTCAATCCTTGTCTCCCGCGTGGCGTCGACGGCACCTTCGACAGCCAATCCGTCAACATGCACAGCGATCCCGTCGTGACGCTCGATCTCGATCCGCGTCGCGCCCGCATCGAGCGCGGCCTTCGCCACGACAACGTCGCGCTCCAGATCCTCAAGGCGCTTGACAGTAGCGGCATCGATGCCCGTCTTCGACGCCGGCTCGAGCTCGGCGACCGCCGCCTCCAGCTCCACGAGGCTCGCGCGCCGGTCCGAGGCGTGCGCGTAGGCTTGCCACTTTGCCGCGGCGTTCAACGCTGACCGTCCCTGCTCCAGAGCCCGGGCGGTCCGCTGGCGATGCGTCCGGGTGAGCGCGAGGGCCGAGCGCGCCTCCTTCTCCGTCCGCACCACCTCGGCGCGCTCGTCCTCGACGGCCAGCACGGCGTCGTCGGCCACCCGCTTGGCCTCGGATGCCTCGGCAGCCTTCGCCTTCGCGCCATCGAGACGCTTCAGGGCATCCTGCAGACGGATCGATTCCGCCTTCGCCACCTCATGCTCGGCCTTCCTGGTCGCCAGGCGCTCGCGCGCGCTCCTCGCAACGTCGAGATCCTTGACCAGGCGCTCGCGCAGCGCGGCTTCCTCGGGGTCCGCCACATCGCGCTCGACGATCCCCAGGCGCATCCGCGTGTCCTCCAGCTCCGCGAGATGGCCTTCATATTCCGAGTTGCGCTGCCGCGCTTCGACAAGGCGCGACCGTGCCACTGCCAGCTCGGCGTTGGCGGCCGCAAGGCGCCCGGTCGGCCTCCCAGTCGAAGTGCAGAGCTCGCCATAGGCATCTGACACACGCTTTCGCACGGCGTCGAAAGCCCGGCCGCCGACGACCGTGCCGACCTCGGCCTCCAGAGCGGAGTGGACGGTCTCCCGGACTATGCGGCCGGGCGCCTCGAGCCCGAGCGCCGACGCCTGACCCACCCAGAGAAGCCCGAGGGCGCCGAGCGTGTCCGCATCGAACGAGCGCGTGCTGCCCTTCTCGAAGCCGAGCAGGTGCTGGAGGCGCTCCTCGGCCTCGTCGCTCGTCATCCGCGAACCATTCGGCGCGGTGAGCTCGATCTTATGTCCCTTCAGGAACTGCTTGGTCAGGTGCCATCCCTCGCCGGCCACCGAGAAGGTCACCTGCACCAAGGGTGCCACGTCGTCACCAATCGGGCAGTAGGACCGGGTCAGCTCGGTCTTCGCGGAATGGCGCATGAAGAAGGCGCCCCGCAGCGCCTCCAGCACGGTGGACTTGCCCGTCTCGTTCGGCTCGACGACGACGTTCAACCCCGGAGCGAGGCCTTCGATCGTCCGCCGCGTGCGGAACTTGCGGAAGTTCTCAAGCTCAATGCGGGTGATGACGAGACTCATGCCACGTCTCCTGCGCGAATGGTCTCAACGTACAGGCGTTCCAGCGCCCTCGCGGCAATCGCCGCGTCGGGTCCGTCGGCATCGCAGTCGGACTGCAGCAGCCGCGCCGCTGCACCGAGCGTCCCCTCGACGCTCATCGCGGCGAGATCGTCGGCCGTCGGCCGGCCAAGCAGCTCGCGAGCGTCGATCTCGCACCAGCGCAGCGTGTCGGTAAGGTCGCCCTCGGCTTCTGCGATCGCGGCCGCGCGGTCGGCGATGCTGAGTGCGCCGACCAGCTTCAGCCTTAGCAGCGTCCTGACGGGGTCGAACCCGGCCTCTAGGCTGGCGCGCGCTGCGGCGAAGTCGGTGGCCGTGTCGACGCGCCAAGTCTGCTCGGGCCAGTGGAAGCGCCCGGTCTCGATCCGCTCCACGCCGGGATTCGATCCGGAGGCCAGCTCGACGAGCACGATCGATCCCACCTCCCGGTCGAACCGGTCGGTCTCGGGCGTGCCGCTGTAGCAGGTGCGGCCACCGATCATCTGGAAGCCGTGCCAGTCGCCAAGCGCGAGATAGTCCAGGCCCGAGATCTCAGCCCGGTTCGGCGGCACGAGGTTCGTTGCGTCGCCCTTCTTCTCGAAGTCGACGATCGAGCCGTGCGCGAGACCTATCCGGATAGCGCCCGGCGGCGTGGCCATCTCGGTCATTGCCTCGGTCGAATCCTCGCGCGTGTGCCGGAACTCGAGCGGCGCGGGTAGCACCCATGCGCCGTCCGCGAACTCGACCGGCTCGGGCCGATCGAGGATGCGAACGTTGGGCGACATCTTGGCGCGAACGCGGTCCCAGAGGCCGCCCGCGCGGGCGTGGTCGTGGTTGCCGGGCATCAGCCACCATGTGCAGGCCGCTCGCGACATCCGCGCCACCGCTTGCACGATCTCGCGATCGGAGGGGCCGGTCGTGTCGAAGACGTCGCCGGCGACCACCACATGGTCGACCCCCTTCTCCCGCGCGATCCCGCCTATCGCGTCAATGGCGTCGAAGCGGGCGTCGGTCAGGGCAGACCTGACCTCGGGCGTGAACCGGGCGAAGGATTTACCCAGCTGCCAGTCGGCCGTGTGGATGATACGCATTGCAAAATCCTTTTCCTCTATCCGATCAGCCGAACAGCCAGCGCTTTAGACGCCCGAGCCACCCCTGAGCCGGCATCGCCGGAACGGGGGCGGAAGTGGGCGCCTCCACCACCTCGGCCGACATGTCGGCGCCGCCGTAGTAACGTGCCTTCGTGGCGCGATCCCGGGCACGCTCGGCCGCCACCTCCTCTTCCGACCACGGCCCCGCCTCGATCACCCGGCCCCGCCGGATAACGTAGTGCGAGCGGCAGGCAAGGTTCCAGTTCCCCACGGAGGGGTTCAGGGTCACCGCCTCGCCGTCGTACACCAGGTGCCAGTCGGTCGGGGTGAGAGGCGTCGTCACCTCCTCGCCGCAGCCGCAGGCGCAGCTGTGCGAGACCATGCCGTACTCCATCGAGATGTACAGCACCCCCGGCTCGAGCTTCTCGGGGATGTTCCGCATGAAGCGGTGCTCGAGTTCGTTGTGGATGATCATGAGCAATCCCCATTGATCAGCATGTTGCCGTCGGTGGTGTACGTGCTGTGATGCTCGCGCTCCAGATCGCGGTAGAAGCCCTTCAGCTTCTTCCACTTGATCACCGCCATGATAGCGTTGAGCGCGTTCAGGTCGGCCACCTGAATGTTCGAGGCGTACACGTCGCCACCCGCGTCGGCGAAGTCGATGCGGCCGGAATGGACGTGCTCGCGCTGGCCCGGCGTACTGGCCGTGACCCGGAGGATCCCGCCCAAAGAACCATCGTCCAGCTCGAGGCCCATGCCGACGTCGACGAAGGACGCGCCGATCGCCTCCAGCTTCTCGATGACGGCGCGCCGGGACGGGCCGTCGTCGATGCAGACGAACGCGAACGTGACGCCGTCGAGGAGGCTGGCGTTGGCGGCCGAAATCGCTACCGCGTTGGGCCGGATGCCCCGGTGCATGCGCGAGTAGATCGCCGCAAAGTGATCGACCTTCAGCGGCACCTCGCGGAGCTCGTCGAGCGACGGCGAGCCGGGAGCCCGGAACGCGTTGTGCTGGAGAAGCTCGTCCGCGTCGAAGAGCCGGATCTCGCGCACCGGCGTCTTGGCCACCTGGTCGAGCACGTAGCTCCCCGAGCCGCCCAGCCCGATGATCGCGATCACATCCCCGGCGAGGCGATCGGCGAGCGCGCCGATGCCCGCGCGGGCCGAGGCGGTATCCATGAAGTTAAACACACTCTCCTCCTCGGGCTCGGGCTCCGCGTACGGCCGCGCGTTGACGCCCGGCTGGATCGTCGTCGCCGGCCCCGAGATGACCGCAACGTAGGTCGTCATCTTGTGGTGGTAGTCAGCATAGCCCTCGAGCGGCTTGTTCGAGAAGCCGTGGCGGGCGGATAGGCCGTGGCCGAGATCGACCGTCCGGTCCTGATGGCGCAGGGCAGCGATCGGCGTGCCGTCGGGGTTGCAGGGATAGCTCCCGTCCCACCAGATCGTGTGGACGTCCGGGCGACAGGTCACGTCGCCAGCCATCACGAGCGTGGAGATCAGGGTGCCGAACTGGACCTGGCGGTTGCCGTCGACATAGGGCACCCCGCGCAGGATCAGGAGATTCCCCTTGATCCGCACGGAGTAGCCCTCGTCGCGGAGCCGCTTCAGGTCAGCACTAAGACTGAACGGTCCGGGTGACATTGAAGATGGTTCCTTCCTTGACGTGGACCTCACCGCGCGGGCCGAGCTCGCCGGAGTGAGGAACGGAGGCGGCGTGGCGGTAGGTCATCGAGTAGACGTAGACTTGGCCAGGCGGCGGCGGGGTGGTGCCGGCGAAGGCCAGCTCCACGATCTGCTCGAAGATCACCTTATCGCCGGGCACCTTGCGCTCGCGCGAGTTGACGATGATGTCGGTCTCGCAGTGGCGGGCCTCCTCGAGCTCTTGGATCGCCTCCTCCAGTTCATGCTCGGCACGGTGCTCGGCGGTGCGGGCGGCCTCGAGATCGTGCTCCGCCTTGTGCATGTCCGCGATGGCGCGGCCGACCGGATCGCAAGCCGGCAGGTCGGGAGGCAGTTCGTTGTCGTGCATCGTATTCGTCCTTCATGATCGGCGAGCCTCTCGGGCTCCCATAAGGACAATCGATGCTGCGGAACGTCGCCGGTAATGCCGCTCAGGAAAAAATTTCGAGGCCGCCGACCGGCACCGGACCGCACACGAAGAAGGCCGGACATCCGGGGCATGTCCGGGCCACCGGCTTCGCTGGGAAGAGGCCGGTGCGGATCTCGCCGAAGGCGTCCTGCAGAGACCGGCAGCGATTTCCCATCATCACCGGCTTTAGCGCGAGATCGGTCTCGGCGCCGTCGGTTAGATGATGGAGCCGGGCAATCGTGCCAGGTCCCTGCGCCTCGGCAGCGAGGAGATGCGCGGCCGCCACCAGGTCGTCGTCGTCCTTGGTGCGCTTCTTGCCAGTCTGGATCCGCGCCAGCACCGGGACCTCGCCGTGCCTCGTGCGAAGCTCGTCCGCCCGCACGACGAGCTCGTCGCCGCCCATGTCGATCGATATGCGCGCCGGGCGCTTGACGGTCCATCCATCACGGGCGACGAGGAAGCGCGTCACCATCGACGCGGCGATGCGGGCGAAATCGGCGCGGTAGCCGTGCTCTCCGAGCCCCTGCTCGACGCAGGCAACATCGCATGCGGAGAGGATGGCAGCGGGAGTGCCAGCGTCAAGCGCCATCTCGCCCCTTCCCACCGAAGCAACAATCGACCGAACTGCTTCATGCATGAGCATGAAAGGGGTCATCGTCCGCCGGCCGCCCGAGCGGAGAACACGGGTGTAGAGGAAGCGGCGCGGACACTTGGCGTAGAGCGAGATCTCGGTGGCCTCGTAGCTCAGCCGCCCGCCATTCGTGACGATGATCGGCGGCTCCGCGACGCCCACCACAGCGGTGGCGCTGGTCTCGATCCGTCCGATCGTACCCTTTAGATCGTCAACGAAGGGCGAGACATCGCGCCGCTTGCCGTCGCTCGTTTCCTTCGCCGCATAGATCAGCAGCCGGTCGCGCGCTCGCGAAAGGGCGACGTAGAACAGGCACTCCTGCTCCTGCACTTGCCCGGAGCGGAACAGCGCCGCCGCATCACCCTCGCCCTCCTTCACGAGACCTTCAGGCGGCAGGCAGGCAGGGAGCTGGGGCGTACGCGGCAAAGAATTTTTGTTCATACCGATGAGGTGGACGACCGGAAATTCGAGCCCCTTCGACCCGTGGATCGTCATCAGCCGCACGCCGTCGAGCTCCTGTGCCGCAGCCGGTAGCTGCCGCAGCTCCCGGTCGTCACCGAGCCGCACGAGGCGACGAATCCGGTCGAGGAGGCGCTGAATCGGGAGACCCTGGCCTGCCGGCTGCACACGCAGGAAGTTCATGAACTGCCACACCGCCATCGCGCCGGTGCGGGCACTGACGTCGGTGCCGGAGGCGAACCTGCGGCCTACCTGGGATCGGTCGAGGATGAAGGCCGCCAACACCCGCCACGGGGGCGAACCCTCGTCGAAGCCGTCGAGCACCTCGGCCAGCGCGCGGAGCGATGCGCCCCCCTCCGCGGAGACAAGCGTCTCGAGGGTGGCAAGGTGGACGCGCCAGCGGTCAGGCTCCGCTTCGCCCTTCTCCTCGCCAAGCCGCTGGAGGACCGCCGCCACGTCGGCGAGCGGCATGACGAAGTCCGCCGACGCCGCCAGCCTTATGAGGCCCATCGCCCTGTCGTCGACCAGGAGGGACAGCAGCGAGAGCAGGTCCTTGACCTCCGGCCGCTCGAACAAGCTGCCGAGGAAGAGGACGGGCACGTCCATCGCCTCCAGCTCGGCCGCGACCTCGGCCAGCCGCTCGTTGCCCGAACAGAGGATGACCTGTTCGCCGTAGCTGAAGCCCTCGCTCCGCATCCGCTCGACCGCCTCGGCGACAGCGGCCGGCTGGTCCGCCGTCATGCCGAAGCGGACGAGCTGCGGAGCGTGACCGAGAGATCCGCGCGCGGCAGCGAGCGACGCGTCGCCGTCCACCACCTTCATCTTCGCCGCGAAGGTAGAGAACGCGTCCACGATCTCCCTTGAAGAGCGATAGTTCTCGGTGAGACGCCCGCGGACGCCCTCGGCGAAATCCTCCGAGCCAAACCGGCTCATGTTGAACGAGGAAGCGCCCCGGAAGCGGTAGATCGACTGCTTGGCGTCACCCACCGCCCAGAGGCCGCGGCCGGCGGGCTTGAGCGCGGTGAGCAGCCTGATGCTGCTCCGGTTCACATCCTGATACTCGTCGACGAGGATGTGATCGTAGGTCTGTTGAAGGTCGCCGCGCGCCTTCTCGTCGCCTTCGAGCAAGCGGACGGGGATCGAGACGAGATCGCCGAAATCGATCGCCTGCCTCGATTGCTTCAGATGTTCGTACGCCTCGTAGACCAAGGCGACCTCGGCCGCCTTGTCGGCGAGAATCCGGGCCTCATCGCTCGATGCCTCCTTGTTCATCGCTTCCGCGAGCCGGGCGTACTCCTTGTAATCGACAACCTCGTCCTTCGCCCGCGAGATGGCCGAGATCAGGTCGCTGATGATCCGGGTGGGATCCAGATGGTCCCGATAGTGGACGAGCTTGAGACGGGGAAACTCGTGCTCAAGGAGTTCGACCGCCTCGGTCCTGTCCAGCATCCGCGGATCGTCGGGCAGCTCGAGCCGATCATGAAAACGACGGATGAGGTCGAGCCCGAAGGCGTGGAACGTCCCTATCCACATCGCGGCCGCCGCCTCGGGATTCACCAGCGCGATGCGCTCGGCCATCTCGCCCGCCGCCTTGTTCGAGAAGGTCAGTAGCAGGATGCGGCGCGGATCGACGCCGTCCGCGAGCAGACCCTCGACCCGGCCCACCAGCGTCTGCGTCTTGCCGGTCCCCGGCCCCGCCTCCAGCAGGAAGGGTGGCCCGCGATGGGATGCGGCGGCCGCTTGGTCGACGTTGAGTGGGCGCTTCACCACCTCACCCCGCGCCACTGGCTCCACCCTTGGCAGCAGCAGCGCGTCGAACAGCTGCTGGGCCACGAGATCGAAGGGCGCGACGAGCCGCGTCATGATGTCGCTCGCCGTCATGCCATCCTCGACGAACAGCTTCCGCGCCACCGATCTCGGCAGGAGCAGCTCGCGCGCGAACAGGTCCATCTGGACCTCGCGGCGCTGCCGCCTGCCGTAGTCCGCTAGGCTCTGATCGATGCCGTCGGCGGCGGCCTCGGCCGGGCGGGCGAGATCAACCGTGTTGACCACGAGCTCGTCGGGATCGTCTCCGAGAACGACATGGCCTATCTCGTGCGCCACGAGGAACGCCTCCTCGAACGGCGTGCCGCAGCTCTCGTGGAAGATGAGCCGCCCCTCGGGATCGAAGCTCGCCCGGCCGCCGTCGAGCATGTCGAAGCCCGGAGCGACCCGCTCGACTGTCAGACCCTGCCGCGCGGCCTCCGCCAAGACGAAGGCGTAGGGATCCCACGGATCATCGCCGAGTGCCACTGCGGCGGCGTGGAGGTTCGCGGCGGTCTGCCGCCCGAGCTCGCCCGCGTCCATGTCATTCGTCCGAACCGAGCAGCTCAGCCCGGTCTGCCTCCGACACGAGCGCGTCGATCAGGATCTGCTCGAAGCTCACCTGCCCGCCCGCGACGGGCTTCGCGTCCGCCTTGAATGCGCGCGCCACCTTGGGCGCCGGCACGGCGAGACCGGCACGCAGCTCGTCGACCGTCGTCTCGAGCGCCGCGGCGAACCGCCGCATGAACCGGTCCGGCACCGTGGTCAGGATGATCCTGCACTCGCGGAAGGCCAGCACGACCGTCGACGGCACCCGGAGCAGCCCTGGGAGGGCGGCTCGCTTCTCCCTTGACAGACGGGCGAGCGGGTTGGCGACGGCGCGCGACGCCGTGGCCGGAGCGCCCGCGAGGAGGCGGCCAAGGCGTTCGATGTCCTCCGCCGGCATCGCCTCCTCGGCGGCGTCGATCGGACGCGATATCTCGCGCGACAGGTCGATGAGCGCGTTCGCGTGCTCAGGCCAGCGACGCAGATAGCGCTCCAGCGTCTCCCGATCGTGCACCGGTTCGACCGCGTACTCCATGAGGATCTCGTCCCGCTCAGTCATCGGCCGGCCCCCTCGAGCGCGCGCCTCAACGCGGCGAACGCCTTGTCGCGATGCAGGCGGATAGTCTTCTCCGATCTCCCGAGCGTCTTCGCGATCGTGATTGCGTCCGGATTCTTGGAATCGATGGGTATGTCCTGCCGGAGCATTTCGATGATCCTGATTTGTTCCTCTGGTAGTGCCTCAATCGCCGCATCGAGGCTCAACCGGTAATTTTCCTCGTGAATTTTCTCGAACGGGTCGAATTCCCCCACTGCCTCCTCAACCTCGGCCGAGATCTCGCCGGGCCGCTCAGGATTCTCGAGCGGCATGCTACGACGCTCGTTCCGCCAGGCGGGCTTAGAGGCATCAAGGCGGCGGGACGCCATTGCACCGTCAAAGCTCACTTCGAAATAGTCGAGAGCCTCGGAGTAATCCTCCCGATCCTCCGAGATAAGCTCCATGAAGCCGCCCTCGACCTCGTCACGTACCGCCATCTTCACCTCGGACTGGTTGCCGGCGATGTCGACGGTCTTCGGGATGCGGTCGCGAACCCGTTGGAGAAGCAGCGGCCAGAGCCGGTTGAACCAGACGTCAGAGTTGTCGAACTTGCAGGCCCGGACGAGATACACGAGACATTCGCTGGGAACGCGCTTGGGATCGCGCATCGACCTGATGGCACACCGGCGCAGCTGCTCCTCCCGATCGAGCGAGAGCAACTCGGCAAGGATCACCTCGTGCGTGTCGCGACGGTGGTAGAGCTCGCCGCCCTTGTTTTTTTTCCGAAGTGGAGCGATCAAGCATGGTCCCCGTTAATTCCCCCAACATTACCATACCGTAGTGTTCTGGAAAAGATCAAACTGGTCGGAATCCGCGCAACCGCTCCCAACTCGGCGGCACCAACCTTGATAACGCTTGCCAGCCTTCTGGCGGGACCGCGGACGTTAAGAGAGAAAGACTTTCAGCGCGAGTAGAAAACGGGTACTTTAAAGAAGGAATGCTGCCGAAACTAGAGGCTGTTATGGACTTATGAGTTCGAATAGATTCAAATGATTTGAAATATTCATATCATGGGCTGTCAAAGCGGGACATGCGCCGCATCGGTAAGCTCTGCCTGCCCCCATTCTACCAAACTCGGTTTTCACCGCGATTGGCCGATCATTTGTTGGCTTCGATGGTACGCCATATCTGGTCCACACGATCTTTGAGCTTCCGCTGATGCTGGAAGGCCGCAAGCCTCTGGCTGTGTTTGGAGGTGGCTATCCTTCAGACTGGTTCGACGAATTTCTCGCGCCATTCGAGCCTTTTGTGACTTCTAGACAGATCATCCGCCGGATCATCGACACCCCCATGGCCCATCTCAAGGAACGTCGCCCTGACCTTGAAGGAATAAGAGATGTCTACTTCGCACTTCCCGGTGAGGAGTGGCGCATCGATGCGTATATCGACAAAATCAGAAATCGGACACGCGATTGGGAGATGAGCTGGAGCGTCTCCAAGGCTCATTGCTTGGCTACGAGGATTGGCAAAATGACTGGTGGATCGAGCAACGCGTAAAACGCCGGGATGCTTCAACCAGATAGCGGCCTTCGCCGGATGGTTACCCCGATCACTGCACGGTGCTGGAGGTTTCCCGTATCTGCGGGTGCTGATCGCCGAGCTAGGGCTGGTGTCAGGTCAGATAGCATTCGAGGTATGGGTCAAAAAGGCAAAACACCATTTCATTGAGAAAATGACTTATGCCATTCAGTGACCTGCTTAATTTTCTCATTAAGCCCTTGGCTTATCTGCGAAATCAACGGGGGGATGCCCTTCAGATGGTTTCGTATATCGGGCGCTTGCGCAAAGTCCCCTGTTGCCTCAGCCAACAACGTAATCAGGCGATCCCATGTAGTCTCACCTAAAACTGACGGCCCATAAGCAAAATTGGAAGGGTTCTGCCAGTCCGTTCTGTCGAGCTCAGCCAGGAGAGAGCTATGCGCTTCCACCAACGCCCGCCCCTCGTTGTTGATTCCTTCGATTAGCGGGTCTGTCTCATGGGCACCAATAGTGAGTACCGTTAAACGACCGCTGCAGGCCTCGAGCAGACGTACACAACGCAGCAATTCAGTTCGTTGGGTCTTCCACTCGTCAAAGGCAACGCTATCGCGCCTGATTTCCCGCGCGACACGGTTGGTATAACCCCTATTATGCAAATTCCAAAAAATGGTGATCAGGATGCTTGTTACGCTCAGCACCCATGTCCCGATATCCTTAGCCGTTACCCCTCCATCGGCCATCGTTAATGAATGGCCCCAAGGTCACGAGAAGTCAGGACGGCCGAAAGCCCTCGCTCGATTTGCTGAAGAACGCTTGGCGGAGCGATGAACTCGAAATGCTGGAAAAATTTTTCCGAATCATTGCCGCTTGCCTGAACGCTCTGGCCAAAAAGCCCTTGGAAAAACGATGGTGTAAGCGAATATACGTAGTCTGGCACAATGACGCGCACCGGCGCCTCGGCGAGATCAAACGCGTCTAGGTGATACATTTTCCGAGCGGCAAGGCCGCGAAGGCGTCCGCTCAGGTTTTGCACCTTGCCACCGCCGGTGAGCTCCGTGAGGTCAATTGTGTTCATGGTCATTTTCCGACTCCGCATTTGCGGCCAGATAGTGGGGATCGAGAGTGAATGCTACACTAACAAGGGTCCCGGCGAAATGCTCCGTAAGGTCTGACACCATCAACGGATCTGGCGGATCCAAAGCACTGTTCGACGCATTGCACCATAGCAGGCGAGGCGAGGTCGCACCCTCCTTTCTCTTACCTGGAATATAGGGCGGCCGAAGAGAAATGCACGCCCGGCCTGAAATTACCGCAATCACGGGCTCTCTGCCCTCTATTCCAATCCCGCCAAGTGTGTGAACAAAATCGAAAACGTCCTGCAAGCCGGTACCTCCAGATCTGGCGGCCCGCGCATTCGGATCACACGTGATGGTATCCTGAAGTGCATACACCGTTGCGAGCGTCTCTCTAGAGAGACCGCAGCCTGCATGCGTCGAAATATAATTGTCCATCGCTTCCCGGATCTCGGAAGCAGCGCCGGCCATGCTCTCTGCGAAAGATCGTCCGACGCTCAAAAAGGAAAGATAGCACCGAAGGACGGGTTCTCCAGCCTCCTCGCGTTTGACCATAAAGCCTGTCGTCGCCCAGTCACCATCTTCGGAGCCAGCCTGACTATGGCGCTCCGCATTGCACAGCAACTCACCGATAATGCCAGCGATCCAACCCTTCCCTTCTTGGGTCAGTTCCCGATCGATTTCGGGGATACCGATCCATTCATTCACGGCAACGCAAAAACGATCAGCGGCCTTTTCTCGAGCTTGTGGGTCGAGATGAACGCTCGCAGACTGCGAGCTTCCCGAAGGCCTTCTGCGCTGAAGCGGGAAGGCCCATACGTCGCTATGGGTAATCGCGCCTTGATCGATCGACTTTCTGTCTACCGCCTTCAGCGACATCTTGTTATGTCGTCCGACCCCAGTAGCATCCAGCACCTTCTGGATTGGTTTATGCATGCGGCCACCCATAAAAATGGGCGCTATCGTGGGCCAGATTTCCGCAAGAACCAGATATGCGCCCGAATCGAGGCAGTAAGGATCATCAAAATTCAAATAGGCCTCAAGCGCTCGCCCCTCAAGCTGACCGATTGTCTTCAGGCTGCGCAAAGTCTGCTCAGCATGCGTCAGAAAGGAGAAATCCTTCAAATCAAGGGCAGACGACTTTTTGGATACAGGCCTGCGCAGGATACTGGTCCAAGATGCTTCGCGTCCAGGAATCAGACGATCTAGGATCGGGGAAGGCCGATATCTCGCCAGCAATACGTCTTTACCGAGAGTATGCCTCGGCTTCTTCCGGATACGCTTGAGCACCCGACGAGAAAAATCCCGTGCGTGCCGGTCGGCCGCCTTAGCATCTGCGCCAGCGCCGGCATTCCGTCGAATTTTAGCACGAAGGCGCCTTAATTCCTCACGGAGTAGGCGCTCAGCCTGAACTTCGCTTTCATTCGTCCAACCTTGGGACCAAGCTGATCCGAAGAAGGAAGACAATTTACGCCTAACAGCACTTCCACGGAACTTCAAAATTGCCCCCAAATCATAACGCTACGGCCCACCGTTTGCAGAGATGTTTTATTTCCCATGCAAACGGTGGGCGTGAAGCCTCGTCGCTCGCTCGGGCCTTGCCGTCAACCGTATTTGCCCAAGTGGCCAAATATTCCTCCCTGCGGCTGCGAGCCACGGTGTGCCAATCCGGCGCATCGGGAAAAGCCTTCGGCCGCGAAGATAGGTCAGTTCATTGCCCACTTGCATTCGAGCCTGCCCTAAAAAGCTCTAAGCACACGTCACACATTACTGTTTGCTTACCCTCTAACTCTTTGAAGCATGAGAGCGTTTGCGTGCGACGCCGGCGCCAGCTTCCGCTCATACCGCAGCGCCGTCGCGGTAAAGGTCCAGCGTAACGCCTGAGCGATCGGCCCGGCATCTTCGCCACTAGCGAACAAGTCCTGAGTTAACCCGACGCGCAGCGAATGGGTGCTGAGCGTGGCGATCGCGGTGTCGAGTTCAGGCCCAGTCAGCATCACCAGATGCTCGGCGGCGGCACGCCACGCGGTGCACTTGATGATCAACCGCACCGCCGCCGGGGTCAGTTGCTCTTCGCCCAGCATCAGCGTGCTGGTTGCCAAAGCCGGCTGTGGCGCGGCCTCGCCGCGCATGCCAGGAGGCAATCGCCAGACATAGCCCGGGGGCGCCCTCAGCTCCTCAAAGCTGCCCTTCCGGATCGTCCAACAACGCGGTCGCTAAACCGGATCAACCGTTTGCGGACCAATCTGGATTTTACAATCCACCAGACCCTTGATTCTTAGCGCTTCCGCGTTGCAATCGGCCAGGTTCTGGGCGTTGTCGCGATAAACGTTGATGGCTCGCACAATGCGCTGCCACTCCGCTGGATCAGCGACCTGTAACAGGCGAACACCAGCTTGCCACTTCTTGAGCCCAAGCATTTTTGCTGCGCTGGCCTCGGGCCAGTGCCAGCTCTCCGGCGCTGCCCTGTCGATCCATCCCGGCAAGCATTCCCCAAAGATCAGGCCAACCAACAGCGCCGCTGCTGCACTCCCCGCAATCCAGTTGCGCTGAACCCTGAATATCAGAGCCGAAGCAACCATTTTCTCGATGGACTGAGCCGCCCGCTCAAGCCTGGTCTGGACGTTGCCCCATGCGTCATGATCGGCCTGCCGCACGTCTCGCGCCGCTTTTTCGATCTGCCGGGCAATCTCCTCCGGCGTCAGTTTAATCGCTGGCTTATCCGCCAATCTGTGGGCGGCCTCCCGCACCCTTTGGAAGCTCTCATTGATTTTCTCCAGATCCGGCCCGTAGTCGCGCCCATGCAACTCCTGCTGCCGGACGGCAAAGCCATCCATAGCCGCCGTCAGCCCGGCGAGCCGCTGCCCGATGGCATCGAAGGCAAGCTCCAGTTGATCAGACTCGGGCGAAGGGGAAGAGGATTCGGTCATGGGAAACAGACCTCCGATGTGAGGTGAGAAGCGCGATCGGCATCCGCCTGGACTGACGAACGCCGCGCGCCGGCAAGCCTACATCCCGATGCTGATCCCCCGCGAGCGGCCCAACCACTCCTGGAGGTCCTGAGACAAACTTCCGTTCTCACGAGAACTCAGCCCTATGAGCCGCCTCTGTTCGCGGAGCAGCGACTCGATCTGCGGGTCGCGCTGGAGCTGCTTGGCCATATCGCGCATACCGGCGCGGACGCGCTCGGCGCGCTCCTCATACCCGTCTCGCTTGAACGCCTGAAGCTTCTGGGCACGGCTGTTCCACTCACTGGCAAAGGCATCGGCGCGAAGCTGCGGATTGGTCCGCAGTTCCGCTTCCAGTTGAAGCTGGCGGATCGTGTTGGCGGTGCGGCCATTGGCCGCTTCGCTGACCAGGGCCGGGTCTTTGGAAAACGCCGCATCAAGATCGCGGGCGCCCTGCGGCTGCAATACATCCAGCACCTCGGTTGCCCGCGCCCTTTCGGCCTTCTGCATTTCCAGCGGGGCAAGGCCCCGCTCCGCCATGCGGGTGATCTCGCCAACGGCCTTAGCATACCGCTCGACAGCCTTGCCCAAGGGGTCTTCCTGAACCTTCGGCTCGGGCGCCGCCAGCTTCCCCAGCTTCAGCCCATCAAACCGCCCGCGTGCCGGTGGCGGCGGGGCTGCCGGTTCGACAGCAGGCGCGCGCAACCGCAGCCCGTCGAAACGCCCACGCGGCTTCTCGGCTTCGGGTGGCTTGGTAGGCTCTGGCCCAGCCTTCTCGGGACCAGGCCGCTCCCTGGGCGGCGCCATCTTATCGAAGGCCTCGCGAAACTTCTCCGGCATCGCCTTGCGCAGCATCTCGACGATCCGTTCGCTGACCGTGATCCCCCGCCGCTCGGCATAGGCCTGCGTGGCATTGGTCGCCGCTTCCGCCGTGTTTCCGCTGACGTAATCCGTGGCCATATCCTTCGACCGATCCCGACCCAGCCGATCGGCCAGTTCGCGCCGATCGGCGAAGTCATCTCGCCCGTAATGCAGCTCTACCCCATCGCGATGGCGAGACAGGGCAACATAGGAACCATGGGCATCCAGACCGGGCGTGGCCAGCACATGGGTACGGTCCACCGTCATGCCCTGTGCCTTGTGAATGGTGGCGGCATAGCCATGATCGACATGGGCATAATCCTTCAGATCGAAGGAGACGGATCGCCCATCATCCAGCCGTGCCGTCATGCCCGTTTGGCTGACCGCCTCGATGGTCGCCAGCGTGCCGTTCTTGACCTCAAGGCTCCGCTCATTTTTGAGGAACATGATGCGGTCCCCGGTGGCGAAGCACCGTTCTCCGCGCTCGACCTTGAGGGCAACATCGCCGCCCAGCTCGCCAGCGCTGCGCAGCCTACCCCGCGCCGCCTCATTGAGTTCGTGGACCTCGGCATTGGTGTGGGTGAGGATGATCCGGCTCGCCTCCGGGCTGGCCTGCCGCTGGGCGTCCCAACGGTCGATCAGATCGACCCGCGCCGCTTCGCGGGTTTCCGCCGCATGGACATGATCCTTGCCCGCATAGGCCTCGATCGCGGCATCCACCTTGCCCGTCGCCAGATCGCGGGTGGCCTGGCGCTGCCAGTCTTCGCGCTGACGCCGAACCTCGGTGATCTCGACGCCGCCATGCCGCTCGTGAATCGCGCGGAAGGCCGCGCCCGCCTCAATGGCTTGAAGCTGTTGCGGGTCGCCAACCATCACCAGCTTGGCCCCGGCCTCGGCGGCATGAGCGACAACCCGCTCAAGCTGGCGGGTGCCCACCATCCCGGCCTCATCGATCACCAGCACATCACGGGAAGTCAGCAGATCATAGCCCTGCTTCCAGCCGTGCTCCATGCTGGCCAGCGTGCGCGAGGCGATGCCCGATCCGCTTTCCAGATTTTCCGCCGCGATGCCGGACAGCGCCGCGCCCCGCACAGTGTAACCGGCTTCCTCCCAGGCCTCGCGCGCAACACCCAGCATCGCACTCTTGCCTGCGCCCGCTGTGCCGATCACCACGCCCAGATCCTTGGCACCGGTGACATGGGCCAGTGCATCAGCCTGCTCGCCCGATAGCACCAGATTGCGCTCGCTGGCGGCGCGGGCAAGCGCGCCGTCCCTCGCCGCATCGCTTACACGATGGTGTTCGCGCTGCGCCATCGCTTCCACCGCCCGGCGCAAGCGCTCCTCCGTCTCGATCATCTCCTTGCTGGTGAAGCGCTCCTGCCCCGATGCATCGTGGCCCAGCTCGACCAGCTCGGGCGAGCCTTTCACCGATGCCATCACCGCATTGAACTGATCCAGCCCCTCGCTGTGGCGATGGACGAAGCGCGCGAGATCGCGGTTGGTGAAGGTGGCCTGCTGGTGGGTGATCGCCTCCAAAGCCAGCTCAGGGTTGGCGATCAACTTCTCGCCATTCTCCCGTGCAATGCGCAGATGATCCTCGGCCCGGTCGCTCTCCAGCCCTTGCCCCTGCATGCGCTGCCCGGCGGCGCCGATCTTGTGCTGGGGCTCAAGGTCGATACCCTGCGCTTCATAGCTGCGGTGATCCACGCTGGCATCGATATCCAGCTCGGCCAAACGCTGGTTCACATGATCAGCCCATGCTTCGCGCCAATGGGTCAGAAGCTCCGTCCGGTTCCAGTCGCGCACCTTGGCGCCGAAGGTGATCTCGCCATTCTCGTCGGCGCGCACTTCCCGCATGGTCAGCATCACATGGGCATGAGGTTTGGGATTGCCGTCCTCCCCTATATCCCAATGGACATTGAGATCGGCGATCATGCCCCGGTTCACGAACTCGGCTTTCACGAAGTCACGGGCCAGCGCGATGCCCTGCTCCTGATTCATCTCGCGCGGAATGGCGAACTCCACCTCGCGGGAGAGCTGGGCATCCTTGCGCAGCTCGGCGGCTTCGACAGCATTCCAGAGCTTTTCCCTGTCCTGCCATTCCTCGTTGGCGCCTTCGGGCAGCAGCACTTCGCTGTGGACCACGCCTTGCTTGTTGGAAAAGTCATGGGTGCGGCCCAGGCGCTCATCGTGCAGGCGGCCCGCGCAGCGGTAGGCGGCGGCGGCCAGGGCGGAGGAGCCGCTGGCGCGGGAGATGACCTTTGCGGAGAAGTGGTAGATCGCCATAGCGGCATACCATCTACACCCTGAAGCGCACGTCGGCACGACGTATAAGCGCGCCCTCCAACCCTTTGCGGATTTTCGGGATCACGTGGTCTCAGGGGATTTCAGCAACTTGGCATCGCTTGCGGCAAGGGATAGCTGGTCTGTCCGTTTCCCTCAAGGAAGGACCGACTCGATGCGTAAACCCCGCGATTTCGATGCTGACCTCAAGGCCCTGGAAGCCCGCGCCAACCAGCTCAAGACCCGCAAGCAACAGCAGCTTGGCGAGCTGGTCATTGCCACAGGGGCTGACGCGCTGCCAATCGAGGAGCTGGCGGGCGTTCTGCTCGCCGCCGCTGCATCCACCCGCACCCCACCCAACGCCACCGACCGCCAGATGCGGGAGGGCTGGCGCAAGGCGGGCGCGGCCTTCTTTCAGCGTGGGACGAAACCCGCAGCATCTGGCGCTGATCGCGGTGATGGCGGCGCAGCGCCGGTCGGCCCAAGCGCTCAACCGGTTCAAGGCTCAGGCGGCGCGGCATGACACCCGCGAATGGCAAGTGAACCGCCGCGAGAGAACGCGCCATTTGATTGAGCTGGGCGGGCTGATCATTAAGGCCGGGCTGGTTGAGCTGGCCGAGGATGATCGCGCAGTCCTGCTTGGCATCATGATGGAAGCCGCCGCTCGGTTGGGTGGTAGCGACCGAGAGCAGGCGCTGACGTTATGGCGACGGCGGGGACAGCGGGCTTTCGCGCTTGATCTCGACAAGAGATCGAAATGAGCAGACGAGCGACAGATTGGAAAGCTGCGCACCGAACCGAGCGGGCCATTAAAGCGCCCACTTATAGTTCTGCAAATGGCTCGACGTGCCTGGCTTGCGGACAGGCATGATCGACAGAATCAATCCGCACAATTTCCTTTCGGTCATATGCCTGACTGGTCACGAAAAATATGCGCACCTTGCTATCGGGATGAACCACACCGCCATTGGCTTCGACCAGGTGATAGCCCGGCCTCTCCTCCCCGGCTCCGTAATCAAAAGCGGTGCCAGCAACACTACACGCCTCGTTCCCGAGCGTCGTTTTCGTGCCAGTCGGTACGCCCGGCCGAAAATAGGCGAGGCAGCCCTCAACCTGCCCGATTTCCGCATGCTGAACAGACGCTCGAACGGCCAGAACATCCCGGAAGTCATAGGGTATCATGATGCAGACGAAAACCATCCACAGCCCGGCGAAAATCGCCATGGACTTCCTCTTCTGCCAGCCAAACCGTCGCGCGGCGATCGCGAATGCCACAACGCCGATACCGACCAGCAGAAAGATGGCGTAGAACCCATAGGCGGGCTGGATGCGCTCGGGATGCGCAGTCAAATCGAAGACTGTTCGATAGGTGGCGATCATGCCTCGACATATTGCACAGATCAGCGGTCAGCAATGCTGCCGAAGCTGACCGCGACAATGACAGCCTATTCGGCTAGCCGTTTCCGGCACACTTCCTCGACCAGACGCTGCAACTCGGCCACGCGTTCGGCAGCGTAATGCAGCTCTTCCTCGGTGATGACATAGGCGGGCGAGTAGCGCGCATTCACATAGGCTTGTCGCAGTAGTTCATAGCAGCGGCGGCTCATGCGCTCTTCGCGCGGCCATGCAGCGATCAGCTCAGGCGCGACCTCCTCCGCATGGGAGCGAAGGAAGTTCAACTTGTGGGATTTGGGCGAGTAAAGCGACAGCACCAGAAGGGTGCAATGGTAGAAGCGTTCAACAGACTGATGGAGTTGGAAGGCAGCTTCTTTTGACCGGCCCTTAGAAGCCGCATAAACTGCCGTATCGAGAAAACCAGCCGCACTCGGAAACCACTCGTCGAAGTGCTTCTGCGCCTCAACCTTGGCCTCTTCGGGCGGCAGATGGCATGGCTGGGCAAAGCAAAAGCCCTCCTCATCATACAGGGCAATGCCATCGCGCACGATATCGACGAAGAAGGGCCGCCCACGCTCCAGCTGATAGTTCACATCCTTGAGCGTATGGACGATCAAATTAACCGGCGCCGAGAGGGTGTTGAAGATCGTCATGTCGCGCATCAGCCGCGATTCCGCCGCCGACCAGAACTCAAAGTCTGCCAGCCGCTCGTCGCTGACTATGATCAGGATGTCATAATCGGATTTGTAACCGCCGACCGGATCATCCACCCAAGTGCCGCGCGCATAGCTGCCATAGAGCACGATCTTGAACAGCCGCCCTTGCTTCTTCCATGTCTGGGTGGCGGTGGCATGGACGGCTTCGAATTCCTCGAAGAGCACACGCACGATATGGGCCAGCTCACGCTGCTTTTTGGCCGGGAGATGGTCGAGTTCCGTGCGCATGGATCGAATCCTAGCAATTCAACGGTTTTGCGCAACCTTGCCCGACACGAGAGCCGGGCAAGGCCGCATCAGATCACCACAACCAGCGCCGCCACCAGTGCCGGTGTGGATCGCGAAGGTTGCGGTCCAGATTGTAGAGAGCCCTGGCGAAAAGCTTCATCACCTTCTCGGCGGACATGCCGATCTTCTCCCCGATCTCGGCATAAGACAGATAGTCGATCCTGACAGAGAGAAGCACATCCTGCTCCAGCCGCGACATACGTAGCAACGCGTTTTCCAGTCGCGCGATCGTTGCAGCATCAGGCGGGGGGCCCTTGGCAGGCCGCTTCGGGGGCACGCAGCTTGCCCTGACCCGTTCATAAGCGCTCCTTGACCGCACACTCATGCGCAGACTGGCCCTAATCGTTTCCAGATCGGCGAGAGGGAGCGCCGCAACGTACTCGCGCCATTGCTCCAGGCCCGAACGGGTGTGGTGCAAATGCTCAAGAGCCTTGGTGAACTGCCGCCTCACTTGCTTTCGCGATAGGCCGGTCTGTCGGCACATATCTTCCATGGAGAGTCGATGAAAACGCCAGGCAATGAAGATGTCTCGGGCCAGATTTGACATGCCCGCGAAAATCGCATCCGATTCCTCATGGCTCGGTGGTCCATCATTGGATGCCGCTTCAAAACCGCTGCCCTCCACAATAGCGTTTTGATCCAAAGGCTCGCCACCAGCGGGCCCAACAGAATCGGGTTTGTCGCCCGTGCCCGCGCCACTCATGCCACCTCTCCCGCATCAGCCGCAGCATCGGTGCCGGACCGAAACGCCAACAGGAAATCAGCCGCCTTGCTGGCCTGACTGGCCGCACGGAAGATCGCCCGATTGTCGCCCTTCAGCACCTCCAGCCAGCACGCGATGTAGTCGGCGTGTCGAACGGTCGGCACGATGCCCAAGGCTGCGCAGGTGAAAGCGCTGCACATCTCCGCGACCAGCTCCTCTCGCCCGTAGGAGACAGTGCCGAAACGCCCGGTCTGATCGCGATCCAGCCGGGAGGGATGCCCCGTCCAATGGCCATTATGCCGATATCGGCATAAG
>NZ_BCZE01000022.1 GCF_001598555.1 Novosphingobium rosa NBRC 15208
GGCGCGGCAGGGGCCGGGCGCGGCACCGGCGCGGCAGCGCGCGGCGGTGGCGGGGCAGCGGGCGCGGGCGTTGCCGGGGCCGCTTCCACCGGGCGCGGAGCGCGGGGTGGCGGGGGCGCTGCGGGCGTGTCGTCCGAGCGCTCATTGGCCTTCACGGGCGAGGGGCGTGCTTTCAGCCCCAGGCGGTGCGCCTTGCCGATCACGGCATTGCGGCTGACTCCGCCCAGTTCTTCCGCGATCTGGGAGGCGGTGGAGCCGCCCTCCCACATGCGGGTGAGTTTGTCGATGCGTTCGTCGGTCCAGCTCATCGATTGTCCGAAATTCGAGTGTGGGTGACAAGCGGGCGCTTGCCAGCCGCGAAAGACCCCGATAGTCGCCTAGCCATGGCCGATCAACCCCGCATTGCCGCTGAAAACGCCCTTGGGGCACAGCACGCCAAACCTGCCCTGTTGCCGCGCGGTTTCCCGCCCCAGGGTGAGCCGATCATCCATGGCGTCAACCGCCTGGGCTTGTGGACCCTCTATATGAAGGAGGTCCGCCGGTTTTTAAAGGTGCATACGCAGACAATCTGGGCGCCTGCCGTCACCACGCTGCTTTTTCTGGTGATCTTCACTGTGGCGATGGGGCGCGGCAACCGCATGGTGCTGGGCGTGAACTTCGCCACCTTCGTGGCGCCGGGCCTGATCATGATGGGCATGATGAACAATGCCTTCCAGAATGCATCCTTCAGTTTTCTGGCCGGCAAGATGCAGGGCACGATCATCGATTTCCTGATGCCGCCGCTCTCCACCGGCGAGCTGATGGTGGGCATGCTGGCGGGCGCGATGACGCGTGGCATCATGGTGGGCTGCGCTCTGGCGGGCGCGATGCTGCTGTGGCCGGGGGTAAGCCTGAGTGTGGCGCATCCCTGGGCGCTGGTGTGGTTCGGGTTGATGGGGCCGCTGATGCTGGCGCAAATCGGCCTCATGTCCTCGATCTGGGCCGAGAAGTTCGACCATAACGCCGCCATCACCAATTTCGTGATCCAGCCGATGGCGCTGCTCTCGGGCACGTTTTACGTGATCGACAATCTTTCGCCCGCCTTCCAGTCGGTGAGCCGGGCGAATCCCTTCTTCTATGTGATCTCCGGCTTCCGCTTCGGTTTTCTGGGCCAGAGCGACATCGGCACGACGAATCAGGATGTGCTGCATGGCGCGCTGGGTCTGCTGGCGCTCAATGTGGTTCTGGGCTTTGCGGCCTATCGCCTGCTCAAGTCCGGCTGGAAGCTGAAAGGGTAAGCGTCTGTTTGAAAAAATGCGCGGAAGGGCGCATTTTTGCGGCCCCGGCCCACTCGCGTTGCCTGATTTCTGGCCCGGCCACCCACAGGATATGACCGAGGGATAGCAGGGCGGGAGAATGGTCCGGCGCCACTTCCTGCTGACGACAGCAAAAAGGGCGCCTTGCGGGGCGCCCTTTTCGTATCCGGCGATGGTTTGTTGGGCTCAGTGGCTCATGGCGCGGCGCAGCGGATAGCGGTTGCCGTCGAAATCCTCGAAAATCTGTTCGAGTTGGGGATGGTCCACCGGGCCGGTCTCGCTGTCGTCCAGCAGGTTCTGCTGGCTGACATAGGCGATATAGGCGCCATCCTCATTCTCGGCGAAGAGGTGGTAATAGGGCTGGTCGCGCCGGGGGCGCAGATCCTTGGGGATCGATTCGTACCATTCCTCGCTGTTGGCGAAGACGGGGTCGATATCGAAGACGACGCCCCGAAAATCATATTCGCGATGGCGTACCACATCGCCGATGGCAAAGCTAGCGTGGCTGGCGCGCGGCACATCGATGCGGCGGCCGGCCTGGGGTGAAAAGAAACTCGCACGGTCCATGAGGCTGAATATAGGCGCGGGGGCTGTGGAGAACAAGCAAGGCGAGAGGAAAATCCACCACCATGTCATTTTAAGGGCTTGGCAAGGTGAGAATCATTGGCTAGGGGGCGGCTCCCGACCGGATGAGGGTTCTTCCAGAGCTTTCATTCCTACCTTGCGGAGAGGTGGCAGAGTGGTCGAATGCACCGCACTCGAAATGCGGCATACTCGTGAGGGTATCCAGGGTTCGAATCCCTGCCTCTCCGCCAGCAACCCCTCCATAGGGGTTCGCACTCGTCCACTCGGATTGACGATTTTCTCCTGAAAACCGACGTTTACATGGCCTGAGCGTCCATACTCGTCCGCACGCCTCCGGTGATTCGTGTGGTACGAAACGTGGTATCGGCATTGGAAAAACGTGGTATCGGAGAATGCCCGTGTTGAACGATGCAAAACTGCGTGCGGCCAAGCCGCGCGACAAGGCTTACAAGCTTGGCGACAGCCATCGCCTCTATCTTCTCGTCACCCCCGGCGGCGGCAGGCTCTGGCGCTGGAACTATGCCTTCGACGGCAAGCAGAAGAGCATGGCCTTCGGGGTCTATCCGCTGATCAGCCTATTGGAGGCCCGCGCGATGCGGGATGACGCTCGGCAGCTGGTCAAGCAGGGGCAGGATCCTAACATCGCCAAGAAGCTGAAGACCGAGGCGACGATGGAGGCTGCCCGAGCGACCTTTGAAAAGGTGGCGCGGGAATGGCATGACAATGCCAAGGGCCAATGGGCGCGGGTTCACGCCAATGATGTGCTGAGAAGTCTCGAACGTGATGTGTTCCCGGTGATCGGACAGTTGCCGATCGCCCAGATCACGCCGCCGCTCGTGCTGGAGTTGCTTCGGGACGTCGAGGCGCGGGGGGCCCTTGAGACCGCCAAACGGACGCGGCAGCGGATTTCAGCGGTTTTTGTCCACGCCATTGCTGAAGGCATTGCGGAGAAAGACCCCGCCGAAAAGCTTGCTGCCGTTCTCAAGCCCCTGCGGAAGGGGCGGCAGCCTGCGATCACGGATCTGAAGCGCCTGCGCCAAATGATCAGCGATGCGGAAGAGGATTTCGCGCGACCGGTGACGCGCCTCGCCTTGAGGCTGCTTGCTCTCACGGCGGTGAGGCCCAATGAAATCCGTGGTGCAACCTGGGACGAATTTGAGGATCTCGATGGGCCCGAGCCTCTGTGGCGCATTCCAGCGTCTCGGATGAAGGGGACATTGGATCGCAAGGATGAGGTCGATGGCGATCACCTCGTCCCTCTGGCTCCTCAGAGCGTCGAGGTGCTCAGGGCGCTCTGGCCGCTGACCGGAAGTGCGCTGCTACTCTTTCCGAGCAACCGCCACCAGCATCGGCCCATGAGCGAAAACGCCATTGGCTATCTTCTGAACCGGGCGGGCTATCATGGTCACCACGTGCCCCATGGTTTCCGGGCGGCTTTCTCGACCATCATGAACGAGTGGGCGCAGAAGCAGGGGAATAAGGATGATCGCGCGATCATCGACCTGATGCTTGCGCACGTACCTCGAAACAAGGTGGAAGGCGCATACAATCGTGCGGCATATATGGAGAGGCGTCGCGAGCTTGCAGCGTTGTGGGCAGACATGCTGATCGACAAGTTGCCTCCGCCAAGGGTGCTGGTGGAACGCCCCTCGCAACCGACCAAGGAGAAATCTCGGCGTCGACCTCCGGCACCTGTCGCAATGGATTTCCGTTTTCCGGTCCGCAGTGCGACACGGGTAGCTGGAAGGCGTTGATCGCCTGTCCCACCGGCTCTCTTGTATATCGAGCTTGATGGTGACGTGTCTGGGCGAGTAGCCTGGGCACGTCAGCCTTGTACCTTCGCGAAGCGTTCGGCCACTTGTGGCTCCATCAGTGGAATGTTGCCAAAGGGTGACAATTGATGGCCTTTTTGTGACTACGCCATCTGACCGGTTGCCTATCGCTAAATCCACCATAGATTTTAATATGCGACGTGAATGCGCCGCCGAGGCTTGAGAACCTTGTCCGCGAACCAGTTCTGCTGCACTTGGCTGTGCGGCCGGGTGGCCCATGCTCTGTCCAGGCGGCTCGCGCTGCTAAAGGCATTGGCGCATGTCGTCGGACGTGTTCTCAACACCCGGTTTGCAGCCCTTCTCGCGTCGGCAGCGAGGAATGGGTCTGGCCATGCAAATGCAGCGGCGAAGTATTTCAGGGATTTGCAAGCTGCTCGCGGTCGAGAGCGGATCATGAGCATCCGGTATGACAAGTTAGCATCTGCTACGGCGGCCTCGGGAATAGGGGAAACCAATCCACCCGACCAACCCGCTGGAACCTCTTTTGGTAGGCGGGCGCTTGACGCTCTGTATCGATCTCAGGCGGGACGTCTCCTTCGATTGTTCAATAAACGCACTGACCCGCAAGATGCCGCTGATCTGGTTCAGGAAACTTTTGTCCGCTATGCTCATGCCACCCTGGAGCGTGAGGCATCCCCCGATTGCCCCGAAAGCTATCTGACGCAGGTAGCCGTCAACGTTCTCAATGACCGCGGACGAAGCCCGGCACGGCGGGCAGCGCTCTATTCCATTCCCATCGAAGATGCAGGGCTGACCTCGGCCGATGAAGTCGCAGCCATTGAAGCTAGGGACCTGCTCCAACGCGTTGAAGCGATTATCTTGCTGCTCAAACCTATGACTCGTGACATTTTCATTGCCCGTCGTATTCATGGTTTCAGCCGTGCGGAGATCGCCGAGCAAACAGGCCTGAGCGTGAAGGCGGTCGACAAGCATCTGGGGCGGGCATTCGATCATCTTCGCCGCCATCTGGGGGATCACGATGCCGAATGATAATGCCTCACGTGATGACCTTGACCGTATCGCACGAGACTGGGCTGTGCGGGTGCAACTCGGCGACGCTTCCGGGCCTGGGGAGACGGATGCCGCGCGCGCAGAGACCCTAGCGGAGTTCGAGCGATGGCTGGCCGAAGACCCGGCGCATGCTGCAGCATTTGATCGGATGGCGCGGGTCGCGGACACCTCGGACGTACTCGCACGGGGGCAAGTTGCCGCGCGCAGCCGGTTGAAGCAGGCTCCCCTTCCTCAGCGGTATCCGTTCATCACGGGTGCCATCGCGGCAACACTGGTGGCGGTCGGAAGCTTTTCTCTCTACCGGATGGGACAATCGAACCAGGGCTTGATCGGAACGCAAGGCGCCGTCGGCGAAACGCCGATTAGCACCGTCTATATGACGATGGCCGGGCAGAAACGGACGTATACGCTACCTGACGGATCGAGTTTGTACCTCGATGGGGGATCGCAGGTCCGTGTGCGTTACTCTGCCGGTGCCCGAAGCCTTCGGCTCGAGCGTGGGCGCGCGCAGTTCACTGTGGTTCACGATGTTGCACGGTCGTTCGCTGTCGATGTCGGGGATGGCCGTGTCATTGCCCATGGAACGATTTTTGAAGTGGCTCTGACGCAACGCGGTGTCCATGTCGCATTGGTCCGCGGATCTATCGAGGTGCAAAAGCTTCGCGGAAAGACAGAAAGGTCAGGTTCGCCGGATTCACGCTTCCTCGTCCCCGGGCAGAAACTCGACTTCACGCCCACCGACCCCTTGCCGGCTCCAACAGAGATTGCACCCGGTGAACTCAGTTGGGCCGATGGCCGGCTCTCGTTCCGTGATGTCCCGCTGGGGAACGCGGTCGTTGAAATCAATCGCACCAATTCGCGCAAAGTTGTCCTTGCCGACCCTTCGTTGGCAAACTTGAGAATTTCCGGGGGCTTTGATGCCCAGGCGCCGGAAAGCTTTGCCAAGGCTACGGCGCTTGCTCTCAATCTCAAACTGACGGTGCAGGTCGATGGGAATCTTCTGCTCTCGTCACGCGAAGGCCTAGCGACCCGATAAAATTCGCTTCGAGCAGGGGGGTAGGTTTTTCGCCCCCTCCGTCAAAGCCCCGAGACGCACACCGAAGTCGCGTCAGGGAGGCTTTACGATGCGTTCACGGAAATCTCGATGGCTGGTCGCCGTTGCGGCGGCAACGGTGGGCATGGGCGTAACTGGGCAAGCGCAGGCTCAAGCGCAGCCTGGGGCAAGGTATCAGATCGATCTGCCGGCTGAGTCACTCAGCGCGGCGATCCTTGACCTGGGCAACAGGACTCAGAGCACCATCGCTGCAGCGCCCCCAGTGATCGAGGGTAAGAGAGCTCCTGCGATAAGCGGGAATTTTACGGTCGAGGAAGCGCTGGAACACCTCTTGACGGGTAGTGGTCTGCGGATTGAATCCGTTGCCGACGGATACGTCATACAGCCTGCATCGCAATCGAACACGCCCAATGCAGATATCGTGGTAACCGGCACCCGGATTGCTGGCGCCCCCATCGCATCGCCGGTCATCTCGATCGATCGCAGTGCCATGCAGGAAAGTGGCTTTTCCGATCTGGGCAGCGTGGTCCGGAGCGTTCCGCAGAGCTTCGGCGGTGGTCAAAACCCTGGGGTGGGGACGAATGTGCCCTCCAACCGCGGCTATGATCTGGGCGGCGGCTCCTCGGTCAACCTGCGCGGGCTTGGAAGCGATGCCACGCTCACACTGCTTGACGGGCAGCGTGTCTCTTACACCGCCAGCGCTCAGAGCATTGACGTATCGGCCATCCCGTTCGGGCTTGTTGATCACATCGATATCGTCCCCGACGGCGCTTCCGCGCTCTACGGGTCAGACGCAGTGGCGGGTGTCGCGAACGTTGTCCTGCGTCGCGATATGAAGGGCATCGAAACGACCACACGCGTTGGCGGCTCCACAGATGGAGGCAATTTTCAGCAGCAGTATGGGGTTGCTGCAGGTAACAGTTGGAAGACCGGCGGCCTGATTGTCGCCTATGATCGTTCGTCGTCGGATGCTGTCTGGGGGCGTCAGCGTTCCTACACCAGCGCCATCGCTCCCAATCTGATGCTGATGCCGCAGCTGTGGCACGATAGTGTGGGCTTCAACGGTCATCAGGCACTGGCCAGCAACCTCACGTTCGAAACAAGCGCCTACTACAACAATCGCAACGAGTATGACGTCTTTCCCCAGACGGTCGGATCGGTCCTGGGGTCCGGGCAATTGGCCACCCGCGATCAGGTCTGGGGAATCGCTTCCAAGCTCAAACTGAAGCTGGGGGCCGATTGGCATCTGAACCTGCAGGGCTCGGTTGGGAAGGATCATGTCGATCTCTACAACGGCAATTGCGTGAACGGCACATGCTCGAAGACCAGCAGCAGCTTTTATCGCAACACCGCACATTCAATCGAAGTGAACGGTGACGGCAAGCTTTTTGATCTGCCCGGCGGCCCGTTAAAGGTGGCTCTGGGGGCGGGCTATCGCTCCATCTCACTGGGATATTACGCGGGCTCAGCCATCACCACTATTCAGCGTGGCCAGGACAGCAGCTATGTGTTTGGCGAATTGGCGATCCCGGTGGTCGGTGCTTCCCAGGATGTTCCCTTCATCAAGAGCCTGAGCGTCAGTGCAGCAGTGCGGTATGAGCGGTATCCCGGGATCGACAATGTGGCGACACCCAAATTCGGTCTGATCTATGCGCCGGATGACGATTTCGATTTCAAGGCGAGCTGGGGCAAATCGTTCCGCGCGCCCACGCTCTATGAACAGTATGTCGTGCGTGGCGCCTATGTTTATCCGGCAACGACCTTCGGTGTGTCGGGCTACCCGGCAACTGCGCAGGCTATCTATGTGGTGGGTGGGAGCCCCAACCTGAAGCCGGAGCGCGCCAATACCTGGTCTGCTGGTATGAGCTTTCATCCCCGGAGCGTTCCAGGCGCCAAGCTGGAGGTGAGCTATTACAACATCCACTATCGCGACCGGATCGTCAGCCCGATCACCGTGCCTTCGCAGGCATTGAGCAATCCAATCTATGCGTCACAAATCACTTTGGCACCCGATGCAGCAACCCAGGCGGCTGTGATTGCTTCGGCCAACCGTTACTTGAACGTCTCGTCCTATCCCTATGCGCCGGCCAATGTCGTCGCGATCGTCAACAATTCGACGGTCAACGCGGGCAATCAGTGGATCCAGGGTGTCGACATTCTGGCGGAATATGAACGGGATCTCGGCAAACGAGACCACCTGAAGGTTTCCGTCGATGTGGTCTACATCGACAGCAGGCAGCAGGTGAGTTCCAGTCAACCTATCCTGCCCCTCGCCGGAACGATCTTCAATCCGCCGCATTGGCGTGGGCAGGGCTTTCTGACCTGGAAGCACGATGCAATGACCGTAAACCTCGCGGCCCACTACATCGGCGCCCTTACGGACAATCGCACGACCACCTCATACCCGATCCCGAGCATGACAACCTTCGACACGACGATCGGCTATACCTTCCGCCGCGTGTTTGGGCCGCTCCAGGGCCTGACCCTGACCCTCTCTGCTCAGAATGTGTTCAATGCCAAACCCACGCAGATCGCGATAAAGTCCATGTACGATACGCCCTACGATTCAACAAATTACGCGCCTTTCGGGCGGGTTCTCAGCTTCGGGGTGAACACGAAATGGTGAGCCCCTTCGTGACTGCGCGGCGGATTGTGTTGCTTTCTTCAGCCTTCATCGGATCTTTTGGCTTTGGAGGCACCGCCCTGGCAGGATGTGAAAGCCTCTTGCCCTCGAACGATCCAGCGCACTTTCCCGCCAGGCTGCCAACCGCAAAGGATTTGGCTGAAATAAGGGATATCGGCCAATCGTCGATGATCCTGGGCAAGAGTCCCTTCTCACTCTCGCCCGATGGTAAGGAACTGGCCTTTATCCTGACCCGTGGGCAGGCACAGGATGACACGATCTGCCATGGCGTTGTTGTGCTGCGCCTGGCGGACCACGCGGTGCGCCTGATCGATCTTGGCGGTGAGCAGATCCTGAACTTCGGCAATTTGCGCGGCGCTGACCATCCATCAGGAGAAGCAGCGATTCTGCGTCCGGTCTGGTCTCCGGACGGGCAATGGATCGCCTATCTGCGCCGCGATCAGGGCATCACGCAGGCTTGGCGTGCCAAGGTGGACGGAAGCCACGTGGAAGCGATCACGAGTCTCAGCAGCGATGCCGAGGGTGTGGCATGGAGTTCTGATGGCCAGCGCCTTATTGTAGCCTGGCGCGCTGGGAGGGCTGAAGCCCGGCTCGGTATTGCTCGCGAGGGTGCAAAAGGCTGGCTCTACGACGCCCGCGTTACTCCTCACGAATCTGCGCAGCCAGGCCCGCCATCAGGATTGGTGCAAGGCCTCATCGCGGTTGATGTAGCTTCCCACACCGTGAAATCGGCGTCGTCTGCTGAGGAGGGGGACTTCCAGACCCAGGCGCTGTCCAACGATGCGGCCAAGCCGGAGGCATGGGCGCTGGACGGGTCTCATGCATGGACCCAGCCTCTCCGCAAGGAACTGCGCCCGCAATACCGCATCGAGATTAGCGGCTCTCAGCATCGGCCCATCGCCTGTTCGTGGGACGCGTGCCAAGGCACGATTTTGGGGTTGTGGTGGCAGGAGAAGCCCCGCACCCTGATTTTCCTGCGCAAGGAAGGCTGGAACGCCGGCTCCATGGCCCTTTATCGATGGAAGGCCGGGGGCAGTCCACCGCGGCGCATCCTTCAAACAGATGGAGTCATCAGCGGCTGCGTCGCGGCGGCGGGCGGACTCATATGCAATTCGGAAGAGGCACGTTCGCCTCGGCGGGTCGTTCGGATCGATCCTGGGACTGGCAGGCAATCCCTGTTGTTCGACCCAAATCCCGAATGGTCCCATTTCCAGCTTGGTCGTGTGAAACGGCTGACATGGATCAACAAGTTCGGCTTGCCCTCATGGGGCGACCTTGTGCTGCCATTCGGGTACAGACCTGGAACGCGGCTTCCGCTGATCATCACGCAATATACCAGCCGGGGCTTTCTGCGCGGTGGCACCGGTGACGAATTTCCTGTGTTTCCGTTCTCGGCGCGAGGGTTTGCAGTGCTTAGCCTTGAGAAGCCGCCTTTTTATGCAAGTGTGCTGCCCAATATCCAGACCTTTGACGAGGCGAACGCCGCCAATCAGAAGGACTGGATGGAGCGCCAGAACGTGCTGTCATCCCTGGCGATCGGCGTCGACAAGCTCGTTGAGATGGGGGTGGCAGATCCGAAGCGCGTCGGTATCACTGGTCTTAGCGACGGCGCGAGCACGGTTTCTTATGCTTTGATCAACCATCCGACCTTTGCTGCTGCCGCTATAAGCACGTGCTGTGACGGGCCTCATACCGCGATGACCTACGGCGGCATCGCCTGGGCCGATTGGCAGCACAAAGTCCTCGGCTTCCCCCTCGACATTGAAGACCAGCGTGAATTCTGGCGCCCGCTCGCTCTCTCGCTCAATGCGCGAAAGATCGACACGCCCTTGTTGATGCAACTCTCCGACAAGGAGTTTCGGCTGGGACTGGAGGCCTTCTCGGCTCTGCGTGAAGCCGGGAAGCCGGTTGAAATGCATGTTTTTCCAGATGAATATCATGAAAAGGTGAGGCCGCTCCATCGGTTGAACTCCTACAATCGGAGCATCGACTGGTTTGCCTTCTGGCTTCAGGGCAAGGAGGATCCAGATCCGGAAAAGGCCGAGCAATATCGCCGCTGGGAAAAGATGCGGGCGTCACAGCCAGCGGCAGCGGGGGAAGCAAGCATCAGTCCCACGAGCGAGCCCATGCCTCGGCATCCACCAGTTCCATAATCCGGGCAAATTGAAGGTCGCCTGCTGGGGCTGTATCGTCGATGATCCGGCGCAAAGCATCCAGGTTGAGCAATCCCAAGCCCGCAAGGCACCCTTCAAGGAGCATCTCCCGCACAACAGAGCGGTGTTGTTCGAACACCTCGTTGACGAAAGCCCCAGGCGTGCCCTTGGTACGGCGTTGGATTATGGGTGGAGGGAGGTCATCCTGGAATGCCATGCGCGCCGCCGCGCGGTTCAGGCCTGGGGAGAACCAACACCAGATTGGTATCCCCAACACTGTTTCAATGATCGGCTGGCTCAAGAAGGGAGAAAACTTCGGCAAGCCGCTGCAAGACCGATAACCCTGTTCGGTCGCCGTCTGTGCGGATGCAAGGAGGGCAACATGCGCGGCTTTGCCGGTAGGAATCCCTTTGGGTGGCGTATGCCAGGGGTGACGTGCCCGCAGAGCGACGGCCGCCCCGATGTCCGGCGAGAGAAGGGTGTCGCGAATTTCGAAGCGAAGCTGATTGTTGCGTCGAAAAGCCCGGTCCAGGGTTCGGAGTAAAACCTGTCCAAGACCTACCGATGTGAGGTCAGCAAAGGCTGCGCTGGCACGCAGGAAGCGAGCCCCGGGACCGCATTTACGCAGCACCTCGACCATGGCGGCCAAAGACATATAGTTGAAAAACAGATTGTCGCCACCGCCACCATGGACCACCGCGCTGGCGCCGGCCTTTTGAGCCCATGCAACAGCCTGATGGTCGCTTTCCTGAGTGAACGCGCGCGCATGCGGACGTGCAGCGCGAGCGGCATGCGATATCTTCAGATCGATCAGGCCGAAATCACGATACGCTTCGATTAGCGATGCCCCGGTGGCCTCGGCCGCAAGCCGCGCGAAATGCCGTTCATCGCCTTGGGCGGATTCCGTCACGAGGTTGAGTGCGTGGATCTCTCGATTGGCATGGCGCAAACAAGCCGCCAGGGCGGAGGAGTCGAAACCGCCTGAAAGTAATAAAATTACTGAGGTATGCTCGGCGACCAGAGCCGAGACGGACTGGATGAGCGTTTGATGCAGCAGGCTGGCGGCTTCTGTATGATTTCGAATGTGAGGGTGGTCACGGGTGAATCTCCAAGGCGACCAGAGCTGGTTGATTTCCGGGCCGGGGAGGGTCGAAGTTAGCCTTGTCCCGCCCTCCAGCGATTGAAGATCAGAAAGGCAGGTCTGAGCGGTGGCGACTTCCGGTTGTGTGATGTGCTGTGCGAGGGCTAGGCGATCGATGGTCATTCGTAACAAGCCGGACGCGGCAATGAGCGCGGCACTGGAGGCCAATGACAGCTTATCACCGACTCGTTGCCAATAGCAGGGAAGGGTTCCGAACGGCGCCCTCAAAACGCTGGTGGTCATTCGCCCATTGGGTGCAAGCTTTCTCAGGAAGGCAACATAGTTTCCCCAATAAAGGTCAATCAGGTTCTGGCCGCCGCTCTCCGTGATACTGAGCCAGGCGTCAGCCGAAAGAGTAGTCGCCGGTGCCATGCTCTCCCGGGAGTAGAGTGTCCCGACGATGATGCCATGTTCGGTTAGCTGGTACGGCGTGCCGGATTTGACGAGCAACCTGAGCCAGGGGTCGTCGGTGATGATCTCAAACCCGACCGGGCACGGCACGGCTCGAAACGGCATGATAGCGGACAGCGCAACCTGCGCAAAGAACTCGCCGTTCATCACGCCACCAGGATCGGCGTGAACGTACGCACGACATCGACGTCATCGCCCAGGAGTCGATCCCGATATTGCACCCAGCAATGCGCTTGAAATGGACCAAGCCGAACCCCGAGAATTACCTCGCATTCGACCCCCTGTCGTAGGAGGTAATGGGCAAGGCCGACGGAAACTGGCAGGCATTGGTCAAGGCGCGTCATATAGCGCCCGATCACCGCAAGGAGATTGGCTGCATTCCTGAGCGCGGGTGCGGGGTCATGGAGAAAGGAATTTCGGCTCGCTCGCAGTCGATGCAGTGCCTGCAGAGCCTTGTAAAGACCATGCCTTTTCAGCCGGCGCCGGGCGAGGTGAACATGCCAGGCGAACCTCAATTGGGCTAAAGCGGACACTGCCGGAGGGGTTGAGGACGTGATGGCTCGAGTGGGAACCCTGTGAACGCACGACCGAGGCGGATTTCCCCCTACTGAGATTTTGAGCAAGCCTTCGTCGATCAAGCCATCCATTTGCAGGCGCTCTCCGGCGGTGATTGCCGTGTTAGCTGCCACGGATCTGAAGGCTCGATCCTGATCGGGCGCCAGCGCCAGATAGCGATCAGCGATTTGGTCCAGGAAAATGATCCTGTTGTCGGCGAGACAAAAGCTCACCCCCGGCGGCAATGAAAAGCCGGAACAAGCGTTCTGCATGATGGTCTGCCAAATCATGGAAGGAAGCTGGAAGCCCGAAAACCACGCCCAGTTTAAACTGGGCGTGGTTCCTGGGTCAGTCTGCGACGATGCCGAGGAGGTTCTGACCGTCGACGTGGTCGATCACTGCGCCACCATTGCCCTTGGTCGCTTCGCTGGCAACGGCCAGCTTGATCACTGCATTGCGTTCCATGACTGTTACTCCTTTCTGCCACTTGAGCGTGGCAGGTCCATATTATGGAGGAGCAGCCCCAATCCAAAACTTATACGGCATATATTTGGCATTTATATCGAGTGGCTACTTTGGATATGACGTAATATAGGCCCGCACAGCCTTTTTCTTCGTGAAGTATAACGAGTTACATGCTTTCTCATTTCGGAGAACATGTTAAGGCCGAAGCCCAAAACCATCCCATGAAGTTCGTGTCCGTTTCCCTCGATCAGAAAATTTTCGACCATTCGAGCAGGTCGGAGACGTGCATTGATTCTCGCGATCGCCTTGCCGTGCTCAATGTTCGAGGATCCATCTCCGATCCATTGGAACATGGCCGCGATACGATCAGCGAGGTCAACGTTCTGCGCGTCCTTGATCTCTTCAGGTGCGGGGGCCGAATTTTCCGGCACCTGACAGTACAGCGCCGCAACGACGACATCTGCGTTCCAGGCGTAGAGATCGAAAAGCCCTTTTTCATCCAGCACAGGGGTTGTGAAGCCCCCATTGGGGAGAGCTGTCACCAGTTCCTCTCCGGCGAGGATATGGAGTGCGTCGCGCACGGGGGTTGGGCTGGTGCGGAGTTCGTCTGCCAGAAAAATGGGGTCCAGCCGTGTGCCTGGCCGGTATCCACGTTTCCGCAGTTGCTGCAGCAAGGCATCGTAGATGCGGGCGGAAGTCGGCCCTGCATTCATGACTGACTCTTCGCAAAATCGGCCACGGCTGCAACCTGGTCGGGCCGCAGGGCGTCTATCGCTCCTATAGGGACCAGCATGCGGTCGCCCAGCAGGAGGGAAGGACATCTGCCTTCGACATTGCCCAGGTTCGGGCGGTGTTGCTGGTATCCGACCAGTCCCGCCAATTCGGGTGAAAACGCTCTGGCGGTCGCTGGAGGATAGGTCAGCCATTGGTTTTCATACGGTTTAAGCCAACCGAGGCAGTAGCTGACGATCATGCCGCGGCGAACATCCTGCGACCGGTTGGCGCCGGCACCGTGCAGGGTGGAGCCTAGAAAGACCAGCGCCGATCCCGGGTTCATCTCCGCGATGACGGGCTCGCCATCGGGGGAGCGGTCCAGGCCAGAAGGCGCATGGCTATCAGGCCACAGGAGTGTCGCGCCATTGTCTGCGGTGTAATTCGTGAAGGGCCACATGACGTTGATCAGATATTCGATGCGGCCAACCTCGCCGCGCCACATGTCCTGATCCCGGTGCGGGAATTGTCGTGGCGCACCGGGGTAGATGGCCAGGCCCTGCGTCAGGTTGAGCTGGATCGTGTCGCAAAATGGGCCCAGAATGTTTCGACAGAGCTGGAGGATAATCGGGTGCATCACGAAATCCGCGGCGTGGGGCGAACGTGCGAGCAGTCCGCCGAAGCGCTGTGTCAGAGGCCCGTAAAAGTCGCCTTGGCAAAGCGGCGTCTCGGCGAAAGACGGAGCGAGATCGCTCAGAAGGTCATCGATCTTTTGGCGGGATACCAACTCCGGCAGGATCAGAAAGCCCTCTTCGGTCAGGTCCCGGGCCAGATCGGAACTGTTCATGCCAGTGGGCGGGAGGTCATGCTGCATGACGGACCTCCGCATCCCGGGTCGGCCGCTGGTAGATGCCAGTTGCGGCGAGAAGGGCGGGAGTCTCTTCTGATATGTCGATCTGCAATCCAGTAAGTGGCTGCCCCTGGCGCTCGGCTTGTCCTCCAAGAGCTCGGCAGGCCCAGCCGAATGCCTCGATCTGGCGATACCATGCCAATTCTGCGACGCCGCTGTAAGTCTTGATGCCGAAGGCGAGGGCATAGTCCGCCAGTGCGCTGACCAGTTCGTTTCGTGCCTTCAGACGCTCGCAGGCCTTGAGACGGCGCTCGAGGCAGAAGCGTGTGATCTCCCTTATGGCCGGACCCTTGGGCGGACGGGAACCGCACAGATCTGGAAAGAGAGTATCGAGCAGGTGAGGGCGACCGGTTGGGAGCAACCTGGTTGATGCCCTATGTTGTCCGTCGCGATCGCTCAGCACGAGGTAGACTGCCCCGGGTTCATCGAAGCGATCGAGTTCGTATGAACCATCAAGGGCAGGCAGATCCCATTTGAGCAGATCGATGAAGACGCGCTTGCGGGCATCGAACATCGAACGCAAAATGGGATCCGACCGCCATTCCGGCGTGTAGTGCAAGACGTGCAGCATGGCCGCTCTCCAAGTTACGAGGAGCGGATGCATCAGATAAAATGAGAGGTTTCCATATTCCCATAAATGGGAATGTCACATTGTGGCAAAGTCCCCCAGACTCAGCGTTCCATCCAGCAAAGCCTTGGTGATCAGCAATGTCTGCTTCTCGACCCCATACCGCTCGCGAGCGTGTTTGAGATGCCGCTCGGCTGTCGACTTCTTGTAGCCCTCGATCTGGCTTATCTCCCAGGCCGATTTCCCCACCATCGTCCAGCGGGCGCAGATGATCTGTGCCGGGGTCAGGAGTGGAATGCCAAGCGGCGGAGGTCGCATGCGCCAGAGATTACGGGCACAATCGAAGGCCCTGCGCGCAATATCCGAGGCAGCCATCAACATATGTTCGGGGATCGGCTTGCCGATTGCCATCGCGAAGGACACAGAGCCATTCGACTCACCGGGCACGTTTGCGGGGACGGTGTACCCTTCACCGATGCCGTACTGTCGCGCCAGCTCGATGATCGCCCAGTCTTCGGGACGCATCTGGATCATCCCGCCGATTTGGCTCCAGAGGAAACCATTGTTTTGGGTATGGCTGGCGCGATGGACCGGGTCTACGCGGCCCAACCTGCGCAGGTCGAACTGGCCGGCCCAGATCTCGGGGTAGTCATGAATGCGGATAACCTTGCTTCTGGGATCGAGGATATCGGCATGGTGGGTGAGTGCAAAGTAGTCGAACCCCATCGCGACCTTGGCCCGGAGGAGGGCACGCTTCAAACCGGCAACAGAATCCACTGTGGCGATCTCGGCCACAAATTCTTCGACAATACGGATTCGTATCATGCTGTCGTCGATCGGCATTGGACCAGCGCATCGGACCGCCTGTGGTCGCGCGATCGCCCTTCCCCTTTCTGGGGGCCGGCATTCGGCTTCTCACGCCGCCCGCTGGCCGAATGGAACCCAAGCGCCCATCCGGATTCGTACAGTGAATCCGATTAGGCATTCGTTTCATATGATATTTCGGCATATATGACAAAAATATTTCAAATCTGATTTTTGGGGCCGGGCATGTCTGGCGGTAAGATATTACACATTCCCCTTGCCACAGGGGGGCGCATTGGAGGACATGACGGAATGCGTACGGACCTCGATCATCTGCCTTTGCGTCAGCAAGCCGAGCTGGCTCGTGTGACGAACATGCTGTTGGAAGGCTTTGCGCAGGCAACCGCCTCGCGCTGCCAGCCGCATTTGAAGAATGGTAAGGTCTACAAGATCATCCTGTTTGGCAGTTACGCTAGGAACGACTGGGTGGATGAGCCCGAAAACGGCTATCAGTCGGATTTCGATCTCCTGGTGATCGTCAGTAACCCTGCTCTCACAGATATTGCTGATTACTGGTACGAGGTTGAAGACAGGGTCATGCGAGATCCCTCGATCGGCCGGTTGGTCAATATTATTGTCCATACCCTGGATGAAGTGAACCAGGGACTGCTGCGCGGCGACTATTTCTGGACCGACATTTCACGTGATGGTGTTCTACTACATGATGTGCCGGGGCACTCGTTGGCCACGCCGCGACCTCGCACAGCGAGAGACGCTTACTCCATGGCTAACGCCTATCATGTGAAGTGGCTAAAGCTTGTCGATGATGCGATAAAGGGGGCTGGCTTTTATGTCGAAAATGATGCGCTGCGGGATGCTGCGTTTATTTTGCATCAGGCAACAGAGCGCGCTTACAGCTGCTATTTGCTCGTCACAAGCTTCTACGTACCACGCTCGCATAATATCAAATTTCTTCGGTCACTCGTAGAGGATCGGGAGCCGCGTATTATAGAAGCGTGGCCTCGTATCCACCGTTCCGATCGACGGCTATTTGAGCTTCTCAAGCGTGCTTATGTCGAAGCCCGTTATTCGGACGAGTATCTCATTGAACGGACTGATCTTGAGATACTGACGAATTGGATTCGGGGACTTCGGGATCAGGTCGATGCTCTTTGCCTTGAACGAATTGAACGGCTGGCGATCGAGGTTAGCCAGATGGATAGCACTCAAGGCGATCAGCCATGAAGGTGGTTGGACCCGCCCAAGGACTTCCTATCGAAGCCTGACGGGGAGGGCGTTCCATGAGGCTCCATCGGCTGGTCGATACATTTGATGATCGAGCCGACCGATGCAGAAGCCAATCGGAACTGGGCGAACTCTTGTCCGAAACACTCCCCGATCTGGGCTTTGAATGGTTTTCTCTCATCCAGCCGCTTTGGTTTCAAACGCCCCATCCACGGCTGATCAAGATCGACAACTACGGCGATTTTGGTGAGCAATTCGTTGCACGAAAATATTACCTGAACGATCCAGTGATAATTGCATCTCAGCGTGCAAGCAGGGCATTTCCCTGGGGCCGCCTCGCGACGCTGACAGCGCTGGGTCACAGGCAACAAGATGTGCTGGAAGAAGGGCGGAGGAGGGGCATCTCCAACGGGATAACTCTCCCGATCAATGTAATCGGGGAGCCCTTCGGTCTATGCTCCTTTGCCACCACGAGTGGCCTCTTGCCCTCGCGCTGGCATTGCCGTGCCGCCGTCATCATTGGCGCCAGTGCGTTTCATGAAGCCCGGCGCATATGCAACTACCCCGCCCGCGGGACCGAATTACCCGTGCTCAGCGCCCGGAAGCTGGACGTGCTCCACTGTGCCGCGCTGGGTAAATCAGACCCCGAAATAGCAATGATCCTTGGTCTCAGCCGGGCGACAATCGAGACATATATGAAGCAGCTTCGGATCGCGCTGAATGCATGCAGCCGCACTCAGCTATGTGTTATGGCGCTCAGACTGGGATTGATCGCATTCTAAAAAACGGAGTAATTCCAGAGGGTAATTTAAAATACCTCGGTAATTTTACAGCGATCTGTTAAGATTGGTGGACGACTTTTACGCCGCCCGCAGCGGGCTTGCCCCGCCGCTACCGTGGCCGACTATTCCACCGCCGTTCTCAGCTCACAGCGTTACGCCGAATCGGGATTTCCAATCCGCGTATCGTAGCTCGGTATCCCTTTCACGATGTCGGGATGCGCATGGCCCATCAAGGCGTTGGGGTGATTACCACCTTGGAAAGCATGGTAAAGGCTCACGTTCCCGATGGAAGCCTGAAGCTAATCCGGCCGATTGGGGTCTGGGAGTGTCGGCTGTTTATAAATCCACGCATTGATCTCGTCCGTGCCCTTCAGCTTACAGATTTTTTCCAGAATATTTGCCTGGGAAAGCGGGGCAGCGATGAGGATGGCTTTGATAGTGGAAAGTCAAGTATCTGATAGGTTTCAGATTATTGCCAGTGATGATTATAAATCAAGCGAGCGGATATTTTCTCCGTTGGAGATTGCTCGTGGGGACGTCACGCGTGAGGCCTGCATCGTCGAGCAGACCTTCGGGTCCGTTGGGAATGATGGAGCTTGAGTAGAAAGCACATTCCATGAAATCGTGTCTGGTCAATCTGGCATCATTTGCTGCCATGCTCTTCAGTCCCTCAGCATCCTACGCCGATTCAGGCCTCGCCGCTATCTGTGGCGAGTGTGCGCCCCAGAGAATTGCCCAATGTGGTGGCTTCCTGGAGAGTCCTGCGATTGATTCAAAGGGCAGCGTATGGGTGAGCGACGTCGTAGGCGGGCGCGTCTTGCAGATTTCTCCGGAAGGAGATTGTAAAGCCAAATTCTTGACCGGGGGACATCCGAACGCTGCGAAATTTCGCTCCGACGGAAAGCTCCTCGTGGCGGATTGGCAAGGTCTGTTGCTCTACGATCCTGCGACAGCAACATCGCAATCACTTCCGCTAGAGTACAATGACGAAAAAATAACGGATTTGAATGATTTGGTCATAGACCGGGACGGTGGTGTCTACCTCACAGCCCCTGGGAAGTCGTCCCTCACAAACCCCGTCGGGCGCGTGTTCTATCGATCCGCCAGTGGCGAGGTCAGATTGATCGGTAAGGGGCTGGCCTATCCGAATGGGATTGCCCTCTCAGCCGACGGGGAAGCGGTGCTGGTTTCAGAATTTGCATCGAAGCGGATCATCTCGTTGCCGTCTGTCACGGCGAAGAGTCCCTTCGCAATGGCATATGTTTTCGCGCTTACCGAAGGGGGCGTGGGCGTGGACGGCATGGCGACTGATGGCAAAGGAAGGTTGTACGGTGCCAATTTGGCGGCAGGCGAAGTGCTCGTCTACGATCGCCGTGCAAAGCGCCTCGGCGCGATCGGCCTCCCCACTGGGGCTGGCGCGCTGACAACGAATGTCGCCATCGGTGGGGGGTACATTTACGTCACGGAAGCGGAAAAAGGGCAGGTTTGGCGGATGAAGATCGCAGAATAGGCTCCTCAACTCGCACTAGGGCGGTGAGCTGTCCGGTTGGTGTTTCCAGCGTGAATTAACCCGATCAGCTCGGACAGCGAACAGAGCAGTTTCGAAGCCATGCACGCAGGCTTCGGTATGTCGAGTTCTCTGTCCCAGCCTGGTGAAATTGTAAGGTCAAAGAAGATCGATCCACCAGAAGCCAAGCAGCAGGATGGCAATCGCAGGAATTGCCATGCACACCGCCGAGAAATTGGAGCACGTGGTGGCTGGCCTATGGCTCGAGCACCTGAAATGAGGCTGGCGTGCTTTTTGCTTGGTTCTGGTCATTGTATCCTCCCCGAAGTTTGAATCTAAAGTTTCACCCCAATTCGATTTCTTGATCTGAAACTTGGCGACGAGATCGCGGACGACCACCAAGCGACATGTGGCGGCGCCGGACCATAGGAGGGTGAACGACACCCATGTTGCCGGCGGCACGCCCCTCGCGGGTTTCAGTCCTCGACTCGCGCATCGATAACCAAGTCGCGCTGACGGGCTGCGGATTTCTCGGCAGCCTCGACGGTGTTAACGAGCAGCATCGCCACGGTCATCGGCCCCACCCCACCGGGGACAGGGGTTACCCGCGAAGCGCGGGCCCGGACACTCTCGAAGCTGACATCCCCGACGATGCGACCATCGGGAAGGCGATTGATCCCCACATCGATCACGATGGCGCCGGGCTTGATCATACCTCCGTTGATCAGATCGGGCACGCCGGCGGCCACGATCAGAACGTCGGCCATCGCCGTGAACTGAGCCAGGTTTCGTGTCTTCGCATGGCAGATCGAGACGGTTGCATGTCTCGCAGTGAGCATCGCTGCCATAGGCTTTCCGACGATGTTGCTGGCGCCGATCATGACGACGTTCTGGCCTTCAACCTCGATCTCCTCATGTTCGAGGAGCTTCATGATCCCGTAGGGCGTACATGGTGCGAAGACCGTCCTGCCGGAAACGAGCGCCCCCAGATTGTAGAGGTGGAAACCATCGACGTCCTTGTGCGGGGCGATCGTTTCCAGAACTGTTGCGACATCAATGCCGGCAGGGAGCGGGAGCTGCACGAGGATGCCATGCGTGTCATCGCAGGCGTTGAGCTCGACGATCAGAGCGAGCAGCTCGTCCTGGGATATACTCTCGGCCAGGTCAAAGGTTCGGGACTGGATCCCTGCCTTGCGGCAGGCCTCGATCTTGTTGCGTACATAGACCGAAGAAGCAGGGTCGCTACCGACGAGAATGACAGCGAGGCCGGGAGTAATCCCGGCTTCGCTTTCGAGTTTCCGGACGCGCGCGCCGCAATCCTCCCGAATGGAGCGGGCAATGGCGCGCCCGTCGATGATGTGTGCCGACATGGAGTGGCCTACACCTTGTGCATGTCGACCCGACGGTTGTCGGTCTTGTAGGGAGCGGGGGCGACCGTCGCGCGGATCTTTTGCTGGGGCTGTCCGGGTTCTCCCCAGATTACCGTGACCTCGGTGCCGATCTCGGCATGCGCGACATCGATGACACTGAGCGACAGCATTTCCCGGAAGAAATAGCTGTAGCCACGGGAGGTCGCGACACCGATGATCTTCCCGTCCAGCTCCACACGGTCGGCATACATGAAACCGCGCTGATCCCTGGGCATTTCCATGAAATGATAGGGGGTCTCCTTGCTGAACAGCGAGGCATAGGTCGCGATCACGTCCTCCGAGTTCCACACCAGCGTGCGGATGACGCGGCGGGGTTTGGCAACTTCGGCTTCGAGCGCCTCGCGGCCCAGAAAGTCGTGATCGAACTTGATGTTCTTGCCCCAGCCGAGCTCGACCGGACTGCGATACCAGTCCGACACCTCATCCGAGGCAAAGCTTCCGGCGATGTTGAAGGTGGAGGCAAAGGAGGGCAGACCGGCTTTGAACTCGGCCAGGTAATCCGCCATGTCCTCGTCAAAAATGGCAGGAAGGTAATCCGTGACGATGGTGGGGAAGCAGGCTTCGAGGTGGTTGATAAAAGCGGCACGCCCGCCGAGCTTTCTGATGCCGAATTCAGCACCGGCCTCCACAACGGCCTCATAGACCCGGGGGGCATCCTCCATCGGGCCCTGAAGTTCCCAACCGGGTTCGCCCGACATGCCCTGGCGCAGCGCTACCACGATGCAGCCAGCGATGGTGCAATCCCCGTTCCGCATGAATTTGATGTCGCGGATCGAGTCGCCGACCAGCTTTTCCATGACGGCAGCCGCCTTCGGGCCGGCAACCTGGAAGTTGTATCCTTCCTCCGCGATCGACTGAACGTCGTAGTTGCCGCGACGCAGCTGATAGTCGATCCAGAAGGTGCCCCGGCCGAAGAGGCGGACTTCATCGTCGGCGAGGCGCGTCAGGATGCCCTCGGCGATGACCTTCCCCTTGCCGGTCGTGTGAGTCACATGCTTGGACTGGCCGAGGTCGAATTTCGCAAAGCTGTTGACGGAGAAGTCGGAAAACAGCTTCAGCACATCCGGTCCTTTGTACCGCCGCTGCCAGAGAAAGGACCAGTCGCCGATGTAGCAATTGTCCTTCCAGGACATGCTCTCGTCGATCCAGTCGGTGTATTCCGCGAGGCCCCACCGGGTGGTGAAATAGCCTTCGGGGGTCTTGCGCATTGCGATCGGATCCATGTTCGAAACTCCGGCCTTGGAAATCAGTTGGCGAAGACAACGGTGCGTTGACCGTTGATGATCGCTCGGTCTTCGAGGAACTGGTGGACTGCGCGTGAGAGCACGCGCCGCTCGATGTCGCGGCCCTTGCGCACCAGGTCGTCCGGTGTCGCATCGTGGCTGATGCGCTCGACGTCCTGCTCGATGATCGGGCCTTCATCGAGGTCAGCGGTCACGAAATGGGCTGTCGCACCGATCAGCTTCACGCCGCGGGCATGGGCCTGATGATAGGGCTTGGCGCCCTTGAAGCCAGGGAGGAAGCTGTGGTGGATGTTGATGCAGCGCCCGGACAGAAAAGCGGCCAGGTCGTCCGAGAGGATCTGCATGTAGCGTGCCAGGACAACGAGTTCGGCGCCCGTTTCGTCGACGATAGCCTTGATCCGAGCTTCCTGCTCCGGCTTGGTGTCCTTCGTGATCGGCAGATAATGGAAGGGTATCGAGCCGACATTGCTCACTGAAAGCGCTTCGCGGGGGTGGTTCGAGATGATCGCGACCACGTCCATGGGGAGCTCTCCCAGCCGGTGGCGGTAGAGAAGGTCGCCCAGGCAATGGTCGAATTTCGAGACCATGATGAGGACCTTCTTACGGCTCGATGTCGCCCGCAGGCTCCAGCTCATGCCGAATTCATCAGCGACTGGGGCAAAGGCTTTTCTCAGCTCTGTCTCAGTGAGCTGGGTACCGGTGAATTCGACGCGCATGAAGAACTTGCCCGACTCCAGGTCATCGAACTGCCGTGCTTCGAGAATGTTGGCGCGCACCTTGAAGATCTCGGTCGCCACCCGGGCGACGATTCCGGGGACGTCCCTGCATGCAAGGGTGAGAATGAAGCGCTCGGAAGAAGTGGATAGGGTCATGTCGGTTCCGTGATCTCGGTCGCCTTCTTGGCGCTCGCTGTGAGTGGGGTAGGAACGGCTGGTCCGTCGAAACTCACACAGGTGCCTCAGCCTCGCTCACCCGCCTGCCTCCCCATGTCGTAGCTGATTACGCGATATTGAATATCCAGAAGAATCCGATATTGGTTATTGGAATGGAGAATATCGGACGCCTCGACCTCAACCTGCTGTTGCTGCTGGACGCGCTTTATGCGGACATGAACCTGTCTGCGGCAGCGAGGCGGCTGCAGATCAGTCAGCCGACGGCCAGCACCAATCTGCTCAAACTCCGCGAGTTTTTCGGGGATCAGCTTTTCATCCGGACCGGGCGAGGGATGCGCCCGACACCCTTCGCGGAAAGCATCGCGCCTGCCATCCGGAACTGCCTCGAAATCCTTTCTCGGGACGTCTTGCGCAAGAAGCAGTTCGTGCCCGAAACCAGCGAGCGTGTGCTGCGCATCACCACCTCCGACGTGGGGGTGATGATCTTCATTCCACCACTGCTGGAAGCCATCCGGGTCATGGCGCCTCACGTCAACGTTCGTGTGGTGCCAGTGCCTCATGACGAGCTTGAGGGAGCCCTGGAGCAGAATGTTGTCGATCTGGCGGTCGGCTATTTTCCGGATCTGACCGGGAGCAACATCCTCACACAGACTCTGTTCGATCACACGTTTGCCTGCCTGGTCAGCAGCCGAAACAGCTCGATCACTGATAGCCTTTCGCTCCAGCAGTTTCTTGCGGCCGACCATATCGTCATCAACGAGCAGGGTCGTAGCCAGGAGCTGTTCGAAAGGAGGTTGCGCGAACTGGGACTGACGCGCCGGGTGCTGCTTCACCTGCCTCATTTCATGAGTGTCCCGCAATTGATCGCCCGCAGCAACATGATCGCCACGGTTCCGCGATCGCTGGGTGTCTGGTACCAGGACTCTGGAATCCGCATTTTTCCGCCACCGATCGAAGTGCCCGTCATCCAGTTGCGCCAGTTCTGGCACCGGCGCATGAATGACGATGCTGTCGTTCTCTGGCTGCGGAGGCTGATGGCGGAACTGCTCATTGGACGTGATCCGTCGCTCGCCTTCTCCAGCGACTATGGGCTGGTGGGACAGCCCTGAGGCAAACGGAAGCCGGCCTCTGTCATAAAGGCCGGCTTCGCGAGTGAGGTCAGGCGGCGTTCGCGACCATCCCATGGGGGTCAAGGACGAATTTCTGGGCAGCGCCGTGATCGAAGGTTTCATAACCCTTCGGCGCATCTTCCAGGGAAATGACCTTGGCATTGACGATGTCGGCGATGGGCAGTCGGCCATGAAGGATCGCCTGCAGCAATTGCCGGTTGTACTTGAGGACCGGAGTCTGACCGGTGTGGAAGGACTGAGCCTTTGCCCAGCCCAGGCCGAAACGCAGCGACAGGCTGCCCTGCTTGGCGGCGTCATCCACAGCGCCGGGATCTTCCGTAACATAGAGTCCGGGGATGCCGATCGAACCGGCCGCACGGGTGATCTCCATCATCTGGTTCAGGACGATCGCCGGCTGCTCCCCTCCGGTATGGCCGCGTGCCTCGAAGCCCACGGCGTCGATGGCCGCATCGACCTCATTGCTTCCGGTGATCTGCGCGATCAGATCGCCCAGGCGGTCGCTCTGCGAGAGGTCGACCGCTTCGAAGCCGACATTCGACGCGTGCTGAAGGCGGTCCTTGTTGAAGTCGCCGATCATCACCACAGCAGCGCCCAGAATGCGGGCCGAAGCGGCAGCGGCGAGCCCGACGGGGCCTGCGCCCGCGACATAGACGATCGAGCCGACACCGACGCCGGCCATCATCGCACCATGGAAGCCGGTCGGCAGAATGTCGGAGAGCATCGTGATATCGCGGATCCGTTCCATTGCGCGGTCGCGGTCACCGATCTTGAGCAGGTTGAAATCTGCATAGGGCACCATCACGTAACGGGCCTGGCCGCCGATCCAGCCGCCCATGTCGACATAGCCGTAGGCCCCGCCGGCACGCGAACCGTTGACCGTCAGACACACGCCCGTGTCCTGCGACTTGCAGGTCCGGCAGCGCCCGCAAGCCACATTGAAGGGGACCGAGACAATGTCCCCGATATCGAGCATCTCGACATCGGCGCCCTTCTCGACCACCTCGCCGGTGATTTCATGTCCGAGAACCAGCCCTGCAGGGGCCGTCGTGCGACCGCGCACCATATGCTGGTCGGAACCGCAGATGTTGGTGGTGATAACCTTCAGGATGACGCCGTGCTCGATCTTGCGGCCGTCGGGAGCCTCGAATTTGGGATCAGCGATCGACTGAACCTCGACCTTCCCGGGCCCCATATAGACGACACCTTTGTTGCCACTCATGTTCTCATCCTCTCATCCAGATTTGGGCCAATGGCCATTCAGCCGGCGGTGAGGGTGTCACCGGCGGCTAAATCGGGTCGAAACGTCAGCTGTGCGCTGTTTCCATGTCGTCTGCACCGGCCGGCTCCTGCAGGCCACGTTCGGCGGCGATGGCGCGGTCGATCATCATGCGCGAGCGAACCCCACCCGCATCGATGTTCAGCTTCAGCAGCCGCCGCTCGGGATAGAGCGTCAGATTGGCCTGCTGCTGCTCGAGCATGTCGAGATCCTCGCCGAAGATTTTGCCCTGTCCCTCGCGGATCTTGTCCGTCAATTCGTGATCATCAACGGCGAACTGACGGGCCATGCCCCAAAAATAGTGATGCGAGGTCTCGGTTTCCGGCGTGATGAAGTCGACCACGATGCTGGCCGCCTTCTTCGATTTCTCAGCATCGTAGCCGCCGTGGCCCTCGAGTGCGACGCCGACTTCGATCATCACATGGCTGGGCAGCGAGAAGCGGCAGACCTGCCAGCGATCGACTGTGGCGTCGCGGGGCAACCCCGCGCCTTCGAGCGCCATCTGCCAGAAGGGCGGTGCCTTCACCCCCTCCATGTTCCGGCTGGTATGGACCTCGTCGCCCACGACCCTGGTCTTCACCGGTGCCTCGTCGATCTCTTTCTGACCGATGCTGGAGGCGTGGACGTAGGTTTCATGGGTAAGATCCATGAGATTGTCTACCATCAAGCGATAGTCGCATTTGATGTGATAGAGGCCGCCGCCATACGCCCATTCGCTGCTCTCGGCCCATTCAAGGTGGTGAAGCTTGTCGGGCGAGGCTGCGGCAGGATCACCAGGCCACACCCAGATGAAGCCGTAGCGCTCGATGACCGGAAAGGTGCGGATGGGCGGAAACCCTTTCACGCGCTGGCCGGGCATCTCCTCTGCCTGACCTTTACAGCCCATAGCCAGCCCGTGATACCCGCAGACGAGCAGGTCGTCGCGCACGAAACCAAGCGAGAGCGGTGCGCCGCGATGGGGGCAGAAGTCTTCCAACGCCACAGCGTCACCGCTCGTCTTGCGGTAGAAGACCATGCGTTCATCGCAGATCTTGCGACCGAGCGGCTTTTCCGCGATTTCTTCGGCGGTGCATGCGACATACCAGGCGTTTACCGGCCACGGCGTGGCGGCGGTCGTATGAAGTCCACTCACGATATATGCTCCTGAATTCAATGTAGGGCCGGTGGCATGCGATCCGCAGATCGCTTGCCACGCCGCTCGGGTTAGGCCGCGACCATTCCCGGCTCGCGTTCTGCCTTCATCAGGCGGCGCAGCACCTGGCGGGCTTGACGGCTGCCGACATCGCTGGCGATATCGAGGAGCGGACGATCAGGTTCGGCCGAAATGCGCAACTGCTGAAGTTCGAGGACTTCCTGGTCCTCACGGAACGTATCGGCCGTTTGCTGGAACACCTTTTCAGGCACGCCGTCGGCGAGTGCGTCGGTCGCGACGGACCAGAAATAATGGGTAGTGGTTTCGGTCTCGGGCGTGATGCCATGGAACCCGACCATCGAGAAACCATGCTCGCGTTTGCCCTCATAGGCGCCGGTGTCGGCATCGCAGGCGCCGGTGTTGATGCGGATGAGAACCGGCATGAACTCGATTTCCTGCCACCGATCGACCTTTCCGGTGAAGCCCTTGGCAGTCTTATAAGTCGGAGGCGGTTCGGAGTTGGGCATATGCCGACTGACCCGAACCACATCGCCATCCCGAGTCGAGTTGGTCTTGATCCCGAAATGGAGTTCAGGGTTGCCGCCGATGGTCTGCGCGTGGATGTAGGGCAGGTGCGAGAGGTCCATCAGGTTCTCGATCATGAGTTCCCAATTTCCCTGGATGTCATAGTGGAAGCTCTTCCAGCGGAACCGCGGATTCGCATGCCAGGGATGCGCTGGGATCGCGGTTTCGTCGGCGAGGGCGGGCTCACCCATCCAGATCCACATGAGGGAATCGCGTTCGACGAGCGGATAGCGGCGCACGCAGGCGGTCGAGGGCACCTTGTCCTGCGCCGGAATTTTCTCGCATTTCCCTTGAGTGTTGAACTCCAGTCCGTGGTAGCTGCAGCGAATCCGCTCGCCTTCGACCATGCCGAAGCTGAGGGGCAGGGCGCGGTGACAACAACGGTCCTCAAGCGCCGAGACCTCGCCGCTCTGGGTCCGGAACAGGACGACCGGCTGATTGAGAAACGTCCTGCCGACTCGCTCGCCCGGGGCGAGATCCGTGCCCCAGCCGGCAACGTACCAGTTGTTGTAAAGGAAGCCTTCCTCCTTGGCCGCGGAAGTGCCGGGCATCTCTCTCTCCTGTGCTTGTGATTGGCTTGAACATACCCGGAGAAAGCGGTATAGGCATCACGTATCAAACTTATACATACTATAAACATGTCTAATTTAGATCTCGATCTCAACCTGCTCAAGGTGTTGGAGGTGCTCTTCCATCACCGCAACGTCTCGGCCGCCGCCCGCGCGCTGGGCGTGACGCAGCCGAGCGTCAGTCAGTCGCTCAAACGATTGCGCGAGCATTTCGGGGATGATCTCTTCGTACGCCAGGGCGGTGAGATGAGCCCGACCGCCGCAGCGGAGCGATTGCGGGGGCCGGTGATGCGCATCATGACGGCCGTGCATTCGGATATTGTACCATCCGGGCCTTTCGAGCCGGAGAAATCTGACCGCTGTTTCACCCTCAGCCTATCGGATCTGGGTGAGCTGAGCTTCCTGCCAGATTTAATGGTAGCCCTGCGTCGCCGGGCGCCTCGAATTACCGTACAGTCGGTCACGCTGCCTCCGCGCGAGTTGCGGGAAAGCCTGATCGGCGGTGAGATCGATCTGGCGCTCGGGTATTTCATCGAATTCGACGGCGATCACCTCTTTTCCCAGAAGCTGTTCGAGCAGAGCTTTGTCTGTCTCGTGAGCGAAGATCACCCCACGATCCGCGATTCCCTCACCGTCGAGCAGTTCGTGCAGGGCGAGCATGCGGTGATCGAGCAGGATGGTCGCAGCCAGGAGATCTTCGAGCGCAGACTGGTCGCCCTTGGGATACAGCGCCAGGTTGTGCTTCGCTCCCCTCATTTCATGAGCATCCCGTTGCTCATCGCTCATTCGGATATGATAGCGACCGTTCCTCTCGCGGTCGCCCGCATCTACACACGACTGACTCGCCTCAGGATGCTCGAACTACCCTTCAGCTGTCCCTCGGTCGAACTGAAGCAGTTTTGGCACAGGCGGTCCCATACCGATCCTGGGACCATTTGGTTGCGCAGATTGGTCGCTGAACTCTTTAAGGGACAGGATCCGACCGCAGGCGAGCGTTCTCCCTTCTGGCGAACCTTTTTGGATTCAGCATCGCGGGTTCCAGCACCTGGCGATCCCTCCGCGTCACGAGTGGGCTGAGGCGGCGATTTTTCAGGCCTCTCTGGTTACTGGCTCTGATATGACGTGTCCCATCTGTTTGAGAGAGTTTCTTCCGGCGCCCTATCGCCCGGGGGGATGTGGCTTGAACCGCCGCTGCTCCAGCGCGAGCACATGTGAGAAATGAGCGCGGAAGCATCGAGGCCTGATCGGCTCGACAGCGGTCAAACTGCGCCACTTTCCCGGAAATCCAGCGGCCGCCGGATCGAGTTGATGTCAGCTTCCATGTGACTTTCGATCAACCGGGGCGACTTTTGGTCGTTTGACGAGATTGGACCCCAGAGCGCATCGACACTGCGTTAACGGCCACACGGGCCGTGTACTCAAATCATTGGCATCGCGGTGCCATGGCTGTGGGGAGCGAAATGCGAGATTGGAATTATCGCGACAAAGCCTGCATTGTCGGCGTCGGATCGACTGACTACGGCGTGTTTCCGGAAACCGATGCGGTTGGACTGGGTGTCTCCGCTCTCAAGGCGGCGGTTGACGACGCCGGGATCACCTTCGATGACATCGATGGTGTGATCCTCAACCGGCTGCCGTACGACAGGTTTGCCGAGGTCTCGAACCTCAACACGCCCTATCTGCAGTCGACCCCGGCTCACGGACGATTCTCAGCCATCGCCCTGATGATGGCCGCGGAAGCCATCGCCTCGGGCGCCGCCACGACGATCGCGCTGGTCTACGGCAATGATGGTCGCTCCAACGCCATGAAATATGGTGGCGATCCCAATTTCTGGGCTCCTTGGGGCTTCACCTCGCCGGGCGCCTCACATGCGATGATGTTCCGCCGCCATATGGAGCAGTTCGGGACGACCTCGGAAGATCTGGCCCATATCGCCGTTTCCTTCCGCGAGCATGCGCTGAAGAATCCCGCAGCCGTGATGAAGAAACCGATCACCATCGAGGATCACCAGAAGAGCCGCTTCATTTGCGATCCCCTGCACCTTCTCGATTATTGCCTGATCAACGACGGCGGCGTGGCGTGGATCATGACCACGCCCGAGAAGGCCAAGGACATGAAGAAGAAGCCGGTCTTCGTGTCCGGCTTCGCGCGCCAGGATGATTTTTCCCAGAACTCGCTTCCGCCGAATGACTACTGGTATCCAGCTCTCCAGAAGGTGGAATCGCAGGTCTATGATCGTGCCGGGCTGACCCGCAACGACATCGACGGCCTGATGATCTATGACAATTTCTCGCCCACAGTCCTCTTCGCCCTCGAGGGCATGGGATTCTGTAAGCAGGGCGAGGGTGGGCAGTTCGTCAGGGACGGCATGCTCGAACTCGGGAAAGGGCGCTGGCCGACCAACACAAGCGGTGGCCATCTGTCCGAGAGCTACATGCAGGGATGGGCGCTGATCGTTGAAGGAGTGCGCCAGCTCCGCGGCGAAGTTCCGCCCGATCGGCAGATCAAGGACTGCAAAGCCCTCCAGTTCATTCTCGCAACCGCGGTTGCCGGCTCCATCATCATCAGGAACGACGCATGACCTATCTCAAGCCGCTGCCTGAGGCAGACAAGTGGAGCGGGCCGTTTTTTGAGGGCGCCCGCGAGGGCAAGCTTCTGGCCCAGCGTTGCAACACCTCCGGGAGGTTCTTCTTTCCCCCGTCCCCCGTTTCGCCGGTCACACGGGACGGCAACTGGTCCTGGGTCGAGCTCTCCGGGAAGGGCAAGATCGGTTCGTACGTCGTGATGCACCAGAAGTATTTCCCCGGTTTCGGGGATGAAGTCCCCTATCCGGTGATCGAGGTTGAGCTTGAGGAGGGCGTGCGCCTCCTTTCCTCGATCGTCGAGCTCGGCGACCGGGAACTCTCCGTTGGCATGCCTGTCGAGGTCGTCTTCGACAAGGTGACCGACGAAGTGACGCTGCCGAAGTTCCGTCCCGCGGCATGAGGACGTGAGGCACAAGCGGTCCCATGGCGGGGCCGCTTGCGCCAGAAAAACTCGGAAGAGGAGGGCTTGATGGGCATGAAAGACCAACTGAATCCGCAAGGCGAACTCTCGGAGCGGGTCAGGACGCAGTTCTACATCGATGGACGGTGGTGCGATGCGCGCAGCGCCGAGCGACTGGAGCTGGTGTCGCCAATCACCGAAAACGTCATTCTGACTGTCCCGGGCGGTTGCGCTGAGGACATGTCAGCCGCCGTCGATGCGGCGCGCCGGGCCTTTGATACCGGGCCCTGGCCGCGCATGGCGCCGAGTGAGCGTGCCCAAGTGCTGCGCCGTATCGGTCAGGCCATCGCTGTGCGTCAGGAACTCTTCGCCCGGGTTTGGACCGCGCAGGTGGGGGCCACCATCGGCTTCACCACGATGTTCTCAAGCCTGATTCCCGGCTATTACGATTATTACGCTTCGCTCGCGGATCACTACGCCTTCGAAGACGTACGCAAGACCGCCCAAGGGCATGCGCGTGTCGTGCGCGAGCCGGTCGGTGCCTGCGCCCTGATCCTGCCGTGGAACGCGCCGCTCATTCTCCTATCGCAGAAGCTTGCCGCCGGGCTTTTCGCCGGCTGCACCTTCGTGGTGAAGCCGAGTCCGGAAACTCCCCTCGACGCGCTTATCCTTGCGGAATGCGCGGAGGAAGCCGGTTTGCCACCGGGCGTTCTCAATATTGTGCCTGCGGGGCGCGAGGCTGGCGATGCGTTGATCCGGGATCCACGCATCGACAAGGTCAGCTTTACCGGTTCGACCGATGCCGGGCGGCATATCGGAGCGGTTTGCGCCAGTCGCATCGCTCGCTGCAGCCTTGAACTGGGGGGTAAATCCGCCGCCATCATCTGTGAGGATGCGGACCTGCAGACGGCGCTCGGAACGATCGTTCCCTTCGCTATGCCATTTTCCGGGCAGATCTGCTTCTCGCAGACCCGGGTGCTCGTCCCCCAAAGCCGGCATGACGAAATTCTGGACGCCTATGTCGAAGCGGTCGGTCATATCCGTCTCGGTGATCCGTGGGATACGGCGACGACCATGGGGCCATTGTCGATGGGGCGGCAGCGCGACCGTGTCCTGTCCTACATCGAGAAGGGTCGGGGCGAGGGAGCCCGCCTGGTCAAGGGTGGAGGAACGGGAGGCTTCAATCAGGGCTATTTCGTTGAGCCCACCATCTTTGACCGTGTCACCCCGGACATGGTTATCGCTCAGGAAGAGATCTTCGGTCCGGTGGTTTCCATCCTCACCTATTCCAACGAGGAAGAGGCTGTCGCAATCGCCAACAACAGCCAGTTCGGTCTGTCCGGGACGGTGTTCTCCAAGGACGTCGGTCGAGCGGAGTCCATCGCGCGCCGCGTGCGGACCGGCAATATTTCCATCAACGGCCTGCAGATCGATCCGAGCGTTCCCTTCGGCGGTTTCAAGCAGTCCGGGATCGGCAGGGAAGGCGGAGTCGAAGGCCTTGAGGTCTTCCTCGAACCCAAGGCGATCTACTTTCCCGCATAAGCCTGCAAGTTACGATTTCAACGCAGCGACACCGTTCGCGAGAGGCATTTGGAGTTCATCATGAGTGAAGAAAATCTGGTCGTTGTCGAGGAAAAGCAGGGCTATGCGATCATGCGCATCAACCGCCCTGCCAAGCGCAATGCGATGAGCAAGGCTGCGCGGATCGCCATGCTTGAGGCGATGGAGCAGCTCAAAGGCCGCTTCGGTGTTATCGTGCTGACCGGCACCGATGTCAGCTTCTGCGCCGGTCTCGACCTGAAGGAAGCCAGCGCCGAACGCGAGGCAGGGATCGAGCCGGACCCGGCGACCTCCTGGCAAGCAGTCAACGTTGCAATCCGCGCCCACCCCGCCGTGTTCATCGCTGCGGTCAACGGGTTGGCCCTGGGTGGCGGCGTGACCCTGATCAACGTCTGCGATCTGGCCATTGCCTCGGAGCGAGCCTCGATGGGCATGCCGGAAATGGGCTTTGCAACCTACCCCGGGCTTGCCGGCCCTTCGACGCAATATTCGCTGACCCGCAAGCGTCACGCCTGGATGATGTTCACGACCGACCGTATCGACGGTGCGACCGCCGAGCGCTGGGGCCTGGTCAACAAGGTGGTGCCCCACGAGGAACTGATGGCTGAAGCCGAGGCTGTTGCGGCCAAAATCGGTCAGTTCGACCCAGTTGCCCTCACCGTGAGCAAGGGGGCGATGGATCAGATTCCAGTTCAGATCGATTGGGACGGGGCCTTCACCTTTGGTGTAGGCAAGATCAACGAAATCAATAAAATGACCGCAGCAGGCAGTGAGGGGCTGGCTCGCTTTTCCCAGGGCGAGCGACTCGTCGGGCAGGGCTGAAGGCATAGCCGAACAAAAGCAGGCGTGATCGAGAGAGGCGGTGAAGTAGCGTGAAAAAATACCAGATGTTCATTGGCGGGGAATTTGTCGACGCCGCTGGCGGCGCAACCCTCGAGACACTGGAGCCTTGGTCAGGAAAGGCCTGGGCCAGCATTCCCCGTGGCGGAAGCGACGACGCTACACGCGCCGTTGAGGTCGCCCACGCGGCGCTGACGGGGCCTTGGGCGGGCCTGTCGGCTTCGGCCAGGGGAGCACTGTTGCGCAAACTCGCCGATCTTCTCGCTCACGCCGCTGGCGATCTCGCCGAGATTGAAGTGCGCGACAATGGCAAGCTGCTCACGGAGATGCGCGCCCAGACCGGATATCTCCCCGAGATCTACCATTACTTCGCGGGGTTGGCCGACAAGATTGAAGGGCGAGTCCCCCCGGTCGGCAGGCCAGGCGTTTTCGGGTATACCCGGCTCGAACCGGTCGGTGTCGTGCTTGCGATTACGCCCTGGAACTCCCCGCTGCTGCTGGCGGCGGCGAAAATCGCCCCGGCGCTCGCCGCGGGATGTACCGTCGTGCATAAGCCCTCTGAACACAGCTCGGCCTCCGCGCTTGAATTCGCCAGGCTGGTCAAGGAAGCTGGCTTTCCTGACGGCGTTTTCAATGTTGTAACCGGCCTCGGCAATGAGGTGGGCGCGTCATTGGTCGCCAATCCAAAGGTGGCCCGCATCAGCTTCACAGGGGGTGGCGGAGCCGGCCGTGCGATCAATCAGATCGCCGCAGCGCGCTTTGCTCGTTGTGACCTCGAACTGGGCGGAAAGTCCCCCAACATCGTTTTCGACGATGCCGATCTTGAAGTGGCAGTCAACGGAGCGGTATCGGGGATTTTTGCCGCTTCGGGGCAGTCCTGCATCGCCGGCTCTCGCCTGCTGGTCCAGGAAAGCATCCATGACGCTTTTGTCGAACGCCTTCTCAAGATCGCGGGCAACGCGGTGGTGGGGGAACCGATGGAGGCCGGTACGCAGATCGGCCCGGTGACGACGGCGGAACAGTTCAGCAAGGTCCTCGAGTATATCGACATCGCGAAAGGCGAGGGCGCTCAATGCGTCCTGGGTGGCGAAAAGCTTGATCGGCCGGGATGGTTCGTCAAGCCGACGATCTTTACCGGTGTCAACAATGGCATGCGCATCGCCCGCGAGGAGGTCTTTGGGCCAATCCTCTCGATCATCAAATTCAAGGATGAGGAAGATGCGCTCCGGATTGCCAATGACACCGACTTCGGATTGGCTGCTGGCGTGTGGACAAAGGACTTTGGCCGCGCTTTCCGCATGTCGGAGAAGCTTCAGGCCGGCACGGTCTGGGTCAACAGCTACCGCATGCTGAGCGTCACGATGCCGTTTGGTGGGATGAAGGACAGCGGTACGGGCCGCGAAAACGGTATCGACGCGATCATGGCGAACCTTGAAGCGAAGAGCGTCTTCCTCAATCACAGCGCGCCCGTCGCCAATCCATTTGTCATGAAACTCTAGGCGGTCGCTTGGTGCCCGGCCAGCGAGGCCTGAAAAGCGCTGCGACGGAAGAAAAAAGGGGAGGACCAAGTCCTCCCCTTTTTTCAATTGGCTACATTCGGGCCAGAGCGCAGCTTGAGGGGGCCAACAGCGCCATCGGGCGAAAACGTCAGGAAGAGGGACGCGAAGCAGGGGGGACTGCGAGAAAGCGCCGCACAGCGGCAATGCAGTCTTCGGAAGGCCTTAGCAAGACATCCTCTTGGGTCGCGTTGACAGGCAACAGCGTTGCTGATGGCAAGAGGTCGGCCAGATTTACCTGATATTCCACGCTTGCAGGACCATCCCGCATGGGAGCCATGACCAGCGTTGGCGCCGAGACTTCAGCGAGCATTCCGTCGAGTTCGGCGCTCGATGCGTTGCCGCAGAACTGCAGCTTGCCTTCGCTTCGCGAGCGCTTCGGGGCAGGTGAAGGCAGGTGGTCGGGAGCGCCACAGATAACGATCGAGCGCACACGGTCCGGGAAAAGCGCGGCCGTTGCCAGAGCGTGTGATGCGGCGCTGCCGATGCCCATGAGATTGATTGAACCAATCCCGAACTCCCGCAGAAAGGCGACAAGATCATTGGCCATTGCTTCGAGCGTCTGCGTAAGAGGACGTTGGCTCCCGACCTGCGAGATTGACCGGAAACCCCCGGTGGATGATCCGGTGATCCCCCAGCCGATCCGACCATCGCTGCCAGGCGTCCACCGTGTCGGTGGGGCGATGCAGAATGAGGATGGACTCATCCTGGATGCGCGTCCTCGCGGAGACATGGATTTCGAACCAGGTCTTGTGCTGATCGCTTTCGATATAAGGCACGATCCGCGCCTCCCCCATTTTCTAATGTTTCGAGCCGTTGGAAAGGCCCGTCGTTCAGCAATATCAGCCGAACCAACTGGCAGATGCACCCGCTGGTTCGGCCCGGATCAGCTCAGACGAGAGCTCCTTCATCCTGCAGCTGCTTGATCTCGGCAGTAGTAAGACCGGCACGCGTGCTGAAGACTTCGTCATTGTGTTCGCCCAGCAACGGAGCGGCAAAGCGGGGCCCTACTGCCTGCGACGCAAACTGGAATGGGGGACCGTTGTAGAGGCTGTCTCCCATTTCAGCGTGCTGCAAATAGCGCCAGTGGTCGCGGTGCCGCATTTGCGGATCATCATCCACCAGGTCGCGGGCATTCTGCACAACGCCTGCCGGAACACCTTTCTCCTGAAGTTTGCCCATAAGCTCATATCCATCCCAGAGCGCTGTCTTTCGGGCGATGAGGCTATCGATTTCCGGAATATCCATGGCACGCCTCTCGAGCGTGCCCCAGCGGGCATAAGCGCCCAATGCAGGCTCGAGGATCTGACACAGATCGCGCCATTGCTGATCGCTGGAAATACTGATCGCGATCCAGCGGTCTTCCCCGGATGTGGGATACACGCCGCGAGGCGCATAACCCGCCAGAGCGTTCCCTGTGCGCCCGATCACTCGCTTGTTCGCCGAATATTCCATCACCGGAGTGGGGATAAGGCTGAGCATGGGTTCAGTCTGGGCCATGTCGATCTTTTGACCCATCCCGGTACGCCGCTTGTGCCGGAGCGCACACATGATCGCGAAGGCCGCATGGCAAGGATTGGGTACGTGGTCAGGGTAATTGGTCCCTGTCCCGGTTGGGCCGCGCTCGGGATAGCCGCTGTAGCCGAGGAACCCGGTCAGGGCGGCGATTGTGATGCCGTAGCCGAGCATCGAGCGATCTGGTCCCTCGTCCCCGTTCATGGACATGCCGATGTAGATGAGGCCAGGGTTGATTTCGCTCAGCGCGTCGAAGCCGACGCCCAGCTTCTCCATCGTTCCGGGGCGGAAGTTGTTAGCGACGACGTCGCAGTCGCGGATCAGATTATGCGCGATCTCGACGCCGCGCGGATCCTTCATGTTGATCGTGATGCTGCGCTTCGAACTGTTGCGATCGGCAAAATAGCCGCTTCGGTTCACCCCTGCGATGCCGCCAGCATAGGGCGCTGCGAGCCTTAGGCTGTCGAGCGATTTCGAGCTCTCGACCTTGATGACATCCGCGCCCAGGTCAGCCAGCAGTTTCGTGGTGTAGGAGCCGGCGCCGATCCAGCAGAAGTCCACGATCTTGACGCCGGAAAGAGGTAGGTCAGTCATGGCTTTGAACGTCCTGCAAATCTGTGAGGTCAGCAAGATTGCCGTATTCACCCAGGCCGGGCGCGGCAGTGCGCAGAGCCCAGGGCGAGACGCTGAACTTGTAGGGAGCGCCCGGCATAGCGACCGGACCGATCGCGCTGCCTGACGGGGCGGTGACGAAGTATTGGCGGTGCAGCAACTGCGGGTTGGTCAGCAGATCGACCGCCGTTGACATCGGGGCAATGGGGACACCCCATCGCTTCCCGCCCTGATAGAGCTGGTCCTTCGTCCGGGCCTTTGCGAAAGGGAGAAAGACCGCGCGGAAGGCTTCATCCGCGCCCGGCGCCAGATCGTTCCAATCCGGATCCGAAAAGAGCTCGCAGCCCGTCACCTCTTCGGAGGCCATCCATTTGGCAAAGCTGCCCCACATGGCTGTCTCGCCGATACCGCCAGCCAGCAGATAGACTTCGCCGTCGCTGCAAGGAAAAATCCCCGTGCCTGCGCGCGCACTTGAGGCGGAGCGCTTCCGCACCTTGCCTTCGAGCTGATATGTCTGCGCGGCATTTTCCAGAGCCATGACGATTGCCTCCTGGATGGAGACATCAATGATCTCGCCTTGACCGGTGGCCTCTGCCCGCAACACGGCGGCCAAGGAGGCAACTGCGGCGAACTGGTCGCCGGCGAGCAAGCCTTGCTCGCCAAAAGCCACGACAGGCGCGCTATCTGGGTAACCGGCCATGGTCAGAAGACCACCCATCGCCATCAGAGTGAGATCGTCACCCTTGTATCCAGAATAAGGGCCACTTGTGCCGTATGGGGTGATGCGCGTGCAGACCAATCCGGGGTTTGCGAGGCGCAGCGCCTCCAGATCAACATGGGCGGTCTGGGGATGGTCCGAGAGGATCAGGAGGTCAGCCCGAGACGCCGCAGTAAATAGGGCCTTTTGACCTTCCTCAGTCCCGAGGTCGGCCACCACACTGCGCTTATTGGCCGCAAAATAATTGAAGGGTAGGCTAGTGTCAGGCGACGGCTCGTTGGCCAGAAACGGCGCCTTGGCGCGCATCGGTGAGCCTTCAGCCGTTTCGACCAGCGTGACGGATGCGCCCATGTCGGCAAAGAGCTTGCCGCAATAAGCGCCGTAAAGGCCGGAGAGTTCGAGAACTCTCAGCCCTTCTAGTGCGATGGCCCCGCTCACAGTTCGAAGGGCCTTCCGTCGCGCAGGAGCTCGCGAGCGATCATCCAGCGGTGGACCTCAGAGGGGCCCTCCACGATGCGGAGCACGCGGACCTCTCTGGCCATGAATTCGAGGGGCAGTTCCTTGCTGACTCCCATGCCGCCGAACATCTGAATTGCGCGGTCGATGACCCGGGTCGCCATTTCCGTTGCCTGGACTTTGACCATGGCCGCGCCGCGACGGATCTCGGCGCGCTTGGAGCCTTCCTGAACCTGGTCGAGCTGCCATGCGAGGCGGTAAGTGAGCAACTTGACCATCTCGATTTCCTGGAAGCTGTCGGCAATCCACCACTGGATGGTTTGGCGATCGGCGAGTGGAGCGCCGAAGGTAACCCGCGCCTTGGCCTGCTCGATCATCATATCGAGCGCGCGCTGGGCGTAGCCGAGGCACCAGCAGGCGGTCTCCATGCGGCGAATTCCGAGACGGTTCTGCAAGGGAGCAAACGCCTGCCCGACCTCGCCGAGAACCTGGTCGTCACTCACGGTCACATCGTCAAAATTGACCGAATAGGCATGAAAATTCCCGCCGATCACGGAAAATTCCTGTGGGACGGTCACGCCTGGCGTATCACGATCAATCAGGAACGCAGTCATCCCGCCACGCGTGCCCTTGGACTGATCTGTCGACGCGATGACGATCATGAAATCGGCGGTCCTTGCACCGCTGATCCACATCTTCTCGCCGTTGAGCACCCAGGAGTCGCCCTGCCGTACAGCCTTGAGGCGGATTCCGGCGGCATCCGAGCCAGCGCCTGCCTCAGTCAGGGCGAGACAGGATTTCTTTTCGCCGGAGGCATAAGGGAGGAGGTATCGTTCGATCTGGTTGCCCTTGCAGGACTCTGCCAGGAAATGGAGGTTCGGGCTGTCGGGCGGCAGTGTGAATGGGGTGATCGAGTAAAACATCTGCTCGGTCACGACGCATTTGATGAGCGCGCCCATGCCATGGCCGCCGAAGCGTTCGGGAACGTCGATGCCCCAGAGGCCAAGCTCCTTGGACCGCTCCTTGAGTTTGGCCTCGACCTCATGGGGAATAAGCGGATCGCCACCCATCCCGCGGGCCGCTTCGCGCTCAATGACCATCCGCTCGAGCGGTATCAATTCGTCGGCAACGAAGCGCGCGGTGAGTTCGCCGATCATCCTTGCTTCGTCAGGTAAAGTGAAGTCCATGCCGTCCCAGCCTCTCTGCAGGTTCTGTCCGCTAATTTGCGGCAAGATTGGAGCGCACGGCCGCATCCTTCAATCGAAACACTTTCAGGGTAGTTGACTTTTAGTCACAGGTTGCGCACCCTTTCCCCAGATACAAGGACCCGCTCAAGGGCTTGAGTCGCTGAAAACAGGCGATTGTTGGAGAGGATTTTGGGTATGCGCATTCCGCCGCTGACTGCCCTTCGAACGTTCGAATGCGCGGGCCGAAAGCTGAGCTTCACGCAAGCAGCTTCGGAATTGAGTGTAACCCCCGGTGCTGTAAGCCGTCAAATTCGCGTGCTCGAAGATTTTCTATCGGTTCAGTTGTTTCACCGTGCAAACCGCGAAGTGGGTCTTACGAAGGAAGGAAAGGAATATCTGTCCAGAATAACGGACGCCTTTTCTTTGATAAAATCGGCTACAGATGATTTGATGGATGTTCCGGAGGGTGCGCCTCTTCGGGTTTCGACGTCTTCGACATTCACCTTGCGGTGGCTTATGCCGAGAATGAACTCATTCTATTCGAGAAATCCTAAAAACAACCTTCAGTTAAGTATGAATCTTGCGGCGGTCGATTTCCAGCGCGACGATCTGGATGCCACGATCAAGCTGGGTCACGAAAACACGCCCCAATCCGTGGTGCGCAAGCTGTTCGATGCTGATCTGGTCGCGGTCTGCAGTCCTCGACTGCTTGAACGGCACGGGGAGCTCAAGGAGATCGGCGACCTCGCGAAGCTCACTCTGCTTCATTCCACGGCTCGGCCAGGCAATTGGAGTCTCTGGCTAAATGCGGCTGGTATGCCGAACTTTACCAACCGGAACGTGATGTATTTCGAGAGTTCGAGTCTCGCCTACCAAGCTGCGGCAGAGGGTGTGGGCGTCGCCATTGCGCAACTGCCGCTGGTGCTGGACGATCTTGAATCCGGGCATCTGGTCATGCCGTTTCCGATCGTTGCACCTGATGACGAGGTCTACAACCTGATCTGGCCGGATCGCTCACCCCGCAATCCCAGCTTCCGCCCATTCCGGGACTGGATGCTCGATGAGGCGCAAAAGACCACCGCGCGTGTTGCTGAGGTGATCGCTGCTATCCAGCAGCGCCGTCAGGGTGGGGGCTTTGCCAGAGTTGCATGATCTCGTGTGACTTGGACTCAATCGAAGTGCCCAATTGTCGTTTGAAGATCCGGCGCCCGGTACCGCACAGTCATTGAAAATCCACAGCGAACCCACCACCCGAGCGTGGCGTTCGATCGAGAGAGGTCAGATCATGTCGTTGGCTGGTAAAATCGCCTTGGTGACGGGCGCGGGTAGGGGCTTGGGACGCGAGCACGCACTGGCGCTGGCTCAGGCCGGAGCTACCGTGATCGTCAATGATCTGGGCGGATCGAACACTGGCGATGGGCACGATACCCGCCCCGCTCAAGACGTCGTCGCGGAGATCGAGGCCTCCGGTGGTCGAGCATTCGCGGATACGCGCAGTGTATCGGATTGGGGCGCAGCCCACGCGATGGTCGCGGATGCTGTCGAGCGCTTCGGCGACTTGGATATTCTCGTCAACAATGCCGGCATCAACCGCGCGGGCCTCCTGGGCGACATCACCGAGGCTGACTGGGATCTGGCATCGGCGGTAAATTTTAAGGGCGTCACGGCGACGATGAATGCCGCTGCGGCGCACTGGCGGCGCTCTGGTCCCAAGGCGGGCCGCGCGATTATCAACACCGCGTCGCCAGCGGGTCTTCACCCGATGCCCTTTATCGCCCTCTACAGCGCGACCAAGGCCGCGGTTGCCTCTCTGACGGTCTCGGCGGCACAGGAGCTCGCGCCCCTTGGCGTGAAGGTGAACGGGCTGGCTCCGATGGCTCGCACCCGCATGCTCGATGGAGCTCCCCAGGAAATGATCGACATGATGGCTCCGCGGGAGGGCTTTGACCCCAACGCCCCGGAACATGTCGCGCAAGTGGTTGCTTTCCTCGCCAGCTCGCAATGCCCCTTCACGGGCAGGGTCTTCGGGGCCTGGGGCGGGGATCTCTTCTTGTTCGATGAGTGGGACGCTGCCCACCACGTCAGCAGCAACGGCAAGAAGTGGACAAGCGAGACGCTTGCTGCCGCAACTGCGTCCTTTCCGGTGCAGCAGCGTCGCTGGACTCTTTTCCCCGGTGGACGGATCGAGGGTGAGAACCCGCCCAGCGAGGCTTTGGCCGCGTTGAAAGGCGTCGTCGAGACCGTTTGAGTGACCGCGCGTGCGGCGAGGCTTGGGAAAGGGTTACCCCAATGAGTGCCATTGAAATTCCTACCGCACCGCGTCGTCCGGGCGACGGCGTGCGTCTTTTCGCTTTCACGGTCGGTCACGTCCACATGCCTGTCTCCTATTTCATCGATGGTGAAGAGGGAGAGATCAGGGCCCCTGTGACCGCATTTTTGATCGATCATCCCAAGGGGGCTGTGCTTTTCGACACCGGGCTCGGGCAGCGCTTCGTTCGACCGAGGGGGACGGCGCGGGAGAGCTTCATCGATCTGGAGGCAGGCGAAACGATCGATGAAAAGCTCAGGGCAATTGGGGTGGAGCCGGCGGAGATCCGGTGGATCATCGTCTCGCATTTCCATACCGACCATGCCGGCGGGAACGCCTATTTCCCGAACGCCACAATCGTGACCCAGGAGGCAGAGTACGACTACGCCTTCAACAATGCGGGGGAAGATCCGATCTATGAGATCGCTGAATACGATCTCGGGCAACCCTTTCTCAAGGTTCGCGGCGAACATGACCTGTTTGGGGACGGCACGATCATCATTTTCCCGACTCTCGGGCACACGCCTGGTCACCAGTCGGCCAAAATCCGCACTGATGGCGGCGATGTCGTTCTGACCGGCGATTGCTGCAGCCTCCAGCGGTCGCTCGACGAATTCAAATTGCCCGCAAGTTGCCACGATGCGGACCAGTTTCTGGCTTCCCTCAAGCATCTGGCCTCCCTCCGCGATCGCGGCGCGAAGGTTCTGCCGAGCCATGATCCGGTTTTCTGGGCTGACATGCCCTTATCAGTACCTCTGAGCTGACGTATGTTTGTAGCGCAAACCGAGGTGCTGGCACGCGCAATGCTAGCGAGGGATCGTGCGACAGAATGGCTCAAGGGTCAGGTCGCGGCTGACGGAAAACCTGGCGACAGCGAAGATCGCAATGGATGGATGCGCCTCCCCTGGGGGCTTGCAATCTGCGGAAGGTCAGAGATTGGCGCTGCCGCAGCGCGATGGGTCGAGATCAATCAGTTACAGCCGGGCGGCGCTTTCAAGCCATTTCCCCTGACCGGACAGGCCTATGTGGAGCAATACCCGCACTACTGGCTCGGAACTTTTGTCGTCGGCGCCTGGCTGGTAGGAAGGCAGGACCTGGCCCTGCGCTCGATGCGGTGGCTGGCCTCGGCGCAGAGCCCTTCTGGCGGAATGCCGATGTTGCTGCCCGGTGCCAATGGACAGCCGGTCGACGACATTCTCTCGACGGGGCAGGTTGGGCTGGCCGCGCTGGTTTGTGGCGCGCACGACGTCGCACATAAATGCGCTGACTGGATGATGCGGATCGCTGAGCAGAACGCTGCGGAAACGATGACGTTTTACGCCTGCATGCAGGGAGCTGACCTCTGTACGGAACCTGATCCTTCGGCAAATTGGGCCTCGGTGATCCGGTTCGATCAACCACGGCAGGCCTATTATCCACCGGGCATGGGCGCAGTCTTCCTCGCCAACTATGCTCGCATCCACGACCATCCGCAGGCTTTGCAGGCTGCGCGCCGGCTTCTCGCGTTCAATATGCGGGGGCATGAGGCTCAGTTTACGGATATCGCCTCGGTACAGGCTTGCAAGTTTGGCTGGGCGGTGGGTGAAATGCACCTGACTGATCCCGACGGGGGCTGGTACCTGTGGGTCGAACGTATGACGGAGTGGTTCATCCAGCGTCAGGCGCCTGATGGATCATGGGGACCATCACGCTTCTCTGACACAGAGCCTACCCTTGCCGACCGGATGATCAAGACGGCTGAACACGTGATGGAGCTCACGGTGCTGATGAGGGCACTGGCGTCCGAGCAGAACAGCAGTCGCTGAAGGCCAATTTTATATACCGTCTGCGAGCGCCTTGAAAAATGGATGGTCGCGGGACGGAGCGGAGCAGGATGAACATGAAAGAGTTCGATTACATCGTCGTGGGTTCCGGCTCGGGAGGTGGCGTGGTTGCCTCCAGGCTTTCCGAGGATCGCGATAGCTCGGTGCTGGTCCTCGAAGCGGGTGGATCGGACTGGAACTTCGTGTTCCACATGGGGATCGGTTTCTATCGCAACCGACCGGCCAACCTCAACTGGGGCTTCAAGTCGCAGCCTGAGCCACATCTCAACCGCCGTTCTGTCGACCTGCCGCAAGGACACCTTCTGGGTGGATCGTCCTCGATCAATGGCAAGATATACTCGCGCGGCAATCCCATTGACTATGACGAGTGGCGGCAAATGGGCTGTGAGGGCTGGTCATTTGCCGAAGTGCTCCCTTATTTCAAGAAGGCTGAAGGGAGCTGGCGCCCGTCAGGCCGCTACCACAGCGCCGAAGGCCCGCTCGCGACAACCCATGTCAATCCCGATGGCATGCTGCAGGAACCGCTTCTCGAGGCAGCCCGCAAGCTTGGCTATCCGATCGTCGATGATCTCGATGCCCAGCCGTTCGAGGGCATCTCGCGTATGTCCGACATCACGGTCAACCGCCGGGGGCGCCGCTCCAGCACAGCGCGGACCTACCTGCGCCCCGCGTTGAAGCGACCGAACCTAAAACTCGAACTCCATGCCCGAACGACGAAAATCATCATCGAAGGCGGGCGGGCTGTTGGCGTCGAGTTCGTTCAGGGCGGCGTCAAGAAGCAGGTCAGGGCCCGCAAGGAAGTTATTCTTTCAGCAGGGGTTTACAACACCGCCAGGCTCCTTCTGCTGTCTGGCATCGGGCCGGCCGATGAGCTGGCGCAGGTGGGTATCAAGGCGGTAGTGGATTCACCCGAGGTCGGTAAGAATATCGCTGACCATGCGGCCTTCATGATGGAAAACCTCACGAAGGAGCCAGTGACGCCACTCAAGCAACTGCGCTTTGATCGGGTTGTGCGAAATTTCCTTCAATGGGCGCTGTTTGGCAAGGGCCCGTTCGCTACCCAGCCGCTCAGCGGTCAGGGATTGATCAAGACCCAGGAAGGCCTCGAGCGGCCTGACATCCAGGTCTTTTTCAATCCGCTCCGCCGCGATGCGCAAATCTATGTTCCCGGCCTGTCCAAGAGGCAGGAGCACCGGATCGAGGCAGGGGTCGTTCTTCTGCGCCCCCACAGCAAGGGTACGCTGACGCTTGCCAGTGCCAATCCTGACGACATGCCTCGGATCCAGCTCAATCTCCTGTCGGACAAGCGTGACATCGATACGATGTTGAGAGCCGTGCGGCAGGTGCGAAAGATCTATCAGACCCAGCCCCTCAAAGGCCTGCTCAAGCAAGAGGTGTCGCCTGGAGTGAACGCCCAGAGCGACGAGGAACTGACCGAATATCTGCGACGTTCGCTTTATACGGTCAGGCATCCCGTCGGCAGTTGCCGGATGGGAAGTGACCCGCACTCGGTCGTGGACCCCCAATTGCGGGTGCGCGGCGTCGCGGGGCTGCGGATCGCGGACGCATCCGTTATTCCGGCAATCCCGGGCGGCAACACCAATGCCCCGGTTATCATGATAGGGGAAAAGGCCGCCGACCTTATCCGGGGTCGGACACCTCTCGCTCCTATCGTCGATTGATCAAAAGTCATCGATCCTGAAAATTTAGCGCTGAGTCCGGCAGTTGGTTTCCGGTAGCTTGTCGGGGAAGAATTCAGGATCATCCGGTCACGGTGCGGAGCATCAGGATTGGATCACGACCGGCGGTTAATAGCTAAGCCGCGATGCGTCGGCAGGTCCAGATTTTCGATCCATAATGTAAATCATAATTCGAGGATGTTGGTAGTAATGGCTGAAATGTGGCAAGATCGTCTGGATCATTTCAAAGAGATGGTTCGCGATGACATCGCGAAGGGTCTCTATTACGGTGCAGCTATTCGCGTTGGGCGTGGGGGCAAGCTCGTTTTCAGCGATACCGTCGGCAACAAGTATGCTGACGGCGGACAGGCGATCGAGCCCAATTCGGTGTTCTCGATCTTTTCGATGACCAAGGCCTTCACCAACATCCTCACGCTGCGCGCGATCGAGATGGGGCGCTTTGCTCTCACCACGCGAGTGTCCGACATCATCCCGGAATTTGCCGGCCCCCCGCGCGATCAGGCTACGTTCTATCACCTCCTGACCCATACGGCGGGCTGGCCTGGTCTCTGGGAGGTCCGCCCCGGCGGGTTGCAGGATCAGCTTGCCGAGGTGATCGACGAAATCTGCACCTACGTTCATGGCACGACCGAGCCGGGCATGCGCTGCAATTACCAGCCGCTGATCAATCACGCGCTGATGGGGGAGGCCCTGCGGCGCACAGATCCCAAGCAACGCTCGTTGCGTGACATCTTCCGCGAGGATCTTTTCGAACCCCTCAAGATGTTCGATACCGCCATGGGTGTCCGGAAGGATCTGCAGCCACGGCATATCGTGCCCGACATGCGCGGGACGCTGCCCGTCCAGACGCCCGGCCATACCAACAAAAGCCCCTATGGCATGTTCGAGGAAGAGTTCGCCGAGATGCCCCACGTGGGCTGCGTCTCCACTGCCGATGACATGTGGCGCTTCACGGAAATGCTGCGCGGTGGCGGCGTCCTCGACGGGGCCCGCATCCTGTCGCCGCGGACGCTCAAGCTGGCGAGCACCAACCAAACCGGTGATATGGAGAACGAACTGTATCGCTGGCTGGCGTTGTCGATGGGATGGAAGCCCTATCAGGCCTATCTGGGGCTCGGCTTCTCGCTGAAAGGACCGGCCACCATCTACAGCCAGTATGGTACGCTCACGAGCGAGGGCACGTTCGGAAACAACGGCGCCGGCAGCTCGATTTATTGGGTCGATCCTGTCGCCGATGCGACCTTCGTCTGCCTGACGGCAGGCGTCATGCACGAGGGCGCAAACATCCTGCGCTTCCAGCGCTATTCCGACACGATCGCGTCCGCGATGATCTGAGGGAGACGTGGCATGGTAAAATATGACTTCAGCGGAAAAGTCGCTGTCGTTACCGGCAGCGCCTCAGGAATTGGTCGCGCGATCGCCGAGAAGCTCGCCGGCGCCGGATGCACCGTCGCTCTTTGCGATCTCAACCTTGAAGGCGCCCGAGAAATCGCTGCGTCCATCACGCAGGAAGGCGGGAAGGCGCACGCCTATCAGATGGACGTTTCCAATGAGACCTCCGTCATTCAGGCTATAACTGCCCTGCGGAGCGAATTGGGTGGCCTTGATATCGCGATCAACAACGCGGGTATCGAAGCTGACACTGTGCCGCTTGCTGATCTGGATAGCGACAATTTCCGGAAGGTCTCCGCAGTCAATCTCAGTTCAGTGTTCTACTGCATGAAGGCCGAGATCCGGACCTTCCTTAACCAGTCGGTCAAGGGTGTGATCCTGAACACGGCGTCGATCTCGGGGATTATCGGCGGCTACAATCTGTCGGCCTACACCGCGACCAAGCACGGTGTCATCGGCATGACGAAGGCTGCAGCCGTCGATTACGGTGCGAAGGGCATTCGGATCAATGCCCTTTGCCCCGGGCTCGTCGATACCCCGTTTGTCGCAGCGCTCCCTCAGCCGATGATTGACCGATTGGTCTTTTCGATCCCGGCTGGAAGGCCGGCGCAGGCCTCCGAAATTGCGAATGCCGCGCTCTGGCTCTGCTCTGACGATGCCTCCTACGTCACCGGACACTCCATGGTTGTTGACGGCGCTGCATCCCTTGGAGCTGCTGGCACGAGGTTCGATGACCTGATCTGACAGGTCGGATCGCCCTAAGATTTGAGAGGAAGTAAAAATGTCGACAGCGGATCTGGCTCGTATTCCCGAAGTTTCGCCCATGGCTACGCTGCAGGACTATGCGAAGGCACGTCGCGAGAGCTGGATAGGCCACAGCATGCGTGGTTTTGAGGTCCTGACTCACGACCAGGGCTGGGAGATCATGAGCAGCAAGGAGTTCGACATCGGGGGCGGCTTCGGCGTGGTTCTCGATGCCGTTGGGCTCACTTCCGGTCGATACCGCGAGGAATGGAACAAGCAGATTGTCTGCACGGAAGGCGAACTGCGCACCCGCATGCGTCAGCCCTACATGCGCCTGCTCAAGCCGCAGCAGGTTGCCAAGCTTCAGGGCTCGGTGCGTGAAATGATCCACGGCATTCTCGACGAGATCAAGGATCCGACCGATGTCGATTTCATGGCTGAGATCGCCTGGCGGCTCCCGACCCAGCTCTATTGCGACTTGATCTCGGCGCCGCGCGAGATGGCACCGTGGATTGGCAGGGTCACGGAAGCGATCAATCCCCCGCTCCTCATGATGGACCGCGATCGCCTGGGCGAGTCGGAGGCGGCATACTGGGAAGGGCTCGACTTCATCGAAAAGCATATCGATGAGAAGCGCAAGCATCTGGGGGATGATTTCACCTCCGAGCTCATTCGCTGCGAACTCGAAGGGCTCATCAGCCACGACGAGGTCAAGACCGTGGCGATGTCCCTGCTCATTGCCAGCATGGACAACACGCTGCATCAGCTTGGCTTGACGTTCGGGACGCTTTTGGAAGACCGTTCGCGTTGGGAGCAGACGCTTGCGCGCCCGACCGCAGCCCCGCAGGCGGCTGAGGAAACCTATCGTCTGTGCCCCCGCTTCGGGGTCATCGCACGGCACGCCTCGGTCGATATCCCTGTGAACGGCTTCACCATTCCCGCCGGGAACTGGGTCTGGATCTCAACGCGCTCGGGTGGGCGGGACGAGACGAAGTTTGAAGATCCCGACACCTTCAAGCTTGGACGGCCGGCGTCGCGGGCGCTGATGTTCGGCTCGAACCACTACAGCTGCCTGGGGGCGACGCTTGCTCGTCTCGAAATCACTGAAACGATCAAGATCATCGGGGAGCGCTTCCCGAACATTCACCTCAAGGGTGACTGGGCCAAACGCGAAGGACCGCTGGTGACCGAGGTCGAACACCTCCGGGTCTCACTCGTCTGACATGCGATCCCGTTGAGAGCGGGGCCAAAGGCGGTCGCCCGCCTGATACGAAACAAGGAGCTTGAAATTGGGTGAAATCGTTGTTGTGACTCGTGAGGGCACGGAGCACAAACTGGAAGCGGAAGCCGGGCGCAGCGTGATGGAAATCATCCGCGATGCCGGTATCGATGAGCTGCTGGCGCTGTGTGGCGGCTGCTGTTCCTGCGCGACCTGCCATGTCTTCGTCGAGGAAGAGCCGGGACAGACGCTTCCCGAGATGACCACCGATGAGGATGAACTCCTTGATGGCTCTGATCACCGCAATGAGCAGTCGCGGCTTTCTTGCCAACTCATCTACAGCGACGCGATGGATGGCCTGTGCGTGAAGATCGCACCGGAAGACTGAGCTGTTCGGTCAACGACCGGTACGGAAAATGAAAGACAACCTATGCCCTATTACCACGTTTTGATCGTTGGGGCGGGCCATGCCGGTGCCCAGGTCGCGGTTGCCTTAAGGCAGCGTGGCTTCGAGGGCACGATTGCGATCGTCGGCGATGAGCCTGAACCTCCTTATGAACGTCCACCATTGTCGAAGGATTATCTTTCCGGTGACAAGAGCTTCGAGCGGATACTCATCCGCCCCGTCGAGTTCTGGTCGCAGAAGAAAATCGACCTCGTGCTTGGCGTTAAGGTCGTCCGGGTCAATCCCAAAGAGAGCACGGTTGTGTTGGATAACGGGAAAGCACTCGGTTTCGGTCGATTGATCTGGGCCACTGGAGGTACTGCCCGCAAACTGAGCTGCGCTGGCCATGATCTGGCTAACGTTCACTATATCCGGACCAGGGCAGACGTCGATCATCTCTCGCGAGCCTTGGCGGGCGCCAGTAAGGTGGTTGTTATCGGCGGCGGCTACATTGGTCTGGAAGCCGCTGCCGTTTTGCGCAAGCACGGGAAAAATGTGGTGTTGGTCGAAGCGATGGACAGGGTGCTTGCTCGGGTTGCCGGCGAGGATTTGTCGCGCTTCTACGAAAAGGAACACCGTGAACATGGTGTCGACGTCCGGCTCGGGACGCTGGTCGATGGGATCGAGGGACGTGACGGACACGTCACCGGCGTGAGGCTGGCCGACGGAGAAGTCCTTCCTGCTGATCTCGCAGTCGTGGGGATCGGCATCATTCCCGCTGTTCAGCCGCTGGTGGACGCCGGTGCGAAGGTCGGGAACGGCGTCGAGGTCGATGAATTCTGTCGCACGACATTGCCCGATATCTTCGCGATCGGTGATTGCGCGGCGCACAGCAACCGCTATGCACGCGGCGCGAGCATTCGCCTGGAATGTGTGCAGAATGCCAATGATCAGGCAGCAACCGTCGCAAAATTCATCACCGGAACCCAGGAGCATTACGATGCCGTTCCCTGGTTCTGGTCGAACCAGTATGACCTCAAACTGCAGACAGTCGGTCTCTCGACGGGATTCGACGATACCGTGATCCGCGGTGACGTTGCCGAGCGCGAATTCTCGGTCATCTATCTCCATGAAGGCAAGGTGATCGCACTGGATTGCGTCAATGCCACGCGCGACTACGTCCAAGGGAAGTCCCTTATCGGCAAGAATATTGCAGGGCATGCGGCCGCCCTTGCCGATCGCACTGTACCCCTCAAGGATCTTGCGAAAGCGATTTGACCTCAGCCCCCTGCGCCTCGCCGGCGACGGGCGCGGGGCGTGTCACCGCCCCGTCGCTCGCGAGGCATATCCATGAGCACAATTGTTTTTTTGCCGGGCCTGTTGTGCGACGATGAACTCTGGACAGAGGCTTCGTCCCAGCTTGCACAGTTGCTCGGACCATGCCGGATCGAGATCCTGTCACTAGGTAACGGGGCGACAATCCCCGATATGGCGGACGCGATCGCATCCCGCTTTGCCGAGCAGGCGGTTGTCGTGGGGCATTCGCTCGGGGCGCTGGTCGCGCTTGAACTCGCGCTGCGCTATCCTGACCGCGTGGCCGCACTTGGCCTGGTCTGCATGGGGATCAGGTCGGTCGGAGCAGGGGAAGCTGAAGCCCGCCGACAGGTGGTGCGCGAGGCACTGGGCTCCGGAATCGGCGCCATCGCCGGGCAGTGGGGCGATGTGGTGTTGGGTCGCGATGCCGAGCCTGGGACCCGGGCGCGTGCGCTCGCAATGGCGGGCAGAATACCCGCCGAGCTCTATGCAGCCCAGATCGAGGCGTTCCTGTCGCGCATGCCCATCGAGGAACGGTTGCGCGCGATTGAGGTGCCAGCCGTCCTCGTGAACGGCGGGCGTGACGCGCTTGCTCCGCCCCAGGATGGTCAGTGGGCTGCCGATCGCATCGCCCGCTCGACAATGACAAGCGTGCCATGTGCCGCCCACCTCTTACCTCTCGAACAACCAGGTGCCTTGGCCCGGCTTCTTGCGAGCTTTATCCAGGCCCATTCTGACTACGCATGAGAGGGCGCGCTGGCGCCCGACTGGAACTCCACTTCGAATTCTCAACGTTTGATTCAGAATCATCGTGAATCGCCCTAATTGTCCGAGAAATTAGGGTTGGTGCGGGTATCATCGTTGATCTGAACTCACAAATAACGACCAGAATTGAGTTGTCCGATTTCGGTTGGGGAACGATGAGATCGACCTGTGATCAGGATGGTCGGTAGCCGGGTGAGCGTGCCTAGGGCTGCGCCGCAGACGGTTGGCTGCTCATTCCAGCCGGAGAGGAACCATAAACGATGAAGATCCTCGTGCCCGTGAAGCGGGTGATCGACTATAATGTGAAGCCTCGGGTCAAGTCGGATGGCAGTGGCGTCGATCTTGCCAACGTCAAGATGAGCATCAATCCATTCGATGAAATTGCCGTCGAAGAGGCTATCCGCATCAAGGAGGCCGGGAAGGCGACGGAGATCGTGGTTGTCTCAATCGGACCGGCCAAAGCCCAGGACGTGCTCCGCAGCGCTCTGGCAATGGGAGCCGATCGCGCGATCCTGGTTGAAACCGACGCCGATCTGGAGCCGCTCGCGGTCGCGAAGATTCTCAAGGCGATTGCTCTGGAAGTTGCGCCGGATCTTGTGATCCTGGGCAAGCAGGCGATCGATGACGACTCCAACCAAACCGGGCAGATGCTGGCAGCGTTACTCGCTCGCCCCCAAGGGACCTTCGCAAGCAAGGTGGACATCGATGGCGGACACGTCGTCGTGACGCGCGAAGTCGATGGCGGGCTTGAGACGATCCGTCTCACGCTTCCGGCTATCGTGACGACAGACCTGCGTCTGAACGAGCCGCGCTATGCTTCATTGCCCAACATCATGAAGGCCAAGAAGAAGCCTTTGGAAGTTCGAGCTCTGGCGGACTGCGGGGTCGATGCAACGCCGCGCCTCAAGGTGCTGCGCGTTACTGAACCGCCGGTTCGTGCCGGTGGCGTGAAGGTTGCTGATGTCGATGCGCTGGTTGCGATACTGAAAGAAGTGGGAGTCGCCTGATGAAGACGCTGGTCTGGGTTGAGCATGAAAATTCGCTCGTCAAGGATGCGACCCGTTCGACGGTGACCGCCGCGGCGAAGCTCGGCGAGGTCGATCTGTTGGTGGCTGGCGAGGGGGTAGGAAGCGTGGCGGAGATGGCCGCCCTGATTGCCGGTGTCGGCAAGGTCCATATCGCTGAAAGTCCAGCCTACGGGCATGCGCTGGCAGAGAATGTTGCGCCCGTGATCGTTGAACTGATGGCAGGTTACGATGCCTTTCTCGCCCCAGCGACCACCACCGGAAAAAACATCTCGCCACGGGTGGCAGCATTGCTCGACGTCGCACAGATTTCCGAGATACTGTCCGTTGAGGGCGAACGGACCTTCACTCGCCCAATTTATGCCGGCAACGCCATCGCAACTGTTGAGTCGAGCGACGCCAAGCTGGTGATCACCGTTCGTGCAACGGCCTTCGAAAAGGCTGAGATCGGGAGCGCGGGCGCCGCGGTCGCCTCCTTTGCGGGGCCTGGTGATGTCGGGCTCTCGGTCTTTGTCGGGGCGGAGATCGCCAAGTCTGACCGCCCTGAGCTGACGAGTGCCAAGATCATCGTTTCTGGCGGGCGGGCTCTCAAGGATGCGTCGACCTTCGCTGCCACGATCCTGCCGCTTGCCGACAAGCTCGGCGCTGCGGTCGGGGCATCGCGCGCCGCCGTCGACGCTGGATATGTGCCCAACGATTATCAGGTCGGCCAGACGGGTAAGATCGTGGCTCCCGACGTCTATATCGCGATCGGCATTTCCGGGGCGATTCAGCATCTGGCGGGCATGAAGGATTCCGGGATCATCGTTGCCATCAACAAGGATGAGGATGCCCCGATCTTCCAGGTCGCCAATTTCGGACTTGTCGCGGACCTTTTTACCGCCGTTCCGGAACTCACAGCCAAGCTTTGAGCTGACCTCGTGCCGCGGAGAGCCTAAGTGCCCAGCATCATTGATCGCGACGAGATGGTTTATGACGTCGTCATCGTTGGAGGGGGGCCGGCCGGTCTTGCCGCCTCCATCCGGCTCAAGCAGCTCGATCCAGATATCTCGGTCTGCCTGCTGGAAAAGGGCTCGGAGATCGGGGCTCATATTCTCTCGGGTGCGGTCATCGACCCGAGGGCGCTCGACGAACTTCTCCCCGATTGGAGAGAAAGCGATTGCCCGCTTATCGCAGTGCCCGTCGCGGAGAATCTGCATTGGTATCTGACGGCGAAGGCCAGCTACACTCTGCCTCACGCACTCATGCCGCCGCTGATGTCGAATGATGGCAATTTCACCTGCTCGCTGGGGAGCTTGTGCCGATGGCTCGCCGAAAAGGCAGAAGCTCTCGGCGTGGAGATTTTCGCGGGCTTTCCTGCTGCGGAGGTTCTTTACGATGCCGCTGGCGCTGTGATCGGTGTGCAGACCGGTGACATGGGGGTAGATCATAACGGGCTGCCAAAAGCGGATTTCCAACCCGGCATGAACCTTAAGGCCGACTATACGCTATTTTGCGAAGGAGCGAGGGGGCACCTCACCAAGCGCGTGAAAGCGCGATTTGATCTGGAGGCCGAATGCCAGCCTCAGGTCTATGGACTGGGGATCAAGGAGCTCTGGGACATAGACCCTGCCAGGCACATGAAGGGACGCGTGATCCATACGCAGGGCTGGCCGCTTAATGAGAGTGGCACGTGGGGAGGGGGCTTCCTCTACCATCAGGCCAACAATCAGGTCGCGCTCGGCCTGGTAACAGCTCTCGATTACGCCAATCCCTACGTCTATCCGTTCGAGGAATTCCAGCGCTGGAAGCAGCACCCGGCCATTCGCGCGGTGCTGGAGGGCGGCAGGCGGGTCGCTTACGGCGCCCGCGTGATCAACGAAGGCGGATGGCAGTCCGTGCCGCAGCTTTCCTTTCCTGGTGGCGTCCTCGCGGGCTGCTCGGCGGGCTTTGTCAACGTTCCCCGCATCAAGGGCACCCATACCGCGATGAAGAGCGGAATGCTGGCCGCTGAGGCGGTGCTGCGGGCAATTCGCAGCGGTCGCAAGCAGGATCGGCTTGTCGAGTATGACCGCTCGGTGCGTTCGAGCTGGATTTCACTGGAACTCCAACTGGTGCAGAACGCGCAGCCCTTGGTTACCAAGTGGAACGACAAACTCGGCACCTGCCTTGCCGGCGCGGACATGTGGCTGCGCACGTTGTTCGGCTTTGGATTGTCGCGTCCGATGCAACATCGGTCGGATGCCTCGCGCCTCGAGCGAGGAAAGAAACATCGACCGATCGCCTATCCCAGGCCGGACGGAGCGATCAGCTTCGACAGGCTGACCAGCGTCTCCTACTCCTTCACCAATCATGAGGAAGACCAGCCGGTTCACCTCCGATTGCGGGATTGCAAGGTTCCCATTGATCTCAATCTGGCAGTCTATGCCGGGCCTGAGGAGCGCTATTGTCCTGCCGGCGTCTACGAATTTGTCGGTCAGGGCGAGGGTGCTGTGGGGCTCCAGATCAACGCGCAAAACTGTCTCCACTGCAAGACCTGCGACATCAAGGATCCTTCGCAGAATATCGAATGGGTCTGCCCTGAGGGTGGGGGCGGACCGAATTATCCGAATATGTAGGGTTGCTGAGGTCTGTAAGGTCGCCTGCGGGCGATAGCTAGTGGATTTACGATCTCAACCGGCGACAGCCGGATGTGAATGCAATCAATTGAAAATAATGATGTTGTGCATCCTTTCATGTGACTCAAACTCAATCAAATCGAATTTTTCGCTAGGCTCGATTTCGCCAGAGTGGCGCTAAGAAGGTCTGGTTCTGACAAGAAAATGGTCCGCACGCATGATCAAGGCGTGCCGGAACCATATGCAATATAATGGGAGGGAATCATGAAGCTGAAGGCGTCAATCTATTCATCGGTCGCATTGGTGGGAATTGCTTTCTCGGGCGCGGCGCAGGCCCAGCAGGCCCCTGATGGCAACGCCGGTGCTCCGGCTGTGCATCAGCCCGTCAATGAGCAGGAAATCATCGTGACGGCCCGCAAGCGTAGCGAGCGTCTCCAGGACGTTCCCGCGGCGATCACCGCGGTGAGCTCGGAGCAGATCGCACGCTACAGCTCGAACAGCATCAATCAGATTTCCACGCAGGTCCCCCAGCTGCAGGTCGGACAGGTGAGCGGACCCGGCGGTGGGTCGATCAATCTGCGCGGTATCGGCTCGCCCGGCACCTCTCCCAGCGTTGACCAGGCCGTGTCGATCAACATCGATGGCATCCAGGTCAGCCAGGGCAATGCAATTTCGATGGGCATCTACGACCTTGATCGCGTCGAAGTGCTCAAGGGGCCGCAGGCGCTTTTCTACGGCAAGAACAGCCTGGGCGGCATCATTTCGCTGGTATCGGCTGATCCGGGGCGGAAGCTGGAATGGAAGCTCCGTGGGAGCTATGACTTCGAGGCCCATCGCCAGCAATACGAGGGCATGGTCTCGGTTCCCATCAACCAGAACCTGGGGGTGCGCATCGACGGCGCTTTCGGCGCCCAGGACGGCTACTTCTACAACACTCTGGCCAATGTCCCGGGCAATGTCGGAACCCAGACGTCGCGCGGCCCGAACGGCACGGATTACTTCTTCCGCGGCACGCTCAAATATCAGAGCGATGACAATCGCTTCGGTGCCAAGCTGAAAGTGGCCGTGGCGAACAAGAATCTCGACACGTCCTTGGCGTCCAACAGCCAGGTGTACTACTGCCCGCTGGGCGTGCCGCAGCTTCAGTTGTACGCCGGCAACACGTCCGGGGTGAACGATTGTTCGCTCAATCGAAACGCCCCGGCTCCGCGCATCTCCGCTGCCGTGGCCGCGAGTGACCCGTACTATTTCCGCAACGGCGACCCCTTCTTTGAGCAGCGCCAGTTCCTCTCGTCGCTGCAGCTCGACTTCAAGCCGGCCGACAAAGTGTCCCTGACCTCGGTCACGGGATACTACCATTACAAGGAGCGCTGGGACTGGAACGTGTCGGAAGGAGAGGTCGAAAGCCTTGATACCGCCGCGCGCGTCGAAGACGAACAGATTACCCAGGAAGTCCGCGCGACCACCTCTTTCGAATTTCCGTTCAACGTCGTGACTGGCGCTTACTACCAGAATTCCAAGAAGCACTTCGACGCTCCTTTGGTCGAAACAGGGTTTCTCACCGGCAACACCGGGCCGTTGGTCCTGACTGACGACCGCTTCCGCCAGTCAACCACAGCCTACTCCTTCTTCGCCCAGGGCGTTCTTACGCTTTCGCGGCAGCTGGAAATGACCGGCGGCGGTCGCCTCTCCTATGAGGACAAGTCGCTCCAGGCCCTGCGCTATCCGAGCCTCCTGTCGGGCTTCTCGCCGACGCCGGTTGCGATTGCTCTCAATCCGTCCAAGGTGCATTTCCAGAATTTCTCGCCTGAAGCGACGATCCGTTATCGACCGAACCGCGACATCACGATCTACGGCGCCTACCGCCAAGGCTTCACCTCGGGCGGTTTCAACACCGCGCCGGCTACGGCCGGCGGCGACCTGACCTATCGACAGGCGACGGCTGAAGGCTTCGAAGCTGGTATCAAGGGTTCGCTCTTTGACCATCAGCTGACCTTCGATACCTCGATCTACACATATAAATACAACGATTTGCAGCTCAACGCCTTCGATCCCGTTTCGGTCTCGGTGACGGTTCGCAATGCCGCCAGCGCTCGCACCAAGGGCGCGGAAATGGCCCTTGCGTTTTCACCGCATGGTGTTCCCGGGCTGACTCTGAAAGCCAACGTGGCCTATAACCACGCGCGCTATCTGAGCTATCTGGATGCCGCCTGCTACGCGGGACAGTCGATTGCACAGGGCTGCAACCGCAACCTGGTGGCGAGGACCAACCCGCTGACAGGTGCGTCGCTTGGATCGAGCTACTCCTCGCAAGACCTCTCGGGGGCGCCGCTGGAGCGCGCACCGGATTGGACGATGAGCCATGGCTTCTCCTATGAGACGAGTCTGGGACGGACCAAGAAACTGATGTTCGGCGGGGATGCGAGCTACACCAGCAGCTTCATGCCGGATTCGACCCACAACCCGCATGCCTGGCAGACGGCGGTATGGCGCCTGAATGCATTCGCGACCGTTTCGTCTCAGAACGATGGGTGGCAGCTGTCGCTCATCGGGCGCAATCTGGCGAACAAGCTGCGCATGCAGACCTCCTACGAATATCCGCTGACCGGTGCCTCCTATCCTGGCTACGCAACGCCGGGCCTCGGCGCTGATTTGGCGGGGGCACCGACTGAGCCCCGCTCCATCACGCTCCAGCTGACTGTGAAGAGCACCATTATGCAGTAAGCGGGAGTGATCTTCCCTCTCATCTGCTCGCCGGGGGGCGTCGTGCGGATGGGAGGGAAGTGAACCGCAGCAGGCGATAGGTCGGAAGCGTTCGGTGGACCGGTGCGGGGAAACGAGAGGCGCGAAGATTTCTAATCTGTCCGATCTGAAGGCCGGACTGCAAGGGCCGGGGCGGATCACTCGTATCGCGGTCATTCGCGCTGGTCGTGGTTGATACCGCTATGTTGCCGGGTTGCATGAGGGTGGGGCACAGCTGGAGGCCAACACATCGAGCGCCAGAGGATTTGCACGCCACCAGCCGCTGCCCGGTTGAACGGCGGCCAGCGCTTTCGCTCTTCGACGTCGAATCTTGCCTGAGAAGCTGTCGGCAGCCCTTGACGGGGATCGTGGCGCTTGCCGGGATCGCTTGAAGGGGCTCTTCAAAGGAGCAAAACACGTGAAAGACCTGAGAGACAAGGTTGCGGTGGTCACCGGTGCCTCTTCCGGGATCGGTCTTGGCATCGCGAAACGCCTTGCGTTGCGCGGCTGCAGGGTCGTGGCCGTCGGACGCAATCCGCAATCGCTTGCTGAGGCAGCCAGAGCAACCGGTGGGCTGGCCATGTCCGCGGATGTCACCAAACCCGGGGCCATGAAGGCTGTGGCCGAGGAAACTCTGGCTGAATTCGGACGTGTCGACATTCTCGTCAACAACGCAGGAGCGGGGCCGGTGGCCTGCCTTGCCGACATGCAGAAAAGCGATTGGGAGTGGCTGGTCGATCTCAATCTCTGGAGCGTCATCCAGGGCATTGAGGCCTTTCTGCCCATTTTTCAAGCCAACGCTCAGGGCGGTCACATCGTCAATACCTCGTCAGTGGCAGGCATGTTCAGCGCGCCCACGATCGGAGCCTATGCTGCTACGAAATATGCTGTCGTAGCAATTTCGGAGACTTTGCGGGCGGAAATGGAGGTCGCCGGCGGGAAGGTGGGTGTCAGCGTCTTTCTGCCTGGACCGGTCAGGTCGAACATTCATCTCGGTTCCCGCAATCGCCCGACCGGGCAGGGGGGCGGCGCATTACGGGATATTCGACCCGAAGATGCTGCAGGTTTCGAGGGAGTGGTCATTCCCTGGATGGAAGCCGACGATGCCGGCGAGATTCTTGTCGAAGGGATCCTCGGCAACCGCCTCTACATCTGGACCCATCCTGAGGGCACAGCCCCTGTCTCCGACCGCATAAGGGCTATTGAACAGTCCATTGCCGAGAGTGCGGTCGCCATTGCCCATCTCCGCGAGATCGCTGCGGTCCGGTGAAGCTCAGGTGAGCAATCATGAAAGGTCGAGCATGAATGACACCCTGAACATGGAAACATTGCGCGGTAGGGTGGCGGTCGTCACCGGAGCGGCTACGGGCATGGGGCGGGGGATCGCCGAGGTTCTCCGAGATGCCGGCATGCGGGTTGTGATTGCTGATATTGAGGAGGAAAGGCTCAGGGCAACAGCAGCGGAGATCGGTGTAGATCACTACCGACTGGATGTGTCGATTGGCGCGGAGGTCGAACGCTTCGCTGCAAACGTCTTCGATAAATACGGCTCGATCGATGTCCTCTGCAACAATGCCGGGGTCGGCCCGATCGGTTCGATTGGCGGCTTGAGCCTTGAAGACTGGAAATGGGTTTTGGACGTCAACCTTTGGGGCGTCATCCATGGTGTTCATGCATTCCTGCCCTTTATGAAACGCAGCGGCCGCGCCTCGAGCATCGTGAACACAGCTTCGATGTCAGGCCTTCTGCCCGGGCCGCAATTTGGCCCCTACACAGTGTCGAAATACGGAGTTGTCGGGATCACAGAGGTGCTCGCGCTCGAACTTGCCATGGAGCGAAGCCCGATCAGGGCTAGTGTGCTGCTGCCTGGCCCTACGCAGACAGCGATCGCCACGAGCCTGCGCAATCGGCCTGATGAACGCCAGAGCGGTTTGGCAAACCTCGATCTGGCAGAAAGCGATATTTTTCCGGGCGGAATTCCTTGGAAAACGCCTCGCCAGATAGGCGAGGTCGTGCTCAACGGTGTATTGACGGGGGAACTTTATCTCTTCACCCATCCTCAGCTCTCGCAGCCGATTTTTGATCGCTTCGACGCAATTCGCGAGGCAAACGATCGCGCCACTGCATTTCTGGCGTCGCTCGTAAAGCATGGAAATTAATCCGCTGCCTTCCGTTTGGCGGGTTGATCGATTTGGTGGTCTGGGCGTGCATGCAGAGCGGCAGGTATGAAGGCGAGCCAGGATATGGCAGCCGCTGGTTACCCGCCGCCAGAACCCATGGGTATCCTGCTCATCGGGCGCCTCTTTCCCGCCCGACGAGGAGGATACTTTCAATGCTCTTCGCTCACCTCGGCCAGAGCGACAACGATCGAAGATCCCAATCACCCATTGCCCTGCTGGTAGGTCGTAAAAGAAGTGAACGATTATGTGGGTTCTAGGGCGATACTTGGCTCTGTGTTTTAAGGAGATCCGCCGGGATGTGGATCGAGTTGAAGCTGTCAGGTGGCAGAGTAGGCGTTACTTGAAGCTCGCCGATCGCCAGGCCGACGGTAAGTGGTTCGGACATCTCGTTGTTGAGAATCAAAACCAGGCTTCCATCACGATTGCGAAACGCCATTTGATTTTCGTAGCCGACGAAGCTCGAAGTTGGAATGTAGTGCGCCCCAGGCTTCACAAACGAGGAAAGGTGGCGCAGTAGACAGAAGTCAGGGCTCAGCCTGAACGATCCTCTGGCTTTGTCTACGTGCCTGACTCGAAAGATCACCAAACATAGCAATACCTTGCAGTTCTGCGGGTGAGCATGCGGATGGAAGCGATCGTTGCCCATGCGGTGGAGGAGGCAATGGTGGTTTCCCAATCCTTGGCGAGACGGCGGCATCGACCGAGCCATGCGAAGGTGCGCTCGACTACCCAGCGGCGCGGCAGAACCTGAAAACCCTTGGCCTTGTCGGACCGCCTGATGATCTCGATCGTCCACTGCCCCGATCCGGCGATGGCATCGCGCAGCTTGTCGCCTGCATAGCCGCCGTCGGCGAAAATATGGCGCAGCCAGGGGAAGCGCCGCCGCACGGCTTTGAGGACATCGACGGCGCCGTCGCGGTCCTGAACATCGGCGGTGTGCACGAGGATGAAGATGAGGAAACCGCAGGTGTCGGTCAGGATGTGACGCTTGCGGCCCTTGATCTTCTTGCCCGCGTCATAGCCGCAAGGGCCGCCACTTTCCGTGGTTTTTACAGACTGGCTGTCGATCACACCGGCGCTTGGGGAAGCCTCGTGCCCTTCGATCTCGCGCAGGTTCATGACTAGCACCGTGTTCATCGCCTCGAGCAAGCCTGCGTTGCGCCAGGCGTAGAAGTAGCGTTGGACCGTAGAAACCGGCGGGAAGCATTTGGGCAGAAGCCGCCACGCGCAACCGCTCGCCGCAATGTAGAGCAAGGCGTTCAGGACTTCGCGCATGTTTGTTGTCCGGCGTCGACCTCCCCGCTTGGCCGCAGGGATGAACGGCGCTGCCAAAGCCCACTCCCGGTCGGTCATATCGCTGGAGTAACGCAATCCTTTTCGGCTATGCTCCTGCCGGGCAATACCAGTCCATGCCATCGTTCACTCCATCTCTCGCAGGACGGCGTGAATCACAACATGCTGGTATTGCTCAACAACTTTCGGGGCGGGCTCTACGACAATCAAGGAATTTTGCGGCCATCCCCAGCCTGAGCTTCCACCATCGGTCAGAGCCAGGTTCCAGTAGTCCCAGACCCGGGCACCAGCGGCAAAATAGCGCATCATAGTTGTCCAGCCATAGCGAGCATAGTGCCAGTCATTGGTCCCCACACCACATTCTTGCTCGCTTCCCCAGATTGGTAGTTCCGGCCAGCGTCGCTTAATGTCCTCCAGGGCTCCCTTTCCTGCCCATTGCACACCAACGCCTTTGATCCAGCGCGCCGCGTTCGGTGAAGCCATTGTGGGCTCAAGAAGGTGAGCATCCCCACGTTCGAGTGTGCCAAACAGCACATCAACGCCGCGCTTGCTCATTTCCGCTCCAAGATAGGGAATGAAGCGCGCCAGACCTTCAGCTGACCAGCAGCAACTGGGAAAGGGCTGAGCCGAATTGAATTCATTTTGAGGCATAACCGTGCCGATTTTGATTCCTTCGCCGGCATATGCATCAACGTATCGGCCAAAATATCGAGCATATGCAGAGAAATAGCGGTGTGAAGAAATTGATAGATTTTTTTTGGGATTTTTTGGAACACATGGCGCTTGTCTAGTGTCCAGAGTTGACCCTATTAGGTATGGGTTTCTCGCTCTCAGTCCGCTTCTTGGTCAAGCGCAGGCCTTTGGTCAGAACGAGCGATCTCGGGTGCATCTAATCGGTAGGGGCCAATTGTCCGTATCATGGTATTTCGGCGACCAGCTGCTCCAGCCATTCCTCATCGACCGGGCCCAACATCACAAGCACCCGAAAGTAGACTGCACCGGCCAGTTGCGCGAAGCGCATTTCGAAATCGAGGGCATCGCTAATTTCCCCTCGCTTCACCGCACGCGTGAAAATTGGCAGGACCTCATCCCAACGGCTTGCCCAATGACCATTGAGGGCAGTGGATTTTGATAATTCCCCAGACTGCGACACGCTCGCCATCAATGAGGCTCTGCCGAGGGGGCTGGTGATAAACCGGGCAATGGTGTCGAGGATTTCTCGCAGATCGCCGCAGAGAGAACCGGTATCCGGAATGGGTATCTGGTCGGCTGCAGTGGCCCGGATCGCAGAAGCGACCAGCGTCGCCGGATCAGACCACCGACGATACAAGGTGGCGCGACCAACCGATGCCCGTTCAGCGACGGTTTGAAAGGTAACCGCGGCGAACCCTCCTTCTACCAACAGTTGGGAAGTCGCCTCGAAAACCCTGCGTTGGACCTCGGCCGTGCGTCCGCCGGGACGGAATGGGGATTGGGATTTGGTCATAATGTCGATTGCCGCATCATTTCCTTCGCGTCTCACGCAGTCGGGTTAGATGCTGCTGAAGTGCTTTGCGCCCTATCGACCAGCCACGACAACAAGAGGCCGGGCAATAGGAAACCTGAGGTTACGAGGATTCCATGAAGGATATGCGTTGCAGGCTCGGGGAGTGTTGCGACATGCTTCATGGGGGAAAGCCACGGGGACAGGTTGAAGAACGCCACCGTCATCACCACCAGAGGCCAGGTCAACGACACCCGGCGGGCAGCAAAATTGCGCCGAGCGATCACGAGCAGCAGCACATCAAAAAGCCCCTCTGCCACCCACGACCACGTGCCCCATTTTCCCCATAGGCCATACCCAATGTGTTCACTCGAATGCGGGAAAAGCGCCAGATCGAAATTATGCATCGGCCAGTCGAGGAGAAAATGCGAGAAGGATGCCAGGCCCGCCAGGACAGCGGTCATGCGGTTGCGCCAGAATAGCGCACCCCAGGCTGCAGACCAAAATGCCGCCATCAACAGCGAGTGGTCCCAATCGATGAACGTCAGGTCGAAGAAAAGATACGGGCCTGACTTGAGATCCGGTGTGACGAGGTTCGCGCCAAGGACGATGAATAGACCGTCCAATATGTCCAGCCACCCCACGCCGAGCAGAATGGGCCAGCATTTTACCTTCGGCGCATAGGACTTGATGAGCAGTCCCGCGGCCAAATGACCCGTGTACATAGCTTCGCTCCTCACATGGCGAGCTGATCTCCTGGGCATCTCGCACTAACGATACATATGTCTCGATAGGTCTCTTTGAGTCAAGAGTGGGCGGCGCCTGTGGCTGACAGCCGCGAATGTGGTCGGGGCCTACCTTCGTCAGGCGTAGTTGGTCAGGGCGTTCCAGACTGGCCGCTTGGCTGTCAGCCCTCATGCAACAAGGACGCGTTTCCTGGCGGCTTTGGTCAAGGCGATCCGCTTGACCGGTTGGTCGAGGTTTTCCCGTCGCCTGAACATGATTCTGCGGATCGCCCTCAAAATTCCGAGTCGCATGGTCATTTTTTTGAACGCAATATCCTGATTCTGGGGATGCAGCGCGCAGCCGATCCATGCTTCCTTTGAGCTCTCTCAGTGAGGAGCGAAGCTATGACCAGCAGCGATCGACCCTTTCTCAACACACGCCAGGCGAGCTTCTATCTCAGCCTCTCAGTGAGCTCTCTCGAGCGAATGCGGAAGCTGGACGAGGGGCCGATCTATCGGAGGCACGGCTGCGTGATCGTCTATCACATCGACGATCTCAACAGCTGGTCCGACGAGAACAGCAGCGCGCGGATGAATGCCCATGGATCGGTGTGAACCCACGACCCGACGGTGGCCGTGCAGTGATATCGGGCGGCGTTGCGCGGCAGGAGCGGTATTCGTGGGATTGCTCGCCGCTTCGCTCATCCTGACGATTGCGTTGCCCGCCCGACCTCGCCTGGTCTGGAACGAGACAGCAAGCGCTCCCATTGGCCTCTATTCGGTGAGGGCGGTCGTCTCGATCTCGAAGGGAGAGATGGTGCTGGCCGATATGCCGGCGCCCTGGCGCGTTCTGGCCGACCAGCGTCACTATATCCCGATCGACGTTCCGCTGATTAAACGGGTCGCCGCTGCGGCAGGAGACAAGGTCTGCGCGTTTGACGATCGTATCACGATCAATGACGCGAGAGCAGCGAAGCGTCACAGGAAGGACCGGCGCGGCAGGTTGCTCCCCTGGTGGAACGGTTGCCGGACCGTGATGAGCGGGGATGCCTTTCTGCTCATGGACAATCCCGACTCCTTTGACGGACGATATTTCGGCATCACCCCCGGCTCCATGGTTCTGGGCAAGGCAGGCCTGCTATGGGCGCGCTGAAGACCGCCATGCTGGCGCTGGCGCTGGCGCTTGGCGGCACGGCGAGCTCCGCTCGGGCGGATGACGTGACACGCTGGCGCCCGCTGATCGCGGAGGCGTCCACGCGTTTTGGACTGCCGGAGGCCTGGATCGAGCAGGTCATCGCGGCCGAGAGCGCCGGACAATTGATATGGAGGGGTAAACCGATCACCAGCGCGGCGGGAGCCATGGGGTTGATGCAACTCATGCCGGCTACATGGGTGACCATGCGCCGTCAGCTTGGGTTGGGATCCGATCCCCATAATCCCAGAGACAACATTCTGGCAGGTTCCTGCTATCTGCGGCTTATGTACGATCGCTTCGGCTATCCTGGGCTCTTCGCCGCTTACAATGCCGGGCCGGGTCGATATACCTCCTATCTCGCCGGCCTGCGGCCTCTGCCAGCGGAAACCCGCAACTATGTTTTTCAGACGGCCGGGCATCGCGCGGGGCGGCCGGGAGCGCGGTCCACGCAAGTCGCCTTTCGCTCTGACCCGACTTACGCCGCTCCATCCCCGCCACACGGGGACAAGCCATCGATCTTCTTTCCACTGTCTGGGGCGCGGCCTGACGGAATGCGTTCCCCCTGATTGTCTGGCCTTGACCAGTCCGGCCTACGGCAAGGGCAGCGGGCAGCATTTCACCACGATGCCTGCTAGGGGTGCCTCATGAACGAACCCTCTCTCGACTCGAACGCCTCCGATTACGCGCGTCTGCTGACCGAGCTCAAGGAGCGCATCCGGGCAGCACGCCTGCGCGCGGCGGTCACGGTCAATCGAGAGCTCGTGCTGCTCTACTGGTCGCTGGGGCGCGATATTCTGGCCCGACAGGAAGAGCAGGGCTGGGGGGCCAGAATCGTCGAGCGGCTTGCCACCGACCTGCGCCGCGATTTCCCGGAGATGACCGGGCTGTCCGCGCGAAACCTCAAATATATGCGTGCCTTCGCCGAGGCCTTCCCCGACCACGAAATGGTGCAACAGCTTGTTGCCCAATTGCCCTGGGGCCATGTTATCAAGCTGATCGAGGCGGTGAAAATCCCCGAGCAGCGCCTCTGGTATGCGCGTCAGGTCGTCGAGAACGGCTGGAGCCGCAACGTGCTTGCCCACCAGATCGAAAGCAACCTGTTCGGGCGGCAGGGAAAGGCCCTCACCAATTTCTCCCGGACGCTTCCGGCGCCGCAATCGGATCTGGCGCAGGAGATCATCAAGGATCCCTACAGTTTCGATTTCCTGGGGCTGGGCGCCGAGATTACCGAGCGCGAGCTGGAGAAAGGGCTGCTCGAACACCTGCGGCTGCTGATCCTCGAACTGGGCAAGGGTTTCGCCTTCGTCGGGAGCCAGTACCATCTCGAGGTGGGCGGTCAGGACTATTATCTCGACCTGCTTTTCTATCACCTGCAGCTGCGGTGCTTCGTCGTCGTCGAGCTCAAGATCGAGGATTTCAAACCGGAATTTGCCGGGAAAATGAACTTCTATCTCTCGGCGGTCGATAGCCAGCTTCGTCACAAGGACGATGCCCCGACGATCGGGATCATCCTGTGCAAGGGCCGGAACGAGGTCATCGTGGAATATGCTTTGCGCGATTCCACAAAACCCATGGGCGTGGCGCAATACCATCTCTCGGCGACGCTGCCCGAGTCTTTCCAGGCGACCTTGCCCACCGCTGCGGAGCTCGCACGCGACTTCTCCTATATTGAACATGCGGTGCTCTGGATGGACATCGAGCATGAGCTTCGCCTGATCCTCGGCTTCGGCCCCCGGGAGCCAATGATCATGGGGCGGGCCCTCAACGCTCTTCGTGCAGCAGGACATCAACCAGCGCATTTCAGCGCATTTGTTGACACGATGGGCGTGTTGAACAGGTCAACTCAAGGCTTTGCGACAGATGTTGCGCAAGCTGAGAGGGCAAGGGTGGCCGCAACGCAATTCCTTGCGGAATTGCAGGAAATCAACAGGCGGCGGAACGATTGATACAAGCTGCCCGAATGATCGCTTTCTAGGCTGTCAGGATCGATTGGGAGGCCAGCCGCGTTGAGGTCGCCCAGATCGTGTCGCTCCGTTCGCCGTGTTGGTCAGTGTCAGCCAGGGTGATGCCTCCGTAAATCCGGTAGCGCCAGATCGTGAGGGAAGGGGTGTCCACGCCCTGAACGCCTTCATAGAGGAAGAGCCCGGCGCCGATCGAGCACGACACCCGCTGCGCGCCGTGCATGGCGAGCATTGCCTCAAGATGGGGCTGAACCCAGCGCGCCAGGCTGCCCGCACCGACGTGATGGTCGGCCGGGATCACGTGACCGAAATGATGAGCGGTCAGTCCGCGAGTGACCATCGCGAAAAGCTCGTGCAACTTCTCCCCCTTGAACGGAACGGTAGAGGTACGCTGGGTCACACCCTTCTCCGTCACCCAGGTATGCTGGCGCCCTTCGGATAATTCGCGCTGCAATCGGCGGTTGGCATCAAGCCGGCGCGGAACCTGCTCGGTGAGCATGGACGGGGAGGCGGGGTGCCGACCGCCGAATGGAAGCACGGCGGCGAGATAGTGCTCAAGCTCCGATTTCGTCCCATTGCATGGTTTGCAGGCAGGGACTTTGGGCAGATTGTCGCGGTGTTCGACCGGCAGGAACTCGCGCGCGAAAACGTGGTCGGCGGTTTCCGAGATGCCGACGACCGCGCAGTAGACGCAGGTCTTGCCCTTGAAGCGCTTGCTCATGGTCTCTCAAGCCCAGCCTTTTGGAAAATCAGTCTCGCTGAAAGATCCTGTTGGTCAATCTGCTTCACCTCTTGTCGAAGTTGGCAGGATCGGTCTAGCCCGTTGTTATGGCTCAAACGGCATCCGAACCGATCGCACTGATCTTTGCCGAACCCGGTGACATGGGCTTCGGCAAGGCTTTGATCGACGCCGTCCGGAAGCAGCGGCCCGACCTCGACCTCGCCTTGACGGAGAGCCTGCCCCGAAAACTGTTCGGAAGCCTGGCTCAGGCAGTCCCTGTCGTCATCCTGACTGGTGATGATCGCAGAACGGATCGGCAGGAGCGGGCGGTGGCGAGGGTTCTGGCCGAAGACGGTGACAACGGGCGTCTGCTGGTGATCCGGAGGGGGCAGAGCAGCGCTCCCGGTTTCGATTTCGGCCCTGCCGAGATGAACTTCGCCGACTGGGACGGCGACCCGCAGGACGACAGGATCCAGTTTCTCATCCGCCAGATTGTCCTGGCCTCCGATATCCTGCCCGTCAGCCCCTATCCCCAAGCGCAGGGCGAGCCGGTCACCTTCGAGATGCTGCACTCGATCGATCTCCTGCCGCTGAGCGGCAGGACGCGCAGCCTGTTGATGAGGCAACATATCCACTATGTCGGCGACCTGGTGCAGCATACCGAGGTGGAACTGCTTCGGATCCACCAGTTTGGTCGCAGTTCGCTATATGAGGTCAGGGCTTCACTCGGGTTTCATGACCTTCACCTCGGCATGGTGCTCAAGGGCTGGCCGCCCGAAGACATCGACGGCGAGCGTGAAAGGATAGAACAGGCGGCGCGGCGCGCGGAAGTGCTGCAGCAGAGCGCGGGCGGCGCGACCTTCACCGTCGATGGTGACAGGCTGGCGATGGAAAGCATCGCCATCGATGACGATCGCGCGGCCGCCCTGTCACCGATGACCGCACAGATGCAGGGCGTGATCCTCGAAAAGGCCCGCTCGTTCGGCGCGATCTGTGTCCGTCTCGACAATCAGCCCGGCTGGGCGGGCATCGCGCGATCGGCGCAGCGACTAGCCGAACTGCTCGACCGGTCCGCCGAGCAGCTGCCCGATGTTCTGGGCTATCTCTACCCGGCGGCAATCGAGCTGGGCTCCTTCATCGAGCTGGACGACCGCCTGCAGAACGACACGGGATCCAACGCGACCCGGCTTGACCCGGACATGCGGCGTCCCCTGTCCGATCTGGTGCGCAACCTCGCACCCTGGTTGAGGACGTTCCCCAGCATCCGGCAGCTCGACGATGACGCCAGCCGCTTCCTTCTGCGTGCCGCCGAAATTCAACCCAGCGTGGCGGTGGTGCAGGGGGCGGGACGGGCCGATCTGATTTCGCGCGACGATATGGAGGTGTTCCGGCAATTGCACGAAAGCGCGCAGCGCGGGCAATTTCAGGGCGAGAAAGCCGCCGGGCGTGCCGACCGCTCCGCCAAGAATCTGGTCATCAAGAGCGCGGCCCTTATTGGCACTGTAGCGAGCGGGCTATGGCTCGGGGCGATCGGTTCCAATCTGGCCAATGAATCGCCTCTTGCAAAGAAAATTGCTCATTTCCTGGCACTGACGGAAGTCGAGATCGAGACGCTGATCGCCGACATGCCCGAGGACATCCGGCATGCGGTGGCGGAGGTCACGCGTTCCCTCAATCGCTGAACAGAAAGTCATGGGCAGGCAGCGGTGCCGCGTCGGCTTGGAGCCCTCTCCGTATTGCGCCCCCGCCCAAACGACGTCAGAAGCAGCATGTCGAAGGGTTTCGCCGGGGGCGTTGCGTCGCCTGCCTTTGTCATGGATCCTGCCCCTTGCAATTGATCGATCATGCCGATGATCCCGTTTGCTAGTGTCTGGAGCACATAGAGAAATTCTTCAATCCCAAGGTGTCTGGCCGGGAACTTCCGGTGCGAGGAAGTTTGTGGCCCTCGCGGCGATGGCCGCGACCGCGCTCTAGGGCGCCGTGAACTACGGCGCCCCCGGGCCACGCAAAGGCGTGTCCCGGCCCTGCGGGTTGCGATCGCTGGGCCGGAAGCGTGAACGGAGGCGCGGGTGGGCACGGGCGAGGTGCGAGGCCATTCGAGCTTTCGGAGGGGGCAACTTCCTTCCTCGGCGGTGGTATTGGCGGAGAGGTCGCGACCGCTTCGCTGATGGAATCGCGCGGATGAGCCGCGCGATGGGGGATCGTTCGCCAGCCGACCCATGCGTCCCCTGCGCCGTCTCCCAGTGTCCCTGGCGTGCCATACGGATGTTCGGTGGCAACGAGTTGCGTCGGGGGGAAGCTCCGCTAGGCGAAAGCGGGCCGGCGGCGTTTGTCTGCTCTCAAGAGCAGCGCCGGCCCACTTTCACCAAGCTGCGCTAAATTCCCCCCTCCCGTGCCTGTTGCCACCAAGACAGTCCGCATGGCCCTGGGGACCCTGCGAGGACGGCTCCGGGAACGATGGATCGGATGGCTCGGTCTGCGACCGATCCCTGGCAGAAATGGAATGGGCCGCGCTCGCGCGCGGCCCATGCGTCTTTGTGTTGGCTGGGCCGCTGGTCGCGGCCCCGTAAAGATGCTCGGACTCACCAGGTCCGATGGGTTTTCTGTCAAGAAAACAATGTGATACTCTCAATTCCTGAAGTCCTGTATAAGTGTAACTGTCAGAGGGGGAGTGAAAAGCCTCTGACAGCAAGGATGAACAACAGGATGGAGTAAAGATCATGAATATCGGTGAAATGATCCGTAGCGAAAATGGCGGCGTCAATGGTTATATTGCCGAGGCCGGTTTCGATTTCGATGGTGTTTTTCTTCAGAAGGTCACGTCGGACAATCCGCGTGCGCCTCTCTTCAATCTCATGACCAAGAGCCCGCGTGGCCGCGATGTCCGCCTGGGATCGATCTGGGAGCGGGCGGCGCAGGAATCGGGTGAAACCTATTTCGGGGGTTACATCGATACCGCGCAATCCGGCTTCGTGCCTATCCGCATGTTCCGTTCGCGGCAGCGTGATAACGTCTGGAATATTGTGCGGCGCACCACGCAGCGTCGGCGCGATGGTGAGATGGTCGACCTGCCCGCCGAGGAACTGTCGCGGGAGGCTGTCGATGCCAGTCAGGATCGCGAAGGCTTCGGCCCCCGCAGGCCCGCGCGCTCTGCAAAGGCGAAGTCGGAAGGCACCGAGCTGAACTGATCCGGCTGCCTGATATTTCAGGCTGATACCTAGGGGGCGCCTTGGGGCTCCCCCACCATTTTCCCGAAGTCGCCCTTTCCCCCTCACAACTGAAAAGGAGCCTTCGCCATGGTGAAGGAAGCTGCACGCCGCAGGCGTGGGGACGCATCGTTGCGCCCGCAGGAATCGCGTACCGCCCTCTATGATGAGGTCACCGCCAGGATCATCGCCCAACTCGAAGCAGGCCGCTTTCCATGGGTTCAGCCATGGGCGGCACCGGACGCATCATCGGATGGGCTGGCACCGGGGATGCCCCGCAACGCCCTGACGTCCCGAGCCTACTCCGGGGTGAACGTCCTGTTGCTGTGGGGCGCTGTCATCGAGCACGCCTATCCCTCGCAAGGCTGGCTGACGTTCAAACAGGCAATCGAGGCAGGCGGCAGCGTCCGCAAGGGTGAGAAGGGGGTGACCGTGGTCTATGCAGACCGCTTCACTCCGGAGGCCGAGAAGCAGCGCGCCACCCAGAGCGGGGGCGAGCCACGCAGCATTCCTTTCCTGAAGCGCTTCACCGTCTTCAATGTTGCGCAGTGCGAAGGCCTGCGCAGTGGTCTGGCCCCCGAGCCCGTCCCGCTTCCAGAGCGCGAAATCGTGCCTGTGGCCGAGGATGCCGGCGAGCATGCCAACGAGCGCACGGCAGGGCAATCGATCATCGAGGGGAGGGCGGCAGCATGATCCTCCTTCCCGACAAGATCCGTGTGGCGCTGGCCGTCAATCGAGCCCGCCATCTTGCCGCCCAGCGCGATGACAAACCCGAGCCCGATCCGGTGCCCTTGCTCAAACTTTTCAATCCATGCGGCAGCGCCACATGGCTTGCGACCGAGTTGTGCAGCGACGGCGACACCCTTTTCGGGATTGCCGATCTGGGGTTCGGATGCCCCGAGCTGGGTTATTTCAGCCTTGGGGAAATCGCCGCCGTGCGCCTTCCCTTCAATCTCTCCATCGAGCGCGATCTGGATTTCGTGACCACCCATCCGCTTTCGATCTGGATGCAGACGGCCCGGTCATTGGGTTCGATCCCACAGGCGGAAATCGCGCTCCACATCATCGGCGGCTGATCGCTGTCGATAGTCGCCCCGGCGGCAAAGAGCTTGCCGTGTCCTGATTGGAAGCAGGCGCGGCCAGACGCAGGCGGGCGTTCCCCGCCAATTCCGAAAACCGGCCCGCCGATCTTGGAGGGTCAGACGGGCCGGTACTCGCTTGGAGTAAGTACCATGAAACTCGACTTTATCGACCTTGGCAAGCTCTCCGTCAGCAAGGCCAACATGCGTTATGCCAAGAAAGCCCCCGACGTTTCCGATATCCTGCCGACCATGCGGCGGCACGGTGTCATCGTACCTGTGCTGGTTCGCCAGAACGGCTCGCCCGAGACGTTCGAAATCGTCGCCGGTGCTCGCCGTTTCCATGCTGCGAACCTGATTGCCGATGAACGCCGGGGCGCCGGGCAGGAGGCTGACCTCATGCCTTGCGCTATTCTCGAAAGCGGAGAAAATGCCGACGCCATCGAGGCTTCGCTGATCGAGAACACTGCCCGCGTCGATCCAGACGAGGTCAGTCGTTGGGAATGCTTTACCCGTCTGGTGCGTGAAGGGCGCGACGTGGATGATCTGTCCACCACTTTCGGACTTCCCGAGCTGGCGGTACGGCGCGCCCTTGCGTTGGGCAATCTGCTGCCCCGTATCCGCGAGGCCTATCGCCGCAAGGAACTCGATGCGACGAGCATTCGCCACCTGACCATGGCGAGCAAGGCGCAGCAGAAAGCATGGCTGGCCCTTTTCGATGATCCGGAAGGCTGGTGCCCGACCGGCTACCAGTTGAAGCAATGGCTTTTCGGGGGGCAATCTATCCCGGTCGCCCATGCCCTCTTTGACACGACGAACATTGGCGGCATCGTGGCCGACCTCTTCGGCGAGGAAAGCTATTTCTCGAACGCAGATGCCTTCTGGACAGCGCAGAATGCAGCCATTGATGAGCGGCGCGCTGCCTATATCGAAGAAGGTTGGGCCGATGTCGTGATCGTCCCGCCCGCCGAGCACTTTCATAATTGGGAGCATACCAAAGCGGCCAAGCGTAAAGGTGGGCGCGTTTATATCGACGTGCGCGCTAACGGCGAAGTCGTCTTCCATGAAGGCTATGTCACAGCCAAGGAAGGGCGTCGGATCGATGCCGGTGAGACCATCAGTTCAGCCCCGAAAACCATGCGCGCGGAAATTACAGGGCCACTCAATTGCTATGTCGATTTGCATCGTCACGCTGCTTTGCGCGCGGCGCTGATCGATCATGCCGGGCTCACTTTGCGACTTATGGTTGCCCATGCCATCGCCGGTTCCTCGCTCTGGACCGTCACCATCGAGAAGCAGAGCACCCGCAACGATGCGATTGCCGAGAGCGTCGAGAACAGCCGGGGAGAGGCCGATTTCGATGCCGCGCGCCGTAAGGTTCTGGCCCTTCTGGCTTTCGAGCCTGACGAACCGAGCGTGACAGGCGCGGGGAATGGAATGGGCAGCGCTCTGGCCGTCACTTTCCGGCGTCTCATGGCGCTGGGCGACGATGATGTGCTTTCCATCATTGCTGTGGTAATGGGGGAAACGCTGGCTTCGGGCAGCGCGATCATCGAAGTCGTCGGGCAGCATATCGGCTTGGATATGGCCCCCTACTGGCAGGCCGATGATGCATTCTTCGACCTGTCGCGCGACCGCGAGGTGCTTCTTTCCATGGCGCGCGAAGTCGCCGGGGATACCGTTGCCGATGCCAATGCAGGCGAAAAGACCAAGGTCTTGAAGGGCATCATCCGGAATCATCTTGATGGTGCTGAGGGGCGGACGAAGCGCGAAGGCTGGGTGCCGCGATGGATGACATTCCCGCCAGCGTCCTACACCGAGCGCGGCGGGGTGGGCTCTGTCGAGCAGGCAGCCGGTGCAGCAAAGTCCATCGCGGCGAGCGAAGCCCCGCAAGCCGATGATGACCCGCAAGGGGATGACCATCCCGAGTCGCCGGATGATGGAGGCGTGCCGCTGGCGGCATGACGGCAGGCGGGGCTGGCCGCGCGTGTGACCGGCCCCGCCTTGCGTTCCCTTCAGAACTCTAGGCAGCGCGTTTGCTTTGGCTTCGCGCTGCCTGCTTTTCCTTATAGGAGAAATGCCATGGTTGAGCGTGCTTCGGCTTCCATAACCATCGGCGGCAACCTAGCCGCCCGGCTGCTCCCCCAGTTCACGGCCCTTGTCATGGATCAGGGGCTATCGCTTGAATGGGATGGCGATCCCTTCGTACCCGGCGACTCCATGAGCGGCGCTCCGCTCCGCCTCATGGCTCACGAAGTCGCCTTTGGGCAATTCGGGATGCTCGAAGGCTTTTGCGTCAACCATCGCCTACCCTTCGTTCGCTGGTCTGATCGCAGCATCTATAGCAGGCCGCAGCGCTGTATCTTTACCGGCTCGGGACAGCCTCGTTCCTACCGCGTGGATGAAGGGGGCTCGCTGGTGATGGATCGGCGCACCGTAATTGATCTGGGAAGCTTTGGGGCAATCATCGCATGGTTTCGACAGGGAAGCTTCATGGTTCCGTCACTTCGGATCATCGGTGATCCTAATGTGCGGGGCGGGTAAAGCAGCCTTGATTTCCCCAAGATTTTCGCGCCGCCCGATCCCCTCAGGATCGGGCGGCCATTCTATTCAACCGCAATTTGACGAAGTCGGGAAAGCGGCCTAACCTTTGCGTCCCTCATCCGTGTGAGGATCAATATGGCCGAGAACACCTCCAACGTTTCGCCCGGTTTCATTGAGCTTGCAGGCGAAATCACTCTTGCCTGGCTCCAGAATCCCAATGTTCAACCGGGCGCCGAGGATGTCCCTGCCTTTCTGAAATCCATGCATGCCGCGATTACGGGCCTCACTATTGATGGTGCAGCCGAGGCCGCGCCGGTTGTTCATCAGCCAGCCGTTTCGGTCCGCACCTCGGTTAAGCCGGACCACATCGTCAGCCTGATCGACGGCAAGAAATATAAGATGCTCAAGCGGCATCTGGCGCTCAATGGCCTTACCCCAGCTCAATATCGTGACCGATTTGGCCTGAAATCCGACTATCCCATGGTTGCGCCCGCCTATGCGGAACGTCGCCGGGAACTGGCCAAGAAAATCGGGTTGGGCCAGAAGCTTGCGAAGCCGACCGCGCCCAAGACCAAAGCCGCCTCCAAATCCGGGGCAACGCCGGAGGCAAAGGCCCCGACCACGACTGCCAAACGGCGTCGGGCCAACAAGAAGGCAGAAGCCGCCGAAACCGCAGTTGCCGTTATGCCGACGCTGGCCTGAAAATCGCGGCGCCCGGCCCTTCGGGACCGGGCGCCGCTTGAGTTCGGTTCACATTTTGCGTCTCAGTGCCGAAGGTTTTCCCAAACAGGAAGCGTCCATGGCCGACTTGCTGTCCACGATGAATGATCTCAAGGCTGTCATCGAGAAGGAGGGGGCAGCTACCTTACGGCAGAACGCTTCCCCGCAAGAGATCCATGAATTTGGCGACCGCTTGGAGCAGTTCGAGCCCTTCAAGACCATCTCAAGGAAGTTCCTGAGCTTTCCCATGGGGGGAGGTCGGACGGGTCGGGGCGTATCGGGGCGCTGGGTCTACTTTCGAATGCTCGACGGAATTGAGCCCCAAGTCCTGATCGACCAAGCGCAGGCGACCCTTGCCGCCAATCGCTATGAAGCGCGAGAAATTCGTGCTGTCAGAGGTATCGAAATCTCGGAAGTCCATGCCCTCTTGGACACTCTATCCCTTGTCCCCAGCGGAGCACTGACGCACTCATGGTGCCATGAGCAGGCATTCCCTCGCGGAATGCAGGGCAGCTTTTGTACCGAGAACACCGCAGCGCTGGTGCATGCCATCGTCGTGGAGCCTGCGTTTCGCGATGGGACCGACGAAGAGCATGAGAAAGCCTTCGAGGCTTTTCGGAACAAGCGCGCGAAAGACGCTGCGCGTGTTCGCCTTGCCCTTGGACTGGCCAGCGGAGGGCCGGTGCAAATGCCATTCCGCTATTCTGAAGTGGAGAATTCCAGCCTGTTCCGCGAAGCGATGAGCGTCTTCTCTCAGGACGGGAACGCCCATTTCTGGGGCGTTGACAGGGAAGTGAACATCGAAGAGGTCCGTTCGTTTCTGGCAGAATTCGAGAAAATGGATTCTCCCCTAGCGCTTGAGCTCAGCATCGACAGGCTGCTCAGGTCGCGGGTTTTCGGCGAGCTGGAGAACAGGATCATCGATCTGGGCATGGCCGCCGAGATAGCATTGATGCACAGCAAGCGCGGCGTCAGTGACGGCAAGAGCGAGATCACGAATAAAATGGCCAACCGTGGCGCGTGGCTGATCGGCAGCACTCCTGATGAACGGGTAGAGGTCGTGAAACAGCTCTCGGACCTCTATTCAGCCCGGTCTGTCGTCGTCCATACCGGCGAGGCGAAAGCCGCGTTGCTCCCGCGCGTCGCTGATTTCGACCGTATCGTTGCACAGATTGTCATCGCATTGCTCAAACGTGGCGCTTTCCCTGACTGGAAACGCCTTGTGCTCGGCGGCTGAGAAACAGCGCGAAATTGCTGACGCGCAATACCACGGGAATCGTGGGTTTCTGTGGATAGGCGGCTTGAAGCGGTAGCATCATGATCGCTACTCGGGGTCATGGGCACCATAGAGAATGAACGCTGGTTGAGTCGCCGTGGCGAAGCGATTCAGATCCTGCGAAAGAACTATGGCGGCTCGGCTCTCGCGCCTCAGGACCGCCTCATCGAAATCCTGTGGCACGTGTCGCGCAGTATGAAGTCCACGGGCGATCTTGCCGCCGCGCGAAGCCTCGATCCGACCTTCATCAAGGACGGACTGACGATGGCCACGGCCCTTGCATTACCCACCGCGATTGCTGCATTCTCAGCGAGTGAAGGCGGTCTCGAGCGCTGCTTTTTCGATGTTTTCGAGACAGTGTGCGGCGAATTGAGGCAACTGTAACGACCGACAGAGAGGGGTGAGCCTCCAGCATTCCTCCACGGGATAGGGAGATGTCTGCTGCGGATTTCCCATGATCCGTCGCCGCGCGCACCGCGTCAAGGTCGATGGGGGCCCACCATTTTCCAGGGGCGGTCTGGCGTCAATTGCCATGGCCTCGACCACAGTGACGCCCCCGAAAAATCGTGACCCCCATCGCCGCTGGCGCGGCCGCTTCGCGGACCTTGACCCGGCACGCGCGGCGCCGGGCGCGCTTCCTGTCTTGCGACAATCAGGAGGCAAATCATGAGCATTGAGGCACAGATCGAAGAGCTGCGGGCTGAACTTTTCAACTGCGGGAGCAAGCGCGAACGCACCAAAATCGCCCGTGAACTTCAAGCGAAACAGGCCCAACTCGAACGCCATTTGCTCAAGTTTTGACCATGTGACACAGGCCTGCGGGCGGTGCCAGGAGGCATCGTCCGCGCGCCTTTTTCCCATGCCGCGCGATGCTGGGGGAAGATGGGAAGGAATGGCGGGGGGATCGAGAGGCCGGGGTAGGGGGTAAGCGCCGGAATGCAAGATAGAGGCAAGATCTCGCGGATCTTGCCATGTGATTGTCTGCACATCTTTTTTTCCGGAGAATTCACGAGACAACGGTACCCGCCGCGAGATGTGGGACTTAAAATGACCGCGAATCCGCCATTGCCGCTGTCTCTCCGCAAGAGGACTTGCGGTCTCAGGTGCCTGTGGCATGTTTGGGGCGTGGAGCGTCATTCCAGCCGTGGAAGGATGCCCCGTGGACGATGACTTCGAGCCCCATCTCGGACGCCCCGCCGACAGGCCGGGTACGCGCCGCTATCTCAATCAGGTGATCAGGGCAGCCCGCCGGGCGGGCGGGCGTGGAGGTGCGCGGCGCGGCCGCTTCGACGGCAGTAGGATCGGGCGCGGCGCGGCGCGTGCCCGCGTTCTTGCGTCAGGCGATCGCCATGCCGCGTTTCGTTCGCGCCGCGTGGTGGTCAAGGCGCGCCTCAGCATGCTGGCCGGCAAAGGCGCGGGCGGCGGGACCAGGATGGCTGCGGCGCGCGCCCATCTCCGCTATATCGAGCGCGACGGAGTCAATCGCGACGGCACGCCGGGCCAGCTCTACGGCGCTCAGGAGGATCAGGCAGACCGTGAGGCGTTCCTCGACCGGAGCGACGGCGACCGGCACCAGTTCCGCTTCATCGTCTCTGCCGAGGATGGCGATCAATATGAGGATCTAAAGCCTCTGACTCGCCGTCTCATGCAGCAGATGGAGGAAGATCTGGGGACGAAGCTCGATTGGGTCGCTGTCGATCACTACAACACGGGTCACCCACACACACACATCGTGTTGCGCGGCAAGGACGACCGCGGGCAGAATCTGATTATTGCCCGCGAGTATATTTCGAGTGGAATGCGCGAGCAGGCGATGCGGATCGTGACAATGGATCTGGGACCGCGCACCGACCTCGAAATAGCCGAGCGGCTGGCCCGCGATGTGGAGGCGGAGCGGTTGACCGCAATCGACCGCCAGCTTCTGCGCGACATGGATGATGCGCGGGTGACACTTGCCACCGGAAGCCGCGGAGTCGAACAGAGTCAACGCGTGGGGAGACTGCGCAAGCTCGAAGCGATGGGCTTGGCAGAGCACGTTGAGGGCCCGCGATGGCGCTTGGCGGAGGGGCTTGAAGACACGCTGCGTCGGATGGGCGAAAGGGGAGATATCATCCGGACAATGCAGCGCGAGCTGAGCGCGCGAAACGTGGAACGCGCCAGCGTGGACCAGCGGGTGTTCGATCCGGCGGCGATCGGTGCGCAGCCGATCACGGGCCGGGTTATCATGCGCGGCCTGGCCGACGAACTGGAGGATCGCCACTTTGTGATCGTCGATGGTGTAGATGGTCGATCTCACTATGTCGCGATCGGGAAGGGAGAAGCGACCGAACTTTTGCCGGCAGGTGCAGTCGTGCGTGTCACGCCGCGCGACGGGGGTATACGCCCGGCGGATCGCACGATCGTGGAGGTCGCCGCTGCGCATGGGGGTCATTATGGTGTTGAAGCGCATCTCCGGCATGACCCTGGCGCGACCGAGGCCTTTGCGCAGGCGCATGTGCGTCGGCTCGAGGCCATGCGCCGCGCGATGCGGACGATCGAGCGCGAGGATGACGGGAGCTGGGTGATTGCGCCCGATCATCTGGAAAAGGTTGCAGTCTTCGAGGCGCGCCAGCTGCGCGACAGGCCGGTCACCGTGGACCTGCTCGCGGCAGGATCGCTGGCCCGCCTCGCTCGGGAGGATGCACCGACCTGGCTCGATCGGGAACTGGCGAGCGCGCAGCCGGTGGCGCTCCGTGAGGCAGGCTTCGGGCAGGAGGTTCGCGGCGCGCTCGATATGCGCCGCCAGTGGCTGGTCGAGCAGGAGCTGGCGAGCGAACGGAACGGCGAGTTGCATTTGCGCGCCGATATGCTGGCCGTGCTGCAGCGCCGCGAATTGCTGAGGGTGGCGGGGGTCCTTTCCGAGGAGCTGGAGCTGCCGTTTGCAGAGATCGGTCCGGGTCAGCGCATCGAGGGAAAGCTCCTGCGTACCATTGAACTGGCGGGGGGGCGCCACGCACTGGTCGAGCGTTCAAGGGATTTCACCCTCGTTCCCTGGCGGCCTGTCTTGGAGAAGCGGATCGGCCAGAGCGTTTCCGGGATCATGCGCGAAGGTTCGATCAGTTGGAGCTTCGGGCGCGACCGCGGCGGCCCGACGATCCCCTGACAACCTCCCGCGTGTGACGGTTACCGGGGGTCTTCTGCGGCGGCGACTCGGTGGGCCCGGTTGGATCACCGCCGACTCGCCCGGAGGCAGTTTGTGAAAAGCGCGACGCCATTGACGGTAGAAACTGGTCCCTGACGGTCGTTGGGCCCTACCACAAAAAGCGCTATTCGTGAGAGTCTTGGGTCAGGACGAAAACTCCTTCTGGAGCCTCCCCCATGACCCCGACCAAGCTGTTGCTCGGCCAGATTCTGGCCGTGTTCTCGATTGTCCTCGCCGGCATATGGACCGCCACGCAATGGGCGGCGTGGCGCCTGGCGTGGCAGCCGGAACTTGGGCCGGCTTGGTTCACGTTCGTCCGCGTTCCTTTCTACCGCCCCTGGGCAATCTTCGTCTGGTGGTATCACTTCGACGCTTACGCCCCCCATATCTTTTCCGAGGCGGGAATGATCGCCGGTGCCAGCGGCTTCCTGGGCTGCGGTGCGGCGATCATCGGCTCCCTTTGGCGCGCGCGCCAGGCAAAGAATGTCACGACCTACGGATCCGCACGCTGGGCCGAGCCCGGGGAAGTCGAGCGCGCAGGGCTTCATGCCGATGCCGGCGTCTTTCTCGGGGAGTTGGATGGACGCTACCTCCGCCATGATGGTCCCGAGCATGTCATGGCCTTTGCTCCCACACGGTCGGGCAAGGGCGTGGGTCTTGTGGTCCCGACCCTGCTCTCATGGACCGGCTCGGCGGTCATCCACGACATCAAGGGTGAGAACTGGCAGCTCACCGCCGGCTGGCGTTCGCTCTTTAGCCACGCGCTGCTCTTCAACCCCACCGACGCGCGGTCGGCTCATTACAATCCGCTGATGGAAGTGCGGCGCGGCGAGAACGAGGTGCGCGACGTCCAGAACATCGCCGACATCCTCGTCGATCCCGATGGCGCACTCGAGCGTCGCAACCACTGGGAGAAGACCAGCCACTCTCTCCTTGTCGGCGTCATCCTCCACATCCTCTATGCCGAGGAGAACAAGACGCTGGCGCGTGTCGCTTCGTTCCTCTCCGATCCGCAGCGCCCCTTCACCGCCACGCTCAAGGCGATGATGAGCACCAATCACCTGGGAACGCGCAAGCACCCCAGGGTCCATCCGGTGGTCGCCTCGGCGGCGCGTGAAGTGCTCAACAAGAGCGAGAACGAACGCTCGGGCGTGCTTTCAACGGCGATGTCCTTCCTGGGCCTTTATCGCGACCCCACCGTGGCAAAGGTCACCTCGCGCTCGGACTGGATGATCTCGAATCTCGTCGACGGGGAGCGGCCCTGCTCGCTTTATCTGGTGATACCGCCGTCCGACATCAGCCGCACCAAACCGCTGATCCGCCTCATCCTCAATCAGATCGGGCGACGCCTCACGGAAAAGCTCGAGGGGCAGGGCAACAAGTCGGGCCGTCACCCGCTCCTGATGATGCTCGACGAGTTTCCCGCCCTAGGCCGTCTGGATTTCTTCGAGACCAGCCTTGCCTTCATGGCCGGTTACGGCGTGCGGACTTTCCTCATTGCCCAGAGCCTCAACCAGATCGACAAGGCCTATGGCGAGCACAACGCAATTCTCGACAACTGCCATGTCCGTGTCGCCTTCGCGACCAACGACGAGCGCACCGCGCGCCGCATTTCCGAAGCACTGGGCCAGGCCACCGAGCAGCGGGCGATGCGCAATTATGCTGGCCACCGACTTGCTCCATGGCTGGCCCATGTGATGGTCAGCCGGCAGGAGACCGCGCGTCCCCTGCTGACACAGGGCGAGGTCATGCAGCTTCCCGCCTCCGATGAGCTGGTGATGATCGCGGGGCTCGAGCCGATCCGCGCCAAGAAGCTGCGCTACTATTCCGATGCCAACTTCCTCGCGCGCATCCTGCCGTCGCCGGATCTGGGGCCGCTGGGCGGGCGTCCGCGCCCCTATCCTGATCGTCCACCTTCCGTGATCAACAACTGGGGTGTGGTCACCAGCTTTCCGGATGCCAGGCTCGCGGCACTGATCGAAGCGCCGGGTGAGGAAAGCGATGGCGGGCGCGAGCAGCAGCGCCACCCCGCGCTTGAGGAAGAGAAACTGCCCTCGCAGCCACCGCGCCAGCTCGATTTCCTCGGCCTCGACAAGGACGACGCCGATCCGGCGAGCGACAAGTCGACGATGGACCGTGCTGCAGGCGGCAGTGCGGTGACCCGGGCCCGAGCAATGAACGAGGGCGACGGGCAGAGGCCCGGCGCCGACCGCGACTCCCTTCCGAGCTTCTGAGCCCGGGCCCCATTCTCCCCAGCCAAAGGAAGTCCAGTCCATGAAAGCTCAACGTGTCCGTTACCAGCTCTTCCTGCCTCTGGATCTGAGCGACCGGTTCGAGGCTCTGGCCGCGCGCGCCGGCGCTTCGAAATCGGGCATCCTCACCGACGCGCTGACAGCCTGGCTCAATCGGCAGGCCGCCAGCGATCTCGAACATCGCTTCGCCCAGCGGCTGGACCGGATGTCGCTGGCCCTGGGGAGGGTCGAGCGCGACGGCCATATCCTCCTCGAAAGCCTCGCTCTGTTCATCCGGTACCAGCTGATGGTGCAAGCGCCGCTTGCCGAAGCCGACGATGTGGCGCGCGCGGTCGGACGCGACCGCTTCAATGCCTTCGTGGCCCGTGTCGGCGAGGCCATGGCCAGCGGCAAGCAAAGCTTTCCGCCGCCGCGACAGGCTGAGGTTCGCGTCGAGGAGCCTTCGCGGTGAGCGCGGTCAGCGACACCGTCGCGAGCCAGCGCGGACGTTCGATGCTGCGCACCGCCATGGGCCCCATGATCGGTGCTGCCCTGGCCGACCCGAGCGTCATCGAGATCATGGTCAATCCCGATGGTCGCCTGTGGATCGACCGGCTGGGTGAGGGGCGTCACGATACAGGTTCGATCTACGAGCCGACACAGATCGAGCGGATCATCCGACTGGTTGCCAGTCATGCCCGCGCAGAAACCCATGCCGGGGCGCCGATCATCTCTGCCGAATTGCCACCGCATGGTGAGGGGGCGGGGGAGCGCTTCGAGGGCGTGCTGCCGCCCGTCAGCCTCGCGCCGTGCTTTTCGATCCGCAAGCCGGCTTCGCGGATCTATCGCCTCGCGGACTATGTCGCCGACGGCATGATGACCTGTGCCGTGGCTGAACGTTTGGCCCAGGCGGTCGCCGAGGCGCTCAACATCCTGGTCGTGGGAGGTACCAGCTCGGGCAAGACCACCCTTGCCAATGCGCTGCTCGCAGAGATGGCCAATCTGGAACAGCGGGTGATTCTCATCGAGGATACGCGCGAGCTGCAATGCGCTGCCCCCGATGTGGTGGCGCTGCGCACCCGCCAGGCAAGCGCTGCCGGGAGCGGCGGGGTCACCATGGCCGACCTGCTGCGTTCGACCCTGCGCCTGCGGCCCGATCGGATTGTCGTGGGCGAGGTCCGCGGCGCCGAGGCGCTCGACATGCTCAAGGCCTGGAACACCGGCCACCCCGGCGGGATCGCAACGATCCATGCCAACAGCGCGGGCGCCGCCCTCTATCGGCTCGAGAGCCTGGTGCAGGAAAGCGTCGCCACCGTGCCCAAGCGCCTCATCGCGGAGGCCATCGATCTGATCGTCTTCATCGCCGGGCGCGGACGTGCGCGCCGCGTGGAGACCATCGCCGAAGTCCGGGGCCTCGACGCCCTCGGCCACTACGAGGTCGCCGACCTCGCAATTCCCACCACCCAAGGAGACGCTTCATGAAAATACAATGCCCCGTCATGTCCGGTCGCCGGGCACACGACTTGAAACTTTCCCTGCTCGGGCGGTGCCTGACCCTGCCGAGCATGACGCTGGCCGTTTCGCTGGCGATGACCGGTCAGGCTTGGGCCTCGGGGACCGGCATGCCCTGGGAGACCCCGCTCAACAACATCCTTGAGTCGGTTCAGGGTCCGGTCGCCAAGATCATCGCGGTGATCATCATCATCACGACGGGTCTCACGTTGGCCTTCGGCGAAACATCGGGCGGCTTTCGTCGCCTGATCCAGATCGTCTTCGGCCTCTCGATCGCCTTTGCGGCCTCGAGCTTCTTTCTCACCTTCTTCAGCTTCGCGGGCGGAGCACTGATCGCATGAGCGCGCTCGGCAGCCCGGAGGGCGGCATGATCGAGGGCTTCGAGGTGCCGCTGCACCGGTCGCTGACCGAGCCGATCCTGCTGGGCGGTGCGCCGCGTGTCCTTGCGATCGTCAATGGCACGTTGGCCGCCGCCCTAGGTCTGGGACTCCAGCAATGGATCGCGGGCCTCGCCGCCTGGGCGCTTGGCCACACGCTGGCTGTGTTTGCCGCCCGGCGTGATCCCGATTTCGCAGCGGTGCTGGTGCGGCACCTGCGCCAGAAAGGACATCTGACATGCTGAACCTGCGCGAATATCGCAGCCGCGCCGATCGCCTCGCCGACCATCTGCCCTGGGCAGCATTGGTGGCGCCGGGCGTGGTGCTCAACAAGGATGGGAGTTTCATGCGGGTGCTGCGCTTTCGCGGTCCCGATCTGGAATCGGCGACCCAGGCCGAACTGCTCTCGGTCGCGGCGCGAGCGAACAACGTGCTGCGTCGTTTCGGCTCGGGATGGGCGCTCCATATCGAGGCGGAGCGCACAGAGGCCGCCGCTTATCCACGCAGCAATTTCCCGGATGCGGCGAGTTGGCTGGTGGATGAAGAGCGCCGCGCAGACTTCGAGGCGGCAGGCATGCATTTCGAGAGCCGCTATTTTCTGAGCCTTACATTCCTCCCGCCACCCGATCAGGCTGATGCCGCCGGGCGCGCGCTGATCGAACGCAGCGATGATGTTGTGGGGCGCGATTGGCGCCAGGCATTGACCCGCTTCATCGGAGAGACGGACCGGGCACTGGATCTGTTCACGGGTTTCATTCCCGAGATTGCGCCACTCGATGATGCCGAGACGCTGACCTACCTCCATGGAGCCATCTCGATGCGCAGGCATGCTGTCGCCGTCCCGGAAACGCCCATGTATCTCGATGGTCTGCTCGCCGACACAGCCCTTACCGGCGGTCTCGAGCCGATGCTGGGCGAGGCGCATCTGCGCACGGTGAGTGTGATGGGCTTTCCCGGCCATACCAGGCCCGGATTGCTCGACGCGCTCAACCATCAGGATTTCGGCTATCGCTGGGTCACCCGTTTCATCGCGCTCGACAAGACCGACGCGACGAAGGAACTGACGAAGCTGCGGCGCCAATGGTTCAACAAGCGAAAGTCCGTCACCGCCCTGCTGCGCGAGGTGATGTACAACCAGCCTGTCCAACTGATGGACAGCGATGCCGACAACAAGATGGTCGATGCCGATCTCGCGCTGCAGGCGTTGGGTGGCGATCACGTCGCCTTCGGCTACCTCACCGTCACCATCACGGTGATGGATGTCGATCGCACGCGGGCTGAGGAAAAGGTTCGCGCGGTCGAGCGCATCGTCAATGGCCTCGGCTTCACCTCGATTCGTGAAACCGTCAACGCGGTCGAAGCCTGGCTTTCGAGCCTGCCGGGGCAGGTCTATGCCAATGTCCGCCAGCCCCTGATCCACACGCTGAATCTTGCTCATCTCATGCCGCTCTCTTCGGTCTGGGCCGGACCCTCGCGCAACGATCACCTGGGTGGGCCGCCGCTGTTCTATGCCCGCACAAGCGGATCGACTCCCTTCCGTTTTTCGACCCATGTCGGCGATGTCGGGCACATGATGATCGCGGGTCCGACAGGTGCCGGCAAATCGGTGCTCCTCTCGCTGATCTCGCTCCAGTTCCGCCGCTACCCCGACAGCCAGATCTATATCTTCGACAAGGGTCTGTCGGCGCGCGCCGGGGTGCTGGCGATGGGCGGATCGCATCACGCGCTGGGCCTCGGCGGAGCGGAGGGACATGCGCCCATGGCCTTTCAGCCGCTGCGCCATATCGACCGGCTCGACGAAAGAGCCTGGGCGGGCGAGTGGATCGGCGCGCTCATTTCCGCCGAAAGCGTCCAGATGACCCCGGAAATCAAGGATATGGTCTGGTCGGCGCTCTCGAGCCTCGCCAGCGCGCCGGAGGAAGAACGCACGCTCACCGGCCTGTCGCTTCTGCTCCAGTCCACCCGGCTGCGCTCGGCGCTCACGCCCTACACGCTCGAAGGCCCATTCGGTGCGATGCTTGATGGCGCCCATGACGACCTCCACGTCGCCTCGCTGCAATGCTTCGAAACCGAGGCGCTGATGGGCCATGCCGGTGCCATCGCGCCGGTGCTAACCTATCTCTTCCATCGCCTCGAAGAGCGCTTCACCGGCAGGCCGACCCTGCTCGTGCTCGATGAGGCCTGGGTTTTTCTCGACCATCCGCTCTTCGCCGCCCGCATCCGCGAATGGCTCAAGGTCCTGCGCAAGAAGAATGTCAGCGTCGTCTTCGCCACGCAGAGTCTGGCCGATATCGCGGACAGCGCGATCGCGCCGGCGATCATCGAGAGCTGTCCGCAGCGCATTCTGTTGCCCAACGATCGCGCCGTCGAACCCCAGAGCCGGGCAAGCTACGAACGCTTCGGGCTCAACGACCGCCAGATCGAACTGATCAGCAGGGCCACGCCCAAGCGCCACTACTACCTGCAATCCTCGCGCGGCAACCGGCTCTTCGAGCTGGGGCTTGGTCCGCTGACCTTGGTGCTGGCCGGTTCATCCGACCCCGAGAGCCAGCGCCTGATCGACAGCCTCGTCGCCCGGTGGCCGGAGCGCGGCGATGGTGCCGATTTTGCGGCCGCTTTCCTCGCTGCGCGCGGCATCGACTGGGCCGCCGATCTCGTCACCAGCTTTTCCGAATCCCTGTCCCTTTGAAAGGAGAAATTGCCATGTCCTCATGCCGCAACCAATCGCCCCGCCGCGGACCGATCCTCACATCCGCTCTCGCGCTCTCGATGGTACTGGGATCGTGCTTCGCCGCGGCGCCCGCTCAGGCCCAATGGACGGTGTTCGATCCCACCAATTACAGCCAGAATATCCTGACGGCGGCACGCACGCTCCAGCAGATCAATAATCAGATCACCATGCTGCAGAATCAGGCCAAGCACTTGCTTACCATGGGCTTTCCCGAGCTTTCCGCGCTCTCGCAGACCATGCAGTCGATCAATTCGCTGATGAGCCAGGCGCAGTCGCTCGAGTTCAAGGTCGCCAACATCGACAAGGAATTCTCCTCGATGTTCCCGACCAGCTTCAACCAGGCGCTGACCATGAGCCAGCATGTCACGGCCGCGCGCAGCCGGATGGATGCCTCGATGGCGGCCTTCAAACAGACGATGACGGTTCAGGCCCAGATCGTGGAAAATGTGAGTGCTGACGCCTCGAACCTGTCGGGGATCGTAGACAGGAGCCAGAGCGCGCAGGGTTCGCTTCAGGCTACCCAGGCGACCAATCAGCTGCTCGCGCTCATCGCCAAACAGCAGTTCCAGATCCAGAACCTGATGGCGGCGCAATATCACGCCGAAGCCCTCGACAAGGCCAATCGGACCCAGTCGCAATCCGATGCGCAGAGCGCGGTCACCCAGTTCCTCGGTTCCGGCAGCGCCTACACCACACCCTGAGGGCACCTGCCGAAGGGCGAGGCCGCCCGAGCTCTCGACCTCGCCTGACTGCTGCGGGGCCCCGTCTCCCGCGCTCCCGAGCGGGCCCCGCAGCCCTTTGTCTCCGCTCTCCGCCAGACTCTTGAGGAGGAAACCATCCCATGGGCGACCTCAACATCATCGACCAGTTCATGAGCGATTTCACCCGCTATATCGACAGCGGCTTTGGCCTGCTGGGCGGGGACGTTCATTTCCTGACCGTCACGCTGATCGGCATCGACATGACGCTGGCGGGGCTTTTCTGGGCCCTGGGCGGCGAGGATAATGTCATCGCCCGGCTCATCAAGAAGGTCCTCTATATCGGCGCCTTCGCCTATATCATCAATTCCTACTCGACCCTGGCCGACATCATCTTCCGGTCTTTCGAGCAGGCAGGACTGACTGCCGGCGGCAATACGATCAGCGCGGCCGACCTTCTCAAACCCGGCAAGCTGGCCGACACCGGCTTTTCAGCGGCCTGGCCGCTGCTCCAGCAGGTGAGCCAGCTGATGGGGTTCACCAGCTTCTTCGACAATTACCTCACCATCGCAGTGCTGGTGCTGGCCTGGCTTATCGTGATCCTCGCCTTTTTCATCCTGGCGGTCCAGCTTTTCGTCACCATCCTGGAGTTTAAGCTGACAGGTCTGGCCGGCTTCATTCTGGTGCCTTTCGCCCTGTGGAACCGCACCAATTTCCTCGCCGAGCGAGTGCTGGGGAATGTCGTGACATCGGGCATCAAGGTGATGGTGCTGGCGGTCATCGTCGGGATCGGCTCGACTTATTTCTCCCAGTTTACGGCAGCACTTCAGGGGCAGCAGCCCGATATCGCCCAAGCCATGAGTCTGGTGCTGGCCAGTCTGGCTCTGTTGGGGCTCGGGATTTTCGCCCCGGGCATCGCGACAGGTCTGGTCTCCGGCGCGCCGCAGCTTGGCGCCGGTTCGGTCATGGCGACCGGCGCGCTGGTGGCCGGAGGAGTAGCCGCCGGGGGCGGTGCCGGCATTGGAGCGGCTCGCGCCGTGGCAGGTGCAGGGTTGAGCGCAGTTCGTGCGGGATCATCGGTCGTCGGTGCCTATCGCGCCGGGCAGGCCGAAGCGGGTGCCTCGACCGTCAGCGCAGGTCTCGGCGGTATCTACAATGCGGCGCGTGCCGCCGCCGCGAGCTCGATGAAGAGCGCAGCGGAGGCGCCCGAGCCGGGCGGAGGCCCTTCCGACACCGGTGCGCAGGGGCAGGGGCCGACCCAAGGGCCCCCCACGAAAGGAGAAGCTGCGGCTCCCGCCCAGAGCGAAGGTGAGGGCGCACCACCTTGGGCGCGCAAGCTCCAATCCGAACAAGCAGAACGTCATCGCCGCCAGATGGCGATCCATGCCCTGCAATCGGGCGACCGGGGTGGTGGCGGTGCCAATCCCGACATCGATGAAAAGGAGTAAGTCATGCTCTTCAAACGTCCTGTCCAGCGTTACGGGCAAAGCCCCGAACCGGAGACGCCATGGCAGCGAGCCGGCCAGCTATGGGATGAGCGTATCGGTTCTGCCCGGGTGCAGGCCCGTAACTGGCGACTGATGGCCTTTGGCACGCTGGCACTGGCGAGCGGCCTGTCGCTCGCGCTGATCTGGCAGTCGCTGCAAAGCCGTGTCGTGCCCTATGTCGTAGCGGTCGATCACCTCGGCGAGCCTCAGGCGATCGCGCCAGCGGAAACCGAGTACCAGCCCACCGACCCCCAGATTGCCTGGTTTCTGTCGCATTTCATCAGCGATGTCCGCTCGCGATCGCTGGATCCCGTGCTGATGCGCGAAAGCTGGCTCAGGGCTTACGACTATGTCTCGCCCCGCGGAGCGCTGTTTCTCGGCGATTATGCTCGAGGCAACGATCCCTTTGCCAGTGCCGGGGAGAAAACAGTCTCGGTCACGGTGACCAGCGTCGTGCGAGCAAGCCCCTCTTCATTCCAGGTCAAATGGGTGGAGAGCGCGTTCGAGCGCGGAGCGCCTACCGGCACCAGCCGCTGGACCGCGATGCTGACCGTCTCCCTCAAACCGCCGCGCAGCCCGGACATTCTGCGCCGAAACCCACTCGGACTCTATGTCGATGCCGTTGACTGGAGTCGGGAATTCGATGCGCCCGTAGACAGGCCCTTGGCCTTGCCCGCCATCCCCGCGCGCTCAGAAGCTGCGGCGATCGCGACGACGCCTCCCAATTCCGCTCAGCCCCAGATGGAGATCCACCCATGAAGATGCTTTTGATCGCGGCGCTGACCCTGATGGCCAGCGTCCTTCCCGCCCACGCGCAAAGCCTGGCTATTCCCGGCAAATCGAGCGCCGCCACTCCGGATATGGCGTCCCCAGCGACGACAACTCCACCGCCCGCGCCGAGGATCGTCGCGCAACCCATCATTCAGCCAGTCCCGACACCCCCTCGTGCGCGGAGGACAATCATGAGAAAGCCCATTCGCTCGCGTTCCTCTGCCGTTGCGCTTGGCGTGAGGACAGCAAATCGGCGCGCCATGCAGGAGCCTGTGGCGCATGGCTTCATCAACGCCGTGCAGGTCTATGCCTGGAGCGACGGTGCGCTTTATCGTCTGCTGGCGGCGCCCGGCACCGTGACAGACATCACTCTTCAGCCAGGAGAAACGATAAGCTCGGTTGCGGCGGGTGATACAGTGCGCTGGACGGTCGGTGACACCAGCAGCGGGACTGGGGAGAGCAAGCGCGCTCATATCCTGGTCAAACCCTTCTCGGCTGGCCTCGCCACAAATCTCATCATTGCGACGGACCGGCGGACCTATCATCTCGAGATGGCCAGCACGCCGGGCACGGCCATGGCTGCGATCTCCTGGAGCTATCCCGAGGGTGATCTCATCGCAATTCGCCGAAAGGAGGCCGAGCGCGACAGGACACCGCCATCGCCAGCGGCTCAGGAGCAGGCACCTCCACCGGCGGCGGGGCTGTCGCTCGATCATCTGAACTTTGCCTATGCGATCAGCGGTGATGATCCGGCATGGCGCCCGCTGCGCGCTTTTGATGATGGCCGGCAGACCTTCATCGAGTTTCCCGTGGCGATTGGCGTCGGCGAGGCACCTCCGCTTTTTATCCTGGGCGCGCAGGGCGAAGCCCAACTCGTCAACTACCGGATGAACGGCCACTTCTACATCGTCGACCGCCTGTTCGCCGCCGCAGAGCTGCGTCTGGGCACGAAGAAGCAGGCGATCGTGCGTATCACCCGGGCGGAGGTTGCAGCGCAATCGGGCAACCGGCGGAGGGCGTCATGAGCGAGACCGACATGCAGGCGCCCCCGCCAAATCCCAAGCTCGATCCGGAAACGCTGGTCTTGCGGGGCATACCTCGGCGCGTGGTACGGTTCCGTCGCCAAATCATCATCGGCGGCGGCGCGGTGGCAGCGGTACTGGTCGGCGGGATAGCGTGGTATTCATTGCGTCACGTTTCACCCGTGGGCGGTGCCGCGCAGAGCGATCAGGCCGCGCCCGTGGCAAAGGCTACGCCTGAAGCCTTGGCCGGCGCTCCACGCAATTACGGGGATGTGCCGCAGCTTGGGCCGGCCTTGCCGGGTGATCTAGGCAAGCCGATCCTCGACCACCAGCAGTCTCTGGGAGCCGGAGCGGTTGCCGGGGCGACGGACCCGGCCGCTCAGGCTGCACTCGCCGAGCACCAGAAAAATGAGGCGGAACGGCGGTCCGCACGCGAATCGGGTGTCATGGTTCAGATCGCAGGTGGCGGCCGGAACGAGACGCAGCCGCTGACTGTCGCTGGAAGCACCAATCCTCAGGTCAAGGCTTCCGAAGACGACGCGGCTCCGGGCGCAAAACTGGCGCTGGATCCCGAGCATGACCCGGGGAGTCAGCAGCGCAAGGTCGATTTCCTGGCGGCGAAGGATGGCACTGGGGACGCCAACCCGCATGAGTTGGTCAAGGCTTCCTCACCCTACACGCTCAGTGCAGGGACGGTTTTGGCAGCCAGCTTGATCACCGGCCTGAAATCGGACCTTCCCGGGCTGGTAACGGCGCAGGTGACCGAGAATGCCTATGACAGCGCGACCGGCCATTACCTCCTGATCCCTCAGGGATCACGGCTGATCGGCAGTTATGACAGCGTGGTAGCCTATGGGCAGAATCGGGCTCTTCTCGTCTGGCAGCGCATTATCCTGCCTGACGGGTCATCTGTGCGGATCGATAATGTCCCGGCCAGCGACCTTTCGGGCTATGCTGGTCTTGCCGACAAGGTGGATGTCCACACTTGGCAACTGCTCAAGGGTGTCGTGCTCTCGACCATGCTTGGCGTCAGCGCGCAACTCAGCTTCGGCAGCGATGAAAGCGACTTGCTGCGCGCACTACGCCAATCGACCCAGCAGAGTGTCTCGCGTGCCGGCGACCAGGTCGTCAGCCGCGCTCTTAACGTTCAGCCAACCATCACCGTTCGACCGGGGTGGCCGCTGCGGGTCGTCGTTCACAAGGACATCGTCATGCCTCAACCCTGGGGCATGGGAAGGAGGCCGTGATGGCAGACATCAAGCTGGGCAAGCTCCCCGACCGCGTGCCGGTCAAGCTGACCATCAGCGTCTCGCCTGATCTCCATCGCGCGCTGAGCGAATATGCCGCGATCTACAATCGCGCTTACGGTGAGGAGGAGCCGCTGGTCGAGCTTGTTCCTCACATGCTCGCTGCATTTTTGGCAAGCGACCGCGGCTTTGCCAAGGCGCGGAGCAAGGGGGGAGGGGAGAATGGCTAGTTCTCTTACCCGTCCGGCATTCGCCCCCGCCCCGGTAATCCACCTCACGATGGAGCAGGTGGTCGACCGTGTTGGTCTCAGAAAATCAAAGATCTACGAGCTGATTCGTGCAGGCGACTTTCCCGACTCGATGAAGCTGTCGCCGGGCGCGGCGAGGTGGAACGAAGCGGACATCGATGGATGGATCGCCCGCATGAAACGGGACTGCCGTGGCTGATGCCCCGGGCGCGGCGGGACTACAGACGCCGCCGGAACGCTTTCTCAAATTCGAGGAGGTAAGCCGGCGCGTCGGTTTGGGGAAAACCGCGATCTACGACCTGATCCGCAAGAAACGCTTCCCTGCGCCCTATAAGCTGACACGCTATGCGTCACGGTGGAGCGAGCGAGAAATCCTCGCATGGATCAAAGAGGTCAAGGATGGATTTGAGGGCAAAAAGCGGAAATTCTAGCTCGCGGCGCCAAGGCCGACCTGTGTCACTCTGTCGCGTAGGCTGCTACCATCTGCCCAAAGATCACGGTCGTGGTTCGATGGCGATCCCGGGCATCCGGGGAAGAGCATAAAGGTCAATGGAGGTGATCATGCCGATCGAAAGTGAAACACAGCGTGCCGTGAGGCGGCAGGCCGATGCCGATACGATGAAGAAGAAGGCTCTTGCCCTCAGCGCTGCTTTGCGAAGCCTGCGGGAGGAAGTGGAGCTTCAGCGTGAGAAGCAGGAACTGGAAGGCGGGCTGGTGGCTGCGGAGTCACTCGCGGAGGCTGGTGAAATATTTGACCGGATGACGGGTGATTTGGAAAATGCAGCCATCGTTCTGATCGGCGCATTTTATCATCGGGATCGCCCTGCCTGATAGCCCGAAATTATCAGAGTTCCCCCCCTTTTTCGGGGATAGGCACCGCGTCCGAATCGGATAATCCTGTGTTTTCTGAATGAAGGAGATGATCCGTGGATGATGATGCCCATATGGCTTTTGGCACCGTGCTGGCGGTCCTCGCGAGACTTTTCGAGCGCAATGGTCTCTGCTCAACGATGGAATTTGCAAATATGATCGGTAATGCGGCGCTGGCGACCAGCGAGGCAGGGCCAGAGTATAAGGTTCGCGGTGAGTATATCGGTGCTTGGGCTCATTGTGTGCTGTCAGTTGCAAAGAGCGCGCCGATCCAGCACTGACGAATGTATGCGAGTAAAGGGTAGTGCTGCCAGGCAGACAATCGATTTTGCACAGAGATGCGCGAACGGAGCCGTTGGCGAGTTGATTGAAGCCAAGCCTAAGGCTAAATGTGCCCCATATCGTGGCGGCCTTCACTCATTTCTTTCGAAGGGCACGTTCGACTGAAAGGAATGGAGCCCTTGAGTATCTATGATAGCAGGCGCTTTGTGAAGGAAATCAAAGAGCGTCCCCAGAATTTCTTTATCGTTCATTATTCTTGTCAGAGTCTCAATGATGACAATGAAGGGCTTTCTCCAAGAATAACTTCAATCGCCGTTACGCATTATGCCACTGAACAAACGGTTAGCTTTTCTACCCATTCTATTGCAGAAGAGCTGCATATCCAGCGGGAAGAAGTTAAAGATCGATTCGATGATATCGAGTTGGAGCTACTGACAAAATTCTATGAATTTGCCAGAGATCGACGCGATAGATTTTGGATTCACTGGAATATGCGGAATCTGACCTTCGGGTTCGAGCATCTTGAGCATCGTTTCCGTGTTCTTGGGGGCCTTGACGCCCCCGTAATTCCGGTCGAACGTCGGTTGAATTTGAATGACCTCCTCGCTGACAGGTATGGCTCCGACTACGCCCCACATCCAAAAATGAAGTCCCTATGGGATTTGAATGGTGGGGTACATCGGCATTATTTGAATGGAGAAGAGGAGGTTCAGGCATTCCAAAATAATGAATTTATAAGGATGCATAACTCAACACTGGCAAAGGTGGGATTTTTTTTCCTGGTCATTAGGGGAATGGTGACAGGAAAACTGCGCACAGCTTCCAAAGGTTTGGGTGTTGGACTTGATCGCCTTTTTGAGGGGCGGACTGCAAAGGCGATCGGCTTTTTTGGGACGATCTTGGGAATTGGATTGGGCGTTTGGCAATTCGGCCTTTGGAGTGGAATCGTCAAGGAACGCCAAGTCGCGCCGACAGAGATGCCTAGGGCAGCCCATGCGTCGCCGGATCGTGTCCCGCAACTACCAACTGCCGCATCACGAACGATACCGAATTCACCTAAGCCAGAACAAAAACCGCGATGAGCAGAGGCCTTTTGGGATGGCGCCAGGCGACAGGCCTGCGCCTCTTGAAAGCCCGTGCCCAGTGAGAGCGGATCAATCGAAAAAGACTATGAATCAGCTACGTTTACACTGCCGAGAAATCGGCTACGCAGTGTGCCATGGTGAACGAGCATCCATGGCGCGCAGGCTTTGAGCTGGAGGTCATTCTGGGAGATCTGGGAGAGCCCCGCTTCCAGCGTGAACTGAAGTACGGAGGGATGGACGAGGCGACTCCGGAGTTTTGCCGTGCCGTCGCCTCTGCCTTGAAAGCGCATACCGGGAGGCCCTGGAGCGCTCCCGCCAAGGCAGTCCGCAAGCCCGGCTTCTACGTAATCTCCGAATATGGGCTCGATCCCATCCATTGGCCCGTCGACCGGCTTGCGGGTGTGGAGCTGCTGACACCGCCGCTGCCGTTCGCAGAGGCGGATCTGGTTCGACAGGAGATCACTGACGCCATCGAGAATATGGATGGTTATTTCAATCTGTTTCCCAATGAGATTACTCGGGATTGCGGATGGCACGTGAACATCGATGCGGGCCCGGATCTCGAGATTGATCCCATTAAATTTATCCTGGGTGTGGACGAGCTGTGTCTTCTGTCGGCCAATGATCGCTTGTTTACTGCCTATACGGGTTTGCAACGGCATGCGGTTGGCGTCGATCTGCTTAGGCATCTTCGGGAGGATCCGCGCGGTGCGATGCTGTACGGAGCCGGGCTGAGCAATTTTCTTCACATGAAAAAGGGAGAGTCGAAGAGCTACGCTGCCAATTTTGACAAGCTACGTCTCGGATATCTCGAGTTGCGCCATTTTAGCGCCGACTCGTTTTTCAATGGTCCGAGCTTGGAGAATCAACTCGAACGGATCCCGGCGGCGTTAGAGATCGCCTCGAATCGGACGAATGCGCTGGAACGCGCCTTCCACACCAAATTTGTCCTGCTCGCACGTTGGTTGGCTGAGGTGCGGCAACGAATCTCATGGGAAATGAAGGCAGGAATTGTGAAGCCGTACGGCGAACTGCGGTTCGACGGGGAGCCGCTTGGAATTGTGATCGGAGACGGTTTCTTCGATGCCAACATACGGGCATCAGGCGAATTCGGAGAAATCGCATCGATCAAAGGCATCCTGCTGCCTGATCTTCCTGAAGCTGTGGCGCTCATGGCACTCGATTTAGCGGAGTTGCATAACCTCGGCCTGAAGCCGGGGAAGTCACCCAACAGGAGCTTTGCTGGCGAGGTCACAAAGCTCGCGAAAAGGCTCAGGGCCGATCCCACGCTGTCAAGCGCAGCTCAATTGTCGCAGTTGAATGAGGCCCGCCTGAAATCCTCGGATCGCGACTCGCTTTGACCCCACTGATTCGGGGATGCGAATCGCCGCGACAAGTGCCCTAGGACAATAACACCCCGGGGTTGCAAAACCGGCCAGATTGGTGGAAAAAGGCTGGGCCGAACTCAGCGTCGAAACGGCGTGATTTCAGTAGAAAATCGTGGTGTGGTACTTTCCGTGGTACTTTGTCGAAGGTGCGCAGAATAAGTCTTTAAAAATCAATGGCTTATCACCCCATTGTGACTTCCTGCCTCTCCGCCATCACTTCATCGAAGTGGCTGAATTCATAAGATCTTTGTGGCCGCAAGACATCCTTGTCCCGGTCTGCGGCACAAGGCATTGGCGCCATGGCGGATCGCTGGCGCCGATCGTCATACAGCAAGGGCGCCGATCAAGACCGGCGCCCCGCTTCGCCCATCGGCGCTCTGGATTGAGCCGTTCGTCCCGGCTCAGAACTTGAAGCGCACGCCCGCCGTAAAGGCCCGCCCGACCGTATCGTAAAGCGAGATGATCGTCGGCAGGTTCACGCCCGGAATGGTGCCGGGCACCAGCGGTGGATTGCGGTCGAACAGATTGTTGACGGTGAAGAAGGGCTCCACCGTGCCGCCCATCGCCTCGATCCTGCCGCTGATGGTCAGATCCGTGTACCACACGGCGGGGGTGCGCGCGCCGCCGAAGTTCTGGTTGGGCTGGTCGGGCTGGCCCACCTTTACCCCGCCGATATACTGCTCCGACACAAAGACATTCACCGGCCCGGTGGCATAGTTGACGCTGAGCGTGCCGCGCCAGTGCGGCAGGCCGGTGGGGCTGTTCGAGCCATAGCCCGCCTGATCGTAGATGGGCGCGACCAAGCTTTGCTGCGTCAGATATTTGTCCAGCCAGTTGGCATAGAGGCGCGTCGTCAGGCGGCCCTTGCCGATGTTGGTGTTGTAGGTGGCGTCGAAATCGATGCCCGATGTCTGCAGGAAGGCGATGTTGGCGGCGGCCACGCGCACCGATGTCGGGAAGCTGGTCGCCGTGGGGCGGCTGATCAGCGCGCATTCGGGCGCGCTGGAGTTCACATAGCAGTTGTTGACGATCTGGCCCGCGTTGAGCGTGGCGATCGCCCCCCGGATGCGCAGGCGGTAATAGTCGATCGAGAGGCTGAAGCCGGGCAGGAAGCCGGGCGTCAGCACGGTGCCCAGCGCCAGCGTGTTGCCCACCTCGGGCTTCAGATTGGGGTTGCCGCCGGTCACGGTCGAGACATTCTGCGAGGTGTTGGTCACGGGATCGGTCAGCAGGCCGATGCCGCTCTGATCCCCGGCGAAGAGTTCGAACAGATTGGGCGCGCGGATATCGCGTGAGAGCGTGCCGCGGAACAGAATGTCACGCACAGGCTGCCACACCGCCCCCAGCTTCCACGTCTTGGCCGAGCCCGAGGTGCTGTAATCGGTGATGCGCCCGGCGGCGTTCAGGCTCAACTGCCTGAAGCCGGGCACATCCTTCAGGATCGGCACGCTCAGTTCGGCGAAGCCTTCCTTCACATTCTGCTTGCCATGGGCCACGCCCACATTGTTCAGCCAGAAGAACAGCGAGGTGGAGGACACACCGCGCAGCCCGGCGAAATAGGCGCTGCGCTCCGCCGTGGTGTCCAGCAGCGAGGGATCGCTGTTGCTGGTGAGGTCCAGCGTCTGGTTGCGATATTCCCCGCCCAGCACAATGTCGACGGTGCCGCCCGGCAGCTTGAACAGGCTGCCCTGGATCGAGGCCTCGACCGAATTCTGCCGGATCCGCGCATCATAGGCCATGGGCGTGCTGGTGGCGTAGCGATAGCCGGCCTGCGAGGTATAGGCGTCGCCGGTCAGAAAGACGTTGAGCGGCTGACACCCGGCGAAACGTGAGCGGATCGCGGGATCGGCGCTCAGGGACGTGGCGCAGACGGTGTTGCCGGTGGCCGGATCGCGCACCGCATCCAGCGCGGCATAGGTCTTCTGATAGTCATAGAGGCCATATTGGCGGACCTGATGGTGGGAATCGCCATGCGAATAATCGACATTCCACTTCCATCCGCCAAAGCGCCCTTCCGCGCCGATGGTGGCCATCCAGAAGTCGGTGCGCTCGGTGGTGATGGGGGCGCTGCCGGTGTTGCCGTTGTATTTGCCGACGTCGAACTCCTGCCCCGGCGTCAGCTGGGCGGCGATGCTGGCGGGAATAAAGGGGTTGCCCTGGAAGACCGGCGCATTCTGGGTGCCGACAAAGGCGTTGGACTGGCTGCTGTAGCGCAGATCCGCCCGCGACCAGACGCCCTGCACGAAGACCTTCGTATCGGGCGCCAGGTCGTAATCGAACCGCCCGAAGGCATGATAGGTCTTGAGCGGCGCCACCGCCGAAACGGTGGGGGAAATGGCGAAACCGTCGCCGCCCACATTGAAGGCGGGGGTGCCGGTGGTGGTGCCCGGGTTGAAAGGCCGCAGGCCGCCATTGCCATCCACCACCATGCCCGCGCCGGGGCCATTGAGGATCAACCCATTGTCATTCGAGATCGCCAACCGGACATTGTTGACGATCGTGTAGGGATTGGCGGCGGAGCCCGGCGAGGCGGAACTGCCCGGCACGCTGCCGACATAGACGGTGTTGGTCAGCCCGCCCGGCCGGTCGGAGCGCAGCATGCCGCCATTGTTGTAGAACTCGCCGCTCAGCAGCAGATGGCCGCGCCCCTCGAACAGCTTGGTGCCATAGGCCAGCCCCAGCCGCTGGTTGTTGTTGTCGCCGCGCGCGGAAACGCCGCCCTGCGCATTGCCCTTCAGCCCCGTGAAATTCTTGTCGAGCACGAAATTGACCACGCCCGCCACCGCGTCCGAACCATAGGCCGCCGAAGCGCCCGCCGTCACCACATCCACCCGGCTGACCAGCATGCTGGGGATCACATCGACATCGACCGTGCCCAGATAGGTGGTGGGCGGCACGCGCTGGCCATCGAGCAGGATCAGCGTGCGATTGCCGCCCACGCCACGCAGGTTGAGGATGTTGCCATTGGTCGGCTGGTTGGAGAAATTGTGGCTGCTGCGCGCCGGGCTGGAGGAGTTCTGGAACTGCGGCAGCTTGTTGAGTGCATCGGGCAGGCTGGCGGGGGTGGATTTGGCCAGATCCTCGGTCGCCGCGACGGTGACCGGCGTGGGCGAGGCATAGCCATTGCGCACGATGCGCGATCCGGTGACGATGATCTCGGCGTCTTTGCGCTGATCGTCTGCGGATTCGCTCGCCGCTGGCTGGTCTGCTGTGGCGGTCGGCGCCTTGGTGTCCTGCGCGTAGGCGGGAAGGCTCAGCAGCGCGGCGGCTGCCGTGCCGGTCATAAGCAAAGCTGTCACTTTCATGGTATCGCCCCCTGTGTGTCTGTTTATGGTTTGAAAGTCCGGTCGAAAAAGCCGAGCATCTCCGTCATGCCTTGCTGCACCGCCGCGCCGGTCGCCGCATCGTCCTTGCCGATCAGCCCGTGATCGACGCCGGGAATGTAGACGGCCTTCACCGGCACCCCGCTCTGGCGCAGTTTTGCCTCGAACTCCTGTGTCTGGGAGACGGCGACCAGCGTGTCGGCGCTGCCATGGATCAGCAGCATCGGCGGATCCTTGCGGTCGACATAGGCGATCGGGCTGGCGAAACGCATGGTTTCTGCCGGGCATTGCGGCGTCGGGCAGCCCAGATAGGGCGCGGGGCCGGTGTTGCCGGGCGGGGTGGGCACCGTCGCGAAATCATAGACGCCGTACCATGGCGCACCAGCCTGCACGCAGGTGGAGATGCCTTCCGCACCGGGCAGGGCAGGCGGCTCGAAGGCCGGGACGCCGCAGCTTGTCGCGGCCAGCCCCGCCAGCTGCCCTCCGGCGGATTCCCCGAAGATGCCAACCCGCGTGGGATCGATGCCATAGTCCGCCGCATGCTGGCGCAGGAAGCGGATCGCGGCCTTCACATCCTGAATGGCCGCTGGAAAATGCGCCTCGCCATCGAGCCGGTACTCCACCGATGCCACGACATAGCCCTTGGCCGCCAACTGGGCGAGCAGGGCGGGATAATCCTTCACCGGTCCGCCCATGCGCTTGGTGCCGTTCACCCAGGCCCCGCCATGCACATGCACCAGCAGCGGCGCGGAGGCTCCGGCAGGCGGGCGATACAGATCGAGCCGCAGCGGGCGGTAATGCAGCGGCTGGGCATAGATGATGTCGCCGATGCCGGTCACGCCCTGCGGGAAGGTGGCGGGCTGGCCGGGCCAGTTCGAGAGGCCGCCGCCATCGACTGGATGGCGCGCCACATCGAAGGTGAAGCCCCCGCTGGCCAGAGCGGCGGCGGCCAGCGCCGCCAGCCAGCTCACTGCCCACCTCCCGCTGGCGTTCCCATGCCCAGCGCCATGCCGTTCTCCTTCTCCCACTTGGCGAACCAGGGCTGAAGCTGGCTGCGGCGGAAATCGGGAACGGCGCGCACTTGCGTGCCGATCAACAGAGGATCGATGCTGCCCGGCGTGATGCGCGGCCATGCCGGCAGGCCCGCGGCATTGGGATCGCCCTTGGTGACGAAATTGTAGAGATAGTCCTGCATCTGACGGGCGAGCGCCCGATCCTGCGCCGAGGGGGCCTTCACCGCGCCGAAGCTGGAACCGTCGAAGAGATAGGGCCAGTCCGCGCAATGGCTGGCGCCCGGCACCGTGCCGCGCCTTGCGGTATCGACATAATCGAAATTGTAGGTCCAGGCCGGAGCGCCCGTTTTGGCCACCAGCGATCCCATCGCCATGGCGCCTGCGGTGAAGATGAAATCGGTCTGCACCTGACGCAGCAGCTCCGCATCCGACAGCGGGCCGTTGACCCCATAGGGCGCGCGCAAAGCATCCAGATCGATGCCGAAGCGCCGCTCGATCTCGGCCTTGTCGAAGCCCATCAGGCCGAAGATGCTCGCCTCATTGCTGGTGGAGCCGGCGATCATCGGCACATGCGCCATCCGCCCCTGCGCATAGAGCTGCGCCAGCGTCTGCGGCAGATCCTTGCCATCGACGATGGCGCGGAAGTCCGGCGCGCCCGGATCGCCCGCCAGCACCTGCTGGAAGGAAAGCCCGCGCAATTGCGCCAGCCCCGCGGCGCTGTCATCCTTCACGCCCACCCGCCCGGCAAAGGCAAGGCCCAGTTGTTGTGCCTGCGGCCAGGCGGCGGTGGTGCTGAACAGCAGGCCCCCGGAATGGACGCTGGCCTTCTGAAACAGACCCTGCGCGGCAGGCGCGCCGACCAGCCCGGCGATGCTGGAGCCGCCCGCCGAGCAGCCCATGATCGTCACATTGGAAGGGTCGCCGCCGAAGCGCGCGATGTTGCGCTTCACCCATTGCAGCGCGGCGACCTGATCGGTCAGCCAGTAATTGGCGGTGCCCTGTCCCTTCGCATCGGCCTCGGCCTTGAGCGCGGGATGCGCGAAAAAGCCCAGCCGCCCCAGCCGGTAATTGGGCGAGACCAGCACCACGCCGCGCTTGACGATGGAGGGCACGCCGCGTTCAAGCACCTCGCGTCCGGAGCCCACGAAGAAAGCACCGCCATGCATCACCACGATGACCGGCAGCTTCTTCACCGCCTTGGCATCCGGCGTGACGACATTAAGCGTCAGGCAATCCTCGCTTTGCGGGGCAGCGCCATGACCGGGGCTGGCGGGTTGCGGGCAGATGGCGCCGAAGGCGGTGGCATCGCGCGGGCTGGTCCATGGCGTGGCGGGCGCGGCGGGTTGCCAGCGCAGCGGCCCGACCGGCGGCGCGGCATAGGGAATGCCATCGAACTGCGAGAGCCCTTGCGCATCGGCGCCCCGCACCGGCCCCAGATCGGTCTGAACGACCGTCTGCGCCAGAACGCTGGCAGGCAGCACGGCGGCGCAGATCGCGGCGATGATCGCTTTGGGCATCGATGGGGACACACAGCTCATGGCGTCGGTTCTCCTGCGGGATCGTGGCCGCACACGATCATCCCGCCGGACAACGATCCGGCAGGGCGCGGCTTATGGTTTTGCACCGGCGGAAACCGGAGCACCGAGATGGCTTCAGAAGATTTTCAAGTCTGCTTCAGGTCTTCACATGTGGATCGAGCATGGTGTCATGAGGGGAATCACCCATCATCAGCTCTCCTCTCATTTTCAAGCTCTTGAGGCTCGAATTCTTTTCCCTTGTGCATTTTTGCTATCATGGAAAAAATTGCATTTCAATGCATTTTTATTCACGTTCCGTTACGAATGGTTTCGCTTGATGGCGATGCGGAATATGCGGCCGGGATGATCGGACGACATGTTGAGATCTTCCATCAACAAGGCGCGATGGCGTGCTGTGGTGGCCATGCATTGCAACTGTTTGGGCGCGCATCGATCATGGCTCGACAGATCTTTGTTTTATCATCATACTCCTGGTCATGAGCTTGATCATTCACCCTATGGGGATTGCTGTCCGCAATCGAATTAGCCGCCCGGCCTGACACGTCGGGCCGGGGCTTTTCGCCATATGAATGTTGGAGCGGCGCCTGCGCGCGCGGCATGCTCAAGGCCAATCATGATGACCAAATCTGCAGTGCTGCACATGCTGTGCGGCAAGATCGCCGCCGGAAAATCAACTCTGACAACGCAATTGGGCCGCCAGCCCGAGACGATTGTCGTCAGCGAAGACCAATGGCTTTCCGCGCTTTATGCCGATGACATGGTTTCGGTGGCGGATTATGTTCGCTGTTCCGCCCGGTTGCGGCAGGCGATGGCGCCGCATCTGATCGCTCTGCTGCAGGCAGGCGTGTCCGTGGTGCTGGATTTTCCGGCCAATACGGTGGTGGCGCGCAACTGGATGCGCGACATCTTCGAGCAGGCGGGGGCGGCGCACTGCCTGCACCACCTCGATGTGCCAGATGATGTCTGCAAGGCTCGGCTGAGAGCGCGCAACGCGCTGGGAGAGCATGCCTTCGCCGCCAGCGATGCCGAGTTCAACCTGATTTCCAGCCATTTCGTGGCGCCAGCGCCTGAAGAAGGCTTTACAGTGCAAATCCACGGAGCGTGAAGGTTTCAGCCCCAATCCTTGGAGGTAGGGGGCGCCTGTTTTGCCCACCTTCCGGCCCTGCAAGGCAACAAGAAGCCAAAGGCTTTCCGGGCTGCCGCTGTCTTAAATCAAAAAGATCTAGTTTTTGAAATTCAGATAGTGCCGGATGGCTGCGGAGGTGCTGATGTCATTCCCCCGAATATGGTTCAGGCTTCCCGCCCGCAATCCAATCGTCCGCTCCGGGGTAGGGAGCGCCACATGCTCGTCGACGTAGATTTTCGAACTCCCTCTGGGACCTCTGACGCTTTTTTCATTGCGCATGAGAATCTCCTTTCCATGCATTCCAACTCATCCCATCGGATTTGGTTTCCGTAAATGCCGCAAGAGCCTCCATTTCGGCGACTTTTCCGGATCCGGCCCTTGCGATCCGCGATCCGGGGCAAGGACAATGCGGGGGGCAACGCCCTCGCATTTCCTTTTGTTGCCTTTAAAACCGCGCCATGAACGCCCCGATTTTCACCCATTACGCCGCCGTCGACTGGTCCGGCGCCAGTGGCGAGCGGCACAAGGGCATTGCCGTGGCCATCATCGGCGCGGGTGATCGCATGCCCATGCTGGTCCGCCCCGGACATATCTGGTCTCGCATGGAGGTGCTGGAATGGCTGTTGGAGACGCCGCCACACACGCTGATCGGCTTCGATCTGGGCCAGTCGCTGGCTCATGCGGACCGGGGCGCTTTCTTTCCCGGCTGGCAGGACAGCCCCGACACGGCCCGCGAGCTCTGGGCGCTGGTCGAGGCGATCTGCGCGCGGGAGCCGCATCTGGGCGTCTCCACCTTCGTCGACCACCCGCAGGCGAGCCGCTATTTTCGCCGTCATGGCCTGCGAGAGGGCGATCTGTTCGGCGCGGAGGGCCAGCCCGGCGGACGGGGCCGCATGCGGGTGACCGAACATGCCCAGGCCTTGGCCGGTTGCCGCCCGACCAGCAATTTCAATCTGGTGGGCGCCGGGCAGGTGGGCAAGGGCTCGCTTTCGGGCATGCGGCTGTTCCATCGCCTGCCGCGCGAGGTCACCGTCTGGCCGATGGACCCGCTTCCGCAGCAAGGCCGGGTGGTGGTGGAAATCTACACCACGCTGGCGGCCATGGCGGCGGGGCGCAGCGCGGGCCGTTCGAAGGTGAGGAACCGGGGCGATCTTGCGGTGGCGCTGGCGGCGCTGGGCTGCCAGCCAGAGGTGGTCGAGGAGGCTGCTGCGCCGATTGCCGATCATGCCGCCGATGCTCTGATGACGGCGGCATGGCTGCGCGGCCATGCCGGGCGTGAGGATTTGTGGCGTCCATCCGCCCTCACCGGCAAAATCGCGCTCACCGAGGGCTGGACGTTTGGCGTGGCATAGGGCATGGGGCGCTGACTGAAGCCGACGTGCCGGCTTAGCTCAGTTGGTAGAGCACCTGATTTGTAATCAGGGGGCCAGGGGTTCGAACCCTCTAGCCGGCACCATTCTTCCTTTGGGAAGATGGCATCAACATCATGGCTTCGGCCCCTTCGTCTAGCGGTCAGGACGCGGCCCTTTCACGGCTGAAACACGGGTTCGATTCCCGTAGGGGTCACCATGCACAGCTTGGCTGGCGTGGCGATGTGCAAGGTGAGGGGCGGCGCGGGCGACGTGCCTGCTCGATCTTGCGGTCAAGGTCTGAAATCGGCCAGAGGGCCGTGGAATGAGATCGCATCGATCATGGGCGCCGCAGGCTCGGCATACCCGGTTTGGGCCCGGTTTTGGGACCATTTTCAGTCAGTGCCCGGCAAACCCGCAGTCGGGGGGATTCGGAAAAGCCTTGGCGCTGCGGGGCCTTTGGAGCATGGGCCTTGAAGATTCGGTTAATGCTCCTCGACCGTCTCGCGCGGCCCCGTGAGCAGAGCCGGAAAGGGCGCGCGCCATGCCGTGGCGGCGCCATATTGCGCAGGCCTATACTGGAATAAAACTGGACTTGGCTGTGTGATGCGGCAAAGTTGGTGTTATGAACATCGCATCGCTCCATAAATGGATGGCTCCGGCCTTTCTGATCCTGACGCCTTATGCGGCAGTCGCTCAGGAAGAAGATCCGCCGTTGATGGATGATCCTCCACTGGCATGGTTCAAATACAACACGGATGGCGAGGGGAACCCCACCTTCCTCTCACGCGCCTGCCTTGAAGATGTGCAACGTCGCAGCGATATTTCATTGCATCCCTGCGCGGTGGCCGAGGCCGAGGCGCATCAGATGCTGATCGAGCGGCATGATGGCCGGCCTGCGGCAAAGCCGGATGGCGATCGTGAACAGCAACTGGCTGCGCTCGAAGACCAGATCCGCGAGATCCAGTTTCATATGAGCGATACGCGCAGGCTGATCCGGCAGGAACACCGCTTCGGGACCAATCATTGGGGGGCGGACAGATCGTTCCTCTCCTCCGCGCAGCGGACGATCACAGAGGATCAAGATGCGCTGGCGGACAGCTATCGGACCTATCAGCAGATGGGCGGCAGGAAATCGATGGAGGAGATCGGGGTGAGGCCTAGATAAGCGCCGCGCGCGATCATGCTTTTTTGCTTTACGCCTTGATCCTGCAATCACTCAACTGCGCGCCGCTCGCCACCTCATCGGCCCCCCGGCACAGGAAGGTTAATGCCTGCCCTTTGCTGAGCTTCGCGGCCTCGTCATCGGACAGGCCGTTGATCGAGACGTCGCTGACTTTTCCGTCCTCGGTCACGCCCAGGTCCATGGTGTCGCCAAAGCCGCGCAGCTTGATGACGGGCCGGTGAGTCAGGCCGAAATCGATCCCTTTGATTTCGCCCGATACTTCCAGCTTGTGCCCGCCATAGGCCGCTTTCGCCCTGGTGGTGTTCACAAGAAAGGCCTTCGACATCTCCGCCGCAGACACCTTCAGTCCGCGCGTGTCGGCGCTCCTGCCGGCGCCAAGGTCCGCCCCGTTTGCACCGTCGCAGCCAGCCAACAGCAGGAAGACTGCCGCGCCCACAATCCTTCGCATATGGAAAACACCCCTGTTTCCAAGCCGTTAGGCAGAGGTGCGAGCGATAGGGGGCGGAATGGTCTCCGTAAAGGTTAATTCTGAAGGAAAATGACGAATTAACACAATGCGGGCCTGCTGTTCGGCGCGCATTGAGCCATTGTTCTAGCGCTCGTCCTGCCTTTCGCGCCGCTTGCGCTCCCACCATTCCAGCCGCTTGAGGATTTCGCGCTCGAAACCGCGCTCGACGGGGCGGTAGAAGGTCTGGGGCTGCATCTCCTCGGGCCAGTAATTGGCGCCGGAGAAGCCATCCGTAGCATCGTGGTCATAGGCGTAGCCCTTGCCATAGCCGATCTCCTTCATCAGCTTGGTGGGGGCGTTGAGGATGTTGGCGGGCGGCATCAGCGATCCTGTCGCCTTGGCCGTGGCAGCGGCGGCCTTCCACGCCACATAGCCCGCGTTCGACTTGGGCGCGGTGGCGCAATAGAGGCAGGCCTGCGCAATCGCCAGTTCCCCCTCGGGCGAGCCGAGAAAGTCATAGGAATCCTTGGCCGCAAGGCATTGCACCAGCGCCTGAGGATCGGCGAGGCCAATGTCCTCGCTGGCGAAACGCACCAGACGGCGCAGCACATAGAGCGGATCTTCCCCCGCCGTCAGCATCCGCGCCAGATAGTAAAGCGCCGCCTGCGGGTCTGATCCGCGCAGGGATTTATGCAGCGCCGAGATCAGATTGTAATGTCCCTCGCGGTCCTTGTCATAGACGGCGACACGGCGGTTGAGGAACTGCCCCAGCTCCGCCGGGCCGAGCGGCTCCATCAGCGAGGCCGTGTAGAGCGTTTCGACCTGCCCCAGCAGAAAGCGCCCATCGCCATCGGCGCTGGCGATCAGCGCCTCACGCGCGGGCTTGGTGAGCGGCAGGGGGACGCCCTCGGCCTCCTCGGCGCGTTCGAGCAGGGTGGTCAGCGCTTCGGGCGAGAGGCGGTGCAGGATCAGCACCTGCGCGCGGGAGAGCAAGGCCGCGTTGAGTTCGAACGATGGATTTTCGGTGGTCGCCCCCACCAGCGTCACCGTGCCCTTTTCCACATAGGGCAGGAAGCCATCCTGCTGCGCGCGGTTGAAGCGGTGGATTTCGTCCACGAACAACAGCGTCGGGCGGCCATGGAGCGAGAGCGCGCCCTCGGCCTCGGCAAAGATGCGCTTCAGATCCGCCACGCCCGAAAACACCGCGCTGACAGCGGCATAGCGCATGCCCACCGCATCGGCGAGCAGCCGCGCGATGCTGGTCTTGCCCGTGCCCGGCGGCCCCCACAGGATCATGCTGGACAGCCGCCCCGCGCCGACCATCCGCCCGATGGCGCCATCCGGACCGGTCAGATGCTCCTGCCCGATGACCTCCGCCAGAGAGGTGGGGCGCAGGCGCTCGGCCAGAGGCATGGCGCCGGGAGGGGTGATGGGCTCGGCACGCGGCGGGGGATCGGCTTGGAAAAGGTCGGCCATGATGGGGACTATGTAGGTCGATCCGGCGGGAAATGCATCTGTTGTCAGCAGAAGGGGCAAGAGAAATGCGAGGGGGTTACCCCCTCGCGTTCCCATAACGTCTTCCGGCGAAGCGGCAGGGGCGCCCGGTCGTTGTGCCCTGTCTCCGCGTTGTGCGGGGGTTTTTGCCTGCGGCGCTAGCTTTGCAGGAAGGCCACGAAGCGTCCGCTCAGGCGGCCTGCCACTTTGCCTTCGAACATCAGGTCGGAATGGACCTCGATGCGGGCGAGTTTGCGGCGGGTCAGGGTCTTGAGGACATGCGGCCAGATGGCCGGGTCGGGCAGGCGGGATGCGGCGGTGAAACGGCCGGTGATCGGCAGGTCATACTCCATCTGGTTGGACTGGATGACGACCTCGCAGCGCAGGCCTTCCTCCAGCAACCGCAGATGCACCAGCGACCATGCGGCAAGGATGCCCAAGGTGCAGATGCTGCCGCCAAAGGCCGTATGTTTGTGATTGATGTTCGGTTCAAGCGGAGCGGACAGCACGACCGAGTCCGATCCTGCGGCATCCACCGCCACCTGCATCGCTGCGGAGAGCGGAATCTGATGATGCAGATAGTCTTCCAGAGCAGCGATGTTCATGGCCATCCCTAACCTCTCCGCCCCGCAGGGAACAGGAATTTCCAACGGAGAGACGGGGCGCAGCTTTTCGGCTTGGTCCGTTCTATTGTCGGGAGACGTAACGGGGGTGCAGGGGGTGTAACACCCCCTGCTTCAACCCTTACTTCTTCCGCGCCTTCTGCCGGATCAACCGCAAATAGGTATCGGCGACCGACTGGTTGATCCGGTCCCAGCTGAAGTCATGCGCCCGCGCTTCGCCCGCTGCCCCGTGGGAGGCACGCAGCTCGGCGTCGGTGAGATAGACCTTCAGGGCTTCGGCGAAGGCATGCACCGCGCCGGGGCGGATCAGGCGGCCATTGACGCGGTCATCGACAAGGCTCTCGCTGCCGGTGGCCTCTGCAGCCACGACGGGGCGGGCGCAGGCCATGGCTTCCAGCGTCACATTGCCGAAGGTCTCGGTGATGGAGGGGTTGAACAGCACGTCCATCCCGGCCACGGCGCGGCCCAGATCGGTGCCCGCCTGATACCCCGCGAAGACGGCCTTGGGCAGGCGTGCCTCCATCCAGCCCTGCGCCGGGCCCTGGCCGATCACCAGCACGCGATGGGGCACGCCGCGCTGTTCGAGTTCCTCGATGGTGTCGGCGAAGACGTCGAGGCCCTTTTCCATCACCAGGCGGCCCAGGAAGCCGATGGCCACCTCATCGTCGGCGATGCCCAGCGAGCGGCGCCAGGCCATGTCGCGGCGCTCGGCGTTGAAAATCTCGCGGTCCACGCCGCGCGACCACAGCGAGATGTCGTAATTCATGCGCTGGTCGCGCAGCACCTGCGCGAAGCTCTCCGAGGGCGCGACGAGGCCGTCGCAGCGGCGGTAGAAGCGGCGCAGCAGGGCGGTGAGCAGCGGCTCGACCCAGGCCATGTTGTAGTAACGCGGATAGGTGTCGAAGCGGGTGTGAACGCTGCCCAGCACGGGCAGACCGCGCGCCCGGGCCCAGGTGACGGCGCGGTGCGCGGTCACATCGGGCGAGGAAACGTGGACGATGTTGGGCTGGAATGCGTCAAGGTCGCGGCGCACGGAGCGGGGCAGGCCGCTGGCGATGCGATATTCGGCGCGGCCGGGAATGGCGAAGCTGGGGACGCTGATGAGGTCTCCGGTGGGCTTGAAGGCGGGCTCTGGCACGGTGGGGGAGTAGACGCGCACCTGCGCACCCTTGGCCAGAAGATAGCCGACCAGCCGGTTGAGCGCCTTGTTCGCGCCATCGGTGACCATGTTGTAATTGCCGCTGAAGAGGGCGACGCGCAGATCCTCGATGCGGGAGGGAAGCGCGGGAAAGGTGTCGGGCGAAGTCATCGGGAGGCCCATAGACCTGTCGGCCCGGTTTGGCGAGAGGGGCCGCTTTCAGGGATGGTGAAGGTGGGAAACCGGGCAAGAAAAAGGCGCATGGCCCTCCACAAGGGGAAGAGAGGGCCATGCGCTCAAGTTTGGGGCGACCTGCCGGGAGGGGGAGAAGGGCAGGCCGACCAGAGCATCATGGGCGATCTGACGATCACGCATGATGCTCCAAAAGTCGGAAGGTTTCAGATCGGCTTACCAGCCGCGGTGACCGTAGTAACGGTGACCCCAGTGGTCCCAGTAATAGCCGTCATGCCAGGCCCAGGGGCGGTAGTAGCCACCGTAGTAATAGGGCGGGGGAGGCGGCGGCGGGGCATAGCCGTAGCCATATTCGGCGGGATAGTAGTAGCGCGGGCGGCTGCTGTCGACGATCGCCGCACCCAGAGCCGCGCCGACGATGCCGCCGGCGATCACCGCGCCAGCGCCGCCACCGCCACGATGCCAGCCGCCGCGATAGCCGCCACCCCAGCCGGGGCGGGCTTCAGCCGTGGTGGCCATCAGGCCGGTGGCCGCCGTGGCGACCAGCGCCACCGCCATGGTGGCCTTCCGCAAGGTGGCTGCGAACTTGACGTTCATCATAGGTCTCCTGTCGGCGGCCGGGCTGGAACCCCTGTTCGGCCCTGGCGAGTCGCCGTCTTGTGACACCGATATGGGGCTTCGCAACTGAACGAAAACGGGACGATGCTTGCAGCCGAGGTTCAGCTTCGACGAGCGGTGCATGGGTTGCGACATCCTACATTTATAGGGGCGTTTCCGGGACTGTGCGGGGGTGGTGACCTTTGCTTCCGGTCCGCGCAAAGCTTTAAGTCAACCAGTTTGGATGAATAATTTATGATACGACGACTGGCCTTATCGGATCAATGCGATAAGTAAGGCGTGCAGACTGTAACGCTCCCACGTTGTTGTCTACGTCTTGTGTATCCGGACCGAATGTGATTTGATCCGGATACACAATTCGTAACACACAAGCTTTCTGCCACATGCTACGGCGCATGAAGGTCGTTATGGATTTCGCTTTCTTGGCGGTGGAATGAGCGCCTTTTGGGTTACGACCATGATCCTTTGTGAAAGGAGGCTTATCCATGGCATCCAATCCTTCAGATGGGGCAGGGCCGTCTGAACGACAGTGCCGGCAGGCGGTCCGGATGACTCATGCCGATCTGCATGAGGTCAGCTGGAAGGCGCAACTGCTGATGCAGGCGGCGAAATCCGCGATGAGCGAAGCCGATGCGGGCAAGGCAGCCATGGTTGAGGGGCAGGCCATGTTCGACCTGCTGTGGCGTGTGGGTTTTCGCGCATCCGATCCTGTATAAAGGGGCGTTTGAAGCACTGCAGGCAGACAGCTTCTGTCTAAAGGGCAGGGAACGCGCTCCCATCCGATAGGTTGTGCGCAACGCAGACATTCATGGGAGCGCGAGGGGTAGCCTCCTCACATTATGTCCTTTTGGAACATCAGAACCGATACCCTGCCGTCAACTGGACGATGGGATAGACCTCATATTTGTCCATTTCGCGCTGCAGTCCCGCGCGCTGGGCCTCCAGCCGGCTTGGCGAGATGTTGGGCCCGGTGTTGGTGAAGGGATAGACGCGCCCGGACCCCATGAACATCGCTCCGGCCTCGATGCCCACCTTGATCCCGTGGCGCAGCGTGCCCGCGTAGCCAAAGGTGAAGGTGGGGGCGACCGCTGGGAAATCGGCATAGCCCAGCAGCGTGCCGGTGCGTGTGGAGGTGTAGGTCACGCCATTGATGACGATCACGCCGTTGAAGGTCGATTTCGCGCGCAGCTTGTTCTTGTTCAGTCGCGCGCCGCCCGAAATGAAGAAACCGCCGCCAAAGGGGCGGAAATCCAGCATCAGCCCGCCCGAACCGAGATGCGCCTGCCCGTGATAGGGCAGGCCGCCGGAATGGAAATCATGCGAGACATTGAGAAAGGTGATGTTGCCGCGCACGCCGATGTAGCGGTTGATGGCATAGGATGCTTCCGGCCCGACGCCGAGTGAGCCGCCTGTCACGCCGAAGTAAAAGGGCGAGATATGGGGGGCAGGTTTCTTATCGGGTTTGGGTGTTTCCTGCGTTTGTGGCGGGGTTTCCGGCGGAGGTGGAGTCTCCTGCCCAAAAACGGGCCAGGGTAGCAGGATGGCGGATACAGGACCGGCGACGATGATGCTTTTCACGCTCATAAAATCACCCAGGTATTTTTACCGGTGCTTTCTTCGCAAAGTTTCCACAGTCAGTTCTTCGCAATCGGCAAGGTAAAATATTGGAAGATATGACTGAAAAGGATCGCCTTCCGATTCCGTTCCTGCGGGCTGGAGGCGTTTTGCGGGTTTGGCGCCTCAGGCGCGGTGACCTGCCTCACCCTGTCCGTGAGCCGAGGCGCATGGGGCGTGTGACGTTCCGGATTTCTGTTGTCGCCCTGTTGTTTGCGGCGTTGTTTGCGACAAGGCGGCTCGCGCTGTTTCGCCAGCGATCCTAGCGATCGCGGCGGCCCCATTGCCACTTGGGCGGCTCACCCTTGAAGAAGCCCAGCGCGATCAGCCCGGCGGTGGCCAGCGCGATGCCGATGAAGGAAAAGGCGGGGCTGACGTTTCTGGCCGCATGCAGCGCGAGGACGATCAGCAGATAGGCGCCGATGCTGAGCCAGCCCTCGACCGAGGCGGGCGACCACCCCCAGCCAAACCTCTTGCGGCGGAACCAGAGCTTGCCTTGGGGGGACATGGCAGGGGCCTTTGTCTGTTTTCAGCCGCGGGATTTTATCATCACGGGGCCTGCAGGGGAAGCCGGGGCATCAGCAGGCGATACGGTCGATCTTGCGCCCGCGCGCGGCATCCTGCGCGGCGGTGGCCATCGCCCGGCGCCAGTCGCCCTGCCGGGTAAAGCCCAATTCATCGAGAATGGCGCCTTCGGCCAGCAGCAGATCGGCATCGGCCGGAAAGCGCTGGCGAACCGCCGCGCACAGCGCCGCCGCGCGGACATAATCATCGCTCCGCACGCTGGCGCGGATCGCTTCGAGCGCCTGCTCGCGGTCCCAGTCATCGCCCAGATCGTCGGAGGGCAGGTGCTGCTCCAGCGCCTTGGCGCGCCAGTTGGCCACATCGTACATATGCACCACCGGGCGGTCGAGGCAGGGATTGCGCAGGGTTTCCAGAAAGGACAGGTGCAGCGGATGGGCCGCGTCGGCAATGTTGGCCCGCGCGAAGCTGTGGCCCAGATGCGCGCCGGTGTTCTGGATCATGTAAAGCTGCAGTTCATCCGCCCCAAGCGCCTCGGAGAGGGCGACAAGGGCCGGAATATCGTGATAATTGTCGAGCTGGATCGTGGCGTTGAGCGCATAGAGCGGAAAGACGCCCGCCGCATGCCGATCGGCGATGAAGCGCAGATTCTCGATCAGCTTGGGCCATTTGCCGGGCTTGCGGACATGCTCGTAAACCCAGGGCGTGGCTGCGTCGATCGAGACGATGACATCGGGATCATGGCGCTCAAGCCCGGCATAGTCGGCCCAGCGCTTCTCGCCCATCAGCAGGGCATTGGTGTTGATCTGCAATTTGATCGACAGGTCGTTGTCGGCGATGTGGCGCAGGATGTCGCGGTAATGCTGGCTCGACCAAGGATCGCCCTGACCGGAAATCGAGACCTTCAGATTGTCGCCGCTGTCGAGCAGGGGGCGCAACACCTTGTCCATGATGATGTCGAAACGGGCCTGCTGGGCCGGGCTGGCGATTTCCAGCCCCGCACGGCAGGACGGGCAGGCCAGGTTGCAGGTGGGGTCATGTGCCAGGAACAGCCATTGCGGGGCGGTGGACAGCTCTGTGCGGTGTTCGTCGATGATCTGGCGCAGGGTGATGTCCTGCACCTCGTCGCGCAGGGGCAGGCTGTCTTCCATGATCAGCGTGCAGCGCTGCTTGTGGCAATAGCGGAAAGAGCCGTCGAGGATGCTTTCGCGCATGGCCTGCGCATCCGGGCTGTTCCAGATCTCCTCGAAGCTCTGCCGGTCGAGATGGCCAAGCCGATGCTGGGTCCAGATCGAGCAGCATGGCGCGACGGTGCCATCGATCAGTGTTTCGAATTTGACGAAAGGCGCTTCGCAAAAGCGGGCCGAAAGGTCGGCGGTGCGGTGGGCATCGTCGATGCGGCTGACGAAAAAGCAGGCCCCGGCCAGCTGCGGGCAGGCGGCATGCCGCACCTCGATGGCCTTGAGCAGGGCCAGACCCGCGGCCTTGTCCTCGATCAGCGCCGTCAGCACGCCCGCCACGATGTCCAGCGACTGGCCGGTGCGCCAATGGTTGATCATCGGCCGGGCGGCCTGCAGCGTTTCGAGCAGCAGGGGCAGGGCCGGATCGCGGCGCAGATCGCCGAGCAGGGTCCAGACCTCGGGATGGTCGACGCCATCGGCAAGGTTCTGCACCAGAAGATCGAGCATGGCCATGCAATCGGCGTCCAGCCCTTCCAGGGGAGAGGGCGCCTGAACGGGGCTGGCATTATCAAAACCGCGATGCGTGGCATCAACCATGAAACAATCTCCAAAGTTGAAGCGAGGCTAAAAGAATATGCCTTCCAATCTATAGTTATGAACTTCAGGAGTTATACGAATGATCGCTACAGGCTCCTCTTGGCGAAGGAGATGAATTTGGTTGGCCGCATGGGCCGTGAACCATGCCGGGAGGGCGCGTGGCTTTATCCTTCACAGGCGCCCCTTGGGTGCCGCCTTCCTGCAATCGCAAACAAAAAGACTGGCCCAAACAAAAGATCGGCCCAAACAAAAAGACTGGCCCAAACAAAAAGGCCGGAGGTTTCCCCCCGGCCTTTCCCGAAATTCACACAACCGTGAAGGGCTCTTACGAGTCCTTGCGGCGGCTGGCCTTCTTGCGCTCGTTGGGGTCGAGCTCGGCCTTGCGGATGCGGATGTTCTTGGGGGTGACTTCCACCATCTCATCGTCGTCGATGTAGGCGATGGCCTGCTCCAGCGTCATCACCTTGGGGGGCGTCAGACGCACGGCGTCGTCCTTGCCGCTGGCGCGGAAGTTGGTGAGCGCCTTCGACTTCATCGGGTTGACCTCGAGGTCTTCCGGCTTGGCGTTCTCGCCGATGATCATGCCCTCATACAGCGCTTCGCCCACGCCGACGAACAGGATGCCGCGCTCTTCGAGCGGGCCCAGCGCGTAGGCGTTGGCTTCACCGGCGCCGTTCGAGATCAGCACGCCGTTCTTGCGGCCCTCGATCTTGCCCTTGTGGGGGCCGTACTTGTCGAACAGGCGGTTCATGATGCCCGTGCCGCGCGTGTCGGACAGGAATTCACCGTGATAGCCGATCAGGCCGCGCGAGGGGGCGATGAAGCTGATGCGGGTCTTGCCGCCGCCCGAGGGGCGCATGTCGGTCATTTCGCCCTTACGCAGCGCCATCTTTTCCACGACGGTGCCCGAGAACTCATCGTCCACGTCGATCAGGACGCTTTCGTAGGGCTCGGTCTTGCCGCCGTTCTCGTCGGTGCCGAACAGCACGCGGGGACGGCTGATGCCCAGCTCGAAGCCTTCGCGGCGCATCGTTTCGATCAGCACGCCCAGCTGGAGTTCGCCGCGACCGGCGACCTCGAAGCTGTCCTTGTCGGCCGATTCGGTGATCTTGATGGCCACGTTCGATTCGGCTTCGCGCTCCAGGCGGTCGCGGATCATGCGGCTGGTGACCTTGGTGCCCTCGCGGCCCGCCATCGGCGAGTCGTTCACGGCAAAGCGCATCGACAGGGTCGGCGGATCGATCGGCTGGGCCTGGATCGGCACGCTCACCGAGGTGTCGGCGATGGTGTTGGCCACGGTGGCGACCGAGAGACCAGCCAGCGAGATGATGTCACCGGCCTTGGCTTCGTCGACGGGGACGCGGTCGAGGCCCTGGAAGGACATGATCTTGGAGGCGCGGCCGGTCTCGATGACCTTGCCGTCCATGTCGAGTGCGTGGATGGCCTGATTGACCTTGACCACGCCCGAGGTGACGCGACCGGTCAGCACGCGACCCAGGAAGTTGTCGCGGTCCAGCAGGGTCACCAGGAACGTGAAGGGCGCGTCGACTTCCAGCGCCGGCGGCGGCACGTGATCGACGATCTTCTGGAACAGCGGGGTCAGCGTGCCTTCGCGACGGTTCATGTCATCGCTGGCGTAGCCGTTGCGGCCCGAAGCGTAGAGCACGGGGAAGTCGAGCTGCTCATCCGAAGCGTCGAGCGAGACGAACAGGTCGAACACCTCGTCCAGCACTTCCTGGATGCGCTCGTCGGGGCGGTCGACCTTGTTGACGACGACGATGGGCTTGAGGCCCAGCGCCAGCGCCTTGCCGGTCACGAACTTGGTCTGCGGCATGGCGCCTTCCGACGAGTCCACCAGCAGCACGACGCCGTCGACCATCGAGAGGATGCGCTCCACCTCGCCGCCGAAGTCGGCGTGGCCGGGGGTGTCGACGATGTTGATGCGCGTGCCTTCCCACTCGATCGAGGTGGGCTTGGCCAGAATGGTGATCCCGCGCTCCTTTTCGAGATCGTTGCTGTCCATCGCGCGCTCTTCCACGCGCTGGTTGTCGCGGAAGGTGCCGGACTGGCGGAAGAGCTGGTCAACCAGCGTGGTCTTGCCGTGGTCAACGTGAGCGATGATCGCAATGTTGCGAAGCGGAAGCGGGGCGGACATCAACAGGTCTTTCCGTAAAGAGGGGGCGGGCCCTTTGCGGCACGCCTTTCTGGCATCGATCATGATGCGGCTTTTGCACCGCACAATTCTGGCGCGCCCCTAGTCCAAAAGCGCGTGGAGGGCAAGGCATGTGCGGGCAGTGGTGAGGCGTGCGGGCGCAGGGAGTGTCCCAAATCAGCCACAGGGGGGCTGCTTTGCGCGGAAAAGCACGGCGAACCGAGGGTTTGGGCCGTTTTGGCCATTGAGATTACGCCTGATGCTAATTAACACCGACCAAGATGAACAGGGCAAAAACAAGCGCCATGTGGGGCCGGGACGCGAATGATATGAACAATGGCAGGATCGAGAATGAGGCGGGGCTGATCATGAGGGGCGCTTTGATGCGCCTGCGCGGCGCCTTGCTGGCAGGCGGGGCGATGGTGCTGGTGACGCCGGGGCTGGCCCATGCCGCTGCCTTGCAGCCTCCCGCCGATGCCGCGCCTGCCGCCGAAGCTCCCCCCGCCGAGGCTGAGGAAGCGCCCCCCGCGCCGCCGCCCGTGGCCGGTGAGGGCAGCGGCAACGAGATCCTCGTTACGGCCACCAAGCATGCGCAGACGCTGCAGAATGTGCCTGTGGCTGTCACCGTCACCACCGCCGAGACGCTCGAACGCGCCAAGATTCGCGATATCGCCGATCTGGCCAGCGTGGTGCCGTCGTTGCGGGTGAATGAGCATCAGACCTCTTCCAACACCTCGTTCCTGATCCGTGGTTTCGGCAATGGCGACAACAATGCCGGGCTGGAGCCCAGCGTGGGCGTGTTCATCGATGGCGTCTACCGCTCGCGCAGCGCGGCGCAGATCGCCGATTTCCCCGATGTGACTCAGGTCGAGGTGCTGCGCGGCCCGCAATCGACGCTGTTCGGCAAGAATGCCAGCGCGGGCGTGGTCTCGATCACCACGCAGGAGCCGCAGTTCAAGACGCAGGGCTCGGCGGAGCTGTCCTACGGCAATTACAATGCCTTCGTGGCCAGGGCGAACCTTACGGGCAAGATCGCCAAGGATCTGGCCGGCTCCATCGCGGGTGGCTACAACCGGCGTGACGGCTATGTCTATGATGGGGGCACCAACAGCAAGACGAACAACCGCAACCGCTGGTATGTGCGCGGCCAGCTGCTCTATGCGCCGGACGATGGCCCGCGCGTGCGGATTATCGGCGATTATGGCAAGATCGACGAATTGTGCTGCGCCACGGTCAATGTGCTGGCCAGCGGGCCGACCGCGGCGATTCAGGCGATCGGCGGCAAGGTCAATCCGGCCAGCGATCCCTATTCCACGCTCTACAACAATCTGAAATCCACCAACGCCATCACCAATTACGGCATTTCCGGCCAGATCGACGGCAATGTGGGGCTGGTGAAACTGACCAGCATCACCGCCTGGCGCAAGAGCCTGAACTTCAACAATCAGGACAGCGATTTCACCAGCGCGGACCTGCTCAGCCGCAACGCTGCCGATGTCCATATCCGCACCTTCACGCAGGAATTCCGTGCCAATCTGGCGCTGGGCGATTTCGTGAACCTGCTGGGCGGCGGCTCCTATTTCAATGAGAAGATCGACCAGATCGGCCAGCTGCAATATGGCAATGATTTCCGCAATTACGCCAATTTGCTGATCCAGCAGCAGTCGGGCGGGGCCTTCAGCCTGCCGGCGGTGGAAAATCTGCTGGGCGCGCTTTCGGGCAATCCCGCGCTCTACAATGGCAGGTTCTTCCAGTCGGGCAGCGGCATGAACGAGGCCTATGCGCTCAAGGATGAGAGCTTCTCCGTCTTCGGTCAGGCCGATGTGAAATTCGGCAAGCTGACGGTGACAGGCGGCATCAGTTACACCCACGACGCCAAACGCTTTTCCACCAATGTGGTCAGCAATGACGTGTTCTCCGGCCTGAATCTCGCCAATTATGTGCCCGGCGCGACGCGGGTGCTGGCCGCGCAGGGCGTGCCCAATGCCGGTGCCGTGGCACAGCAGCTGATGGCGCTGCAGGCGCTGCAGGTGATGCCGCCCTTCCTCAACGTGCCCAACGCGGTCGAGCCGGGCCATGTGGCGGATGGCAATGTCAGCTACACCGGGCGGCTGGCCTATCAGCTCAATCCGCATATCAACCTCTATGGTTCCTATGTTACGGGCTGGAAGGCGGCTTCGGTGAACCTGTCGCGGGACAGCCGCCCGGCGCTCTCCGATGCCCCGGCGATTGCCGCGGCAGGGCTCGCACTCAACAATCTGACCTATGGCAGCCGCTATGCCCTGCCGGAAAACTCGCGCTCGATCGAGTTCGGGCTCAAGGCCAATTGGGGCATCGCCACCGCCAACATCGCGGTGTTCCACCAGACCATCAAGAACTTCCAGACCAACCAGTTCGACGGCACGGGCTTTGCCCTGCTCAATGCCGAAAAGGAATCGGTCTATGGCTTCGAGTTCGAGGGCAACGTCCATGTCAGCCCGGAGATCACCATTGGTGAAAGCCTGACCTATCTGCGGCCCAAATATGACAGCTTCTTCAACTCCAGCTTCGGCGATATTTCGGGCAGCACCCCGGCGGGCATTCCGGCGATTTCCTCCACCCTTGTGCTGGGCTGGGACCATCCCTTCGCCAATGGCCATCACCTGATCTTCCGGGGCGACTGGCATTATGAATCGCCCACCCAGATCGAGGATGGCCTGCCCGGCTTCATCACCACCAACCCGCTGACCGGCGCGCCGGTGAACTACCAGACCGGCATCGACGCCGCCCGGGCCTTCAAGCGCGAGGTGAGCGAGATCGACGCCTCGCTCAGCTGGAAGCTGCCGCGCGGGCTGGAACTGAGCGTCTGGGGCCGCAACCTCACCGATCAGCGCTACATCAACATTGTGTTCGACAGTCCGGCGCAGGCCGGATCGGTCTCGGGCTATCCCAATCAGCCGCGAACCTATGGCGTGTCGGCTCTCTACAAGTTTTAATTAGGTAATCTTCGCTATTCGCACAAAAAGCAGGGCGCCCCTCGGCGTGCCCTGCTTTTTGTTTGCCTATGCTGCTGCCTTTGGGGCAGCATTCATCAAAGATCCGAAAAGAGAGCCCCCCGATGGAATGGATGCTTTTGCCTTATAAGCGCTATGCCGATTTCAGTGGCCGGGCGAGCCGCAAGGAATTCTGGATGTTCGCGCTGTTTCTGGTGCTCGTGACCTGCGCGCTGATCAGCGCTGCGGTCATCGTCAGCCCCGGCGGCATACAGCGCCCCGGCTATCGCGCGGGCAGTCTGTTTCTGATCGCGCTGGGCCTGTTCTGGCTGGGCTCGTTCGTGCCCTATATCGCGGTGCATGTGCGGCGCTTCCATGATCAGGACAGGTCCGGCTGGTTCTATCTGCTGGGGTTCATCCCCTATATCGGCGGCATTCTGCTGCTGGTCTTCATGTGCCGCCCCGGCACACCGGGCGCGAACCGTTTCGGTGAAGATCCGCTCGACAGCGGCCTGGTGACCGTGTTTAGCTGAGTTTCGTTGACGAGCCTTTCGGTCCCCTTGCCGCGTTACCCAAGGGGCGATGTCGCATTTCACCACAATTCGCCACACATAGGAGAGTTCGCATGGAATGGATGATCTTGCCCTACAAGCGTTACTTCGATTTCGCCGGGCGTTCGCGGCGCAAGGAATACTGGATGTTCATTCTGCTCAGCGTCATCGTTCAACTGGTGCTGGATGGCGGGCTGGGCGGCAGCTATTCCGTGCTGCTGGGGCTGCGTTCCACGCCCAATTTCGCGGCCACGGCGCTGAGCGGGCTGTTCGCGCTGGCCTCGCTTATTCCCTCGCTGGCCGTCGCCGTCCGGCGACTGCATGATACGGATCGTTCGGGCTGGTGGATCCTGATCGGCGTGGTGCCGCTGCTCGGTGGTCTGGTGCTGCTCTATTTTCTGGTGACCGATGGCACGCCGGGGCCGAACCGCTTCGGTGAAGACCCCAAGGGCCGCGGCCTGGCGACGGTCTTCAGCTGAAGACAGGGAAGGGGGCCATCGCGGCCCCCTTTTTCATGGCGTTTCAAGGATAGACGATGAACTCGCTCTCTTGGGCTCTGCTGCCCTATCGCCGTTATGCGCAGGTCTCTGGACGGGCAAGGCGGATGGAGTTCTGGATGTTCCATCTCTTTACCAGTCTGGTCAATCTGGGGATCGATCTGGTGACGGGCGGCGATTTCGCCGTGGGGCTGGGCCTGCGCGATGAGACGGGGCTGGTGGGCACCCTCGCCACGGGGCTCTTCGGCATCGCTTCGATGGTGCCCACCTTCGCGGTGACGGCGCGGCGGTTGCATGACACCAACCGCTCGCAGTGGTGGATGGCGCTGTTCTTCCTGCCGATTCTGGGCTGGCTGGCGCTGCTGGTCTTCTTCTGTCAGGACGGCGACAAGGGCCCGAACCGCTTCGGCCATGATCCCAAGGATGACGGGCTCAGGGCGGTGTTCAGTTGAAAGGTTGAATGTGTCGCGGCTGCACTAAAGCTCCCGCAGCGCCCGCGCCGGTCTGGCGTTCAGCAGCGGCAGCGAACTGGCGAAGGCAAAGCCCAGCACCACCACCAGACCCGCGCCCAGCACCAGCAGCACATGCGACCAGTCGGGCAGAAAGTCGAAGCTGAAGAGCTTGACCACCACCAGCCAGCCAAGCCCGCTGCCCAGCGCCAGCGCGACCAGCGCCAGAAGCCCGGCCAGCAGACCATATTCGGCCATTTGCAGCGCCAGCAACTGCCCCCGGCTGGCGCCCAGCACGCGCAGGATGGTGTTGTCATACAGCTTTGAGGCCCGCGCCGCCGCGATGGCCCCGATCAGCACCGCGATCCCCGCCAGCACGGCGATGCTGGCTGCGGCAAGGATGGCGGTGGAAACCTGCCCCAGCAGATCGCGCGCCGCACTCAGCAGCGGGCCGACTTCCACCACTGATGTGCCGGGCAGGGCTTTGGTCAGCCGCGAGAGCAGCGCGCCTTTCACCGCACCGGAGCGATGCGCGGGATCGAGGCTGATCGTCGCGGCCAGCTTGTAGGGCGCTCCGGCCAGCGCGCCGGGCGAGAAGACCAGCACATAGTTGAAGCCGAAACTGTCCCAGTCGATGCGGCGGAAAGAGGTGACCTTTGCGCTGCGCTCCACGCCCAACAGGCCGATGGTGATGCTGTCGCCCAGATGCAGCCCGATGGTTTTGGCCAGCTTTTCATCGACCGAGACCTGCGGCTGACCGGCATTGGCGGCGGTCCACCAGGCGCCTTCGGTGACGGTGTTGCCTTCAGGCACGCTGTCGCTGAAGGTCAGGCCGCGTTCGCCTTTGAGGGCCCAGGCGTCATCGGGCACTTCTTTCAGATCGGCGACGCGGGTGGGGGCGTTTTCCGGTCCATAGGCCAGAATGGCGCCGCGCAGCGCCGGAACGGTGCGGATATGCGCGCCCGGAGCGGTGGCGTTGACGGCATGCGTGAAGGTGCCCAGCTGGTCGGGCGGCAGATCGACGGCGAAATAGTCGGGTGCTTTGGCGGGCACGCGGCGGGCGATGTTGGCGTCCAGACTGGACTGCACCACCGCCAGCAGCACAAAGGCCGAGAGGCCAAAGCCCAGCGCCGTGACCAGACGGCCCGTCTGGGCGCCGGGGCGATGCAGATTGGCCAGCGCCATGCGGGCGATGGGATCGCGCGGGCGCGGCAGCCGTGCCGCCAAAGCGCGCAGCCCCCAGCCCAGCGCGCCCAGCAGCGCAAAACTGCCCACGGCGCCGGCGATAAACAGCGCGGTGGTGCGGATGTTGGCCGAGCCCGCAAAAGCCAGCGCGACAATCGCCACCAAGCCCAGCGCCACGGGAGCGACAGCGCCGCGCCGCCAGCGCCCCACAGCCCCCGCCACCCGCGCGCGCATCAGCGCCATGGCGGGAAATTCGCGCGCGGCGGCCAGCGGCGGGGCCGCAAAGACCAGCGCGACCAGCAGGCCCCAGCCTCCGGCGCGGCTCAGCGCGAGGGGCGACAGGATCAGCCTCTCATCCACCGGCAGCACGCCTGCAAGCGCATGCGTCAGCAGCGGCACCGCGGCGGTGCCCACCGCCAGTCCGGCAAGGCTCCCGGCCAGAGCGGCAGCGGCAATCTGCGCCACATAGATGCGAGCGATATCCCCGGAGGTCGCGCCCAGAACCTTCAGCGTGGCGATCGCCTGCCGCCGGGCTTCCAGATAGCTGGCCGTGCCGCCGCCGATGCCCAGCCCCGCGATCATCAACGCGGCCAGCCCCACCAGATCGAGAAAATCGCCCATGCGGCCGATAAAATTCTCGGCGCCGGGGGCGGCCTTGTCACGGGTGCGTATATCGATGCCGGAACGGGGGAACTGCGCCTTCAGCCGGTCCGCGATGACCTGGGCATCGCAGGTTTGCGCGCAGGCCATGCGGGTGCGGGTGCGGATCATCGCGCCCGGCGCGTCCAGCCCGGCGCGATGCGGGAAGCCTGCGTCGGTGATGATCGTGGGGCCGAGGGCAAAGCCTTCCGAGAGGCGGTCGGGCTCGTCGGCGATGATGCCCAGCGCGGTGAGGCTCTGCCCGGCGATGGTGAAAGGCTGGCCCGGCGCGATGCCCAGCCTCTGCGCCGCGCCATCGGACAGCCATGCGCCCCCCGGCGGCGGCGCGCCCACCTGCCGGCCATCGCCCAGCGTCAGGCGGCCCACCAGCGGCCAGTGCTGGTCCACGGCTTTCAGCTCGATGGGGGCGGTGGTGTCGCCGAAGCTGGCCATCGCCTGCATCCGGCTGCCCTCCGACAGCGTGCCATAGCGCCCCAGCGCCGCGCGTTCCTGAGGGGAAAGCCCGCGCTGCCACAGGCTGAACTGCACATCGCCGCCCAGAGTCTGGCGGCCCTTGGTGGCAAGGTTATGGTTGATGGTGGCGGTCAGCGTGCCGGTGGCGGCCAGCGCGCCCACGCCCAGAAACAGGCAGGCCAGCAGCAGCCGCAAGCCCCGGAATCGCGCCGACAGATCGCGCCGCGCCAGACGCCACGCCATCGACCATGAGAGCGTGGCGTCACTCATGACGTGTGATCGTGGCTGGCGTGGAGGTTTTCGCTGGCGTGGTGCGGGTCGTTCAGGCTGTCGCTGGCGATATGGCCGTCGGAGAGGCGGATGATGCGCTGGGCGCGGGCGGCCAGCGCCTCGTCATGGGTGATGATGACCAGCGTGGCGCCGCTCTCGGCGCGGCGGGCAAAGAGCAGTTCGATGATCGCCTCGCCGGTGGCATGGTCGAGGTTGCCGGTAGGCTCGTCGGCGAAGATCAGCGTGGGGCGGGGGGCCAGCGCGCGGGCGATGGCGACGCGTTGCTGCTCGCCGCCCGAAAGCTGCGTGGGATAATGGGTGAGGCGATGCGTCAGGCCGACAGCGGCCAGTTCCTCACGGGCGCGGGCCTCGGCATCGGGCAGGCCAGCGAGTTCCAGCGGGGTCATGACGTTTTCCAGCGCCGTCATGGTGGGCAGCAGGTGGAAGGCCTGAAGCACCACGCCGATGCGACCTCGGCGCGCGCGAGCGAGGGCATCTTCGTCCAACCGGGAAAAATCCTGATCGGCCACGATCAAGTGGCCCGCGCTCGCCCGCTCCAGCCCCGAAAGCAGCGCCATCAGCGAAGATTTTCCCGAGCCCGATGGCCCCAGCAGCGCCACCACCTGGCCTTGAGGCACAGTCAGCGAAACGCCATGCAGGATCGCCGTCGCCTCCGCGCCTTGCCCCAGCGTGAGGGTGAGATCTCTGGCCGTGATGGCGGGCTTGCTTTCCGGGGCGTTTGTCACACAATGGATATGGCGCGCGGGTGCCCGCGCGACAAGGTGCTGCGGCGCACAAAAGCTTATGGACTGGAAAGGGCAGGATTTTGCGGCAGGCTGGGATGATGGTGGCGGTGCTGGCAGCGGCCCTTGCGTTGGGCGGTTGCGGGCAGAAGCCGGAGGACGCCGCGTCCGGTGGTGCGGCCTCGGCGCAGAGTGCGCCTCAGGCACAGGGCGCCAGGATCGTGGCGTTGGGCGACAGTCTGCTCGCCGGTTACGGCATCACCCCGCAGCAGGCCTATCCCGCCCGGCTGGAGGCGGCTTTGCGCGCGCAGGGCGTGGCGGCCAGCGTCACCAATGCCGGCGTTTCGGGCGACACCACCGCCGATGGCCTCGCCCGGCTGGACTTCACGCTGGGTGGGCAAAAGCCCGATCTGGTGCTGATCTCGCTGGGGGGCAACGATATGCTGCGCGGGCTCCCGCCCGAGACCGCGCGGGCCAATCTGGATGCGATCCTGACCAGTCTGAAGAAGAAGCATATCCCCGTCGTGCTGCTGGGCATGATGGCGGCGCCCAATATGGGCAAGGCCTATGGCAAGAGCTTCGATGCGATCTATCCCGATCTGGCGAAAAAGCATCACGCCGCGCTGGTGCCTTTCTTCATGGCCCCGATCATGGGCAAGGAGGGCATGCAGCTTCCCGATCATATCCACCCCACGCCCGAAGGGGTGGAGGCCATGGTAAAGGCCACCATCGGCACGGTGAAGGGCGCCTTGCCAAAGAAGTAACAAGGGAAAATGCGAGAGGATGATCCCCTCGCGCTCCCATGACGTCTCCTGGGGACAGATCGGCGGCTGCCCAGCGTTGCGGGGCAAGGCGCGCGCGGAGAAGGGCTGTTGAATGCGTGAGGCGCTTCTTCTTTAGCGCGATGAAAAGGCTGGATTGGTTCGTGGACGCCGTATAGTATGCGATCGAATTGGGGGATCGCGTAGCACATCGGGGGATGCAACTGGGAAAGGCCGTTATGTATAACGCCAGCGTATTTCGAACGAATGTTGTTGATGTCGCCCTCAAGACAATCGGCATGTACAGCGCCGCCGCCTCGGATCTCCTGCTCGGCACGGCGGTGCATGAGAGCGGCGGGTTCCGCTGGAACCGTCAGCTCGGCAACGGTCCGGCCCGGGGCTATTTCCAGATGGAAGTCGCCACGCACAATGATATCTGGCCAACTATCTGAAATACAGAAGCTCTTTGGGGGATCTCGTCAAAAAGACCCTCAAGCCGGGCCAGAGCGCCACCGCCGAGACCATGGTGGACAATGAGTATTATGCCGCAGCCATGGCGCGCATCCGATACAGGCGTGCGCCCGCCCCGCTGCCGCCTGCGGGCAATGTCGAGGCTTTGGCCAAGTATTGGAAGCTTTACTACAACACGCTGGGCGGTCGCGGAACATGGCAACAGTTCTCCGCGAATTGGGAGAAGTACATCAAATGAGCAAGGGGCTGACGCGGGGGGTGACCCCCCTTCCGGGCGTGGCCCTGATGGCGGCCCTGTCTTTCGTCGGGGCGCAGCCGGCCCATGCGGCGGGCAAGCTTCTGGTCCAGCTGCATGTTACGAAGGCGGATCTGATGCCCAGAAAGCCCGGCAGCAAATATATCGATGGCTTTGTCGAGGGCGGGCAGTTCGAGATTCTGCTCAAGCCTTCATCCGTGCCGGTGCAGGCGCCGATGTGCCGCCAGCTCATCATTGCCCGCATGCCGTCGAGCGATCCGACGAGGAATGACACCGGCCCCGAAATCGCCGCGAAAAAGCGGCTGTTCGACAAGTTCGAGGCCTTGAAGGCGGGGCGCATCGCAGCGGTGGACGTCGCGGTCGATGCGGCGCCCTATGGGAAACAGGTTTCGGCCTCGCCGCGCGTCGTCAGGCTGAGCGAGTGCAACCTGTTTTTCCTGCCACCCAAGCCATAACATCCGGAAAGCCAAGAATGCGCGGTTGCGGCTTCGCCGGGGCGCAAGGCAGACATGAAAGGGAGCGCGAGGGGATAACCCCCTCGCATTCTTTTTCCCTATAAACTCAGCTCGTAACGCTCACTCTGCCGATCCAGATAGCGATGGTGCAGCGGATCGCGGAACGTATCGGTGCCCCACCGCGTGCGTAGCATGGCCAGTTCCTCGCCATGTCGCGCGGGGCGGCGACTGGCGGGCGCGTCATGATGCAGCAGCAGGGCCTCGGGCACATAGATGTTGCGCAGGCCGCTTTGCTCCAGCTTCAGGCACAGATCCACATCATGGAAGGCGTGAGCGAAGGCGTCCTCGTCCAGCCCGCCTGCCGCCTCGAATTTTTCGCGTGCAATCAGCAGGCAGGCGCTGCTGACGGCGGTGACATGGCGGGTGATATGGGCCTGGGCGAAATAGCCCGCCTCGGCGTCACGCTGGAAGCGGTGAGCGTGGCCCGCGCCTTCGCCCAGCCCGACGACCAATCCGGCGTGATGGATGGTGCCGTTGCGGTTGAGCAGCCTTGCGCCTGCCGCTCCGGTCTCGGCGCGGATGGCGTGGCGCAGCAGGGCGGTGAGCCAGAGGTCGTCCAGCACCTCGACCTGCGGGCTCATCAGGCAGAGGAAGCGGCCCTGTGCGGCGCGGGCGGCGCGGTTGAGCAGGGCGGCGCTGCCGGGCGCGTCGGCCAGGCGCAGCACGGTGACGCGCGGGTTCTGCGCGATGCGGCCCAGATAGCGCTCCATCTCGGGGCCGGGCATCCCGTGGCTGGCGATCACCACATGGCTCTGTTGATAGCGTGTTGAACCCAGCAGGCTGAGAACGCAGCGGCGCAGGGGCTCGGCCTTCTGCCCGGCGGGGATCAGGATGCTGACGGGCCCGGGGTCGGCGGGCAGGGCCCATTCGATGCGGTGGGTGCCCCAGGGGCCGGGGCTGATGGTGGCCCCTTCATGCTCGAGCGCGCGGGCCAGGGCGGCGAGGCGCGCGGCGTGACGGCCCACGGGGGCGGGTTGCTCCGGCGCGGGGGGCTCGGCGCCCTGTTCCAGCGGGGGCGCGGCGGGCGGGGGCGCGACAGGCAGATCCTCGATGGACCCTGCGGCGCTGGCGGCGCCTTCGACGGCGGGGGCCAGATCGGGTTCGGCGCTGTCTTCCGGGGTCTCGGGATGGTCTGCGGTGTCGCGCTCGTCCTCCTTGCCGATCTGGGCGAGGATATGGGGTACATGGACCACGCTGGCCTCTTCGCGCGCGGTGACGCCCAGCAGGATGGCGTAGATCGCGGCCTCGGCCAGCGCGGGGGGCAGGGGCAGGGCGGCGGTCAGATGCTCGGCGCGCAGCAGGCAGGCGGCGCTGAGGTAATCCTGCGAGAGGAACATGGCCCGGTTCCATTCGGGCTTGAGCCAAGGCCGCCGCCGCAGCCCCATCAGCCCGGTATGGTCGTGATCGCCATAGAGAACGTCGGCCTCGGGGTTGTCCTGCAGCGCCTCGGCGAAGTGGTAGAGCGCGGTGGGCGCCAGCCGCGTGCCCACGGCCAGCGGCAGGATATGGCTGCCGCTGGCCGATTGCATGCCGATGCTCAGCGCGGCGGCGGCGTTGGCGGCGCGGCTGGGAGCCAGCACCAGCCGGGGCACGTCGATGGCCAGCGGGGGCTGCACCTCATGCGACTGCACCAGCACCAGTTCCCAATGCGGATAGATCTGGCGGCTGAGCGCGGTGACGCAGCGCTCGAAAGCGCCCGCCGCCGCCGCGCCCGGCTCCTGATAGAGCAGCACGGTGAGGCGCGGCTTGCTGGCCCAGCCCGCCATGGTCTGCGGGGCCTGAGCGATGGTCTTCTCGCGCCGCTCGACGGTGTCGATCCAGACCTGATAGGCATGGGGCGATTGCGGAGCGCCGATTTGCGGCGGCAGGGCGGCGCCGGCCCTTAGCAGGCTGCGCGCGCGCAGGGCCTGACCCTTGGCATGCCAATAGAGCGCCTGTGTCGCCCGGCGCGGACGCCAGAACAGCGTGCGAAAAAAGGCGCCGTAAAAGCTCATGGTGCTGGCGATCCGCAAGAAACGGGGTGAGGATTAGAGTGGCATTGCACAAATCGGAAAAGGCCACAATTGGCATGAACGGCAGATGCATACGGTTTCGTCATGGCGCTGTCTCAGGGCGGGACATCGAAAAGAACAGGCGGCCCGTCTGATCCGTTCCGGAGGTGTGATGCGAGGGGTACGGATGGACCTTGCCGCCCCGCTGTTGCGGGCTTCGAGGCGTGCGGTTGTGGAAAGACTTTTGTGCAAATGCGCCCATTTGGAACAATAAGCGGCGCAATCGCCTCCATCCCCACCTTGCCGTGGGGGCGCATTTTGCTGCATAAGCGAATAGCGCGTGTAAATGTGCTTAAAGTGGGGCTATGAAGGTTCGGATGGCGCGTTTGTTGTGTCCGGTTCGTGCTTGAAGAAACTGGCTGTGCGGAAATCTGGCTGTCGCCGAGGAGCTGATTGAGATGATTACCCCAGTGGTTTTGTGCGGAGGAAGCGGCACGCGGTTGTGGCCGCGCAGTCGTGCGGCCAAGCCCAAGCCTTTCCTGCCCCTGGTGGGGGATCGTACGCTGTTCGAGGCCGCGTTGCACCGCGCTTCGGACCGGGCAATCTTCGCCGCGCCGATCATCGTGACCGGTAAGGCGCATCTGGGCCATGTCGAAAGCCAGCTGGCTCTGGCGCCGGACGCGGGTGTCGTGGTGGAACCGGCCGGGCGCAACACCGCCGCCGCCATTGCCCTGGCCGCATTGCGCGTGCCTGAGGATGCCGTGATGCTGGTCTGCCCCAGCGATCACCATATCGGCAATCCTGAGGCTTTCGTGGAAGCTGCCCGCCGCGCCGAGGCTCTGGCCACGCAGGGCTGGCTGGTGGCCTTCGGCATCGCCGCCACCGCGCCGGAAACCGGCTTTGGCTATGTGAAAAGCGGCGAGGCGATTGTCGGCACCGGCGGCTACAAGGTCGACCGCTTTGTCGAAAAGCCCGATCTGGAACGCGCCATGCTGTTTCTGAGCGAAGGCAGCTACAGCTGGAACGGCGGCATTTTCGCCTTCCGCGCCGGTGACTATCTGCGCGAACTCGAAGCCCATCGTCCCGATATCGCGACCGCCGTGCGCGAAGCCGTGGCGCAGGGCCATGAGGATGGCCGCCGTTTCCACCCGGATGCCGCGCTGTTCGCCGCCGTGCCCAGCGAATCGATCGACTATGCCGTTATGGAAAAGACCCAGCGCGCCGCCGTCGTCCCCGCCGCCATGGCCTGGAGCGACATCGGCAACTGGCACGCCCTGTGGGAAGCGCGCGACCGTGATGCCGCCGGCAACAGCGTTATCGGCAAGGCGGAACTGGTGGGATGCCGCAACGTTCTTGTTGAGAGCGATGGCGCGCATGTCTCGGTCATAGGGCTGGAGGATGCGATCGTCGTGGTCGATGGGCCCGATGTGATGATCACCTCGGTGGCGGGCGTGCAGAAGGTCGGCAAGCTCTACGGCGCGGCCAACCAGTAAAGGAATTTGTGGTGAGCATCGTGGCCATTCAGGGCGAACTGCCCGTCAAGCTGGTGGACAAGCCCTGGGGGCGCACCGATCTGCCGCCGCCGTTTACCGCGCCCGATGGCCGCCAGATCGGCGAAATCTGGTTCGAGCCGCCCGCCGCTCTGCCAGAGCTTTTGGTGAAATACATCTTCACCAGCGACAAGCTTTCCGTGCAGGTCCACCCCAGCGACGCGCAGACGCTTGCCAAGGGGCTGGGCAAGCAGGGCAAGGAAGAATGCTGGTTTGTGCTGGCCGCCGAGCCGCATGGCAAGCTGGGCATCGGTTTTCGTGAGCCGATCAGCCATGAGGTGATGCGCGCGGCTTCTCTGGACGGCAGCATCGAGGAGATGCTGGTCTGGCACGATGTGAAGCCAGGCGATTTTTTCTACATTCCGGCCAACACCGTCCATGCCATCGGCG
>NZ_BCZE01000023.1 GCF_001598555.1 Novosphingobium rosa NBRC 15208
CGCATGGGCTATGCCAAACGGCTTAGCCCATGCGGCGCGACACAATCAAAGCGTGAAGCGGAGCGGGGCAAAGCGGCTTTGCCCGGCTCAAAACCTCAGTGATAGCGGCGCAGCAGCCCTGCCAGCTTGCCCTGAACCTGCACTTCGGCGGGGGGGTAATATTGCGGCTGATAGGTGGCGTTGGCCGGGTCGAGGCGGATCATGCCGCCCTCACGGCGCAGATATTTCAGCGTCGCTTCCTCGCCGCGCACCAGCGCCACCACGATCTCGCCATCGCGGGCGCTTTCGGTGCGGCGGATCAGCGCCAGATCGCCGTCGAGAATCCCGGCTTCGACCATCGAGTCGCCCGAGACTTCCAGCGCGTAATGGTCGCCCGAGCCCAGCAGGGCGGCGGGCACCGGCAGGGTGGACTGGCCTTCCAGCGCCTCGATCGGCACGCCCGCCGCAATGCGGCCATGCAGCGGGATCTCGATCACATCGTTGGCGGCGCGGGGCGCGGCAACCGGAGCGCCAGTCAAACCTGTGGAGGTCAAAGCGGCGGGGCGGGCGGGCGCTGCAACCGGCGTGCGCGGGGCTGGCGCTGTCCGCGTGCTGCTGACCACGTCCTCGGGCTGGCGCAGCACTTCAAGGGCGCGGGCGCGGTTGGGCAGGCGGCGGATAAAGCCGCGTTCCTCCAGCGCGGAAATCAGCCTGTGCACCCCCGATTTCGACTTGAGGTCGAGCGCTTCCTTCATTTCCTCGAATGAGGGGGAGACGCCATCCTCCTCCAGTCGGACCTGGATGAAGCGGAGCAATTCGTGCTGCTTGCGGGTGAGCATGCGGATGTCCTTCCTGCCGTTCCGTTCCCGAACGAACAAAGAACATTTATGCAACAATGTTGGAGCCGTCAAGCGAGGGAATGCGTGTCCAGCAGATAAATTCCCACCATTGCGCCCATTTCGGCGGCATCGGCATCGATGGGGCGATCGATCAGGCAATTGCTCGCCGCCATCGCCGCCAGAGCGCTGCTGTCACGCATGGGGTTGGGGGTGACGGTTTCGCCATTCCAACTCCCGCGCAGAAATTCCTGACGCTTGCCGCCCGCGGCCACGGGGGCGGTCAGCCGGGCGCTGGCCTTGCGGGGCAGCACAGTGCTGGCGCCCATCATGGCGCGCAACATCGGCAGCAGGAAAAAATATCCGCACACCAGCCCGGAGACCGGATTGCCCGGCAGGCCCAGCACATGGAGCGCGCCGCGCCGCGCATGCATCAGCGGCTTGCCGGGCCGCATCGCCACGCGCCAGAAGGCCAGATCCGCTCCCCATGCTTCCAGCGCCGGGCGGATCAGGTCGTGATCCCCCACCGAGGCGCCGCCCGAGGTGACGATCAGATCGGCGTCCCCGGAGGCCTCCAGAGCGGCGACCAGCGCGGGCAAATCGTCCTGCACGGGGCCGATGCGCGTCACTTCGGCGCCCAAGGCGCTCACCATTGCCGCCAGCATCGCGCCATTGCTGGCGGGGATTTGATGCGGCAGGGGTGTGACGCCGGGCGAGATCAGTTCGTCGCCGCTGTCGATGATGGTGACGCGGGGAAGGCGGCGCAGGCTCACGCTGCCATGGCCGCCCGAGATGGCCAGGGCGATCTGCGCCGGGCCGAGCCGCGTTCCGGCGGGCAGCAACGGCATGCCTTGCGTGAAATCCAGTCCTGCTCGGCGGATATGGCGGCCCGGCGGGTTGGGAGCCTCGCCGGTCAGAGTGAGATGATCGCCATCGCGCGTGACATCTTCCTGAAGCACCATGGCGTCGGCGCCTTGGGGCATCAGCGCGCCGGTGGCGATGCGGATCGCCTCGCCGGGCTGGACGGGGTGAGGCCATGGGTGGCCTGCGGCGCTTTCGCCAACCACGCGCCATGGGCCGGGCAGGTCTTGGGCGCGCATGGCATAGCCGTCCATCGCCGAGAGATCGGCGGCGGGCTGGGTGCGGCGGGCTTCCAAAGGCTCCGCCAGCCAGCGCCCGGCGGCCTGTTCGATGGGGAGGGTTTCGACCGGCAGCGGCGTGACGGTGGAGAGCAGCCTTTGCTGCGCCTCGGCCAGAGGAAGCGGGGGCATCAGGCTTGCCTGCCGGGCGCGTACCAACTGCCCGATTTGCCGCCATGCTTCTCGATCAGGCGGATGCCGGTGATCTCCATCGCTTTGTCGACCGCCTTGGCCATATCGTAGACCGTCAGCAGTGCGACCGAGACGGCGGTCAGCGCCTCCATTTCCACGCCGGTCCTGCCGGTGAGGCTGGCGCTGGCGGTGCAGCGCAAGCCTTGGCCTTCAAAAGTGAAATCCACGCTGACGGCGTCGAGCGCCAGCGGATGACACAGCGGGATCAGATCGCCGGCCTTCTTGGCGGCCATGATCCCCGCGATCCGGGCGGCGGCCAGCACATCGCCTTTGGGGATCGCGCCGTCGCGGATCGCTTCCAGTGCCTCGGCCCCCATCAGGATGCGGCCTTCCGCGATGGCGAGGCGTTTGGTGTCCGCCTTGCCGCCCACATCGACCATGCGGGCATGGCCCTGAGCATCGAGGTGGGTGAGATCGGCCATGGTCAGGCGCCGGTCAGCAGCTGGCGGGTGGCGGCCTCGACATCGGCCTGGCGCATCAGGCTTTCGCCGACCAGGAAGGTGCGGGCGTTGCTCTTGGTCAGACGCACCAGATCTTCATGGCTGTTGATGCCGCTTTCGGCCACCAGCAGCGTGCCTTCGGGCGCCAGCGGGGCGAGGCGTTCGGTGGTGGCGATGTCGGTCTTGAAGCGCTTGAGGTCGCGGTTGTTCACGCCGATGAGGCGCGAGGTGAGGCGCGCGGCGCGCTCCATCTCGGCCTCATTGTGGACCTCCACCAGCACATCCATGCCGCGTTCCAGCGCGGCGGCCTCGATCTCGGCCATCTGGGCGTCTTCCAGCGCGGCGACGATGATCAGGATGGCATCGGCGCCGATCGAGCGCGCCTCGGCCACCTGCCATGGGTCGATCATGAAGTCCTTGCGGATGACGGGCAGGGTGCAGGCGGCGCGGGCGGCGATGAGGAAATCCTCATGGCCCTGAAAATAGGGCGCGTCGGTCAGGATCGAGAGGCAGGCCGCGCCCCCGGCCTGATAGGCGCGGGCGTGGGCTGGCGGATCGAAATCGGCGCGGATCAGGCCCTTGGAGGGGCTGGCCTTCTTGATCTCGGCGATCAGGGCGAAACCATCGGCGGCCTTGGCGCGCAGGGCGGCCTCGAAGCCGCGCGGGGCGGTCTGCTGGGCGGCGCGGGCGTCGAGGTCCGACAGGCTGGCCAGCGGTTTGCGCTGCGCAACTTCTTCAGCCTTGGTGGCGCAGATTTCGGTCAGCTTGTCGGTCATCGTCGTATCCATCTTCGTTGTATCGCTCATCGGACCGCATCGATCCAGCAGTCGAGCAGCGCCTTGGCCAGACCCTTGTCGATCACCTCGGCGGCTTCCTCGACGCCTTCGCGCCAGCTGTCTACCTCGCCCGCCACGCGCAGCGCGGCAGAGGCGTTGAACAGCACGGCATCGCGATAGGGGCCTTCCTCGCCCAGCAACAGGCGCCGCAGGGCATCGGCATTGTAGGCCGCATCGCCGCCGCGCAGGGCGGTGACCGGATGCACCGGCAGGCCAACATCCTCTGCGGACACGCGATGCATGGCGATGGTGCGACCCTGCACTTCGGCGCATTCATTGCCGCCCGCCAGCGAGAGTTCGTCCAGACCCTCGTCGCCCGAGACGATAAAGCTGCGCTGCGTGCCCAAAGCCTCAAATGCCTCGGCGTAGATCGGCACATAGGCGGGGCGGGCGATGCCGACCAGCTGGCGCTGCACATTGGCCGGATTGGCCAGCGGGCCCATCAGATTGAAGATGGTGCGCTTGCCCAAAGCCTTGCGGATCGGCGCGATGGGGCCAAGTTTTGGGTGATGCGTCTGCGCGAAGAGGAAGGCGATGCCGATATCCTCGAGCGTTTCGGCGGCGCGCTCCCCGGCGTTGGCGAGGTTGAGGCCCAACGCCTCCAGCGTATCGGCGGCGCCCGCCTTGGAGCTGGCGGCGCGGTTGCCATGCTTGGCCACCGGCACGCCGCAGGCCGCGACCACCAGCGACACGGCGGTGGAGACGTTGAGCGTATGATGCCCGTCTCCGCCCGTGCCGCAGACGTCGATGGCGCCTTCGGGGCTTTCCACCGGGATCATGCGGGCGCGCATGGCCAGCGCGGCCCCGGCGATCTCGCTGGCGGTTTCGCCCCGGTCGGACAGGTCCGAGAGGAAGGCGGCGATGGTATTGGCATCCACCTGCGCGTCGAGGATGGCGGCGAAGATGGCTTCGGCCTCATCCTGCGCGAAGGGCGCCAACGTCACGGGGGGCAGGGTGCCCTGCGAGAGGATGCTCATGCCGCGCGGATCGGGGTGAGGGTTTCCGGCATGGTCACCGACATACCCGCGCTGCGCAGGAAGTTGGCCAGCATGGCGTGGCCGTGCTCTGTGGCGATGCTCTCGGGGTGGAACTGCACGCCATGGATCGGCAGGGTGGCGTGGCGGAAGCCCATCACATGGCCATCGTCGCTACGGGCGTTGACCTGCAGCGTTTCGGGGATGTCCTCCACGATCAGCGAGTGATAGCGCGTGGCGATAAAGGGCGAGGGCAGGCCGGCGAAGACGCCGGTGTCGTCATGGGTGACGGGGCTGGTCTTGCCATGCATCAGCCCGCCGCGCACCACCTTGCCGCCGAAATACTGCCCGATCGCCTGATGGCCCAGGCACACGCCCAGCAGCGGCTTACCCGCGTCCGCCGCCGCCCCGACCAGATCGAGGCTGATCCCCGCCTCATTGGGGGTGCAGGGGCCGGGCGAGATCAGAAAGCCCTGAGCGCCGGAGGAAATGGCCTGCCCGGCGGAAAGCGCATCGTTGCGCACCACCTCCACCTCGGCGCCCAATTCCAGCAGGTAGTGGACGAGGTTGAAGGTAAAGCTGTCGTAATTGTCGATAACGAGGATCATGACGAAAAACCTAGCAATGGGGGACGCGGGCGGCGATCAGGGCCGACCTCAGCGCGTCGATGATATGGGGAGCGACTTGCGTCTTGGAAATGGCGAAATAGTTGCGCGGCATCAGAACCAGCAGCAGGATGCGGTCATTCTCAAGCCATCGCTCGAACTGGAGCCAGTCCAGATTGGTGGTGGCATGCTGGTTGGCGGTGCGCAGGCCCTGGGCGTCGAAGGTGAACTGTGTGGTCTGCGCCAGCTTGGAGGCTGTGCGGAACAGTTTTCGCACCCGGAACGGCAGCAGAGCGCAGGCCAGCGCCACGCCTATGGCGATCACCGCAAGCGTGATGCCGCTGCCCCATAGCAGGCCATGCTTCACCCATGCGGGGTGCCAGCCATATTGCAGGGCATCGGGAACCACCTCCAACCCGCAATAGAACAGCCAGATCAGCGCAGACACCACGATCAGCCGCTTCCACAGCCAGCGATGCCGCGTCAGCAGCCAGCTCGCCGACAGCCAGTCCTTCTCATCGCTGACGATGGTGAAGGAATGGCTGCCGGCCTGCGGCTCGCTCATTGCCCGAAACCGGCTTCGCTCGCCACGCGCACGGCCTCGCGCGCGGCGGCGAAGAGAGCCCCGGCCTTATGCTCGCATTCGCGCTGTTCGCTGGCCGGATCGCTGTCGGCGACGATGCCCGCACCGGCCTGCACATGCATCACGCCATCCTTCACCACGGCGGTGCGCAGCACGATGCAGCTGTCCAGATTGCCGTCGGGCCCGAAATAGCCGACGCCGCCCGCATAGGCCCCGCGCGTCTCGCTCTCCAGCTCGGCGATGATCTGGCAGGCGCGCACCTTGGGAGCGCCACTGACCGTGCCCGCCGGGAACCCCGCGAAGACCGCATCGATGGCATCGTGCTTCGCCGTATCCAGCTCGCCCACCACATTGGAGACGATGTGCATCACATGGCTGTAACGCTCGATGGTGTAGCTTTCGGTGACCTTCACCGAGCCACGCGAGGCCACCCGGCCCACATCGTTGCGGCCCAGATCGAGCAGCATCAGATGCTCGGCGCGCTCCTTGGGATCGGCCAGCAGGCTGATCTCATTGGCCTTGTCTTCCTCGGCGGTCTTGCCGCGCGGGCGGGTGCCCGCGATGGGGCGGATCGTCACTTCCCCGGCGCGCACGCGCACCAGAATTTCCGGGCTGGAGCCCACCACGGCAAAGCCGGGCAGATCGAGGAAATAGAGGAAAGGCGAGGGGTTCACCCGCCGCAGCGAGCGATAGAGCGCGAAAGGCGGCAGGGTGAAGGGCGCGGTGAAGCGCTGCGCCAGCACCACCTGAAAGATATCGCCCGCCGAGATGTAATCCTTCGCCGCCTTGACCATCTCGCCATAGCGGCCCGGCTGCATCACCGGAGTCAACTGCGGCTCGGGCATCTCGGTGGTGAGATGGGCGGTGTCGGGAGTCGGCCCGGCCAGACGGCGCAGGGCATCGTCGATCCGGTCATGCGCGGCATCCAGCGCGCGTTCGGGCGGGGTGGATGAGGGCCAGATCGGCGCGATCACGAAAAGCTCGTCGCTCAGCCGGTCGAAGACCAGAATGAGGCGCGGGCGCACGAAGAGCATATCGGGCAGATCGAGCTCGCTCTGCGCCGGGCGGGGCAGGTTTTCCACGAGGCCAAAGGTCTCGTAACCGAAATAGCCGACCAGACAGGCCAGCGCCGGAGGCAATTCGGACGGCACATCGATATGGCAGGCCGCCACCAGCGCGCGCAGCTCGGTCAGCGGATCGGCACCCAGCGGCTCGAAAGCGGCGCGGTCATGCTGCCAGATGCGGTTGATCTGCGCCTTCTTGCCGACAGCGCGAAACACCAGATCGGGATCGAGGCCCAGCAGGCTGTAGCGCCCGCGCACCTCGCCGCCCTGCACCGATTCGAGCAGGAAATCGCCGCGACCGCTCTGGATCAGCTTGGCGCCCGCGCCCACCGGCGTTTCGGTATCGGCAATGATGCGACGCCAGACCAGCGCCGGCTTGCCTTCGCGCAGGGCGGCAAGGGCTGCCTCCTGGTTGTCGGGGCGGGCGGTGGTGCTGATCTGGGTCATGGTTCCGTTTTCTTGGGTTGGTGGAGGGAAAAGCGGGCTCAGTTGCCCGCCAGTTGCTTGGCGATGCCGTTGATCGCGGCCTCGTTACGGGTGGCGCCCACATCGGCGCGGATCGCGCGGCGCAGGGAATCGCCATATTCGCGGCCCATCAGGCTGGCCAGTTCGCGCTTGGCGTCGCTCACCAGCTGGTCGTCGGGCTTCACCGGGGTGGTGGTGATGTCCTTCAGCTGCACCACCAGCCAGCCACGGCCGCCCGGCAGTGGCAACAGCTTGGTGCTGCCCTTGGCCATCGAGAAGAACAGGCCCATGGCGGGCGGCAGCTGGCCCTGCTGGGCCTGCAGCTGCTCACGGCCCAGCGAGAGCGCCTGCACCGGAGGCAGCTTGACGCCCAGCCCGGCGACCGTCGCGCCCAGCTCGCCACCATGCTTCACCTTGTCCAGCACGCGCAGCGCGGCATTCTTGGCGGCCTGAGCGCCCTTTTCCATCTGGATCGCGGCGATCACGGCAGGCTTCACGCGGTCGAGCGGCAGCGGGGCGGCCTGCACGATGCTGTCCACATCGAACATCAGGAATTTCTTGCCCGGCTCGATCTCGGCCAGCTGGGGCGCATGGTCACGCTCCATGGCGAAGGCGGCGGCGACAGCCTTGGTCAGCTCGGGCGGGGCCTTCTGCTGGGGGTTGCCGAAGACCGTGCCATCGGCGTTGAGCGCCGGGGTGGCGGTGAGCGTCACGCCCAGCTCCTTGGCGGCATCGCTGAGCGCGCCGCCCTTGGAGAAGCTGTCATCGATCTTCGAGGTCACGCTGGCCAGCGCGGCCTTGCGCTTGTCGGCCAGCAGGGCCGCGGCGATCTCGCCCTTGGCCTGATCCAGCGTGCGTGCGGGCTTCACGATGATCTCGTCCACGCGCACCACGGCATAGCCCAGCAGGCCCTTCACCGGGGCGGGCAGCACGCCCTTGGGCGCGGCAAAAGCGGCGTTGGCGATGTCCTGCGAGGTCTGCGTGGCCAGCGCGGGCTTGGCCACCGGGCCGACATTGGCCACCGAGAGGCCGCGCGCCTTGGCGGCGGCGTCCAGCGTGGTGCCCTTGGCGGTTTCGGCGATCAGCGCCTTGGCGGCGGCCTCGGTCGGCAGGATCAGCTGGCTGATCTTGCGCGTTTCGCTGGCTTCATACTGTGCCTTGTCGGTGTTGTAGCGCTGGGCGATTTCGGCATCGCTCGGCGCGGCCACGTTCTTGGCCACGCTGTCATCGAAGGTGGCATAGCGAATCACGCGGTGTTCGGGCTGGTTGAAGAACAGCTTGTGGTCATTGTACCAGCCGGCCACCTCGGCATCGCTGGGCGGGGTGGTGGGCGCAAAGGCCTGCGAGGGCAGCGCCGCGACCGAGCCGTTGCGATGATCCTTCAGCAGCGTGGCATAGCGCAGCGCGGCTTCCACCGGCGTCACCGTGCCCAGCTGGGCGGGCGAGAGCAGCTCGCGGGCGACCAGACCCTGCGCGATATCCTCACGCACATCCTTGTCGGTCAGATTGCGCTGCTGGAGCATCTGGCGGTAGCTGGCATCGGCGAACTTGCCGTCCGGCCCCTGCAGCGAGGGGATCTTGGCCAGCTCGCTGTCGACCAGACGCTTGCCGGCAACGATGCCGTTCTTCTCGCCGAACGCCAGCAGGGCGGTGCGGTCGACCATCTGGTCGATCACCTGGGTCAGGCCGTTCTGCGCCAGAAAATCGCGCATCGTCACCTTGGGATTGTCCTGACGGGCGATCTCCACGGCCTGCTGGGCCTGTTTCAGCACCTGCGTGCCGGTGATCGTGGTCGAGCCGACCTTGGCGACCGTCTCGCCCGATCCGCCGCCGCTCACCAGATTGCTGGCCACGTCGCTGGCGGCGAAACCGCCCACGATCAGCACCAGAAAGGCGATGGCGATGCCCACACCCAGCGAGGATTTGAAGATGTTGCGAAAGAACTGAAGCATCGGCCAACCTTAATCCAACCGCCCGCCCCGTGCCAGCGGCGCGCGCCCGGCACAGGACGACGCGCCCCGAACCGGGCGAACATATGGCCCGGGGCTTTAGAGCGCCTTGCCCGTTCCCGCAATGGTCTGCCCGCAATGGTCCATTTATGGACTGTGCGCTTGCAGCAAGGACTTGCATTGCGCGCCGTTTGCTGATTATGCATACCTATGCGGAGGCGAATTTCGATGTTATCGCTCCGGACATGCGGTAAATTTTGCGGCAAGGGCCTCACGGCGCTCCACTCTGTGTTGAGCGTTTTCGCCCGCGCCGCGACCACCGGTGTCGGCCAGACCGACGCCCAACCGAGGGAACGACATTCGATGGCGCTCAGGCCGTATATTGTGGGGAACTGGAAGATGAACGGCCTGCGCGGCGCTCTGGCCGAGGCAAGGGCGATCGACCGGCTGGCCCAGCGGCACCCCGGCGTCGAGATCGCCCTCGCGCCGCCTGCCACGCTGCTTTACGCCGTGGCGCATGAGGCGCAGCATATCGGCGTGGGCGCGCAAAATGCCCATACCGGCGAGAGCGGGGCGTTCACCGGTGAGGTCTCCGCCTCCATGCTGGCCGATTCCGGCGCGCGTTTCGTGATCGTGGGCCATTCGGAGCGGCGCTGGCAGCAGGGCGAGGATGATTCGCTGGTGCGCGCCAAGGCCGAGGCGGTGCTGGCTGCCGGCATGCAGGCGGTGGTCTGCGTCGGCGAGAATGAGGACAAGCGGCTCGAAGGTCTGGCCGTGGCGACGGTGACGGCGCAATTGCGCGCCTCGCTGCCGCAGGTGCCCGGGGCCGCGGCGCATCTGGTGATCGGCTATGAGCCGGTCTGGGCCATCGGCACGGGCCGCGTGCCCACGGTGGCGGATGTGGGGGCGATGCACCGCGCCATTCGCGCCACGCTGGTCGAGGTTTATGGCGAAGCGGGGCAGGGCGTGCGCATCCTTTACGGCGGCTCGGTCACGCCCGAGAATGCCGCGCAGCTGCTCGCCGCAGAAGATGTCGGCGGGGCGCTGGTGGGCGGCGCAAGCCTGACGGCGGAGCGTTTTTCCGGCATCATTCTGGCCGCCGCCGCGCTGGTCGAGGCCTGACCGTCACCCGACTGTGCCATAATAGTTGCTAAAATCGCCCGGCCACGCCTTGCGCTTGGTGCGCCGCGCGCCTAGATGCGCCAGCGATTTTAATCCGTTTTTCGCGATGAGAGCCTGTTCATGTCCTCCCTGTTTCTGTTCCTGACGGTCGTGCAGGCCCTGATTACCATTCTGCTGGTCGTCGTGATCCTGATCCAGAAGTCGGAAGGCGGCGGGCTGGGCGTGGGCGGCAGCCCCTCCGGCTTCATGTCGGCACGCGGCGCTGCCGATTTCATGACGCGCATGACCCAGGTGCTGGGCGGCCTGTTCGTGGCGCTCTCGATCATTCTGGCGGCTCTGGCGGTCAAGAGCAGCACGGGCGAGACGGTCGATGATTCGCTCAACCGTGCCGTCCCCACCGCTCCGGTCTCGGCGCCTGCCGATCCGCTGGGCAAGACCCAGCCTTCCGCCACGCCGTCGAGCGCTGCCCCCGCGGCGCCGCTCGATCCGCTGGCCGGCGCGGCCAAAAAGTAAGCATTCCAGCATGATGCCCGCCCGCCCCTCCGACAGTCGGTGGGGCGGGCGGAGCCTTGTGTGCGATACACGGTCCACGCAACTGTGGATTCATTCCCGGGCAGGCGTCGATGGCGCTTGTCTTTCCCCCCTCCTCACGATTAAGGCGCGATTCCCATGACGCGGTATATTTTCATCACCGGCGGTGTGGTTTCCTCGCTCGGCAAAGGCCTTATGGCGGCGAGCCTCGCAGCGCTTCTCCAAGCACGCGGCTTCAAGGTCCGCATTCGCAAGTTCGATCCCTATCTCAACGTCGATCCGGGCACGATGAGCCCGTATCAGCACGGCGAGGTCTTTGTGACCGACGATGGCGCCGAGACGGACCTCGACCTGGGCCATTACGAACGCTTCACGGGGGTTTCGGCCCGCAAGAGCGACAACATCACCTCGGGCCGGATCTATCAGTCCGTCATCGCCAAGGAGCGCCGTGGCGACTATCTGGGCGCGACGGTGCAGGTGATCCCGCATGTGACCGACGCCATCAAGAATTTCGCCCAGGAAGAGACCGAGGGTCTGGACTTCGTGCTCTGCGAGATCGGCGGCACGGTGGGCGACATCGAGGGCCTGCCCTTCATGGAGGCCATCCGCCAGCTGCGCAACGATCTGGGCCGCGAGCAGACCTGCTTTGCCCATGTCACGCTGGTGCCCTACATCGCCGCTGCCGGCGAGCTGAAGACCAAGCCCACGCAGCACAGCGTGCGCGAGCTGACCAGCCTGGGCATTCAGCCCGACATCCTGCTGTGCCGCTGCGAGCATCCGCTGCCCGAGAATGAGCGCGCCAAGATCGCCCTCTTCTGCAACGTGCGCAAGGAAGCGGTGATCCCCGCGCTGGACGCGCCGAACATCTATGCCGTGCCGATCCAGTACCACAATGAGGGTTTGGACGCGGCGGTGCTGCATCACTTCGGCCTGACGGCCCCCACGCCCGATCTGACCGGCTGGGAAGGCATCACCAAGTCCTACGCCAACCCCGAGGGTGAGGTCACCATCGGCGTGGTCGGCAAGTATGTCGTGCTGCAGGACGCCTACAAGAGCCTGAATGAGGCGCTGGTGCATGGTGGTCTGGCCAACAAGGTGAAGGTCCATATCAAGTGGATCGATGCGGAAATCTTCGAGAAGGGTGACGAGGAAATCGCCGCCACTCTGGAGCCGCTTCACGGCGTGCTGGTCCCCGGCGGCTTTGGCGAGCGCGGCACGGAAGGCAAGATCGCGGCGGTGCGCTTCGCCCGTGAGCGCAAGGTGCCCTTCTTCGGCATCTGCCTTGGCATGCAGATGGCCTGCATCGAGGGCGCGCGCAACACGGCGGGCTTCGCTTCGGCCTCCTCGACCGAATTTGGCGAAACGTCCGAGCCGGTCGTCGGCATCATCACCGAATGGATGAGCGAAGAGGGCCTGCAGACCCGCCATGCCGACACCGATCTGGGCGGCACGATGCGTCTGGGCGCCTATGAGGCCAAGCTGGCGGGCAACAGCCATGTCGCCACCATCTATGGCAGCGAGACCATCTCGGAGCGTCACCGCCACCGTTACGAGGTGAACAGCCATTACCGCGAGGCGCTGGAGCAGGGCGGTCTGGTCTTCTCCGGCATGTCGCCCGATGGGCTGCTGCCCGAAATCGTCGAGCGCCCGGATCATCCGTGGTTCGTGGGCGTGCAGTTCCACCCGGAACTCAAGAGCCGCCCTTTCGAGCCGCATCCGCTGTTCGCCGGTTTCATCAGCGCGGCTGTGCGTCAGGCGCGTCTGGTCTGATGGATCGATAAAGGGTTGGGCGTGATCGAAAAAACCTTCGATCGCGCCCATCCGGTCTTTGGCGGCGACGGAACGCGGATCTGCCGCCTTGCCTCACGCCAAAGGCGGCGATAGTTTAGACAAGATATCGCGGGTTTGAGCGGAATTTTCCTGTTCGCTCGTGAAAGAATAAGGCGCATGCAGACGCCGGAAAGATGAAGATCGCCTGGCGATCTTTCGGGAGAGGATGCTTACAAGGTCTGCACCTTCAGCAGGCCGGTGATGAGACGCAATGCGTGGCCACCGCCCGGTTGGCCACGGTTCCATGATATGAGCATTTGAACGGGTTTATGGCTCGTTCCGCGCGAGCGGTCTTTAGCGACCCGGATCGCTCTTGGGGGAACGTGGCGGCGCCAATGCCGTGGGGGTGAGTCTTTCCCGGACTCACCCCCGAATTGTTTCTGGGAAAGATGTAGGGGCCCGAACAGCGCCGGGCCCGGATCGATTTACGCCGCGTCGGCCTCGCTGCTGGCGCCGCCGCCGTCGATCACGCTGAGCGGCTGGGTGCCGCCGATGGCGATCTTGCGGGGCTTCATCGCCTCGGGCACTTCGCGGACCAGGTCGATCACCAGCAGGCCGTCTTCCAGCCCGGCGCTCTCGACGCGGACGAAATCGGCCAGTTCGAAGCGGCGCTCGAAACCGCGCTGGGCGATGCCGAGGTGGAGGAACTGCCCGGTGTTCTGGGCTTCCTCAGCCTTGCGGCCCTGGATCACCAGCAGATTCTGCTGAGCGGTGATATCGATTTCGGCGGATTTGAAACCGGCGACGGCGAGCGTGATGCGATAGGCATCTTCATCGCGGCGCTCGATGTTGAAGGGGGGGTAATTGTCCCCGCTGTTGGCGCGCGCATTGTTTTCCAGCAGGTCGAACAGGCGGTCGAAACCCACGGTGCTGCGGCGATAGGGGGTGAAATCCAGACGGTTCATACGGTAAAATCCTCTTTGCTTTGAGCAATTTCACAAATGTGAGGCCCGAAAGGCGCCTCGATGCTTGTGCCATCCCCGGTGGGCCATGACACACAACGGAAGGTATGATAGCCGCTTGGCATTTCAAGCCCCCCACCTACATGGGGCATGACGATTTTGCTCAAGTGAGGATCTGCCCATGACCGCCAAGGTTGAAATCTACACCCAGTGGGGCTGTGGCTATTGCGTGCGCGCCAAGGCGCTGCTGGACAGCAAGGGCGTTGCCTATACCGAATATGACACCTCGATGGACACGGGCAAGCGCCGCGAGATGGTCGAGCGCAAACCCGATGCGCGCACCGTGCCGCAGATCTTCATCGACGATGCGGCGATTGGCGGATCGGATGATCTCCATGCGCTGGACCGCGCGGGCAAGCTCGACGCGATGCTGGGCCTGTAAGCCATGGCGCGGGTGGCCCTGTTCCAGATGACCTCGGGCATCGACCCGCAGGCCAATGCCGATGCCATCGACCAGGCGGTGGCCGAAGCGAAGGCAGGCGGGGCGGAGATGCTCTTCACCCCCGAGATGTGCGGGTTGATCGACAAGGACCGCACCCGCGCCCGCGCCAGCATCCGCAAGGAAGCCGATGACGTGGTGCTGGCCGCCGCGCGCAAGGCGGCGGCGGAGCATGGGATCTGGGTGGCGCTTGGCTCGCTGGCGATCGACCGCGAGGGTGAGGAAGGCGCGGATGGCCGCTATGCCAACCGCACCTTCGTGATCGACGACAAGGGTGCGATCGCCGCGCGCTATGACAAGATGCATATGTTCGACGTCGATCTCGCCACTGGCGAGCGCTGGCGCGAATCCGCCGCCTATGCTCCGGGCGAGGGGGCCGTGGTGGTGGAGACGCCGCTGGGCCGCCTTGGGCTGGCGATCTGTTACGATCTGCGCTTCCCGGCGCTGTTCGAGGCGCTGGGGCAGGCGCGCTGCGATGTGATCGCCATTCCCGCCGCCTTCACCGTGCCCACGGGTGGGGCCCATTGGCATCTGCTTCAGCGCGCACGCGCGGTGGAGGCCAGCGCCTGGGTGGTCTCGGCGGCTCAGGTGGGCACCCATGAGGATGGGCGCGCCACCTATGGTCACAGCCTGGTGGTCGATCCCTGGGGCGGGGTGGCGCTGGATATGGGCGGAGAGGTGGCGGGCGTCGCCTTTGCCGAAATCGATCCGGCCCGCACCGCCGAGGTGCGCGCGCAACTGCCCAGCCTTGGCAACCGGCGCCCGGTGGGAGCCGCGCAGGTCTCATGATTGTCTACGATCTGCAATGCGAGGATGGCGGCCACAAGTTCGAGGGCTGGTTCGGCTCCTCGGGCGATTTCGACGGGCAGCAGGCGCGCGGGCTGATTGCCTGCCCCGATTGCGGCAGCGCGCGGGTGAGCAAGGCGCTGATGGCGCCCAATCTGGGCCGCAAGGGCAATCAGAAGACCGGGGGCCCCGCAAAGGTTCCTGCCGCGTCTGCTGTGGCGTCGCCGCCCCCTGAGTTGTCGCCCGAAGCCAAGGCCATGCTGCAGGCGGTGGCCGCGCTTCAGGCCGAGGCGATCAAATCCTCGCGCTGGGTGGGCGATGGTTTCGCCAAGGATGCCCGCGCCATGCATTATGGCGAGAAGGAAAGCGCCCCCATCCATGGCCGCGCCAGCGCCGAGGATGTGCAGGAGATGCTTGAGGAAGGCATCGGCATAGCGCCGCTGCTGATCCCGGTCGCGCCGCCGGAAGAGATCAATTGAAACGCCGGGCGGGATCGAAGCGCGACTGAACCGTTGCCATGCGCCTCGCTGATGATTAAGAGGCGCTCAGCGTCCTGCTGTCTGGCAGGGTTAAGCACCCATAGCTCAGCAGGATAGAGCATCAGATTCCTAATCTGGGGGCCACTGGTTCGAATCCAGTTGGGTGCACCAAGCCTTTCAGGGGCTTGGCGGTGATGCGAGGTGGCTCTGGATCGCCGCTTTGCGTTCCAGGCATCTGATAGGCATCAGGCGGAGCAATTTAGCGCGGCTGGGGTGATTCTCTTAAGGCTGCACTCGCACCAGCAGCGTAGCTCTACCTCCGAGCCGGTGCTCGCTACCATGGGATCGATCGATCAGGATCATGCCGGGCACCTGCCCCATCCACATGCCGGCATGTTCCTCGACGCGTGGCAGAGGCCTTCGGGTGATCCCCCTTTCGTCCGCACGGTAGAGCGCATCCTCCCCGACAGCCCACACCACACCATCCTTGGCCTGTTCCATGGCGTATACAGATTCTGTGACGCGCTGGCTGTCTGGCGGCCATCTCGATCCGGCCCAGCCGGCGATGGTTTCCTCAAGCCGCATGATCAGCCGCGTCATCGGGGTAATCGGGGTTTGGGCCGCCACCTCGACCTTTTCGCCGCACAGCCGCAGAATGGCACCATCCATCGGTGACATGGCCCCTGTGGTGGTGGCCAGCACGCAATCGGACCGGCCAGGGTCTTGCGTCATGCCCAAAATGGGGTGGCATGCCCGGTTCAGCGGACCATCGCAAAGGTCCTTGCCGTCGCGTCGCTCGATGGCCTCCACAAGGCCGGTCTGCAGATCGATCCTGTCCGCTCCGCCGAAGAACTCGCCTCCGTCATTGCCGATGTAGAGATGGCGAGGGTCGTTGTGTGGCAGCGCCACGCCGCCGCCTCCCATTTGGGAGAGATCCGCGTTTCCGCTCAAGGGTGTGACCTGCCAATGCCCATCGGGCAGCAAGCGCAGTATCGCGCTCTGGGTGACGATCAAGGGGCGGCCTTGCCAGATCAGCATGCCGAGCGGATAACCACCGGGCTGATAGCGCTGTTTCAGCACAGTCTCTCTTGTTTCACCGCGATAGGAGGCCAACTCCAGCGTGCCGGAAGGCCTTTCGTTCGGGGTTTCGGCATGGGACGGATTTATATCGTAGCGGGCCGACAGAGCCCAGACACGGTCGCCATCCTTCATCAGCACCATGACGTCGCTCTGCGCCATGTCCTGGGCCTGCCAGTTGCTGCGATCATAGCGCAGCAGCGTGTCGTTACGCACCACCCACAGGTTATGCGCATCTGCCACGCCCAGCATCGGCGCGGTGTTGATGGGTGGAAACGCTTCCGGCGGTTTTCGGATGGTGTTCCAGATCAGGCCGGTCAGGGCGGCCATCAGCGTGACGATAATCAGCCAGCCGGCGATTGTGACCCATCGCCGTCTCATTGCCACCACTCGGGAGCGGCGCGCTACAAACCACCAGACCGCGCCCCCAACGCCAGCAGAGAAAATTGCCAGGCCAGTGCCAATGCCGCCGCCTCCCAAGGCAGTCAGAACGGCGAAGACCAGCATGAAGGTGAGAGGATAGGACCACCACTGCTCCCACCGCCGCCAACGCAAGGCGAGCGTGGAAAGCGGAGCCAGCAGCGCCACCACAAGCGCTGCTATGGCCAGATCAAGGTAATGCCCTTCCATGCGCCGGTCATCCAGCGTCAGAAAAAGCCATCCGCTGTCCCACCAGCATAGCAGGATAACCCCGACTATCCCGATTGCAGCTGTAACAGCAGCGCTGGCGATCATGCCCGCCAAAATCCGCAGAAGCGCCAGACCCACCCGGCCCAGCCAATTCAAAATCCGCATTCGATGCCCGCTCCGCCCCTTTCAGGTGAACCTATGGCATAGAGGGCGCCTTCTCAATCGAAACAACGACATCGGACAGGGATCGCCCCACATCAACCTAAGTGCCCGATGAGACAGGATCCAACCTGCGACATCTTGCTCCCAAAGCAAGCGTGCTACCTCGGATGCGTGGTTTTATTGAGCATGCCCGATGCTCTGGCTCGTGCTCTGCTCAAACCCGGTGCGGCAAATCCTGTGGTGGCGACGCGGTTACTGCGGGTTGCCTTATCGACTGGGGCGATTCTGTCGCCTGCTTCAAATTCCCCGTAGAGATCAGAAAGCATCTCTGGTTATACCCTGTCAGATTGTCGCACGGATGGAGGGCGAACTGGTGCTCAATGCGCTGGTGAAGCGCGTGGCCTCGATCAGGCTGGACGGCACGCCGCTGCGTCGCCCCAACAACACCATGTCTTGCATGGCCCATCTGCCGATCGCAATGGAGCCCATCGCCACAAAGGCTCTGGCTGAGCCTGTCTGAACAGGGAGGCGAGAACCGGAACGCCCGGCCACGTTCCGGTTTCTGCCTGACCTTTGATTACGACAGTTCAGGCCGTGCGGCGCTACGCCGGTGGAGCATGGCATTGACGGCCATCGCCACCAGGCCAAGCCCGGCTGCCATGGCGACAGTGCGCGCCGCGCCGAGTGCCGGATCGCCCGACAGGGCGCCGCCCAGCGAACAGATGGCCCCCACCGCCATCTGGGTTGCGCCGTAAATCCCCGAGCCCGAGGCCGTGGCCAAAGGGTTCACGCTGATTGCCAGCGTGAGGGCGGGAGGGCCGGACAGGCCGACGCCGAAGAGAAACAGCCCCATGATGGCGACCAGGGCAGGCACCGTCAGCCAACCCTGGCTGACCAGAAGCAGCAGGCAGAAGGCGCTTGCGCTCACGCACAGGCCTCCGGCCATCAGCAGGCTTTCGGTGCGCAGGCGATGCGCCAGCCGGCTCGCGGCGATGCTGCCGATCCAGATGCCCATGGTGGCAAAGGCCAGCACCGGCCCGATCCGGTCCGCCGTATAGCCGAATTGCCGCACGAGGATGAAGGGCGCCGCCCCGATCAGCGCATACATCGAGGTGGTGAAACATCCCCCCGCCAGCGAATAGGCGACAAAGCGCGGGGTGATGAGCAGGCGCAGATAGTTGCGCAGCACTGTCCTGCCATCCAGGCCGCCGCGATCGCCATCGGGGATCAGCAGCCAGGTCCCGCCCAGATTGAGGCATCCCAGCAGGGCCAGCAGCGCAAAGATCATCCGCCAGCCCCACAGCGATGCGATCATGCCGCCAACCAGCGGAGACAGCGGCGGCCCAAGGGTGATGACGAGGTTCATCATCGCCTGGCGCCTCGTCGCCTCCTGCGGCGCGCAGCCGCGCCGCGCGATGGCGCGGGCCAGCACCAGCCCGCTGCCGCCGCCCAGCGACTGCACCAGCCTGATCGCCACCAGCACCGGCGCCGATGTGGCAAGCCCTGCCGCGATGCTGGCCGCGATGTAGATGGCCAGACCGGCCATCAGGATGCGCCGCTGCCCCAGCCAGTCGGCCAGCGGGCCATAGACCAGCTGCCCGGCGGCCAGACCGGCGATGTAGATGCTGACGGTCAGCTGCATATCCCGCGCGCTGGCCCCCAGCGTATGGGCCGCAAAGGGCAGCGCGGGGATGAAGATATGGGCGGTGACGATCGCGCCCAGCGCGGTGAGCCCCAGCAGCCAGAGCGGGGCAGGCTTCCGCGACCGCTGTCGCCCTATCCGGAAGAGCCCGGGCGCGGCCTGAGGCTGCGCAGCATGGTGCGGCGGGATGCCGGTCAAGATCTTGCTTCTCCGGCTGGGAGGGGGCCTGTGCGATTGGCCGGAACCCCTGGCAGTCTGCCAAAGGCTCCAGCTCAATCCGGTCGTCAGGCGGGGATACGCTGATCCTGTTCGGCTTCCTGGAGGCTGCTCAACAGGCGCCGCGTCTGGTTGACGGCGCCATCGCTGGCAATGCCGACAAAGGCGCGCAGCGGAGCATCGTTGATGCGCAGCTGCTGGGCCTGGAGCGTGACTTCATCCTCGGTGATCGTGTCGAAGAACTGGTCGAACAGCACATCGGGCACGCCGCTTTCCGGCGAGGCGGTGGTGCAGATGGTCCAGAGGTAATGGCTGGTGGTGTCGGTTTCGGGCGTGATGAAATGGTTGTTGGCCAGCATGAAGCCGTTGTCGCGCTTGCCTTCATAGGCCCCGGTGCCCACATCGCAGCCACCGGCATTGACCCGGCAGTTCATGCCGCGCGCGGGTTCAAAGCGCACTTCCTGCCAGCGGTCGACCCGGCCCTTGAAGCCGCCCGCGTCGACATAGGATTTGGGCGGCACCGAATTGGGCATCTTGCGCAGCAGGGTCACCTTGCGGCCGTCGAACTCCACCTTGGTGTCGGCGTTGTAATGCTGTTCCGGATTGCCGCCGATGGTCTTGGCATGGATGTAGGGGACGTGGGTCAGATCCATGATGTTGTCGATGATCAGCTGCCAGTCGGCCTTCACATGGAAGTTGTAGGGGCGCCAGGTCCACTTGGGATCGTCATGCTCGGGATTGTCGATGATCGTGGCGGGATCGGCCAGGGCGGGCTCGCCCATCCAGATCCAGATCAGGTGATCCTTCTCCACCACCGGATAGTGGCGCACATTGGCCGCGGCGGGGATGCGCTGCTGGTTGGGAATGCGCGTGCAGGTCCCCTTGCCGTCGAACTCGACGCCGTGATAGCAGCAGCGGATGATGTTGCCCTCGACATGGCCGGCGCTCAGCGGCATGGCGCGGTGGCTGCAACGGTCTTCCAGCGCGGCGATCTGCCCGTCCTGGGTGCGGAACAGCACGACGGCCTCGTTCAGATATTTGCGGCCCAGCGCCTTGCCGGGGGCGATTTCATCGGCGAAAGCCGCGACATACCACGTGTTGCGAATGAACATGAGGATCTCCCGAATTGATTCTTCAAAGAGGTTTTTGCCCCTTCTGTTGGGGGCGAAAGTATGGCTGGAGGCGGGGGCAGGCCAATTGCAATCACATAAAGCCATAAGAAAAATGGGATGCGATCAGCCCACCCAATGAATGACCCTCAGCGCAGATAAAGCCCGCCGTTCATATCCAGCGTGGCCCCCACGAAGAAACCGCCCCGGTCCGACGCCAGCAGGGCGGTGGCCGCCGCGATCTCACCCACCGCCATAAAGCGGCCGATCGGCACTTCCCCTTCCACGCGGGCGATCTGCTCGGCGCTGAGGCGGGCCTTGGCGGTGTCGATCGGTCCGGGGGCGATGGCGTTCACCGTCACGCCGCTGCCGGCCAGATAGCGGGCGAAATATTTGGTCAGCATGATCGCGCCGGCCTTGGAAGCCGCATAATGCGGCGAGGCCACCGTGCCACCGTTCTGCCCGGCCAGCGAGGTGATGTTGACGATGCGGCCATAGCCATGCTCGCGCATATGTTCGGAAAAGAGCTGGCAGCTCAGGAACACGCTGCGCATGTTGATCTGGACGATCTCGTCGAATTCCTCGGGGGTGATGTCCTGCGTGGGGGTGCGTTTGGCATGGCCTGCATTGTTGACCACAATGTCCACCCGGCCCCATTGGGCCACGATGGCATCACGCGCGGCGATGAAATCCTGCTTGCTGCGCACATCCAGCGTGAGGGCGATGGCCGTGGCGCCGCTCGGGTCGAGCGAGTGGGCCACCGCCTGCGCGGCTTCCAGATTGACATCGCTGACCGCGACATGACCGCCCCCGGCATGGATCTCGCGGGCGACGGCCTCGCCCACCCCGGCGCCCGCGCCGGTGATCAGCGCATTGCGGCCCGCGAAGGAGAAGCTGCCATTGGCGGGAAGGGTGAAGGTGTCGGTCATGAGGCGTTTTCCGTTTGAAATGGGGGACGGAGCGGCCTGTGCCCGCTCCGTCCCGGGGCTGGTCAGGGGCGCAGCGAGACGGTCAGGCCATAGGTGCGCGGCTGGTTGGTGAAGATCTTCCAATAGGTGGCGCCTCGGCCCGGCACCGCCAGGAAGGAGGTGATGTCGTCGGCGTTCACGATCTGGAAGTTGTTGGTGAGGTTCTTGGCCCAGGCGCTGATCTGCCAGCGCTTGTTGGAGGATTCGAAGGTCAGTCTTGCGTTGAGCGTCTTGCCCTCGGTCTTGTTGTAGAGGTTGGAATAGAGGCGCAGCGTGTTGGCGTCATCGGTGGAGATTTTCGCCGAATAGCTGAAATCGGCCTGCGGGGTCAGCGTGGCGCCGCCCTTCAGTTCATAGGCATAGCTGGCGCCCAGGCTGAAGGCATCATGCGGCGCGAATTTGGCCGGGTTGCCCGAATAGTCGACATTGACCAGCGGATCGCGCAGCGAGGTGTAATGGCCCGCCAGATGGGTGTAATTGGCGTTGATGCGGAAGGCCGGGGTGATGCGCAGCACGCTTTCCACCTCGGCGCCGCGCATCTGCAGCGTGCCATTGTAGGTATGGGCGATGCCCCCCGCGCCCGAGAAGTTCTGGAGATTGCTGGTCTTCTGGTCGAAGAGCGAGACGTTGAAATCCAGCCGGTTGTCGAGCAGGCGGGTCTTGGCGCCGACCTCGATGTTGCGGGCCTTTTCGGGTTCGAGCGGAATGGTGGGGTTGCGATAGGCATTGTCCACGAAGCCGCCCGATTTGAAGCCGCGCGCGAAGGTGGCATAGAGATTGACCTTGCGCACCGGCTCATATTTTACGGTGAAGCGCGGGGTGAAGGCATTCCAGGTCTTGCCACCGGAGGCCCGTACCTCGCCGGGGAAGCCGAAGGCGGCGATCGCGCCGGGGTCGGTGTTGCTGTAGGCATGGTAATCGATCTGCTTACGGTCGCTGGTGTAGCGCCCGCCTGCCACCACCGCCAGTGTGTCGGTGAGTTTGAAGGTCGCCTCGCCGAAGACCGCGATCGAGCGGACATTGCCGCTCTGCACGCGCACGATGTTGGTGACGCCCGGATTGGGCCGGATCGCCGTGCCGGTCGAGGAGGTGGAGAGCGGGCTGTAATTGAAGGTGTTGGTGGTGGAAACGTCGGCGGAGAGGAAATAGGCCCCCACCACATAGGACAGGCGGTTGGGCGCCGAGGCGAAGCGCACCTCCTGCGTGAAGCTGCGGTTGCGCACATCCTGCCTGCGGTCGAACACCGGCGTTGTCGTGCCCACCGGCACATCGTCGTTGATCGCGTGGCTGTCATTCATGCGATAGCCGCTGATCGCGGTCAGCGTGCCGCCCAGCAGGTCGAGGTCGCCGCGCGCATAGAAGCCGCGCAGCCGCTGGCTGTAGGGCGAGGGCGCGAAGTCATTGTTGGTCCATTGCGCGTTGGTGAATTTGCCGAAGCTGGCGGGAATGGCCTGATTGCCGCCGATGCCCAGCTGGATCGCGCCGCCATTGCCGGTGGTGTAGGAATAATCGCCCGCCAGCACGATCTTGAGCGTGTCGGTCGGCTTGAAGAGCAGCTTGCCGCGCATGGCATAGCCCTCGGTCTGGCCGTAATGCCCGCTCTGGTTGGGGGTGTTGATCAGGCCATCGCCGCGCTCGGTGCTGAAAGCGAAGCGCGCGGCCACCTTGTCATCGACGATGGGGGCGTTGAACATGGCCTCGGTGCGCAGATAACCGCCATTGCCCCCGGTCACCTCCCCGAAATAGTCTTCCTTCATCTCGGGATTGTTGGTGACGACCGAGATCGCCCCGCCCACCACATTGCGCCCGAACAGCGTGCCCTGCGGCCCGCGCAGCACCTCGACGCGCTGGATGTCGTAGAAATTGGCGTTCAGATCGTTGTTGAACACATAATAGACGTCATCCATGAAATAGGCGACGGGCGTGTCCAGCGTAGCGGTGCGGAAGGTGGAAACATTGCCGCGGATCGCCACGATGGAGAGCGATTTGTCGGCGGTGTTGATGGTGATGCCCGGGATCTGCTGCACCAGCGCGGCAGGGCTGAACACCTGCTGGGTGCGCAATTGCTCACCCCCGAAGGCGGCCATGGAGAAGGGCACTTCACGCACGGTCGATTCGCGGCGCTGAGCTGTCACGATAATATCTTCGGATGATGCCGCATCTGCCTGCGGTGCGGGTTGAGCAGCCTGCTGGGCATAGGCCAGACCGGGCAGAAGGCTGGCAGACAATGCAAAAGCTGCTGAAATATATCTATATTTTCCTGACATCCGAATGAATTCCCCCTATTTGCGGACGGTTTTCCTTCCGCCTCGTGAGGGACACAAGCAGCAAAGCGCGAATGGCTGCAAGAGCATCGTCCCGTTTTTTGAATGGTAAGACCTTATTCCGATTGGGGGTGGGGGCGTTCAACCTTTAGCTAGGATCGGGCAAGGTCACGGTCGGGCCGCGGGGCGGGGGATGCTCCCGGGCAGACCGACCGGACCAGACACCAGCAGAGGAAGATCCTGACAATGCAGTCCAACGACAGTATCGATCTGACCCGGGTGGGCCCTGGCACGGTCATGGGCGCGTTCATGCGCCAATACTGGATGCCGGCCTGCCTGTCGTCCGAAGTCAAGGCCGATGGCGATCCGGTGCGCCTGATGATCATGTGCGAGAAGCTGATCGCCTTCCGCGACAGTTCGGGCCGGGTCGGCATCATGGATCACCGCTGCCCGCACCGCTGCGCCTCGCTGTTCATCGGCCGCAACGAGCAGAACGGCATCCGCTGCGTCTATCACGGCTGGAAGTTCGATGTGGACGGCAAATGCGTCGATATGCCCTCGGTGCCCGCGCGCATGGACTTCAAGGAAAAGGTCCACGCCAAGGCCTACAAGACGCATGAAGCCAACGGGCTGATCTGGGTCTATATGGGCGAGAACCAGGCCAATCCGCCGCCGTTGCCCGAGATCGAGGCGACGATGCATCCGGAGGCCGAAATCTGGTGCCTGCAGCGCGACTGCAACTGGCTCCAGGCGCTGGAAGGCGACATCGACACCAGCCATGTCGGTTTCCTGCATGTCGGCTCGATCGAGGCGGATGATCTGGACGAGGATCACCCGATGCGCCCCACCGTGCTGGACCGCGCACCCGAATATGAGGTTGCCCAGGCCGACTGGGGCGTGATGTATGGCGCCCACCGTCCCAATGACGACGGGCAGAAGTCATGGCGCGTGGCGCATTACATGTTCCCTTTCTGGACGCAGACGCCCAACAACCGCTTCGCCACCCGCGCCATCGCCCGTGCATGGGTGCCGATGGATGACGAGCATTCGATGCTCTTCGACATCACCTGCGGCGTCGATGCCGGCAATCCGGCCTACACCTCGACACTCAAGGACGGCACGCCGCTGTTCGACACGATCCAGTATGCCCCCAACACCACCGACTGGTATGGCCGCTGGCGCTCGGCGGACAGCCAGGCCAATGACTGGGCGATCGACCGCGAGTTGCAGCGCAACGGCACGCAGTTCACCGGCATTCCCAACATCACCATGCAGGATCAGGCGGTGACGGAAAGCATGGGGCCGATCACCGACCACAATTTCGAAAATCTGGCGCCGACCGACCAGATGATCGCCCGTGTGCGCCGCCGCGTGCTGCTGGCCGCCCGCGCTCTGGCCAACAAGGGCACGGCGGGGCCGGGCGTGGAGGATCCCGCGATCTTTTACCGTGCCCGCGCCGGGTCTTTCCTGCACAATCCGGACGATACGCTGCAACAGGCTTACGAGGTGGCGCTGACCAAGGCGGTGCGTTGGCCCGAAAAGGTCGAGGCGGCGGAATAACACAACCGGGTCGGCGCGATCCATGCGCCGGCCCCTCAAACGACAGGCATATCAGGTGACGACACGCATACGGGCAGCGGCAGGCCATCGATCCATGACGGTCCGCCTCCGCCACGAGACGCATCGCGCCAAAAGGAGAGTGTGATGCAGGCACGTATCAAGGCCATCCGCTGGGAGGCCGAGGGCATTCTGGCTTTCGTTCTGGAGCCGCTGGGCGGCGGGCTGATGCCCGCGTTCGAGCCGGGTGCGCATATCGATGTGCAACTGGCGCCGGGGCTGACGCGCAGCTATTCGCTGGCCAACGATCCGGCGATCCGCGGCTCTTACGAGATCGGCGTCCATTTCTCGCCGACCAGCCGGGGCGGCTCGCGCCATATTCATGAGCGCTGGCGCGCGGGCGATGTGATCGAGATTTCCGAGCCGAAGAACAACTTCCCGCTGGTGGAGGATGCCACCCATACCGTACTGATCGCCGGGGGCATCGGCATCACACCGATGCTGCCGATGATCGCGCGGCTCAACAAGCTGGGCCGCAGCTGGGCGCTGCATTACGTCTCCGCCTCGCCCGAACGCGCGGCCTATGTGGCGCATCTGGAAGCCCATGATGGCGTGATCATCGCCTTCGATGGCGTGCCGGGCGGCCAGCGGCTGGACCTCAAGGCGATCTGCGACGGTGCGCCAGCGGACGCGCATCTCTATTGCTGCGGGCCCACGGGCATGCTCGATGCCTTTGTGGCGATCAACAAGGATCGCCCCAAGGACCACGTTCATATCGAATATTTCAGCGCCGAAACCGAAGTGGCCACCGAGGGCGGCTACACGCTCGAACTGGCGCGCAGCGGGCAGACCATCGCGGTGGAAGAGGGCGAGACCATGCTCGATGCCCTGCTCTCCGCGGGGGTCGACATCGGCTTTGCCTGCGGCGAGGGCGTTTGCGGCACCTGCGAGGTCAAGGTGCTGGATGGCATCCCCGACCACCGCGACCATTTTCTGACCGATGAGGACAAAGCGTCCAACCGCTCGATCATGGTTTGCTGTTCGGGATCGAAATCGTCGCGTCTGGTGCTGGATATCTGAGCCCGGCGCGGTGCTGGACACGGACGGACAGAGGGCGGCACGAACCGCCACGCCGGAGAGGAGATGAATGTGACCGGTTACGCGACAGGAGTGACCTCGCCCCGCAAGGGGGCCGCCGGAGCCTATCGGCTTGGGGTGGTGCTGCTTGTCGCCCTGACGGTGGTGCTCGATGGGCTGGACAATCAGATGCTGGGCCTGGCCGCGCCCGCGCTGCTCCACGAATGGGGGCTGGCGCGCGGCGTGCTGGGCGGCATCTTCGCGCTGGGCTTTGTCGGCATGGCGCTGGGCACGCTGGCCGCCGGGCAGATCGGTGACACGCGCGGGCGCCGTATCGCCCTGCTGCTGGGGGTGACGGTCTTCGGTCTGGCCACGTTGGCGACGGGCTTTGCCGCCACGGTATGGCAACTGGCCTTGCTCAAAACACTGGCCGGTGTCGGGCTTGGCGGTGTGCCGGGCACGGCGGCGGCGATGATCGCGGAGTTCTCCACCGCGCGCTGGCGCAGTCTGGCGGTGACCTTCGGCGTGGTTTGCGTCTCGATCGGCGGCATTCTGGGCGGCAGCGCGGCGGCGGCGATCCTGCCCGCGCTGGGTTGGCGCTGGCTGTTCTGGTGCAGCGGCGTGGTGACGCTGGTGGTGGCCCTGGCGCTGATCCGCCTGCTGCCGGAATCACCGGGCTTTCTGGCGCGCCATTCCGGTCGCCGCGCCGAACTGGCACGCGTGCTGGACCGGCTGGGCGAGGTGGCGCCGCCTCAGGCCTCGCGCGACACCGCAGCCCTGCCGCCCCTGAGCCAGCTGGTGGCGCCCGAACTGGCGCGCAGCACGCTGGGCCTGTCCATGGCGATGCTCTCGGGCATGTTTCTGATCTATCTGATGTTCAACTGGGCGCCGACCATGCTGGCGGCACAGGGCATGGCTCTGCGTGACAGCAGTCTGGGTCTCACCTGCTTCAACATCGGCGGCACGGTCGGCGCCTTGCTGGCCGCGCTGGCGATCATGGGCCTGGGATCGCGCGTCACGCTGACGGCGATGGCCGGGCTGGGGGCGGTGGTCTGCGGTGTTCTGGCCTTGATGCCACTGGGCCACGGCGTGCCGCTGATGGTTGGCCTTGCCGCGCTGGGGCTGACGGGCAGCGCGGCGCAATCGGCGATGTTTGCGCTGGGCGCCCATGCCTTTCCGCTGCCTTTGCGGGCGCGCGGCATGGGTGTGATGGGGGCGGCCGGGCGGATCGGGGCGCTGGTCAGCGCTTTGGCCGGATCGTGGCTGGTGGCCGGGCGCGGTGGCTTTTTCGCGGTGCTGGGCGTTCTGTTGATCGTCAACATGCTGAGTTTTCTGGCCGTGCGCGGTCATATTCCCCCGCTGGGCCGGGGTAGAGCCAAGGATCTTTGATGGTGAGCGACACATTCGATTATATCGTCATCGGCTCGGGCTCGGCAGGCAGTCTGATGGCCAACCGGCTTTCCGCCGACCCGGCCAACCGTGTCGCGCTGATCGAGGCGGGCCCGTCTGACCGCCAATGGCCGGTCAACATCAAGACCGCCATGCCGGTGGGCAACATCTTCCTGATCCCCCATGCGCGCTACAATTGGAAGCATACGCTTTCGGGCAATGTCGAAATCGGCGGGCGCAGCATCAACTTTCCGCGCGGCAAGCTGATGGGCGGGTGCAGCGCGATCAATGGCGGCGTCTATATCCGTGGTCAGCGTGAGGATTATGAGGGCTGGGTCAAGGCGGGCAACAAGGGGTGGGGCTACAGCGATGTGCTGCCCGCCTTCACCGCCGTCGAGAATTACGAGGGGCCCAGCAAGCCCTGGCACGGCAAGGGTGGCGAGCTGGACGTGCAGAAGCCGCGCTCCTTCAACCCCATCACCCATGCGATCATCGAAGCCGCGCAACAGGCGGGCCATGCCCGCAACGAGGATTTCGCGGGTGAGAAACAGGCCGGCTTCGGTCCCTACGACCTCAACCAGCGGCGCGGCACAAGGCTTTCCAGCGCGCGGGCCTTTCTCCATCCGGTGCTCAAACGCCCCAATCTGACGGTGCTGTCCGACACGCTGGCGCGGCGCATCCTCTTCGATCGCGGGCGGGCCAATGGGCTGGAGATCGAGCAGGCGGGGCAGCGCCGCACCCTCACCGCGCGGCGCGAGGTGGTGCTGTGCGGCGGAGCCATCAACTCACCGCAGCTGCTGATGCTCTCGGGCATCGGTCCGGCCGATCATTTGCGCGCCATGGGCATCGAGGTGCTGCATGACCTGCCCGGTGTGGGGGCTCATCTGCAGGATCACCCCACGGTCCATCTTTCCATGGAGAACCCCAGCGCGGAATCCTATGCCCTCTCGCGGCGGACCTATGGGCGCATTCTGCTCAGTCCTTTCCGCTATCTGTTGCGGCGCGACGGCATGCTGGCCAGCAATGTGGCGGAATGTGGCGGCTTCCTCTGCACCGACGGCAGCGGGCGGCCCGACATCCAGATCACCTTTCTGGTGGGTCTGAAGGCCAATGCCCGCGTCATTCCGTCAGAGCATGGCTTTATGGCGCTGGTCCAGCTGCTGCGCCCCAAAAGCGAGGGCTCGGTCCGTCTCACCAGCAACCGGCCCGAGGACAAGCCGGTGATCGACCCCAATTTCTTCGCCGATCCCTATGACATGCGTACGCTGATCGCCGGTTTCCGCGAGGCGCGCCGCATTTTCGCCCAGCCTGCTCTGGCCGCCATGACCGGTGCGGAGATCGAGCCGGGCGCCGATGTGCAGAGCGATGCGCAGATCGACCAGGCGCTCCGCAAGATCGTCAACACCGCCTATCACCCCACCGGCACCTGCAAGATGGGGCCCGACAGCGATCCCATGGCGGTGGTCGACGACCGGCTGCGGGTGCGGGGGGTGTCCGGGCTGCGGGTGGTCGATGCCTCGGTGATGCCCGCGATCATCAGCGGCAACACCAGTGCCCCCACCATGATGATCGCCCAGCGCGCGGCCGCCTTCATTCTGGAAGACGCCGCCCGATCCAACATCGCGGCCTGAGCCCGCGCAGACAACCAAGGAGAACACCCGTGGAGATGACCCTGACGCGCAACCGCCCCGCCATGCTGGACCGGCTGGAGCAGGATATGCTGATCGATGGCCAGCGCGTGCCGGCGCTGTCTGGCAAGCGCTTCGAGACCCGTAATCCGGCGACGGGTGCCCTGCTGGCGCAGGTCGCCCATGGCGGCGCCGAGGATGTGGACCGCGCGGTGGCGGCGGCGCGCAAGGCCTTCGAGGGGCCGTGGCGCCGCATGAAGCCCGCCGAGCGCCAACGCATCATGCTGCGCCTGGCCGATCTGGTCGAGGAGCATTACGACGAGCTGGCGATGCTCGATACGCTCGATCTGGGCGCGCCGGTCTCGCGCACGGTACTGGGCAAGACGCGCGCCGGGGCACTGCTGCGTTATTACGCCGGGCAGGCGACGCTGATCGCGGGCGACACTCTGCCCAATTCGGCGCCGGGCGATGTGCTGTCGCATACGCTCAAGGAACCGATCGGGGTGGTTGCGGCGATCAATCCGTGGAACGGGCCCATCGGCATGTCGGTGTGGAAGGCCGGGCCGGTGCTGGCCAGCGGCTGCACCATGGTGATGAAGCCTGCCGAGCAGACGCCGCTTTCGGCGCTGCGCTTTGGCGAGCTTTGTCTTGAAGCGGGCGTGCCGGCGGGCGTCATCAACATTCTGACCGGCATGGGTGATGCGGGCGCGGCGCTCTCGTCCCATCCGGGCATCGACAAGATCGCCTTCACCGGCTCGACCGGGGTGGGCGAGAAGATCCTCCATGCCGCCGCCTCGACCATGAAGCGCGTGACCGTGGAACTGGGCGGCAAGTCACCCAACATCGTCTTTGCCGATGCCGATCTGGATAAGGCCGTGCCTGCCGCCGCGACTGCCGTTTTCGCCAATGCCGGGCAGATCTGCAGCGCGGGCACGCGGCTCTTCGTCCAGCGCGAGATCCATGACGAGTTCATGGCCCGGCTGGCCGAACACACAAGCACCATCCGCGTGGGCGATCCGCTCGATCCGGCCACGCAGATCGGCCCGGTGGTGTCGGGCCCGCAGATGGACAAGATCCTCGGCTTTATCGAGGGCGCCGGGCAGGAAGGTGCTCAGGCGCTGGTCGGCGGCGGACGACTGGTGGGCGCGGGGCTGGACGATGGCTTCTTCATCCAGCCGACCATCTTCACCGGCGTGACCGACGAGATGACCATCGCGCGTGAGGAAATCTTCGGCCCCGTGCTCAGCGCCTTTGCCTTCGACACCGAGGAAGAGGTGCTGGCCCGTGCCAACGCCACCTCCTTCGGCCTTGGCAGCGGGGTGTGGACGCGCGATCTGGCCACCGCCCATCGCATGGCTCGGGGCATTCAGGCCGGTTCGGTCTGGGTGAATTGCTACCAGATGCTCGATCCGGGCGTGCCTTTTGGCGGCTACAAGCTGAGCGGTTTCGGGCGCGAGTCCGGCCCGCATCACATCGAGGAATATCTCGAAACCAAGGCGGTGTGGATCAACCTCGACTAAGGCCTGTCAGACCCAGCCCGTGCTGCGCAGCGCGGGCTGGGTCGCCCCGGGGCGCATCACCGCCGCGGCCTCTTCAAGACATTCGAGGAAATGGCGCTGGGTCGCGGTGGGGCGCCAGCTGCGGCGCGTGCTGATCCCCACCAGGCGGCGGCTGTGCTCCAGCGGCGCGCCGACCTGCGCCAGCAAGCCGCTGCGGATCTGCAAGGCCACCTGATCGGGTGAGAGCAGGGTGAGGAAATTGCCCTCTGTCAGCAGCCTGCCGATGATCATCACCGATCCGCATTCGATCGGCGTCTCGGGCAGCGGGGCGCCGTGGAACAGCTGCTCCCATTGCTCGCGCAGCGGGGAATTGGCCGGGGCCACGATCCAGGGATAGGCGGAAAGCTGCTCCAGCGTGGGCTGCGTAACCGAGACCAGCGGATGCTGGCTGCCCGCCGCGATCACCAGATGATCCTCGTAAAGCGGCATCTGATAGAGGTCGGCGATCTCGAAAGGGCGCAGCGCGCCGACGATCATGTCGATCTCGCCATCGCGCAGGGGCTCGACCAGCTCGCGCCAGCTGCCTTCCAGCACCTTGAAGGCGGCGCGCGGATAGTTGCTGGTCATGCGGGCCATGGCGGCGGGCACCAGATAGGGGCGTGCCAGCGGTAGGGCGCCGAAAGCGATCAGCTCGCCTCCGCTGTCGAAGCCCAGATCGGCCACCGCCGCGATGATCTCGGTCACGGCCAGCCTGGCCCCGCGCGCCAGACGCTTGCCCGCCGGATTGAGCCAGATTGCCCGCCCGCGCCGCTCCACCAGCTGGCCGCCGATCATATGCTCCAGATCGCTGACGGCGCGATGCACGGCGGTCTGCGACATGCCGCTGCTGTGCGCGGCGGCGGCGAAACCACCCGCTTCGGCCAGCGCCAGAAAGGCGCGCAGCTGGGTCATGGTCATCAGCCGCTCGGGGTATTGGAACACCGCCGAAAGGCCCTTGGCGGCATAGGAGAGATGTTCCAGCGCCACGCGCGTGCGCTCGATCACGATGGCGCCCATCGGCGTGGGCACCATGCCGCCCGAGCGCCGCTCGAACATCGTGTAGCCGAACTGGCGTTCCAGCTTGGCCAGGCCTTGCGTCAGCGCGGGCTGGCTGAGGCTGACACTGTCCGCCGCGGCGGTGATGCTGCCTTTCTCCGCGATGGAGAGCAGGGCACGCAGGTGCCGCAGATTGAGGTCGAAAGGATCGGCAGCCATGGGCCTTATAGTAGGCCGGGGCGAGGCCGGCGCAATCGAAAAATGGAATGGACTGACCTTTTGCTTAATGGTACGACCATTTCGAGTCCGGCGCCGAAGCGCTGAGGCTGTTCCCCACAGGAGGATGCCCCATGGATTTTGAACTTCCCGATGAAATCGCCGAATTCCGCGAGGCCACGCGCCAGATCGTGGCCAATCTGCTGACCTATGAGACGGCCTTCCATGAAACCGGCAAGGTCGATCCCATCGTGCGCAAGACGCTCATCGAGAATGGCTATTTCGCCATGGCCCTGCCCGAGGAGCACGGCGGCCTTGGCCTTGGCGCGCTGGCGCAGGCGGTGGTGCAGATCGAACTCGCGCGCCTTCCTCCCCAGTTCTGGACCGAACTGCGCCCGCTGATGGGGCCTGGTGCCCGCAACATCGTGCAGCATGGCAGCGAGGAGCAGAAAGCCCGCCTGCTGCCCGGCATGGCCAGCGGCGAGATCGGCATCGCCTTTGCCCTGACCGAGCCCAATTCGGGTTCCGATCCCGGCTCGATGCGCACCACCGCCGTCCGCAATGCCGACGGCTGGCTGATCAATGGCAGCAAGACCTTCATTTCCAACGGCAAGAACGCCAAATATGTGATCGTCTATGCCTATACCGACAAGAGCGCTGGCCCGCGCGGCGGCATCACCGCCTTCCTGATGCCCGCCGACACGCCCGGCTTTGCGGTCACCGGCACGATCGAGCTGATGGGCACGGCTTCGCCCGGTGTCTATGAACTCTCCTTCGACAATTGCCAGCTGCCCGAGGATGCGGTGATCGGCGAATTGGGGCGCGGCTTCCATTATGCGCTGGAAGGCCTGAACGAGGGCCGCATGAATGTCGGCGCCACGGCTGTCGGCATGGGCGAATATGCGCTGGAGCTGGCCATCGCGGAATCGAAGGTGCGCCCGGCGTTCGGCGGGGTGATCTCCGACTTTCAGGCGATCCGCCATTACATCGCCACCATGGCCACCGATATGCGCGCGGCGCGGCTGATCCTGCTCGATGCCGCCTGGCGCTACGATCAGGGCGAGAAGAAGCGCGAGCTGGCCTCGATGGCCAAGCTGTTCGCCACCGAGGCGGGTAGCCGCACCGTGGACACCGCGTTGCAGATCTTCGGCGGCAATGGCTATTGCAAGGGCTTCGCCATCGAGCGGCTTTATCGCGATATCCGCATCACGCGGATCTATGAAGGGTCTTCGGAGATCCAGCGCAACACCATCGCGCGCGAATTGCTGCGCTAAAGGGAAGGGGCCGGGGGTTGAACCTCCGGCCACTTTGCCATGGCGATCAGAGCAGATCGCCCGAGGCGCGCAGGGCGCTCAAATCCTCGCCTGACAGGCCCAGTTCCGCGCTCAGCACGGCATCGCCATCGGCGCCAAGCTGCGAAACGTGATTGCGCGCCCTGGCCTGCGACCCGCTCATGCGGAAGGGCGGGTTGGGGACGCGGTAGGGGCCAGCGCCGTCGTCGATTTCGGCGAAGGCTTCCCGGGCGGCGAGTTGCGGATCGTCCAGCACCTCATCCATGCTGCGGTAGAGGCCGCAGGGCACGCCGTGTTTCGCAAGGATCGCCTCGGCTTCGGTGCTGCTGCGCTGGCTGGTCCATACCTCCACTTCGGACAGCAGTGCGGCCCAATTGGCGTTGCGATCGGCATTGGTGCGAAAGCGCGGGTCCTGCTGCCATTCGGGATGGCCCACCGCCTCGGTCAGTTGCTCGAAATTGCGCGGGCTGGTGGGGGCGACCATGATAAAGCCGTCGCGCGTGCGCAGCGGCGTGTAAAGCGGACGCCGCGCATCGCCGGGGAATTGCGCCGCCTGGGTTTCATAGACCAGCATGCCCACCATCGCCTCCAGCATGGAGACGTCGATATATTGCCCCTGACCGGTGCGCTCGCGCTGATAGAGCGCGGCCTGGATCGCGCCGAAAGCATGGGTGCCGCCCAGCACATCGCCGATGAAGACGCCGCTGGTGGCCGGGCGCGTGGCATCGTCCTGATAGTGCAGATTGACCATGTCGAAGCCGCTGGCGGCATGGATCACCGGGGCATAGGCGGGTTGATGCGCCTTGGGCCCGCTCTGCCCATAGCCCGAGATCGAGCAATAGATCAGCCGTGGATTGAGTGCGGAAAGCGTGGCGTAATCGAGGCCGAAGCGGGCCATCACGCCGGGGCGGAAATTCTCGATCACCACATCGAAGCGCGGCACCATGCGGTGGATCAGATCGCGGATTTCAGGCGCCTTGAGATTGCAGGCGAGCGAGCGCTTCCCGGCGTTGAGATGGCCGAAATAGGCGCTGTGGCCCTGGCGCATCGGCGGGCGGGCGCGCACCTGATCGCCTTCGAGCGATTCGATCTTGATGACCTCCGCCCCCAGATCGGCCAGCATGCGCGAGGCGAAGGGCCCGGCCATCACGCTGGTGAAATCGAGCACCCGCACATCGCAAAGCGCATCGCGGGGCGGGGTATCGACAGGGGCGGTCATAGGCTCTCCCATTATAAAAGTATAATGGTCCTACCTATTGCATGCGGGTGCATGGCGGTCAATCGCGCAGAACGCGCGGTTGCGGTTGCGCGATGGTGAAAAGGTCAGGCTCCGCCGCGTGCCTTGATGTTCTTGCGCACATGGCGGTGAATGCGCTCCAGATGCTTGCGCATTTCCAGAGCGGCGGCATCGGCATCGCGTTTGCGCAAATGGCGGATCAGGCGCAGGCGCGAATCGATCAGCGTTTCCTGCAAGGTCTCGTAATCGGGGCCCTGCACGAATTGATGGAGGATCGAGGACAGCGAATTGACGAAGATGCCATAGATGCGGTTCTTCGTGGCGCGTGCCAGCACCTCATACCATTGCGCAGCGCATTCATAGCGCGCCTCGACGCCGGTTTCCTGTTTGGTGCGTTCGGCGATCGCCTCCAGTTCGGCCAGATCCGTTTCACTCGCCCTTTCGCAGGCGAGCCGCACGATGATGTCCAGCGTGGCGAGACGCGCTTCGGTCAGTTCCTCCAGCGAGACCTTGCCCAGATGCACATAGTCCTGCATCGCCTGCACGATGCGGTCCGGCTCGGCCGCCTGGATGAAGGAGCCGCCCTTCACGCCCTTGGTGTTGCGGATGATGCCGGAAACCTCAAGGCTGCGCAGCGCTTCGCGCAGGGCGCTGCGGCTCACCTGGAACTCGATGGCCAGGTCGCGCTCGGCGGGCAGCTTGTCGCCCGTCTTGAGCGTGCCCGCCGCCAGCTGCGAGCGGATCTGCTCGCAGATCGCCTCGAAGGCGCGCTGGGTCTTGATCGGGGCGAAATTGGGCTTGGCGGCGGTTGTGGTCGGCATCGCGGGATCACTTTCGAGCAGGATGCATCGTCTATAGCGCCTGCGCAAAAAGGGGCAATGGCCGGACCGTAGCGGCTTGACAGCACGCCCCTCTTTCTTAATGGTAAGACCATTCAAAATTTAGATGACATGGGATGCCGGATATGAAGATTCTCGTGCCTGTCAAACGGGTGATCGACTACAATGCCAAGCCGCGGCTGAAGCCGGATGGCTCGGGTGTGGATCTGTCCAATGTGAAGATGAGCCTCAATCCTTTCGATGAAATCGCCGTCGAGGAAGCGGTTCGCCTGAAGGAAAAGGGCGTTGCCGCCGAGGTGATCGTCCTCTCGGTCGGCCCGGCCAAGGCGGTCGAGGTCTTGCGCACCGCTTTGGCGATGGGGGCCGATCGCGCGATCCATGTGCAGAGCGACGAGGCGGTCGAGCCGCTGGCCGTTGCCAAGATCCTGAAAGCCGTGGCCGGGGAAGAACAGCCCGGACTGATCATTCTGGGCAAGCAGGCCATCGATGATGATTGCAACCAGACCGGCCAGATGCTGGCAGGGCTGATGGGCCGCCCGCAAGGCACCTTCGCCTCGCAGGTGGTGGTGGACGGCGACAGTGTGCTGGTCACCCGCGAGATCGACGGCGGGCTGGAGACGGTGAAGCTGGCGCTGCCCGCGATCGTCACCACCGATCTGCGCCTCAACGAACCGCGTTATGCCAGCCTGCCCAACATCATGAAAGCCAAGTCCAAGCCGCTGGCGACCAGGACGCCGGCCGATCTGGGCGTGGACGTCACCCCGCGCCTCGCCACGGTGAAGGTGGCCGAGCCGCCGGTGCGCGGCGCCGGGATCAAGGTGGCCGATGCCGATGCGCTGGCGGCCAAACTCAAGGATATGGGGGTTGCGTGAAATGACAGTTCTGATCTGGGTCGAACACGACAATGCCGCGGTGAAGGATGCCACGCTGGCCACGGTGACCGCCGCGACGCAACTGGGCGAGGTGGTCGCGCTGGTGGCGGGGCAGGGCTGCGGCGCGGTGGCGGCGGCAGCGGCCAACATCGCGGGCGTCTCGCGCGTGCTGCTGGCCGAGGATGAAGCCTATGCCCATGGTCTGGCCGACAATGTTGCGCCGCTGATCGCCGGGCTGATGGCGGATTACGATGCCTTCGTTGCGCCCGCCACCACCTCGGGCAAGAACATCGCGCCGCGCGTGGCGGCGCTGCTCGATGTGATGCAGGTCTCGGAAATCCTCTCGGTCGAGGGGCCCAGAACCTTCACCCGCCCGATCTATGCCGGCAATGTGATCGCCACGGTGGAGAGCCGCGATCCCAAGCTGGTGCTGACCGTGCGCACCACCGCTTTCGCCAAGGCGGCGCCCACGGGCGGTTCCACAACCGTCGAAACCATCGCCGGGCCGGGCGATGCCGGCCTGTCCAGCTTTGTCGGCGCGCAGATCGCCAGCAGTGAGCGCCCCGAACTGACCAGCGCCAAGGTGGTGGTCTCGGGCGGGCGGGCGCTGAAGGATGCCGCCACCTTCGAGGCGGTGATCCTGCCGCTGGCCGATAAGCTCGGCGCGGGCGTGGGCGCATCGCGCGCGGCGGTGGATGCCGGCTATGTGCCCAACGATTATCAGGTTGGCCAGACCGGCAAGATCGTGGCGCCGGAGGTTTATATCGCTGTGGGCATCTCGGGCGCGATCCAGCATCTGGCGGGGATGAAGGACAGCAAGACCATCATCGCCATCAACAAGGATGAGGATGCGCCGATCTTCCAGATCGCCGACATCGGCCTGGTCGCCGATCTGTTCGAGGCGGTGCCGGACCTGACGGCCAAACTATGAGTGAAGACCAGCCGATGCCTGGACGCGAAGCGATGGAGTATGATGTCGTCATCGTGGGGGGCGGCCCGGCCGGGCTGTCCGCCGCGATCCGGCTCAAGCAGCAGGATGCGGGCATCCGCGTCTGCGTGCTGGAAAAGGGCAGCGAGATCGGGGCGCATATCCTCTCGGGCGCGGTGGTCGATCCGCGCGCGCTCGATGAGCTGATCCCCGATTGGCGCGAGCGCGATTGCCCGCTGGCCGCCGTACCGGTGACGGACAACCGGCACTGGTTTCTGACCAAAAACGGCAAGTTTTCCGTGCCGCACTGGCTCACGCCCGGCTGGATGCACAACAAGGGCACCTACACCGGATCGCTGGGCAATCTGTGCCGCTGGCTGGCGGCTCAGGCCGAGGAACTGGGGGTGGAAATCTTCCCCGGCTTCGCCGCCGCCGAAATGCTCTATGACGAGCATGGCGCGGTGCGCGGCGTGGCGACCGGCGATATGGGCGTGGGACGCGATGGTCAGCCCAAAGATGATTATCAGCCGGGTATGGAACTCCATGCCCGCTACACGCTGTTTGCCGAGGGTGCGCGGGGGCATCTCACCAAACAGGTGATTGCGCATCATGCGCTGGATGCCGCAAGCCAGCCGCAGGTCTATGGGCTGGGGCTGAAGGAACTGTGGGATATTGCTCCTCACAAACATCAGCCCGGGCTGGTGATTCATACGCAAGGTTGGCCACTGAGCGATGCTTACGGCGGGGGCTTTCTCTACCATCAGGCCGACGGGCAGGTGGCGCTCGGCTTTGTGGTGGGGCTGGGCTATCGCAATCCGCATCTCTCGCCCTTCGGCGAGTTCCAGCGCTGGAAGCAGCATCCAGAGATCCGCCGTTGTCTCGAAGGCGGCAAGCGCATCTCCTATGGCGCGCGTGTCATCAACGAGGGCGGCTGGCAGAGTGTTCCCAAGCTGACCTTCCCCGGCGGCGCGTTGGTGGGTTGCGCGGCGGGTTTCGTCAATGTGCCGCGCATCAAGGGCAGCCATACCGCGATGAAAAGCGGCATGCTGGCCGCCGAGGCTGCTGCGGCGGCGCTTTCGGCCGGGCGCGGGGGCGATGCTCTGGACGGTTATGAGGCTGCGCTGCGCTCCAGCTGGGTGGCGAAGGAGTTGCGTATGGTGCGCAACGTCCAGCCGTTGATCGCGCGTTTTGGCGCCATATTGGGCACGGCGCTGGCTGGCGTGGAGATGTGGATGCGCACGCTGGGCATGGGTCTGCCCTATACGCTGGCGCATCATTCCGATCGTGGCTTGAGCCGCAAGGATGCTGCCCGGCCCATCACCTATCCCGCGCCCGATGGGGTGATCAGCTTCGACCGCCTGTCCTCGGTCTTTGTTTCCAACACCAACCACGAGGAGGATCAGCCGGTGCATCTGCATCTGGCCGATCCGGCGCTGCCGATCGACCGGAATCTTCCGCTGTATGGCGAACCGGCGCGGCTCTATTGCCCGGCGGGCGTCTATGAGGTGACCGGACAGGAGGAAGGCGACCCGCGCTTCGTCATCAACCCGCAGAACTGCCTGCATTGCAAGACCTGCGACATCAAGGACCCGGCGGCCAACATCACCTGGGTCACACCCGAGGGCGGTGGGGGCCCCAACTATCCCAATATGTGATCTGGCGAGATTGCGGAAAACCCCGGCCCCTTGAAGGAGTCGGGGTTTTCACGTGGTGGGACAAGAGTGCCCGGCCCCAGGACGGGGCCGGGCCTTGCAAGGTCATTTGAAGGTGAAGCCGAAGGTCACGCCATAGGTGGCCGGCATGCCCGCCAGCCGGGCGGCGCTGTCGGTGGAACTGATCACATTGGTCCAGTAGTATTTGTTGAGAAGGTTCTTGGCCCAGACCATCACGCGCCAGCCATGGCCTGACTCGTAACCCGCCCGCGCATCGACCGTGGCATAGCCGTCGATCACAAAGGGTTGCGTCACGCCGGGCGCGGCGGCGGCATAGCCGAGCCCGGCGAGATAGAGCGGGTTGGTGGCCTGGATACGGCTGGTGGTGAGGTTCTGCGCATTGAAGACGGCATCGGTCTTGGTGCGTGCGGTCACCGTGGTGCCGGCGAAGATCGCGGCATCATTGCCCAATTCGTGGCGCCAGCCGATATCGACGCTGCCGGACCATTTCGGCGTGAAGGGCAGGGGATCGCCCGCGAAATTCTGGTTGGCATTGCCCACCGAATCCACGCCATTGTAGGTCAGCACCCTGGAGTTGAGATAAGTCACGCCGCCGGTGATCGTGATCTCGGGGATCTCGCGGACGGTCAGATCGGCCTCCAGACCCCAGATGCGCGATTTGGGGACATTCACCTCGGCTTCCAGATCGCCGAAGATCGGGTCCAGCAATTTGCCGCGCACCTGCTTGTTGCGATAATCGTAATAGAAGGCGGCGGAGTTGAGGCTCAGCTTGTGATCGGCGGATTGCAGCTTGGCGCCCAGCTCATAGGCCAGCACCGACTCCTGCGTCACGGGAAGCAGCGGGGTGAAGGTGGCCGCCGCCAGGCTGGGGAAGCTGCCGCTCTTGTAGCCCTTTGAAACGGTGCCATAGAGCAGCGCGCGCGGCGTCATCTGAAAGTTGATGCCAGCCTTCCACGAGACATTGCTTTCGTTCAGCTTGGCCACGAAAGGTTCGCCTGGCACGCCCAGCGGGCCCGGGCCATAGGGCGAGATGATGGTCACGCCCTTGGGGATCGGCACGTTGATCGCATTGAGCGTGTAGCAGCCCGCATAGTTGATCGGTGTGAAGCTCTGGCCGGTCAGGCTGCCCAGATAATTGAAGAGCTTGTCATCGTTGCCGCCCGGGATGGTGCTGCCGCAGACATTGGCGCTGTTATGGGAATCGGTATAGCGCACGCCACCGATCAGAGTCAGGCGGTCGATCAACTTGTATTCGGCATTGCCGAAGATCGCCCAATTGGTGATGCTCTGGTGATTGTCGACCGCGCTGCCGTTGATATAGAGATTGCCGGCATTGTCGGCGGTGTTGTCGAAGATGCGCAGCAACTGGTTTTCGTCGGTGACTGTTCGCTCGAAATTGCCGCCCAGGATCCATTTCAGCGCGCCATGGCCGGAATTGGCAAGGCGCAGCTCCTGGTTGAAGGTGCGGATCATGCCGTCGTTGCGCTGAAGCGCAAAGGTCACGATGTCATTGCCGTCACCGCCGACGCGCTGGCGCTGGTCGAAGTGATCGTAGGAGGTCATGCTGGTGAGGGTGATGTCGGGGGTGAGGTCGATGTCGCCGCGCAGCGCGATCTGCCAGAAGGTACGATCGCTGAACTGCCGGAAATCGGAGTAGCTCGCCGTGCCCGGCTGGGTCGAGCCATCGGCATTGATGACGCCCGTTGCCGGATCCAGCGCCTGGTTCACCCAATTGGCGGCCCGGGCATTGTTGGGCGCGAAAGGCGAGGCCAGCAGCCGCGAGATCAGCGCGGGTGAAGCGCCCTTGCCCTGCGGGTTGAGCAGGATCAGCTGCTGCGCCTGGGGCTGCGACGTGTCCTTGTAGCCGTTCACGGACAGCTCGAACCGGGCGGCGGAGGTGGGTTTCCAGTCGAGCAGCAGGCGACCGGCGGCAAAGGAGATATGGCCGTTGGTGTCGTTGGGGCGTGAGATGCTGTATTGCCAGTCATCCATATGCGAGCCGGTGGCCGCAATGCGGAAGCCCAGCGTGTCGGTCAGGGGCCCGCTGATATAGGCATTGGCGTCGATCGAATTGAAGCGGCCATAGCTGATGTCGCCACCGGCCTGCAGGGATTTGGTGGGCTTGGCGGCAATGTAGTTGATCGCGCCGCCCGTGGCATTCTCGCCGAAAAGCGTGCCCTGCGGACCTTTGAGCACCTCGACGCGCTCGAGGTCGAAGGCGGCGTGGCTGGCCATCACCGGGAAGGGCAGCGGCGCCTGATCGACATAGACGCTGACGGCGGGATAGACCCCCAGGGAGCTGTCGTTGAAGCCCACGCCGCGCAGCGTGAAGATCGGTGTGTTGGCGTTGGAAGCCGCAAAGGACAGGCCCGGCACCACCGAGGCCAGATCCGAAAGCGAGACGATCTTGCGCTCCTTCAGGTCATTGCCCGAGACCGCTGTGATCGACAGACCGACCTTGTTGATGTTTTCCTCGCGCTTGTTGGCGGTGACGATGATGTCCTGAATACCCGGCTGCTGTGCCTGTTGCGGCGCAGGCGCATCCTCTGCCATGGCGGGGCCAGCGAAGATTGCCGTGACTGCAAGCACAGAAAGTCCCGAAAGAAGCCTCTTTTTGGCCATCATGATCTCTCCCTTTTTTACGATTATTGTTCTCGCGCAGCCGCCTTTATGGGGTGCGCGTTTCTCGTCCCGGCCAGACGCAGCCCTTCACGGTCAGCCGCCTCTGCTTTTCTTGTCTGATGTGATGTTTCTGCGATCCGGGCAGCGCGCGTTGGAGCTGCGTGCGTGCCGGCCGCTTCACGCGATAACGAAGGCAGGTGGAATTCAAAAATTGAATTAAGGTCCGACCATTCAAAAAGCGGAACCAGGAAGCCTTTTCCCCGCCAACCCCAGCCAGATGCCAGGGCGGCTTGGAAGCATGTTCAACGCTTGGTGAAGCGGATGGGCAGGGTCTTGTAGCCGCCCACGAAATTGGTTTCGACCATGCGTGGATCGCCGGCCAGTTCGATGCTGCCCAGATGCGGCAGCAGCTCCTCGAAGAGCACGCGCATCTCCAGCTTGGCCAGATGCTGGCCCAGGCACATATGCGGGCCGAAGCCGAAGGCGATATGCGGATTGGGCGAACGGGTGATGTCGAAGCGCGCCGGATCGACAAAGACCTCTTCATCGCGGTTGCCCGATGGATAGCACATCATCAGCCGGTCCATGGCGCGGATGGTCTGCCCACGCACCTGCGTGTCTTCCACCGCGTTGCGCATGAAATGCTTGACCGGGCTGGTCCAGCGGATGGCCTCATCCACCAGTCCCTTCACCAGCGCGGGGTCTTCCCGCAGTTTCGTGAGATTCTCGGGGTAGAGCAGCATGCCGTGCAGGCCGCCCGCGGTCGAGGAGGAGGTGGTGTCATGCCCCGCTGTGGCGATGGCGACATAATAGCCATTGGCCTCGTTGCGGGGGATGGGGGCGCCATTGACCTGCGCATTGGCGATCAGCGAAAGCATGTCGTCGGTGGGGTGGGCGCGGCGCTGCGCACTCAGATCGTCGAAATAGGCGTAGAAATCCTCAAGCGTGGCGGCCCACATCTTGGCGGCCACCACCGGATCGGCGGCGATCTCGGGGCGCTGCTCTTCGGGATCATGGACGCCGAAGAACTCCTGCGTTAGCTTGAGCATGCGCGGTTCATCCTCGGGAGGCACGCCGAACAGCGTCATGATGACGCGCAGCGGATAATGCAGCGCAAAGTCGCGCACGAAATCGCATTCGCCATCGAAGTCGAGCAGTTTCCCGACGCTCTGGCGGGCCAGGGCGCGGATCTGATCTTCCAGCTTGGCAATCCGGTTCGGCATGAACCAGCTCTGGGTCAGGTTGCGATAGGCGGCGTGCTCGGGCGGGTCCATATAGGTGAGCGAGGAAATCAGCCGCGTCGAGCCGCCGTTGATCTGGCGCATGAAAGCGTCGGAGGCGCGGTCGTTGAGGATCGGATTGTGATCGGCGTTGTGGAACAGTTTGGCGTTCAGTTCGATCGCGCGAATATCGGCATGTTTGGTCACGATCCAGATCGGATCGTAGCCCTCCACCTCGGCCACACCCAAAGGCATGTTCTCGCGCAGCCATTGGAAGGCGGGATAGATTACGGCGTCATCGGTGTAGGACTTGGGCGAGATGACGATCCGCGCGATATCCTGCGGGATCAGCGGGCGCAGCCCGGCTTCGAGTGTGGTGCTCATGGGGGTCCTCTCCACGCTTTTGTTATTTTGCGTATGAGTTATACGTAATACTTGGAGGATGCGGACGTCAATTGCCCTTAAAGGTCGGACCACAAGCCGCCAGATCCAGGAAAAACTTTATTTCCCTGATGGATGGGGGCTGGGCAGAGGCCGGGATTTGAATAGGGCGCATGAAATTGAATGGCTGGCCGCATGAGAAAGCGTGGTGTCAGCCCTCTGTTGGCGTGTTGCGCAAGGCCTCGACATGGCGAAAAAACGCCTGCTGGCGCAACAGGCCGAAGAAATCGAGCATCAGCGGCAGCGCGCGCTCGACCATGCGGGCGGCCTCATCGACCTCGATCCGGCCGCTGACGCGCTGCAAAAAGGTGGTGGCCTCCCAGCGGCCCACGAAATCGGCGGCTTCGATATAGAAGCCCAGGATCTCGGGCGTGTAATCGAGATGGCCGTCGAAACCGGCCTTGCGCATCTCGCCCCAGATCCGCACGATTTGCGCGCTGGACAGCGAAAGCATGGCGCCCTGCCGCGTTTCGATGATCCTGAGGATGCCGATGCGTGCCAGCGTGCGGGCATCCTCCTCGGCATGGGGATAGGTTTCGAGCAGCGATGCGATGGCGACGGGCGGCCCATCCGCCCCGGAGCGATGGGCAACCAGCTGCTCCAGCTTGTCGAGCGTGCTGGCACCGACCCGCCCCGGCGCCGGGCTGCCATCCATCAGCGCGCCGATCTGGGCCAGAGTCAGCCGGCTGTCCTGCTGCAATTGGCGGATGGCGAGGATCGCCTCGACATGTTTCTCGTCATAATCCGCGACATTGCGCCCGGAGCGATGCGGCTCGGGGATCAGTCGATGGCGCAGATAGACCCTTATCGTCTCGCGGTGGACCCCGGTCCTGGCTTCCAGATCGCGCATCTTCATCGCGATGATTTAGAGCATCACAGGGTGGTGCGGGCAATCGTTCATTTCCCACAGGGTCTGCGCGGCGACGATCGGGGGAGCGCCGCCGCGCATCACGCTCAGTCGCCCAGCAGGGCGGTGACGGTCTTGGTTTCGGTGTAGGCCAGCACGCCCTCCTCGCCCACTTCACGCCCCCAGCCCGATTCCTTGACGCCGCCAAAGGGCGCCGAAGGATCGTTCATGCCATGGGTGTTGATCCAGACCGTCCCGGCCTGAAGCTTGCGGGCGGTGAGATGCGCGCGCGACAGGTCATTGGTCCAGATGTTGGCGGCCAGGCCATAGCGCGTGTCATTGGCGAGCTTGACCACCTCTTCCACATCGTCGAAGGGCGTGGCGACCAGCACCGGGCCGAAGATTTCCTCACGCACAATGCTGGCATCGGCGGCAGGGTTGGCGAAGATGGTCGGCTCCACGAAATAGCCTGTATCGGAGCCTGTGCCGCCGCCGGTCACCACCTCGGCCCCGCTGGCGCGGCCCTGGGCGATGTAATCCAGCACGCGCTCCTGCTGATTGCGCGAGACCAGGGGCCCCAGCATCGTGTCGGGATCGCGGCCATGGCCCAGCTTGAAGGTCTTGGCCACGGCGGCCACGCTTTCGAGCACCCGCTCATAAACGGGCCGCTCAATGTAGAGGCGCGAGGCGGCCAGACAGACCTGACCCGAATTGAAGAAGATGGCCAGCGCCGCGCCGATGGCCGCCTTGTCCAGATCGGCATCGGCAAAGATCAGCGAGGGCGACTTGCCGCCCAGCTCCAGCGTGATGCGCTTGAGATCGCGCGCCGCCGTCTGCACGATCTGCTTGCCCACCCGGGTCGAACCGGTGAAGGCGATCTTGTTCACGCCGGGATGTTCGACCAGCGCCTGCCCGGCCTCATGGCCATAGCCGGTCACCACATTGAGCACGCCCTCGGGCAGGCCCGCCTCCAGCGCCAGTTCGGCCAGCCGCAGCGCGGTGAGCGGCGTGACCTCCGAAGGCTTCAGCACGATGGTGCAGCCCGCCGCCAGTGCCGTCGCCACCTTCCAGGCCGCCATCGCCAGCGGATAGTTCCAGGGCACGATCTGGCCGACGACGCCGATGGGCTCACGCAGCGAATAGGAGTGATACTGCCGCCCGTCACCCGAGATGGGGTTGACCTGCCCGTGAATTTTCGAGCACCAGCCCGCCATATAGCGGAAGATGTCCACCGCCGCCGGGACATCGACCGCCAGCGCGTGATGCACCGCCTTGCCATTGTCATAGCTTTCGAGCAGCGCCAGCTCATGGGCATGCTCCTCGATCTTGCGGGCGATGTTTTCGATGATCTTCGCGCGGTCGAGCGGACGCATGCGTGACCAGGCGGCGGATTCGAAGGCCTTGCGCGCCTGGGCGACCGCGCGGTCGACATCCTCGGCCCCGCCGGCCGGAACGCTGGCGATCAGCTGGCCGGTGGCGGGATCTTCCACATCGATCGTCTTGCCGCCGGCGGCCTGCTGCCAGTCGCCGCCGATCAGCATGCGTGTGGTGGGCAAGGCGACCTCATGGCCAGCCTCGCCGTAACGGGCCGATGTTGCGTGTTCAGTCATGGTGCTCTCCATCTTTATCGGGGTATGGGGCCGCAGGTCAGTCGAAGGAGGTGATCACGCTGCGGGCGATCGCGCCGCCTTTCAGTTCGCGGTAGGCATCGTTGATCTGCGACAGCTCGATCTCGCGCGAGATCAGATCGTCGAGGTTGAGCAGCCCCTGCAGATAGAGGCGCGCATACATCGGAATGTCATGCTTGATGTTGGAGGAGCCCATATAGACCCCGCGCACATCGACCTGGTTGGTCAGAAGATCGATGGTGACGTTGACATCGATGGTGGCATCGGGTGCGTGAACCCCGATCAGATAGGCGGTGCCGCCCTTGCGCGCCATCTTGATCGCCTGCTGCGAGGTGGCCTTGATGCCCACCACCTCGAAGGCGTGATCGACCCCCACCTCGCTCAATGCCCTGACGGCGGCCACGGCATCGCCCTGCGAGGCATCGACGAAATCGGTGGCGCCGAACTTGCGGGCCAGCTCTTCCTTCTTGGCCTGCGTGTCGATGGCGATGATCCGCGCCGCCCCGGCCAGCTTCGCGCCGGAGATGACGTTCAGCCCCACGCCGCCGATGCCGATCACCGCCACCGTATCGCCGGGGCGCACTTTTGCGGCGTTGATCGCCGCCCCCGCGCCGGTGATCGTGCCGCAACCCAGCAGCGAGGCCTGGGCAAAGGGGATTTCCCTTGGCACCTTGGCCAGCTGATGCTCATGCACCAGCGCCTGTTCGGCAAAGGCCCCGGTGCCGAACACCTGGCTGACAGCCTGCCCCGCGCGGGACAGGCGCTGGTCCTCCTCGCCGCCGCGCAGGGTTTCCTCGGGGTGATCGCATTGCCAGGTCCGTCCGCCGATGCAGGAGGAGCAATGGCCGCAGAACTGGATCAGCGAACCCACGACATGATCGCCCGGCGCGAATTCCCGCACCTCGGGCCCCACGGCGGTGACGATTCCCGCCAGCTCATGGCCCAGCACGGCGGGCAGCGGCACGCCAAAATCCTTCTCGGCGAAATGCAGGTCGGAATGGCACAGGCCTGAGGCCTTGACCTGCACCAGCACCTCTTTCCCGCGCGGCTGATCGATTTCGATCTGCTCGATCTGGAAGCTTCCATCGATGGTGTTGAGAACGGCTGCTTTCATTTTCATGTCTTCGCTCCGCAGGGAAGGGATGGTCAGGCCGTCATGGCCCGCACGATGTCATTCATATCGGTGACGGTTTCGAGCTGCTCGCAAAGCTGGCGCAGCCGTGTCAGCTGCACGCCGGGCAGGGGGCGGGCCGCGAAAGCCGCGCAGCGCGCCAGCTTCTCGCCCAGATCGTCCCAGTTCATCGGGTTGCGTGTGTGGCCCTTGGTGTAGGGGGTGACATGCTCGAAGACGCGCCCGTTCGTCAGGGTGATGCGGACGCTGAAACCCTCGAACTGATCGGTGATCGCGGGATCGGCGCGGATATGGATGCGCTTCATGAGCGCCTGCCGGTCCGCGCGCAGGATCTGGTCGGCGCGCAGATCGCCCAGAAAGAAGCCGCCCTCCAGCGCGGCGGTGGCTATGGTGTAGGGGGCGCTGAACATCGCCTCGGGCGTGGTGCGGGGGTGCCATTTGGCGGCGGCCGGCTCGAAGGTCATGCGCGCGCTTTCGCTGCCGACGCAGTCGATCCGCTCGATGTCGGCGGCGTCTAGTGCGTTGTCACGCATGATGGCGACGGTGCTGGCAATGAAGGAATGGGTGAATTTGCAGGCCGAATAGGGCTTCATCGACAGCCCCTCAGCCAGTTGCCAATGGCTGCCGAGCCCTTCGGTGAGCAGTTCGGGCCGCACATCCTCCCAGGCGATATGCCGCAGGATGCCGCTTGGCACGCCCTGGAAGATGCCGCGCGGCGCTGTCACCCCGCGCTGGGTCAGCAGCACCGCCTTGACTGCCGTATCGGCGGCAAAGGCATGCTGCACCCGGGGCATCTGCGTGCCTTCCGAATATTTGTTGTACTCGGACATGCCATGGACGGTGTAAGCCATGCCAAGCGCGTTCCATGTCTGATCGGCATCCAGCCCCAGCAGCCGCGCCACCGAGGCGGTGGCGCAGAGCGGGCCGTTCCATTCGCCCGGCATGCCCCAATTGGTGTGATAGCGCACCAGGTTGAGCGCGGCACTGGCCCGCACCCCCACCTCGCCCCCGGTGACATAGGCCGTGATGAAGTCGCGCCCGGTTATGGCACGCTCGCCCAGATCCAGCACCGAAAGCATGGCGGGCACATTCCATTCGGTGATATGGCCGCCGGTCTCATGCACATCGCCCATATCGATGGCGCGGGCCATCACGCCATTGGCAAAGGCGGCCATGGGTGCGGGCACCTTGTGGCCATAGACCAGCACGCTGGCCTGAGGCGCGCCCCCCCATTCGGCAACCAGATCGGCGATGGCCGGGCTGACCTCCCAGCCCGAACCGGCGATGGTGACGGCCAGCGTGTCGAAGATGGCGCGCTTGGCCAGATCGATGACCGGGGGCGGAAGGTCCTCGAAGCGGGTGTCCGCCACCATCCGGGCCAGCGGCCCTGAGGGATCGTCCTGCGGCAGCACGGGGTTTTCATGCTTCACGTTTGTTCTCCGGGGGGTGAGAGAGGGTGTCGATCAGGGTGGTGAAGGACGGCAGGTCATGGCGATCGGGATCGAGCGCATTGCCGGCGAACCAGATCCTTTCGCGCCGTGCCTGTTCCTCGCCATAGGTCAGGATCGCCTCGCGGGCGGGGGCGGAGAGGGCGATGGTGCCGTTCTCGCCCAGAATGATGCGGTCGATGATACCGCCCAGCGCACGGATGGCGGCATTGGCATCGCCAGTGCCCGCCTGCTCCAGCCCGGCGGACAGCGCATCGTGGAAGGCGTGATCCACACAGGGCAGCAGCTGCCGGCCCAGCGCGATCATCGCCGCCAGCGAGGCCGCCTCGAAAGCCTCGGCCCAGCGCCATTGCTGGCCGATCATCTGGAGATGGCCGATGCACAGCCTGATCTGATCCCGCGCCAGGCGTTCGCGCGTGGGCAGGGCGGGCAGGATCGCCTGTTCAAGGGCCTTGACGATGCAGGCGATGCGAAGGTCGATATCCGGCAGCATGGCTCAGCCCTCCCGCAGCAAACGGACGATATCGCCCAGAAACACCGCGCCGGCCGAGCCCAGCCAGGTCAGCACCACCTCCTGATGGTTGTTGCCCTCGATCGAGGCGCGCATCGCTTGCCCCAGATCCATCACCGCGCATTTGTAGGCGTTGAGCACCTCGTAATAGCGCAGGCGCACCGGATCGATGATGTTGCCCGAGGCCTGCTGATAGTGCTCGACAAACTGCTGGCGCGGCAGCAGGCCGCTGACCAGAAAGACGCCATCCTCGCGCCATGATCCGAACAGCTTCTGCATGGTCCAGGCGATGTCTTCATGGAAGTCGCCGATATGGGCCAGCTCCCAGTCGAGGATCGCGGTGAAGGTGCCGCTGGCCTCCTCGAACATGAAATTGCCCATGCGCAGATCGCCATGCACCAGCATGGGCGCTTCGCAGACCGGGGCATTCTCGCGCAGCCAGCGCTCGGCTAGCGTGACGATCGGCACCGGTTCGACCAGACAGTCCCACCACACGCGCGACCACCAGTTGACCTGCCAGATCGCCGCCTGAAGGGTGCCGGGGGGCGGGGCGGCAAAGAAAGTCCAGTCCTGGGCACGCCAGTCGAAACGGTGGGTTGCGGCCAGGGCATGGATGTATTGCGGCGCCAGACTGGCGGCCAGATCGCCCAGATGCGATCCCATGCCGGACACACCCTTGCCGCTGCTGACCGTGGGTTCCGTCACGCCATGCACGAAATCGAGGATCACCGCCGGTTGCCCCAGCACATCGCCGTCGGCATCGACATGGCGGACCTTTGCCACCGGGAGCGTGCCCGCGATCTTCTGCTGCACCTCTGCCTCCCGGCCCCGGCAGGTCTGCGAGATCGCCTCCAGCGGGTCCATGCGCAGGATCAGCCTTTCGGGCGCCTGGCGGCCTGCATGGCGAAGCGTGAAGGCGAACTGCTCCTTGGAGGCCCCCCCGGCCATGCGTTCGACCTCGGTGATGACCGGGCGGTCCAGACCTCGGGCGGTCAGGAAGTTGCCGAGCATCGCGGCAACCTCGGGCGCTGATTTGGGGCGGTAAGGCCCGGAGGATCGCAGCCTGAGCGTGCGATCCAGAACATGGCGGATGCGCGGCTCGATCTCATCGCGGTCCCATAGATCGACGGGCGCCGGTGCGGTCGGCGGGAAACGATCCGACAGGGTTATGCCGTTATCCGCCATCATCCGAACCGCCGGACATAGGGTTTGGCGAATTTCAGATAGTCGCGGTTCCAGCAGAACTCGCACCAGCCGGTTCCCGCCTCGCCATCGATGGTGGCGGTGACCACCGATTCATTGAGAAGCACCTTGGGATCGAGGTCGAGCTGATATTTCGCGAAAGCCTGGCAATCGACGAAGACACTGCGACCGTCGGTGTCGGTCACTGTGACCTGGAAGCGGTCGTGCATCATCCGGCTATCATAGTCGATCTCGTAATCGACCGAGCGGATGTGCCGCATCACGCCATTCTTGTAGAGATAGCCGCGCAGCTCCACCCGCCCGAAGGACTGCATCTCGAAGAAATGCACCGAGGCGCCGGCCGTGGTGGCGTGGATCCATTTGTAATGCTGGTTGAGCCCCCAGACCCTTGGCCCCCAGCTGTGATCGCGGATCATGAAATTGTTGAGCGGATAGTTCCGCCCATCGACGCAGAGATTGCCCTTGACGATGCCATGCTGCTCGGTGCGGTCGTCGCCATAATAGGGCGGATTGCCCTTGGGGTGCGAGCTGAAGGCATAGGGCGGATGCAGCGCTTCCCACCGCCCCTCGAACTGGATGCGGTCACCCGACCAGCCCAGATCCACCACCTTGTGGGGTTCGCGCACCGCCATCAGCAGCGGGCCGAAACGCCAGTCGTCGAAATCGAGATCGTCAGCCACCTGCGTTTCGACCTGCTCCTCGATGGGGGCGTCGAAGGCCGGGCCGAAGAGGAACAGCCGGCCCTTGGCATGGCCATTGGCCCGAACGGTGGGATAATAGAAACCCGCGATGCCGTAATGGGGCAGGACGAACTGATGGGTCAGCGATTCCCGGCCGTCCTCGCTCAATCTGTGGCGAAAGGCGTCCTTCGCGGGGCAATCGGCGATGGGCTGTGTGATCTCGGGCATGGCTCGAACCTCCTTGCGGCACGAATGGGGATCAGCGGTATTTGAACGCGAAGGTGACGCCATAGGTCACCGGACGGCCGGCAAAACGCGCGGCGGAATCATTGCCGGGGTTCACATTGGTCCAGTAGTATTTGTTGAAGAGGTTCTTGCCCCAGATCGTCACGCGCCAGCGATCATGCGGCGCGGCATAACCGATCTGGCCATCGACGGTGGCATAGCCGTCAAGCTGGAAGACATTCTGCACGCCCGGCTTGTAGATGGTGGTGGCGCTGGCCGGTACGGAGATGCGCTCGCCGCCCAGCACGGCATAGGAGGTGCTGCGCGCGGTGACGCCCAGACCCAGGAAAGGCGCGCCGCCATCGGCCAGCTCATGCCGGTAATCGAGGTTGAACGAGCCCGACCATTGCGGCGTGAAGGGCAGGGGATCGCCACGGAACTGGTCCGACTGGCCCAGCACATTGACGCCCTGATACTCCAGAACCTTGGAGTCGAGATAGGTCACGGCGCCGGTCAGGGTCAGGCCCTTGACGGGGCGCAGCGTGGCATCGCCCTCGAAGCCCTGAATGCGCGAGCGCGGCACGTTGATCAGAATGTCGAGCGTGCCGAAAATCGGGTCCAGTGTTTTTCCGCGCACCTGCTTGTCGCGATAGTCGTAGTAGAAGGCGGCGGCGTTGAGGCTCAGCTTGCGGTCGAACAGCTGGGTCTTGATGCCGGCCTCATAGGCGGTGACCGATTCCTGAGTCACCGGCCGCAGCGCGCTCTGGATCGCTGCCGCCAGGCTCGGGAAGGAGCCTGCCTTGTAGCCGCGCGAGACATTGGCATAGAGCAGCATGCGCGGCGTCATCTGGAAATCGGCGCCCGCCCGCCACGAGACATTGTCCTGCTTCAGGGTCTGCATCACCGGCACGCGCCCGGGCACATTGTTGGCGTTGAGCGTGTAGCAGTCGCTCGCAGTGATGGGCGTGAAGGGCACCGTGCCCAGCAACCCGCCCAGTGCATTGAACAGGGTGGCGACATTGCCATCGCCCGCCGCATAGCCGCAGATCGCCGATTGATTGCGGGTGGAGGTGTAGCGCGCGGCGCCTTTCAGCGTCAGCCTGTCGATCGGTTTCCATTCGAGATTGCCGAAAGCGGCATAATTCTCGATGCTCTGATGGTTGGTCACGCCGCTGGCGTTGATGAAGAGATTGGCGGGGTTGTTGTTGGTGCCGTCGCGATAGAGCAGGACCTGCCGCTCGAAGGTGTTGCTGCGCTCGTAATTGCCGCCCACGATCCAGCGCAGTGTGCTCGTCTGGTCATTGGCGAGGCGTACTTCCTGGTTGAAGGAGTTGATATGCCCGTCATTCTGCCCCAGGTCGAAGATCAGCAGTGACATGCCGTCGCCATCGGTGACCTGCGTCTGCTTGTAGCGGTCGTAGGAGGTGAGCGAGGTGAGGGTGAGCCCGCCGCCCAGCTCGACATCGCCGCGCAGCGAGGCCTGGAAGAAGCCGCGATCGGCGCGGGGGCGGTCGACACCGGTCGACCAGTCCGCCGCCCGCGCATTGTTGGGCGCGAAGGGATAGTTCAGCAGTGCGGGTGAGGCATATTGCGGAATTTGCGCGAAGATCAGCGTGAGCTGCTGGGCCTGAGGGTCGGAGGTGTCACGCCAGCCATTGACGTTGAGCAGGAGATGGGCGGCATCGAAAGGCTTCCAGTCCAGCAACAGCCGCCCGGCGACATAGCGCTGCTTTCCAAGCCTGTCGTTGCGGGTGTAGCTGTATTGCCAGTCGTCGGAGCGCAGCGCGGTGCCGGCCAGCCTGAAGCCCAGCCTTTCGGTAAGCGGCCCGCTGATATAGGCGTTGCCATCGAGCTGGTTGAAACGGCCATAGGAGATATTGCCGCCCGCGCTCAGCGACGAGGTGGGCTTGGCGGCGATGTAGTTGATGGCGCCACCGGTCGAATTTTGTCCGAAAAGCGTGCCCTGAGGCCCCTTGAGCACTTCGAGGCGTTCAAGATCATAGGCGACATGGCTGGCCATCACCGGAAAGGGCAGTGGCGTCTGGTCGAGATAGACGCTCACCGCCGGATAGACGCCCAGCGAGCTTTCGTTGAAGCCCACGCCGCGCAGGGTGAAGATCGGCGTGTTGGTGGCCGAAGGCGCATAGGCCAGCCCCGGCACCGAACTGGCGACATCTTCCATGCTGGTCAGCTTGCGGTTGGTGAGCGTATCGCCCGAGATCGCGGTGATCGACAGGCCGACCTTGCTGATGTTCTCGGAACGTTTGTTGGCGGTGACCACGATCTCGGCCCCGTCGGGCACCCTGGATGCCGCGGCATCCGGCACCGATGCGGTCGTTTGGGCCATGGACGGCGCGGTCAGAACCAGTCCGCCCGCGCTGGAGACACAACACAACAGGGTCGCCCGCCAGTTCATACACTCTCCCCTTTATCGGCACCGTTCATGCGGTGCTGTTTCTGACGGGGAGGCTATCTGCCGGAAATTTTTGGGACAAATCCAATTCGCGGGGCATCATTCAAAAAGTATAATGGTATGACCTTAATGTGATTGATAGATCAGCACTTCTTTGATGCCGCATGGCGCGGGCAGTGTTATCGGGCGGCGTTTGCTGCTTTGATGGCATCCCGGCCTGAAAAACGGGCTGCCGGACCCGTTGCACCCGTCTTGCGGGTGAGTGGATGCACCGGAGCTTAAATCCCTGTTTTCCAATAGCATGATCGAAATCCTATTTGGGCTGCGGCAACGGTGTTGCTAGCCGGTGCATCGCTGGATGGTTAATCCATTCAACCATTTAAGAATGAAAGCTTCCGCTTCGCGCATGACGAGGATGAAGGAAGCAACCGCCCGGGACGCACAGATGGACAGGCGCCGCATGGCCAGCACTCCCGCTTTTTCGCCGCCGATGATGGGCATGGCGACAGCGCGAGGACTGGCAGATGGCATCCCGGGATCAAGACGGAGGATGCCATGAAGTCGACTGCTCTGGTTTTATTGATGATTCTTGCGCCCTCCGTGGCTTTTGCGCAGACCGGACAGGAGCATGATCCTGCCAGCACGCCCCTCTCGCCATCCAGTCCTTCTGTGGAGCCCGGCACCAATGCCCCGGCACAAGGCACTCTGCCCGGCACAGTGGCACAGTCCCCCACCACGGATTATGCACGCTTCGAGGCGCTCCGCCCCAAAGGCTGGGACATTCCTTTCCCCCGCATTCAGGATACGATCGCCCAGGATGCGGGCGGTGTCCGCTCCGCGCTGGCCGATGCCGGTATCGGCATCATGGGCTTGAGCGCGAACACGGGTGTTTACAATCTGCGCGGCGACAGCACGCCCGGCGCCAGCTACAACGGGCGCAAGCCGACCTATGAGGTGGGCATCCAGTGCATCTTCCTCAGCTTCGACACCGGCAAGATCGGTCTGGAGGGCGGGCAGTTTCTGGTGACCGCGGCCTCCGTGACCAACGGCCTGCGGCAGATCGACGGGCCGCGCTTCACCCGCATCACCAACCTCGCCTATTATCAGGCGCTTGCCCATGGCCATGTCGAGGTCAAGGTGGGCTATCTGGACAATCTGCAGGAATTTGTCGGCACGGCGGTGGCGGGCAGTCTGGCCTCGGGCAATCTCGGGCCCCAGGCGCAGATTCCGGTGCAACTCGGCTTTGGCTACAATGGCATTGGCGCCCCCGCGATCAATGTGCGCCTGAACGCCAGCAATGGCCTCTACACCAAATTCGGCGCCCAGCGCAGCCTGCCGCCGGGCGGGGCCAATGCCGAGGTGCCGCTCAATGGCGGGCTGGGGTTGCGCTTCAATCTGCCGGGCGCGCGGGCCCTGTTCGTCGATGAGGTCGGTCTGCACCGCGAGGCGGAGGCGGGGCAGCGCTCACTGTGGTTTCGTGCGGGCGTGATCTACAACACGACCCGTTTCACGAATTATAAGACCGGCGGAACAAGCGAGAATTACGCCCTTTATGCCGCCGTTGATCGGCAGTTGACCCAGACCGACAAGGACAGGCCATTTCGCGGGGTCTATCTCGGAGCCTCGGTGAATTACGCTCCTTCGAGCCGCAATCTCTACAGCCAATATTACGAGGCGCGCGTTTATGGCATCGGCCTGATCAAGAAGCGGCCTTTCGATCTGGCATCGATTGTCGCCTCCTACAACAAGCTGTCGAATTTTGCCCTGGATGCGATTGTGCCCAATCAGAAATCCCAGGACTATGCGGCATCGGTGGTGGCCAGCTATGCCTATCGGGTGACGCACGGGCTCTATCTTCAGCCGGGTCTCGGACTGGTGAAAAATCCGACCTATGCGCCCAAGGTGCCCCTGGCGGTGAACGGCTATCTGAGCCTGTCACTGCTGATTTGAGCCAGGTTGCACATACCAGCCTGGCTTGATGCCTACGAGCCTTTGATTCTGGAGTTTCAGGCGCATCTGCTCTGATGCGCCATGATACTCTAGGTTTTTTGTCCGCATTGGCTAAGCTTGAACGCTATGTCTGGATGAAAGACAATGATTGACCCAGATTATCGCCCCCACCGCAGCGCGCGATAGGTGGCAACGGTCGTTCAATTTCTCCGGTCATGAAAAATTTCCCAATGATGTGAGTGCCCATCCCGTTCAGCCTTGGGCGCCAAAGCGCCTGATATTCGGGCCTCCGGCAAACCCGGGGCGATTCACATCCGGTGCTTGCTCCTTGGGGGCTCAAGATCTGGCGGAGGCCCACTCAACCGCTGCATCGAACAGGCGCAGCCCGGCCGGCGACAGGTTGGTGAAGGTGTCATTGTTGAGGAACATCATCACCCGGCGGGCCGGGGCCAGGGCCTCGTAATCCATCGTCGCGCCCTTTTCATAGCCGAAGATCGCCGCCTTCTCGGGCTGGCCGTAGAGTGTGGCGATGGTGGTGGCGCCAAGGCCGGGCTTGCCCCAGCTCATCGGCGCCTGTTTGACATAGACATTGGCCAGCCCCGCCGGCAGGCCGCCCGCCATGGGATGCGGCGCGTTGACGATCCAGAGATAACGCTCCTTCTCGGCCTCGCCGAAATCGGCATCGTGGCGCTTGCCGGTCATCGCCAGATCGTCGAGGCAGTCGTTTTCCCAGGTGAGCAGCGGCACAGGGGATTGGCGCCAGCCCGGATCGACATCCTTGGCCGACACCGTGGAAGAAAGGATCACCAGATCGAAACCCTTGGCGGCGTAGGGCGCGGCGCGCTGGTCGGCGATGTCCACGGCGTAACCAGCGGCGTGCAGATGATCGCGCACCTTCAGGTCGATGGGCAGATTGGGGCCTGCCTGCTGCACCACCAGCAGGATGCGTCTGGCCGCCCCCGCCGCGAAGGTGGGCGAGGCGGCCAGCGCCGCCGTTGCGGCAAAGCCCAGAGCAAAGCTGCGACGGTTCATCATCCTGTCACAGGGCGATTGAAGCGGTGAGCGAGACACGGCGCGGATCTCCGATCGAGATGAAATAGAGGTTGACCGCCGACTGGTAATAGGTTCGGTCGAACAGGTTTTTCACGTTGAGCTGGAAGCTGGTCTTCTTGCCCATGACCGGCAGATCATAGGTGACGAAGGCGTCGGCCACGACATAGGAAGGCAGGAAGAAGCTGTTGGCTGAATCCCCGGCGCGTCGCCCGACATAGCGCGGGCCCCCGCCGATGCGCAGGCGCCGCCCGCCCGCGATCCGCCCCAGATCATAGACCGCTGAAAGCGAGGCGGTGTTCTTCGCCACATTGGCCAGCTGGTTCCCGGCATAGAGCGGGTCTTCGGTGGTCCTGGCGTCGGTGTAGGCATAGCTGGCGATGGTGCTGAGATGGTCGGTGATCTGGCCGGCCAGATCCAGCTCCACCCCCCGCGAACGGGCGCGCCCGGCGGTGCGGTAATCTGTCAGGCCCGTCGCGGCATTGTACTGCGAGACGATCACATTGCGCTTGTCGATGTCATAGAGCGCCAGCGTGCCGGTGATGCGATGCGGAATCTCCACCTTCAGTCCGCCCTCGAACTGACGGCCACGCTCGGGCTGGAAGCTGGAATCCAGCACCAGGCCCGAAGACAAAGGCGCGATGGTCGAGGCCGGTTTCAGCGACTGGCTATAGCTGAAATAGGCCGAGGCAAAGCTGGTGGCCTTATAGACCAGCCCCGCGCGCGGCAGGAATTTGTCGCCCTCGATGTTGGTGTTGGCCACGAAGGGGCGGCCCTTGCCTGCCACCTGCCGGTAATGGAGGAAGCGGCCGCCCGCCACCACGATCCACTTGTCGCCCAGATGCAGCGTGTCCTGCCCGAAGAAGGAATAGTCGTGCAGATTGTCTGTCTGGTCGCTGTCGCTGGCCGAGACGGTGGTGGAGATGGGGTTGAGGCCATAGACCGGCTTGAGATAGTTGAAGCCCACGCTGGGTGTCTGGCGCAGCAGATCGCGGCGATAGATGCGGCGGTGTTCGTCCTCCACGCCGATCTGGATGTCGTTCCTGAGGCCCGCGACCGTCACCGAACCATCGACATAGGCCGTGCCGTAAAGATCGGTGCTGAGCGCGCCATTGGTGCCATCGTTGCTGCGCGTGACCGCGCCTGTGGTGGTGTTGACGCCCGCCACACGGAACTGGCCAGCATCGTAGAATTCGGCATTGTAGCTGCCGCTGAAATGGGCGGCCCAGCCATGGCCCAGCTGATGATCGATGGAGATCTGGCCCAGATGGGTCTGGCCGATCATCGTGTTGGAAGGTTCGTCCAGACGCTCGCGCGGATCGATGGCCAGCGGCTTGCCGGTCTTGCTGTCGATCGAGGTGCCGCGATCGAAAGGCGCGTTGTAGCGGCGGAATTCATACCACAGCACCACCTGCGTTTTCGGCCCGTACCAGGCGAGCGAGGGGGCCACCAGCGTCTCATGCCGGGCGCCGAAATTGCGCCAATAGGCTTCGTCATCCTGATCGACCACCAGGCGATAGGCCAGATTGCCCTTGATGGCCCCGGTGGTGTCGAGCATTTCCTCGGCGCCATTGCGGCCATGGGCATAGGTGTCGCCCGTGACCGACAGCATGGTGGCCGATTTCGTCAGCGGCTTCTTGCTGACGACATTGATCACCCCGCCCGGGTCCATGATGCCATAGAGCAGCGAGGAGGGCCCTTTCAGCACCTCCACGCTTTCCGCCGCCGCATTGAAGCCGCGTCCCTGCACCAGCGGCATGCCATTGTGCATGATCGATCCGTCACGATTGCCGCCGAAGCCGCGCTTCATGATGGTGTCCTGCGTGGAGGCCAGCGTGTTGCCCTGCGTGATGCCGCTGACATTGGTCAGCACATCGTCGAGATAGCGCGGGCGCTGATCGCGGATCACCTGCGCTGCCACGATGTTGACCACCTGAGGCACATCGAGCGCGCGGGCCGTGGAGCGCAGGGTCGAGGCATCGGGCGTGGGTTGATACCGATCATCGGCGCCGATCTGCACCTGTGACGCGCGGCCCGTCACCACGATCGTATCCTGCGGCGGGGGCGGTGTCTCGGCATGAGCAGGCACGGCATGCGCCAGCAGGGCCGATGAGGCGAAAAAGGCGGATTTGAACGACACGAAAGGTTCTCGCTTGGTTTAATTTTATGAGATAATGAGAGTCGATTGCATTATCATGTGGCGCCTAGCGAGATTGGCGGCTGGCGTAAAGCGCTTCCGGCAACATTGGGAATCTTTAACTTTTTACACCATGCGGATGCCACCTTGCCGGGCATCGGAGGTGGATCAGGTGCAGGCATGCCGCGCCGCAATGTTGATTTTTCCCAACTTGGCTCAGGCCAATCCGATGGCGTATCCAATTTGAGCATCGGCATTGTTGTCAATGTCGGCAGCGCATGCCCGTCTTGGGGCGCAAGAGGGCCGAGCGTGATGAAAATCCTCTTCCTCGAAGATGATGAACTTCTTCTCAACAGCCTGGTGCATGTTTTAGAAGAAGCACAACATACCGTCGAAACCTGTAAGTCAGGGCAAGATGCCATTTATCTGGCCGGGTCGCATGATTATGATGTGCTGATCTTTGACCGCATGGTCGAAGGCGTCGACGGATTGAAGGCCATTAAAATATTGCGGAGCATGGGCGTACAGACCCCGGCCTTGTTTCTTACGGCCATGACCGGCGTGGATGATCGCGTCGATGGGCTGGAGGCGGGAGCGGATGATTACCTTGCCAAACCTTTTGCCACGCGTGAGCTGCTCGCCCGGATCATGGCACTGGGGCGCCGCGCGACCTATGGTGAAACCTCGGCCTGTCTGACCGTCGGCGATATCGAGATCGACCGCTTGAAGCGGCAGGTCAGGCGTGGCGGGGCTCCTATTCCGTTGCAGGTGCAGGAGTTCAAACTGCTGGAGTATCTCATGCTGCATGCGGGACAGATCGTGACGCGCAGCATGTTGCTTGAGGGTGTTTGGTCCTATCACTTCGAGGTCAGGACCAACATCGTCGAGAGCCATATGAGCCGATTGCGCGCGAAACTATGCGTGGATGGAAAGCCGGACCCAATTCAGACGTTGCGCCGTATTGGCTATCGCTTCGATGTTATGGAGGCATGACGGCTATTTGAACAATCCTGCCGGCCAGCATTATTGCAGACCGGCAGGATTGATGGGACTCAGAACTTGATGTTGAAGCCGGCCAGCAGTGATGATCCGAACATCTCGCGCTGGATCACGCGGTTGGCTGAGCCTTCCGTCAACGTATGGGCGGTGTTGAGCAGATTACGCCCCGATGCATAGATCGAAACCTTGTCGGTTACGGCATAGCTGACGCTGACATCGGCGGAGAGGCGTGCCTCTGTATATTGATCCAGCGCACGGCTGGTGCTGACATAGAGCAGGCTGCGCCCCACATAGGTGACAGCGCCCCGGATGTTGAACTTGCCGTCATCCCAATAGAGCGCGGCGTTGTAATTGTCCTTCGAGGTGGAGGGCAGCATGGCATTCTCGCCTGCGCGGATCTGGGCCTTTGAATCCACATAGGTGTAATTGGCCGAAACGCCGAAATGGCCGAGCGGGCCGGGCAGGAAGCTGAGATGCTGATCATAGTTCAGCTCGAAGCCGCGCGCATGGGCATGCGCGATGTTGCTGTAGGTGACGGATTGCGTGGGCGTGCTCTGCGATCCCAGCGCGCCCAGGATCACCGGATTGGTGATGCCGCCATAGAGGGTGCGCCCGAAGATGTAGTTCGACAGCTCCTTGTCGAACAGGCCCAGCGAGACGATGCCGCCATGGGGCAGATATTGCTCCACCGAGAGATCGAAATTCTGCGAGGTGATCGGCTTGAGATTGGGATTGCCCGAAGTGACGATGTTGTTCGCCGTATCGATGGTCGCTGCCGGATCGACCTGGTTGAAGCCGGGGCGGGCGATGGTGCTGGAATAGGAAGCGCGCAGCACCAGATCCTTGCGCATCTCGAAACGCGCCTGAATCGAGGGGAAGACGTTGGTGTAGCTGGCCCTGGATGTCACCGGGATCAGCGTCGAGCCATTGTAGGTCGCCGTTTGCCCGCCGCGATCGGTGGTGGCGCTGGTGGAGTTGGTGGGGACGGTGGTGTTGCCGCTGTAGACCGCATCGGTATGCTCGATGCGCAGCCCGCCGATCAGGCCAAGGCGGCCCAGCTTCAGCTGCCCCTGCACATAACCGGCATAGACATCCTCGCGATTGTCCTGCTGCACGGCCAGGCCGCCGAAGCTGTTGGCGGCGTCATTGGTGGCGAAACCGGCGCCCGCGCCATTGGCCCACAGGGCGCGTACGGCAGGGATGCCGATGTTGGGCCCATCCGCGTAATGGTTCTGATAGTAATAGACCTGACCCGGCTCGACATAGGAGGAGAGCGCCGCGCCCGGCACGGCGGTGGAGGTGTATGGGTTGTAGACATGGGTGTTGGTGCGGCGGCGGAAGGCCACGCCCGCTTTCAGGTCTTCATGCCTTTCGCCGCCCAGCAGATGCGTCGGCAGCGTGGCATCCAGCCCGCCGGCCCATTCGCGGGTGCGATAGAGCTGGTTGTTGTTGGTCACGCCGGAGAGCGTATAGCCGCTGGTGTCAGCCGGATTGGCGCCCGAAGTCGACCAGCCGGGATAATTGTAATTGCGCTGATTGTAGGTGAAGCTGGCGCCCGAGGGCTTGGACGTGAAGGTGGTGATCGTATCATAGGGGCGATAGTCCCGGCCCTGCGCGTAGGAGCCGTGATAATCCAGCCGCAGATTGCCGATCTTGTTGTGGCCGCCCGCCGTGAAGACGTCGAGGCTCACCTGCTCCAGCATGTCGCGCACGCTCTTGTCGAACTGCTTGACCGGAGAGGTGATGCTGCCATCGGCGTTCTGCACCGATGTTCCGCTGGTCTTGATGACCATGCGGTCGCGGTCGACCTGCTCGTCGTAACCGGTGCGCAGATAGCGGATGAAGAGATGCGTATCGGGGTTGGGATCATAGGCCGCCTCGATCGCGCCGCCCTTGGTGGTGCGGTGGAAGCGGTAATAGGCCTGGGTGTAGCTCGACCAGCCGAGATTGGGCTGGCTGGCGGAATCGGAGAAGCTGGCGCGGCGGTCGTCATTGCCCAGCGCATCCTTGTAATAGGTCAGGCTGGCGACCACCGAGAAAGGCTTGTCATCGCCCGAACCGCCGAAGCGGAAACCGCCGCTGGCCGAGAGATCCACCACCGGCGTGTTGCGCGAGAACTGCACGCCTGAGCCCAGATGCAGGTCGAGAAAGTGGTTGCGCCCGGCGGGTATCGCCATGGGGGTGATCTCGATGGTGCCGCCCAGCGCCTCGGCGTCCTGATCGGGGCGGTTGGTCTTGGTGATGGTCATCGCGCCGATCATGCCGGTGGGAAAGGCGTCGAAGGCGAAGGCCCGCCCGCCGTTCTGCGGGGTCACCGGATTGGTCGGGGGCAGATGAATGCCGCCATAGGTGGTGGTGGTGAGGTCCGCGTCCAGCCCGCGAATGTTAACCCAGCGGCCTTGCCCGGTGTCCACCGCCAGAGAGGCGCCGGGCAGGCGGGCGATGGCCTCGCCCGCGTTGAGGTCGGGCAGGCGGCGCGCCTCGCCCTGGGTGATCGACTGGATCAGATTGGGGGCATCCTCCTGCGCTGCGCGCGAGGGGCTGTCGGCCTGCTTGCCCGAGACGATGATGGTTCCGGGGGCTGCCGAATCTGTGGCCGAGCCTGCTTCCTCCGCCCGGGCCTGGCCCGGCAAGGATGGAAGAGCCATGGCTAAAGCCAGAGCAAGAAAGGATATGTTGCGACCTGAATAAGCGCGCGACCTTTTGGACACGAGTTCCTCCGATTGTTCAGCCTGAGTGAAGGTGAGGAGGGAGGCGGTTTTTCTTTCCCCCTGCCGCTCGGAGGGCGCGATTAGAGGGGAAGAATTATGCGAAAATTATCGACGCGTCTGGCATGCCGGGAAATATTGTTAAATGTTTCCAACAATGATTTGTAACAATCTTGACTTGCATGACGCCTATCCACCCCGGCTTCTCGCGGGCGGGCGATGCGCCGGATCCCCAACGAAACAAGCCCCATGCAGGCATGGGGCTTGTCCGTTTTCGTCTGGCAGGACTGTCTTACCGCGTTTCGAAGATCTGCAGCGCGGCCACTTGTGCCCCCTTCTTCGGACGCATCACATAGAGCCGATGCAGCTTGCCGACATAGAGAGAGGTCTTGCCGACGAGCGCGGGATCGGTCTCCAGCAGCCGGGCCGCGCCATCCGCCGCCAGTTGGTAGCGGCTCATGCCGGTGTCGCCGGAAAAGTAGAGGATGCGCTTCTCGTGATCGAAGGACACGCTGTCGGCGGTTTCCGTCGCCGGGAGCGACTGGAGCGTTCTCCCGCTTCGCGCGTCGATCACCGTCAGGCGGCCCGGCTCACGCGATCCGGCATAGAGGCGCTGGCTGCCCGCATCGAAGGCCAGCGGCACGCTCTTCCTGAGCCCTTCGGGCCGCCACGTGCTGACTGCGCCGCTGTCAAGCTGCACCACGCCGATGGCATCCTTGTCACGCATGCTGACGAAGAGGCGCTTGCCCGCCGTATCGATCGCCAGTCCCTTGAGCACCAGCGCGGGCACCTGAAAGCTGCGCACCACCTCCAGCGTGTCGAGCGAGATGGCGCTGATGCGCGATCCCGTCGCATTAGCATCGCCATCGCGGCTGCTGACGTAGAAGATCCGCGCGGCGCTATCGAGCACGCCGGTGTCGGGCTTGGCGCCCACCGGGATGGTCTTGACGGGCTGCAAATCGGCGGTCAGCACCTCGACCGTGCCGTCCTTGCCATTGGCGAAGAGCAGATGCCCCCGCGCCTTGTCCAGCACGGCCTTATGCGGCGAAGAGGCCGGCACGCTTTTGAGCAGGGCGCCGCTCGTCAGGTCGAACATGTCCATGGCGTCGCCGTCCTCGGCGGCCACATAGAGCCGGTTGGCGGTGACATCGGCCACAAGCTGGTCCCAGTCGCCTTCGGGCATGGCGGGCACCGGCGTGGTCGAGAGCAGGCGATAGGGCGATGGGGCGGCCAAAGCCGCCGTGCCCTGCAGCAGCGCCATGCCCAGCGAGAGGAGAAGAAGCTTTTTCATAAGGTTGACCTTTCTTTAGAACTTGAAGTTGAAGCCGCCCAGAAAGGCCGCGCCCGAAAGCTGGTCCTGAACGATGCGCGCCTGCGACCCTTCACTCTTGATCTTGGCGGTGTTGAGCAGGTTGCGCGCGGCGGCGTAGATCGAGATGTTGTTGGTGATCGCGTAATTGGCGCCGATATCCAGCGAAAGGCGCTGTTCCAGATATTGGTCTGTGGCCTTGGTGGCGCCCACCGTCAGCAGGCTGGCGCCGTTGAAGGCCAGAGCGCCGCGCAGGCTGAACTGGCCGTCGTCCCAATAGGCGGCGATGTTGTAGATATGCTTGGAGGTGCCGGGCAGGCTGCCGCGTTCGCCAGCGCGGATTTCGCCCGAGGAGTCGATGTAGGAATAGTTGGCGGCAAGGCCCAGATTGGCCAGCGGGCCGGGCAGGAAGGTCAGATGCTGGTCATAGTTCAGCTCGATGCCGCGCGCCCAGGCATGCGCGGCATTGGCATAGGTGGTGACCTGCGTGGCCGTCGCCTGCGAGCCCAGCGTGGCCAGAATGACCGGATCGGTGATGCCGCCGTAGTTGGTGCGGCTGAAGATGTAGTTGGACAGCTCCTTGTCGAACAGGCCGACCGAGATGATCCCGCCTTTGGGGAGATAATGCTCGACGGAGAGGTCGAAGCTGTTGGCGGTGATCGGCTTCAGATTGGGATTGCCGGTGGAGACCACATTGTTGGCGACATCGATGGTTGCCGCCGGATCGATCTGGTTGAAGCCTGGCCGCGCGATGGTGCTGGAATAGGAGGCGCGGACAATGGTGCCGGGCGTCAGCGTGTAGCGGGCCTGAAGCGAGGGAAAGAGGTTGGTGTAGTCCGCCGATGAGGCCACCGGCACCAGCGTCGAGCCATTGTAGGTGGTCGTTCCGCCCGAGGCTGCCGAGGAGGTGTTCGGCACGCTGGTGTTGCCCTGATAGCGCGCCGATGTGTGCTCGACCCTCAGGCCCGCCAGCAGGTGAAGCTTGCCGAAGCTCGTCTCGCCCTGCACATAGCCCGCGACGACGTCCTCCCGATTGTCCTGCTGCACCAGCCCGCTGGCATAGGCATTGGCGGCGGCATTGGTGGCGAAGCCCGCGCCCGATCCGTTCTGCCACAGGGCGTTGACCGTCCCGACATCGATGTTGGGGCCATTGGCATAATGGGCCTGATCGAACAGGATGTTCTGCCCGGTCGCCGCGCTGGCCATGTTGACGGCCGGGACGGCAGTGGAGGCGTAAGAGTTGTAGACATGGGTGTTGGTGCGGTGGCGCGCGGCCAGGCCGACCTTGATCTTTTCGTCCGCGCTGCCGGTCAGCCGCGTGGCCAGCGTGCCATCGATCCCGCCCGACCATTCGCGAGTGCGGTAAAGCTGGTTGTTGTTGGTCACGCCCGACAGCGTGTAATTGGCCGGATTGTAGGCATCCGTGCCGGTGAAGGCATAGGTGGGGAAGGCGCCGCCCGCATTGCCATAGGTGATGCTGGTGTTCGCGGGCTTGGCGCTGAAGGTCGCCACCGTGTCATAGGGGCGATAGTCCTGCCCCTGCGCGTAGGAGGCATGATAGGCCAGCGCCAGATTGCCCAGCTTGTTGTGCCCGCCCACTTCGGTCAGATGCAGGCTGACGCGCTGGAGCATGTCGCGCACCGATTTGTCGAGTTGCTTGACCGATGAGGTGATGGTGCCATCGGCATTGGCGGCGCCATTGTTGCCCATCTTGATAGCGAACTGGTTGCGGACGACCTCTTCCTGATAGCCGGTGTTGAGGTAGCGGACATAGAGGCGCGTGTCGGCATTGGGCTCGTAGCCCAGCTCGATCGAACCGCCTTTCGTCTGGCGATGGAACTGGTAATAGGCCTGCGTCACGCCGGACCAGGCCAGATTGGGCGATCCGGCCTTGTCGACATAGGAGACGCGGCGGTCATCGGTGCCCAGCGCGTCCTTGTAATAGTTGATCGAGCCGACCAGCGTGAAGGGGCGATTGCCCTTTTCCCCGCCGAAGCGGATGCCCGCGCTGGCCGAGAGATCGACCACGCCCGTGCCGCGCGAGAATTGCATGCCCGATCCCACGCGGCCCTCGGCGAAAAAGTCGCGGTCTCTGGGCATGGTCTTGGGGGTGATCTCCACCGTGCCGCCCAGCGCTTCGGCATCCTGATCGGGGCGGTTGGTCTTGGTGATCGTCATCGCGCCGACCAGCCCGATGGGGAAGGCGTCGAAGGTGAAGGCGCGGCCGCCGCCCTGCGGGGTCACCGGGCTGGGCGGGGGCAGATGCGTGCCGCCATAGGTGGTGCTGGTGAGATCGGCATCCAGCCCGCGAATGTTGACCCAGTGCCCCACGCCGCTGTCCGCCGAAATGGTGACGCTGGGCATGCGGGAGATGATCTCGCCGGCGTTCAGGTCGGGCAGGCGGCGCGCTTCGGCCTGAGAGATGGTCTGGATGATGTTGGGTGCCGCCTCCTGCCGCTCGCGGCTGCTGGTGGCGGCATGTCCGGTGACGATGATATCGTTGGCGGTGGGCTGTTCGGCGGCATCGCCGGGTGCTTCTGCCCCTGTCGCGGCGAGGGCAGGGGCCGCCGTGCCGCTTAACAGGGCCGCGATGGCGAGCATGCCCGCAGTTGAGAGCGAGTGTCGCTTGAAGTGTCTGGTCATTGATCCACCCTTTTTTCAAGGCGGGTGGTGGGTTTGTGCCTGTTTTGCACCTGCGCCACCGGCCCGCAGTCAAATTCGGATGGCTCGATAGGGCGCGACGATTATGCCGGAATTAGATCGCAATGTTGGCAATAAGTAACATATTTCTGTCGTAAATCAGGAAATTTTGTCAAAAAATGGAAATATAAAGCAAGCACAGGCGTAACGTCTTAAGGATTTCTGAAGATTATACCCTATGCGCCTCTGTCTCGTCGAAGATGATCTTGCGATCGGATCAAGCCTGCACGCAGGCCTGCGCAGCTGCGGCTTTACCGTTGACTGGGTTCAGGATGGCGAGACGGCTGAGGATACGCTTCGTGTCACCGATTATACCACGGTCTTGCTCGACATTGGCTTGCCGGGGAAATCCGGACTGGATGTGCTCAATGCGCTGCGCAGCCGGGGCAATGACACGCCGGTGATCATCCTTTCCGCGCGCGACCGGGTGGCCGATCGCATCAACGGCCTGGATAGCGGCGCCGATGACTATCTGCCCAAGCCTTTCGATCTCGACGAGCTGACCGCGCGGATCCGGGCGCTGCGCCGCCGCCGGGGGGGGCGCACCAGCACGCTGATGCGCCATGGCCAGATCGTGTTCGATCCCGCGCGGCAGGCGGTCAGCTATCGCGGGGCCACCGTGTCTCTGCGCAGCCGCGAACTCGCCTTTTTGGCCGCCCTGATGGAGGAGCCGGGCAAAGTGCTGTCACGCAGCCAGTTGATCGATCGGGTTTACGGCTGGGATACCGACATTGAAAGCAATGCGGTTGAATTTCATATCCATGCCCTGCGTCAGAAGCTTTCGGCGGGGGCGATCCGCAACATGCGTGGCGTCGGCTATTTTCTGGCCGATGAGCCAGCCGCTTGAAGCCTCGCGTGCGACACCGGGCACTGTCGATCCGGCGCCGCCTGCTGCTGTGGCAACTGGCGTGCTTGCTGGGGGTGAGCTGCATCTTTATCGTATCGACCTATTGGATCGAGCGCGTGGGGATCGAACATCATCAAGATCTGCGCTTGCGCAAGATCGCGCTTGATATTCCCGACAGTCTCAAGCCTGACGATCTGCGCTCGATCAATGTCAAACTCTTCCATGGGCGTGACGATTTCCTGCTGCAGATCTGGCAGGGTGATCGCGAGATCTATCGTTCGACCATCGACCGGGAATTGCCCCGCGCCTTGCAACCGGGTTTCGGCTTGCAGGCAGTGCACGGCGAGGTCTGGAAGTTCTTTGTGCGGCAATCCGGGCCCTATACCATCCAGGTGTCGCAATCGCTGGATGAGCGCAACGCGCTGGCGCGGGAGCGGGCGCTTCATCTGATCGTGCCGCTTATCCTGCTGATCGGCGCCATCGCGCTGTGCACGCCGATTGGCGTGAATGCGGGTTTGAGGTCGCTTCACCGCATTTCCTCGGAGCTTGAGACGCGTCATCTTGATCGTTTGATCCCGCTCGACCCCCATGATGAGCCCGAAGAAATCCTGCCGGTGATCGAAGCCATCAACACGCTGCTGGCAAGGTTGGGCCAGGCGGCTGTCGTGCAGCAGCAGTTTCTTGCCGATGCCTCGCATGAATTGCGCACGCCGCTGGCGGGGCTTCAGCTTCAGGTGACGATGGTCGAGCAGGCGCAGAATCCCGCAAGCCGCAGCGAGGCGCTGGCTGCGGTGACGGCCAGCGTGAAGCGGGCGGGCCGCCTCGTCGAGCAACTGCTGACGACGTCGCGGCTTGATGCCGATCTGCCTGTTGCACGGCGTGAGATGGTGTCGCTCAACCAGATCGTGCGGGAGGCCATCATGCGTCTGGCTCAGATTGCCGAGGCGCGGCACATCGATCTGGGGTTGATACAGGACGAGGCCGCCTGGGTCCGTGGCGCTTATGACGAGTTGACGCTGCTGGTCGTCAATCTGATCGAGAATGCCATTCGTTACACGCCAAAAGGGGGGCAGATCGATGTGACCCTTCGCGGGCAGGGCGTGGAGGTCTGCCTTGTGATCGAGGATTCCGGTCCGGGCATTCCCCATGCCGAGCGCCAGCGCGCCTTCGATCGCTTCTATCGCGGGCGCGGTGTTGCGGCTGCGGGGAGCGGCCTGGGGCTGGCCATCGTCAAGCGGATTGCGGATCGCCATGCCGCATCGGTCAGTCTGGATGATGGAGCCTCGCTGGGTGGCCTGAGGGTCTATGTCGCCTTTGAACGCCATGAGCCTGATGAGACGCCCCCCTGCATCGCCTTGGCCACGCAGGGGGACGCTTCCGGATCAAGGCGGGGGATAGTGCGATGATCCGGAAACTGCTGATCCGGAAGCTGATGCTCCCACTCGTGCATCGCCTTGTTTATAGGCGGCTCTGTGTTGCCTGATGCTTGCCTGACTGTTGGAAATTCCCAACTTGTCTCAAGGTGGTTGGGCGCGCTTGTCTGACGGGGATTTCACCAGCGAGGCGCCTCATGAAACTCCTGCTCCTGGACGATGATCCGGATATCACCGGTTACGTTACGCGGCTCCTGGGCGCGGATGGGCATCAGGTCGATGCCACATCGCTGGGATGCGATGCCTTGTTTCTGGGAAAGTGCACCAGCTATGATGCGATGATTTTCGACCGCCAGCTTCCTGACTGCGATGGTCTGGACGTCCTGCGCGAGTTGCGAAGCGTCGGCGTGCCGACGCCGGTGATGATCCTGTCATCGCTGGGCGCGCATGGCGATCGATCCGAGGCCCGCGCGGCGGGCGCGGCGGATTATCTGCTCAAACCCTTTACGGGGGCCGAGTTTCTGGCGCGGATCCAGTGCCTTGGGCGCGCGCGAAGGCCTGGTGTGGTGGATGCCCCGATCATGGTGGCGGACCTTGAAATCGATCGCCGGGCCGGTGAGGTCAGGCGCTCTGGCCTGAGCATCGCCTTGTCGAGCCAGGAATACCGCATTCTGGAGTTTCTGGCGAAGCATGCCGGTCAGGTCGTGACCAAATCCATGATCCTGGAAAGGGTGTTCGGCATTTATTTTGCGCCTGCTTCCAATGTTGTTGAAAGCTATATGAATCGTCTCCGCTCAAAGATTGAAGGTGGCGCAAGATGTCCGATCATTCGACCGATCCGTAACATCGGATACAGTATCGAGCTGGCTAACTGACTTGATGCGCATCATGGCGATGACCACGATGATTGATGAAAGATTGGGAAGAATCAATAAATCTCGCCTTGCCGGGGATTGCCGCTTTGCAGCATGATATGGCGTGCTCGTGATCTCGCTCTTTTTCCTGGCGATCCTCGCCTTTGCTGTCAGCACCGTATCCGGCGGCGGAGCCGGGTTGATGCTGATGCCGGTGCTCGCGCTGTTGTTGCCCGGGGCGCAGGTGCCTGCCGCTCTGTCAATCGGCACGGCCGTCAGCTCGCTGTCGAGGATTGCCCTGTTCTGGCGCTCGGTGCGTTGGCGCGTGGTGGGCTGGTTTCTGCCCGCGGCCTTGCCTGCTGCGGCGCTGGGCGCCTGGATGCTGTCCCGCTTCGAGCCGATCTATGTGAAGTTGATCCTTGGCCTGTTTCTCACCGCGAATTTGCCTTTGCTGTTCCTGCGCCCGCGTCCGGCTCCCCCTCGCGATGACGCCGCGATACGGCCCGCCTTTCTCCTGACGCTGGGGGCAGGCGTGGGCCTGCTTTCGGGGTTCACCGGGGCGGTGGGGGTGGCCTTCAACCGCTTTTATCTCCGCCTCAATCTCCAGAAATCGGAGATCGTGGCGACACGCGCCTTCAACGAGGTGTTTCTGCATCTTCTCAAGATCGCGCTCTATGGCATGTTCGGCCTGCTGACCGATCGCAGCATCATGGCAGGCGCCATCGTGGCCGTGGCTGCGGTTGTGGCGTCCTGGATCATGAAGCATCTGATCCATCATGTGGCGGATCACCATTTCCGGCATGCCAGCACGATGGCGATGGTGGGGGCGGGCCTTGTCATGCTGGCCACGGCGGTTCCCGCGGTCCTGTCGCGCCATGATGCCGGTCTGCGCTTCGTCAATGAGCAGCAGGAGCGGGAAATGCAGGCCTATTGGGGCCTCCATGCCGTGGCTGTCGCCTGGAATGCACGCGGCGGTTTCGTGCTGGAAAAGCGGCTCGACCCCGCGCGTCTCAAGCCGCGCTATCAACGCATGTTGCCGCCCACCCCGGCGGGTGCCCGCATCGCCAGCATCGAGAAGTTCGAGCGGATCGATCGCGAGGGATTGGAAATTCATTACATCCAGGGCCACCGGCAATGGTCGCAGCTGGTGATGGCCGAGGATTGAGAGGCTGCGCCCACGCCCTCCGCGCCTCTGGCGGATGGTATGGGGGCAGCCTGCCTTGGCGCTCTGGAAGGTGAGGGGGGCGTTCCGGGGGGAACGGCCCCCCTCCCTGTCCCGAGTCAATCGATAGGGTCGGACAGATCCCGGGCCACGGAAAGGATGGTCTGGCGCAGCCAGACATGCGCGGGCTGATCCTGAAAGCGGCCTTGCCACACCATGGTGGCGATTAGGGGGGCGGGCTGGGCAGGCAGTTCGATCAGCTGGACGGCATAGGCGCGGCGGAACTCCTCCGCGATATGGCGCGCCATCACCGTGATCATGTCGGATTGCGTGAGCACCGGCCCTGCCGAGAGATAGGGCGCCTCGGTTTGCACCATGCGGCTGAGGCTCTGGCGGGCCAGCGCCTCGTCAAGCCGCGAAAGATCATCCCCGCTCGACGAAATGGTGAGATGCGACAGCTGCGCGAAATGCTCAAGGTCCAGCCCGCCTGACAGCACCGGATGGCCCGCCCGCACCAGCCCGACGAAATCATCCTCGAGCAGCCGCTGGGCCGGAAAGCGCGACAGGCGCGGCGCGTTGGACACCAGTGCGAGATCCAGCTCGCCCCGGTCGAGCAGATCGGCGATGTCCAGCGTGCCGCTGGGGCGGAAGCGCAGTTGCAGGCGCGGGGCCAGCGCGCGGATCCGCTGCAGGATCGGCCCCACCAGCGCGATGGCGGCATAATTGTTGACCGCGATGGTGAAGCGCTGATCGGCCTCTTCGGGGATGAAGGCGTCGGTTTCCAGCGCCGTGCGCAGCTCCAGCAGGGCATGGCGCACCGGATCGGCCAGCCTTTCCCCGCGCGGCGTGGGCACCATCCCCTGCGGGGTGCGGATAAAGAGCTGATCGCGCGTGAGATGCCGCAGCCGGTTGAGGGCATGGCTCATCGCGGGCTGGCTGAGGCCCAGTCTCTGTCCGGCGCGGGTGACGCTGCGTTCACGCAGGATAGCCTCGAAGATCACCAGAAGGTTGAGGTCGATCCTCTCCATGAGACGCACCACCTTTATTCATTTCATGCATGTTTGAATTCGTACAATGCGTTGGCCGGATGAGGGGCGCAAGGGCAAATGCGGCGCCATGGTTTCGAATCCCGCCCCTTCTGCCCGTTGGCATCCTCTCGCCATGGCTGGGCTTGCGCGCAGCGAGGCGCTGGTGCTGTGCCTCTGCGCCTCGGGTGACAGCGCGGCCACGCAGGCTCTGGCGCAGCCATGGACCCTGCTGGCGCCGCGCAGCGCCTTTGCGGTGATCGAACTCGATCTGCCCCTGAGCGAAACCGCCCGGCAGCAGGCGCTGGCCTTGATCGCAGATGGCATGGCCCTGCGTGGCCTCTCCGTGCCGCATCTGGTTCTGGTGGGGCAGGGAGACGCGGCAAGCGCGGCCCTCGATCTGGCGCTGGGCGGTGGGCTGGCCGGTGTCGGCGCGATCCTGATCGATCTGCCACCCCAAGCGCCACGCCACAGGACGGACCAGACCCGCAGCGTGTTCCGCTTCGTTCAGCACCCTGCACCCGGCACGCCCCACAGCGTCCATGTCGACCAGACGCTCCATGCGCTGCGTCAGGACGGTCATGACATCCGCACCATTGCCCTGCCCGATGCGCCCGAACCCACCGGGCGGGCCATCGGGGCCTTCCTCGTCGAACTCGTCGCAAGGGCGAGCCGCCATCACGCCATCGCGCGCCCGTCCGGTGCCGCCCTCCCTTCCAAGGACCGCTCATGAACCGCATCGTCCGGATTGCCCTGGACCGCCCTTACACCGTGGTGGTGATGTCCATCCTGATCCTGCTGGCCGGGATCATGGCGATCGTCAAATCGCCGGTGGACATCTTCCCTTCCATCAACGTGCCGGTGGTCAGCGCGGTCTTCACCTACAACGGCCTGTCGCCCGATGAGATGTCGGGGCGGGTCGTCACCTATTACGAGCGCGCGCTGACCAACAGCGTCAACAATGTCGAGCATATCGAGAGCCAGTCGCTGCCCGGCTATGGCATCGTGAAGATCTATTTCCAGCCTTCGGTCAACATCAATGCCGCGCTGGCGCAGGTCGATGCCGCATCGCAGACGGTGCTGAAGCAGATGCCCGCCGGGATCACCCCGCCCACCATCCTCAGCTTCGATGCCTCCAGCGTGCCGATCCTGCAGCTGGCGCTGTCGAGCAAGACGCTGTCCGACACGGCGATCAACGATCAGGCCTCCAGCTTTATCCGGCCTCAGCTCGCTTCGGTGGCGGGGGCCTCGATTCCGCTGCCCTATGGCGGCAAGGTGCGGCAGATCCAGGCCGATCTCAACCCGCAGGCGCTTCAGCAATATGGCCTTTCCGCCAATGACGTGACCGCCGCGCTGGCTAGTCAGAATCTGATCACGCCCATCGGCACGCAGAAGATCGGCAAGCTGGAATATACTCTGAAGCTCAATGCCTCGCCCGATGCGATCAAGGATTTCAACGATCTGCCGGTGAAGACGGTGAACGGCGCGGTGGTGAAGATGCGCGATGTCGCCTTCGTGCATGACGGCAATCCGCCCCAGACCAATGTGGTGCACGTCGATGGACAGAATGCTGTGCTGCTCAGCATCATCAAGGCGGGCGCCACCTCCACCCTGTCGATCATCTCTGGCGTGATGGACAAGCTGCCGCAGATCCGCGACACGCTGCCCGCCGGGATCAACCTGCTGCCCACCGGCGACCAGTCGGTCTTTGTGACGGCGGCGGTGTCCAGCGTGGTGCGCGAAGGCGTGATCGCCGCGACGCTCACGGGCCTGATGATCCTGCTGTTTCTGGGCAGCTGGCGCTCCACGCTGATCATCACGGTCTCGATTCCCCTGTCCATTCTGGCCTCGCTGGCGGCGCTTTCGCTCTGCGGCCAGACGATCAATGTGATGACCTTGGGCGGGCTGGCGCTGGCGGTGGGCATTCTGGTCGACGACGCCACCGTCACCATCGAGAACATCAACGTCTATCTCGAAGCCGGGCGCCCCGTACGCGAGGCGGTGATCGTGGGCACCGAGGAGATCACCACCCCGGCCTTTGTCGCCCTGCTGTGCATCAGCATCGCCTTCGTGCCCATGCTGCTGCTGACGGGCGTTCCGGGCAGCCTGTTCCTGCCGCTGGCCGAGGCGGTGGTCTTCGCGCTGGTGGCTTCCTTCATCTTGTCGCGCACGCTGGTGCCCGCCATGGCCAACTGGCTGATCAAGGAGCATGTCCACAGCGAGGAAACAGGCAGCGGCCTCATGGGCGCGATGCGCCGCTTCCAGCAGGGCTTCGAGCGTCGCTTCGAGGTGGTGCGCGCCTATTATGTCGGCCTGCTCGATCTGGCGCTGGGACGCAGCCGGGCGATCATCGTCGGTTTTCTGGGTTTCTCGGCGCTCTCGCTGCTGCTGGTGACCCAGCTGGGACAGGATTTCTTCCCGCAACTCGATGGCGGCCAGATCCGCATCCATATGCGCGCGCCCGCGGGCACGCGGATCGAGGAAACCACCCGCATCGCCGACAGCGTGGGCACCGCCATTCATCAGATCCTGCCGCCAGGGCAGGTGCAGGGGGTGGTCGATACCATCGGCCTGAGCGTCAGCGGTATCAACATGGCCTATGACAATGCCGGGACCATCGGCACGCAGGATGCCACGATCCAGATCACCCTTGCGCCCGAACACGGCGCCACCGCTGATTTCGTGAAGCAACTGCGCGAGCAATTGCCGCGACGCTTCCCCGGCGTCAGCTTTGATTTCCTGCCTGCCGATATGGTCAGCCAGATCCTCAATTTCGGCTCGCCCGCACCCATCGACCTCCAGATCGTGGGCAGCGATACCGATGCCGACCGCGCCTATGCCAATCTGGTGCTGGCCAAGGTGAAGGCCATCCCCGGCATTGCCGACGCGCGCATCCAGCAGTCTTTTCAGGCGCCGATGCTCAAGGTCGATGTTGATCGCTCGCTGGCGGGCATGGTCGGGCTGACCGAAAAGGACGCCGCCAGCGCCATGCTGACCACCTATGCAGGCAGCACGCAGGTTGCGCCGACCTATTGGCTCAATCCCAAAACGGGCGTGTCCTACCCCGTCTCGGTGCAGGCGCCGCAGCGTGACATGGCGTCGATGGATGCTTTAAACAACACCGCGATCAGCCCTTCCAGCGCCGGTGGGCAGACCCCGCAATTGCTGCGCAATCTGGCCGGGATCAGCCGCGCGCCCAATGATGCGGTGGTTTCGCATTACAATGTCCGCACCGTGATCGACATCTACGCCACGCCGCAGGACCGCGATCTGGGCGGGGTGGCTGCCGATGTAAAGACGATCCTCAAACACACCGCCGCGCAGCTGCCCAAGGGGGCCTCTGCAACGCTGCGTGGTCAGGTCTCGACGATGAACAGCGCCTATTCCCAGCTCTACATCGGGCTGGCTGGGGCCATCGTGCTGATTTTCCTGCTGATCGTGGTCAATTTCCAGTCCTGGCTCGATCCGCTGGTGATCGTGCTGGGCCTGCCCACCGCGCTGGCGGGCATCGTCTGGATGCTGTTCGGCACGGGCACGCCGCTGTCCGTCCCGGCGCTGACGGGGGCGATCATGTGCATGGGCGTGGCGACGGCCAACTCCATTCTGGTGATCGCCTTCGCCCGCGAAAAACTGGCCGAAGGGCTCGACGCGCTGCAGGCCGCGCGCGAGGCTGGCGCCGCCCGCTTTCGCCCGGTGCTCATGACCGCCACCGCGATGATCCTTGGCATGGTGCCCATGGCCATAGAGCCGGGGCAAAACATGCCGCTGGGCCGCGCGGTGATCGGCGGGCTGATGCTGGCCACCTGCGCCACGTTGATGCTGGTGCCGGTGCTGTTCAGCGTGATGCACCGCCGCCACGCCGGCGCCCAGACCCCCGATGCCGCCACGCCTTCCTCCCCAGTTCACGCCTGAGAGCCCCTGCCATGACCGAACTTCACGTTAAAACGCCCAGCCCCCGCTTTCTGGCCCGCACCGCCATGGCCGCCGCGCTGGTGGCGGTGGTCATCGCCGGCGGCGGCTTTCTCTCGCGGGCCCATACGGCGCGGCAGAATGCGCAATGGTCGCAGGCGCAGGCCGTGCCCACGGTCTCGCTGGCCACGCTGCAAACCGAGCAGGACAGCGCGGTCGAATTGCCCGGCACGGCGCAGCCTTTCCAGAAAGCGCAGATCTTTGCCCGGGTCAGCGGTTATCTGCATGGCTGGCAGGCCGATATCGGCAGCCGCGTGCAGGCCGGGCAGACGCTGGCGGTGATCGACGCCCCCGATCTCGACCAGCAGCTGGTGCAGGCGCGCGGCGATCTGGAGATGGCCAAAGCCAATGCCGCCCTCGCCGATCTGACCGCCAAACGCTGGACGGCGCTGGAAAAGAGCGGTGCCGTCTCCCAGCAGGTGATCGATGAGAAGGCGGGCGACAGCGCCGCCAAGCGCGCGGCGGTCCATGCCGCGCAGGGCCGCTTGCGCAGCATCGAGGCGCTGGCCGCCTACAAGCGCATCGCCAGCCCCTTTGCCGGCACGGTGACCGCCCGCAAGACCGATATCGGCGCGCTGATCAATGCCGGATCGAATGGACAGGAGCTGTTCGAGGTTTCCGATCTCAGCCGGCTGCGCATCTATGTGCAGGTGCCCCAGACTTTGGCCTCCGGGCTCAAGGTTGGCGATCAGGCCGATTTCTCCCTGCCGGAAAGCCCCGGCAAGAGCCACCCCGCGACGATCACCGCCGTCTCCCACGCTCTGGATGCCGCGAGCCGGACGATGCTGATCCAGCTTCAGGCCCCCAATGCGGATGGCGCCATCGGGGCGGGGGCCTATTGTCAGGTCCGCTTCCATCGCCCGGCGCAAAGCGGCACGCTGCGCATTCCGGCCACGGCGTTGATCACCACCAATGGCGGATCGCGCGTGGCGGTGGTTGGCGCGGGCAACAAGGTCGCCTTCAGGAGCGTGATGTTGGGCCATGACTATGGCACGGCTGTCGATGTCACCTCGGGCCTGAGCCGCGGCGATCAGGTGATCGACAATCCGCCCGAAACCTTGCGCAGCGGCGATCCGGTGCAGATCAGCCACGCAGGTGCGGCATGAACCGCCTCGTCCCGGCCTTGCGCCAGTTCCTCGCCGGGGCCGGGCTGGTTGCCCTTGCCGGCTGCAATCTGGCGCCCGCCTATCATCCGCCCGTTGTGACGACACCGGCGGCCTACAAGCCCATCGAGGGTTGGAGCCCGGCGGCCCCGGCGGATGATGCGCCGCGCGGACCATGGTGGACGGTCTTCAACGACCCGGTGCTCAACGATCTGGAAGGCAGGCTGGACGCTGCCAACCCCGATTTGCAGGCGGCTCTGGCGCGATACGAGGGCGCTCGGGCCTATGCGCTTCAGGCCAAAGGGGGGCTGCTGCCCTCGGCGGGCGTGCAAGGCACGGCGCTGCGCAACCGTCAGTCCGCGGACAAGCCGCTGCGCGGGACCAATCAGCCTGACAACTACACCGCCGATCAGCTCAATGGCGTGGCCAGTTATGAGCTGGATCTCTGGGGCAAGCTGCACAACCAGTGGCGCGCGGACAAGGCATTGGCGCAGGCCAGCGACGAAGACCGCGCCGCGATCCAACTCAGCCTGGAAGCGCAACTGGCCAGCGATTACATGCAGTTGCGCGGGCTCGACGCGGATATCGCGCTGCTGACCCAGACGGTGGCGGCCTATCGCAAGAGCTACGATCTGACCCGGCGCCTCTATGCCGGAAAGATCATCGCCCAGATGGATGTCTCGCGCGCGCAAGTGCAATGGAACAATGCCCAGACCAGCGCGGCGGATCTGATCGCCAACCGTGATCTGATGGCCAATGCCATCGCCGTTCTGCTGGGGGATAACCCCTCCACTTTCACCCTGAGCCCGGCGACGGCCAACGCGCAGATGCCCGCGATCCCGGAAGGCCTGCCATCGTCCCTGCTGCAACGAAGGCCCGATATCGCCTCGGCGGAGCGGGCAGCGGCGGCGGCGAATTTCAGGATCGGCGTGGCGCGCGCGGCCTTCTACCCCTCGATCAGCTTCGATGCCGCGGGCGGGGTGATGAGCCAGGGCGCCAACCCCTTCAAGGCGGCCGATCTGTTCTGGGCGCTTGGACCCAGCATCAGCCTACCGATCTTTCAGGGCGGGCGGCTCAAGGGGCAACTGGCTCAGGCCCGGGCGCAATTCGATGAGGCTTCGGCGCATTACCGCGGCGTGACCCTCAACGCTTTCAAGGAGGTGGAGGACAATCGCGCCCTCACGGCTCGCCTGACTCAGGAAGAAAGCTTCGCCCGCGACGCCAGCGCAGCAGCGCAGCAGACCGTCAATGCCGCCAATGACCTGTATGCGCAGGGCGCGACCAGCTACCTTGACGTCGTCACGGCCCAGACCGCCCTGCTTCAGGCCCGGAAGGATGCGATCGACATTCGCACGCGCCGGTTTGTCGCCTCGGTCGGTCTGATCCGTGCGCTGGGCGGGGGATGGTCGGTCAGCGGCGATGGTGCGGGATAGGATCGGATCACACGGGAACGGATGAATGAGATGCTGAACATCGGGTCTTCCTCATGGCTGTTCTGGAGCCTGCTTTCGGCCGGTTTTGCCTCCCTGACCGCGATCTTCGCCAAGATCGGCATCGAGGGGCTGGATTCCGATCTGGCCACCTTCTTCCGCACCATCGTGATCGTCGCGGTGCTGGGGGCCATTCTGGCGTTCAGCCACAAGTTTCAGGGGCTGCCGGCGATCAGCCTGCGCAGCTGGGTCTTCCTGATCCTGTCAGGGCTGGCGACCGGGGCTTCATGGCTCTGCTATTTCCGCGCGCTGAAGCTGGGCGATGCCGCGCGCGTCGCCCCCATCGACAAGCTGAGCGTGGTGCTCGTCGCGCTGGCCGGGGTTCTTCTGCTGGGCGAGCATCTGAGCGGACGCGGCTGGATCGGCATCGGCCTCATCACGGTCGGGGCGATCCTTGTCGCCCTGGCCTGAGGCCTAGGGCCGTTCCGGCAGGCCGACCACCACGCGCAAGCCGGGCCCCGCATCCTCAAGGTCGATCGTGCCTTCGTGCAACTGCACGATGGCGGAGACCAGCGCCAGCCCCAGCCCCGATCCCGGCGTGGTGCGGCTGCGTTCGCCGCGGAAGAAGCGGCGAAACACCTTGGCGCGATCCTCTTGCGGCACCCCGGGGCCATTGTCTTCGATGACAATCCGGGCGGCATGGCCATCGCCGGCCCCCTGCAGATCCAGCCTCACCGTACTGCCAGCGGGCGTGTGCCGCGCGGCGTTTTCCAGCAGATTGGTCACGGCCTGCGCGATCAGATCCCGGTCGCCCAGCACTGCAATGTCGGGAGCGATGGTGACGATGAGGCTGCGCCCGTCATCCTCGATGGCCGGGGTAAAGGCGGCTCCCAGCCTGACCAGCAGACCGGACAGGTCGACATTCTCGAAATTGGCGCGGGCTTTGCCGTTCTCGAGCGTGGCGATCCGCAGGAGCGAGGAGAAAATGCGGATGATGTCGTCGATCTGATCGATGCAACCCTCGACCCTGGCCTCGATCTCATCGGCGGAGGCGTCATGCTGGATGGCCTCCAGCCGATGCCGCAGGCGGGTGAGCGGGGTGCGCAGATCATGCGCGACATCGGTCGAGACCTGCCGCAAACCCTCCATCAGCACCTCGATGCGTTCGAGCATCCGGTTGAGATTGTCGGTCAGCTCGTTGAACTCGGGGCTCAGGCCGAAACGGGGCAGGCGTTCGGAGAAATTGCCGTGAATGATGCGGTGGATCGAACGGTTGGTCTCATCGAGGCGCCGCAGGAACAGGCTGCCCACGGCCAGCCCGCCGATCAGCGCCAGCAAGCTGATGGAAATGCCCGCCAAAGCGGTGAAACGGCGCAATTGCCACGCCAGATCGCGCGAATCCTGCAGATCGCCAGCCACCACCAGAAGCCAGCCATTGGTCAGCCTGGTGCCCTTGGCCAAGAGGGAGACGGGATGATTGCCCTGCTCGTCTTGCGCCGTCACGGTGATGCGCTGCCAGCCCGGCACCCCGGATGTTCTCGGCAGGCTGCCGGTCAGCGCATGGCCGTTCTGATCGATCAGCAGATAGCGGAAGGAAGTGTCATGAACCGCGCGGGCATGGCGATCGATGGCGTGGATCAGCTCGCGTTCGCCCAGTTCGTTCTGTTCGCCCTTCAGAATGTCGGTCTCGGTCTCGATGCCGTCTGTCAATTCTTCCGTGATGTAACGGTCCGTCAAATGGCTGACTGTCAGCAGCAGGCCGATGCTCCCCAGAGCGAAGCAACTGGCGAGCATGAAGGCGAACCGGAAGGCGCCGCTGGAAAACGGCCTAGGCGGGCGCATCGAGCCGATATCCCGCGCCGCGCACGGTGTGTATCAGTTCCACATCGAAATCGCGATCGATCTTGCCGCGCAACCGGCTGATATGGCTGGTGATCAGATTGGTGCCGGGATCGAAATGGAAATCCCAGACATGTTCGAGCAGCATGGTGCGCGTCACCACCTGCCCGGCATGGCGGGCCATATATTCGAGCAGCTTGAATTCCTGCTGCTGCAGATCGATCCGCCGCCCGTCGCGTGTCACCGTCCGTTTGAGCAAGTCGATTTCCAGATCGCCCACGATGATGAAACCGGATGTTTCGACGACCGGCCTCCGGCGCCCCAGCGCGGCGATGCGCGCGACGAGTTCGGAGGCGGCGAAGGGCTTGACCAGATAGTCATCGCCGCCGGCGTTGAGGCCCTCCACCCGGTCGCTGATTTCACCCAGCGCCGTAAGGAACAGGGCGGGGGCCTGCACGCCTGCGGCGCGCAGGGCGCGCAGCACGGCCAGCCCGTCGACGGCGGGCACCATGCGGTCCAGCACCAGCACGTCATATTTGTTGCTGGCGCCAAGAAAGATCGCATCGGGTCCGGTCTGGGCGATGTCCACCACATGGCCCTCGCCGCGCACGGCTTTCGCCAGATAATTCGCGGTTTCCTCGTCGTCTTCGAGCAGCAGCAGCTTCATGACGCGCACCTCGTGAACAACCTCGTGAAGAAAGGCTTGTCGAAAGCCTCCCCCGCGCTTCGACGCAAGTTGGTAATTCCCAACATTACGGACCTTTTGCGATGGTTTACTGATCCCAGAAAGAGATAGCTCGAATGTGCGCAATTCCCAACATTGAGGTGAGGTTTGGCGCAAGGTTGAGCTGCTATGGCCCCCATGTTTTCGGGCGGGGCATGCCCGGCAAAGAGGCTGCGCGAGTCCCGCAAGGCCATGAAAACGAGATGTGAAGTCCATGATATGGTTATGAAGAACATCCAGCGCCCCATGAAGACTGCTTCGCGCAACCTGGGCCTGATCGTCGGCCTGAGCGGGTTGCTGGCTGGTTGCGCGCATTACACGGCGCTGCCCTTGCCCAGGGAGGCGGCGCTTGCCCCCTCCGTCGCGGCCCTGACGTCACAGCAGGCCGATGCCACGCCCCTGGGGGTCGATCAGGTGGTGGCTCTGGCGCTGGCGAACAATCCGGAGCTTCAGGCGATCCGCGCCCGGCATGCCCTCGCGCAGGGGAACCTCAAACAGGCCGGGCTGCTGCCCAACCCCAGCCTGACCGGTGCTTTCCTGCCGTTGCTTTCGGGCGTCGGCACGGTTCCGGCATGGAACATCGGCCTGTCGCAGAACATCCGCTCGCTGATCGTCTACAGCTCGAAAAAGCGGGCTGCGGGCTTTGCCGCAAGGCAGGTGGATGCCGATATCGTCTGGCAGGAATGGCAGGTGATGGGGCAGGCGCGCCAATTGACGGTGGACCTGATCGTCGGCCAGCGGAGCCGCGCCAGCTATGAGGCCGCCTGGCGCCTGCTGCGTGACCGCAACGCCAAGGCCGAGGCGGCGCTCGCGTCCGGCAATCTGACCCTGGTGGCGGTGGCTCCGGGCCGCGTGGCCCTGCAGGCGGCCCGCGCGGCGCTCGATACGCTCGATCAGAAGCTGTTGAGCCAGCGCCATCAACTCAACGCCTTGCTGGGCCTTTCGGCCGATGCCAACATCCCCCTGAGCGACGAGGCGCAACTGCCCCCCATCGATCCGGCTGCCATCCGCGCCGGTCTGCCAACCCTGTCCGACCGGCGCCCCGATCTGCTGGCGCTCCGCATGGGTTATGGTCAGGCAGATGAACAAGTGAGGCAGGCGATCCTCTCGCAATTCCCCGATCTGGTGCTGGGCGGCGGCGTGGCCAGCGACAACGCCCGCGTGATCAACGCCGGGCCCAATGTTTCGGTGCCGCTGCCGGTGTTCGACCGGGGGCAGGGGGCCATCGCCATCGCTCGGGCCACCCGCGCCCAGCTTCACGCCGATTACACGGCGCGCCTGAAAGCGGCGACCGGTCAGGTCGAGGCCATGCTGGCCGAGATGGACCAGCTGGCCCGGCAACTGGCGGTGGTCCGGCGCGATCTGCCCGCCGCGCGCGCCGCCGCCGAACGAGCCGCCAAGGCCTTTGGCGCCTCCACTCTGGATGAGCGGGCTTATATCGACCTGCTCTCGAACCGCTACACCAAGGAACAGGACGTCATGACGCTGGAACTCGCCCTGCTCGACCGGCAGGTCGCATTGCAAACGCTGGTGGGCATTGGGCTTCCCGCTGTGGATGTCGCGCCGCAGGGGGCCGGACAATGAGCCGCTTCCTCATCCCGCCGCCGGGCTGCATGATGTTGGCCTGCCTGCTGCTGGCCGGTTGCGGCGGCAGCGCGCCCGCCAATGATCCGGCCCCCTCGGTGCTGGTCACCACCCAACCTGTTCAGCAGGGCACGGCGCCGACCATGCTGGCCGCCTATGGCAGCGCCCGCCCCTCCACCGATGGCGCGCAAACCATGAGCTCGGCGCAGCCCGGGCAGGTGACGGCCATCGCCGTTACGCCTGGCGCGGCGGTCCATGCCGGGCAGGCGCTGCTGACCTTCACGCTGGCCCCCACGGCGCGCACCACCTATGAGCAGGCGGCCCATGCACTGGCCGCCGCTCAGAAGCAGCGCGCCAGCACGGCGCAACTGTTCAGCCAGCAACTGGCGACGCGCGATCAGCTGGTGCAGGCCGAAAAGGCGGTCAGCGACGCGCAGATTGCGCTGGATGGTCTGGCCCGCGAGGGCGCCGGGCAAAGCGTGCGCACCTTCACTGCCCCCTTCGACGGCATCGTCACCGCCATCACCGTGGCGCAGGGCGACCGGACCGCCGCCGATGCACCGCTCATCACGGTCGCCCGCACGCGTGACATCGTCATCACCGTGGGCATCCAGCCCGAGGATCGCGCCAGGGTCCGTGCCGGTCAGGAGGCGCATCTGCAGCGCCTTTCGGGCGGGGACACGATCTTGGGCCATGTGCTGCGCGTCGCCAGCGCACTCAACGTCAAGACGCGCATGATGGATGCGGATATCGCCATTCCCGCCAACGCCTTGCTGCCCGGCGAGGGCCTGCGCGCCGACATTCACACCGGCGATGTTCAGGGCTGGCTGGTGCCGCATAAGGCGGTCGTCACCGCCAATGGCCCCGCGCATGTCTTCCAGATGGAGGGCGGCAAGGCCAGGGCCGTGGAGGTGCGGCTGCTGCAAGCCTCATCGCAGGGCGATGTTGTGCAAGGCGCGCTGAACCCGCGCGCGCCGCTGATCGTGGATGGTGCTTTTCAGGTCGATGACGGCGCTGCCGTGCGAACGGGGCGCTGAGGCCATGCTTGCAAAATTCAAGACGGATCCGTCACGCGCGTGCCTGTATGTGGCCCTGCCGCTGGCGGGCATGAGCGTGGTCGCCGCGATCGCCGCTCCCTACGCTCCTGCCTGTGCCATCCCGCATCTGTTGGTGAGTGTCGATTCCGGAAACAGCCCGGCCCAATGCGTTGCGGCGAACCCAAAGCTTGTCCCCTCTCAATCGGGGACTCTGACGCGGGCGCACAGGCATGCGGCCAGCGTTCAGCCCGGGCATCGTGACAATGATGCCGTGCGGACAGGAGGCTGAGACCATGCTTGCAAAATTCATGGCCAGCCAGTCGCGCGCGCTGGTCTTCATCGCGCTGGCTCTGGCGCTGGCGGGCATCGTGGCCGCCATGTCGCTGCCCATCGGGCTGTTCCCGCAGGTGTCCTTCCCGCGCGTGGTGGTTGATGTCGATTCCGGCAGCCGCCCCGCCGACCAGACCGCCCTGCTGGTGACGCGCCCCATCGAGGATGCCATTCGCGCCATTCCCGGCGTCAACAATGTGCGTTCGGAATCGACGCGCGGCTCGGCGCAGGTCTCGATCGACTTTGGCTGGGGGCGCGACATGGTCGCCAGCACGCTGCTGGTCGATGCGGCGCTCTCGCGCACCTTGCCCTCGCTGCCGCCGGGCACGGTCTACAATGTGCGGCGGATGGACCCCACGGTCTTCCCGATCATCTCCTATGCGCTGGTCTCCGACACGGCCAATCCGGTGGCGCTGCAGGATATCGCCAAATATCAGATCACCCCGCTGCTTTCGGGCATTTCCGGGCTGGCGCGCGTGGGCGTGCAGGGCGGCGAGACGGCCGAGGTGCAGGTGCTGGCCGATCCCTATCGCCTTGCCGACCACAATCTGGCGATCAGCGATCTGGTGACGGCGATCCGCAACGGCAATGTGCTGTCGTCCTCGGGCCAGATTCAGGATCGCGGGCGCCTGTCGCTGGTGATCGCCGACCGCATGGCGGTCAATGCGGCTGACGTCGGCAACATCGTGCTGATGTCCGATGCTTCGGGCGTGGTGCGGGTGCGCGATGTGGCCACGGTGCAGGATGGGGTGATGCCGCAGTGGCAGCGCATCGTCGAGGATGGCCGCCCCGCCGTGCTGTTCAACATTTATGAGCAGCCCGATGGCAATGCGGTGAAGATCGCGCAGACCACCGCCGCCAAGCTGGCGGGCTTCAAGCTGCCGCCCGGCGTCAAGCTGGTCAACTGGTACGATCAGAGCGAGCTGGTCACGCAATCGGTCTCCAGCGTGCGCGATGCGGTGATGATCGGGCTGGTGCTGGCGGCGCTGGTGCTGCTGTTCTTCCTGCGCAGCTGGCGGGTGACCTTGATCGCCGTCATCGCCGTGCCCGCCACGCTGGCCGCCACGGTGCTGGTGCTCTCGATGCTGGGGATGAGCTTCAACATCATGACGCTGGGCGGGATCGCGGCGGCGGTCGGTCTGCTGATCGACGATGTGATCGTGATGGTGGAGCATATCGCGCGCCGCGCCGGAGGCGAGGGCGCCGATGGCCAGCCGTTGGGCAATGATGCGGTGATCCCGGCGGCTCGCGAGTTCCTGATGCCGCTGACGGGATCGAGCATGGCGACGCTGATCGTCTTCCTGCCGCTCTCTTTCCTCACCGGCGTAACGGGCGCCTTTTCCAAGGCGCTCTCGGTCACCATGGCCGCGGCTTTGGCGCTATCATGGGCGATGACGGCTTTTGTCGTGCCGCTGCTGGCGCGCCGGCTGGTCGATTTCGGCACATGGCGCGATCCGGGCAAGCCGGGCGAGGGCATGCTGGCGCGGCGGCACGAAGGCCTGCTCGACCGCCTGATGGCCCGCCCGTGGCTGCTGGCGGCGGCGGCGGTGCCGCTGCTGGTGGTGGGCTATATCGGCTATGCGCAGGTGCCGACCGGCTTCATGCCCAAGGTGGATGAAGGCGGCTTCATCATGGATTATTTCACGCCGCCGGGCACCTCGCTTGAGGAAACGTCGCGCGTGGTCGGCCAGATCGACGCCATGTTGCGCGCCAATCCGGAGGTGGAGACCTTCTCACGCCGCCTTGGCACCGGTCTGGGCGGGGATCTGGGGCAGAGCTATCACGGCGACTATTTCGTGCGGCTGAAAGCCGATCACAGCACGCCGACCGAGGAGCTGGCCGCCAGGGTCGCAGCCGATGTGGGGGCGAAAGTCCCCGGCGTGCAGGTTGAGACGGCGCAGCTGATGGAGGATCTGATCGGCGATCTCACCGCCGTGCCTCAGCCCATCGAGATCAAGCTCTATTCCGCCGACAACAGCCTGCTCAAGCCGCAGGCGCTCAAGGTGGCGGCGCTGATCGGCAAGATCGACGGCGTGGTCGAGGTGAAGGACGGGGTCCGTCTGGCCGGTGACGCGCTGGATGTGCAGGTCGATCCGGTGCGCGCGGGGCTGGAAGGCGTGACGCCCGGCGATGTCGAGGCGGCGCTGACCGGCAGTCTGGGAGGCACGATCGCCACCTCGCTGCCGCAGCCGACCAAGGCGGTGGATGTGCGGGTGCGCCTGCCCGGCGCCATGCAGATGTCGGAAGAGGGGCTGTCTCACCTGCCGATCCGCGCGCCCGACGGGCATGTCTTCCCGCTCTCGCGCGTAGCGACGCTGCACCGCGTGACCGGGCAACCGCAGCTCAGCCGCGAGAATCTGGAGCCTATGGTGGCGGTGACGGGCCGCATTCAGGGGCGCGGCATGGGCGCGGCCATTGCCGATGTGACCAAGGCGCTGGATGCCCCCGGCGTGCTGGCGCCCGGCGTGCGCTATGAGCTGGGCGGGCTCTATCAGCAGCAGCAGATCGCCTTTGCCGGCCTGACCCGCGTTTTCGGCGCGGCGCTGGTGGCGGAGTTCATCCTGCTGTTGCTGCTCTATCGGCGCTTCTGGCTGCCGGTGATCATCATCGGCTGTTCGCTGCTCTCCACCACGGCGGTCTTCACCGCGCTGTGGCTGACGGGGGTGGACCTCAACATCACGGCGCTGATGGGCATGACGATGATCATCGGCATCGGGACGGAAATGGCGATCTTCTATGTCTCGGAATTCGAGGAGCTGGCCCATCACATGCCCGCGCGGGAGGCCACCCGTGAAGCCAGCCGCAACCGTCTGAGGCCGATCACCATGACCACGTTGACCGCGATCCTGACGCTGATGCCGCTGGCGCTGGCGATCGGGCAGGGTTCGGGCATTCAGCAACCGCTGGCGATTGCCATCATCGGGGGCCTGCTGCTGCAGTTCCCGCTGGTGCTGGTGGCCATGCCGGTGCTGGTGCGGCTGACGTTGCCGCGCGAAGTCTAATGGTGGGGCCGGGGGTTTTGGCTTCCGGCCCTTACAGATCCGCCCAGCGCCGCAGCAGATTGTGATAGACGCCGGTCAGCTGGATCAGCGCATTCTGCTCGGCGCCGGTCTGGGTCAGGCGCTGGATCGCCATATCGAGGTCCAGCAGCGTCTCGCGCTGGCCATCGTCGCGGATCAGGCTCTGCACCCAGAAGAAGGAGGCGATACGCCGCCCACTCGCGACAGGCTCGACGCGGTGGATGCTGGTGCCGGGATAGAGCAGCAGCGATCCCGCCGCCAGCTTCACCGCCTGCGTGCCGAAGCCGGTGCGCATCACCAGCTCGCCGCCGTCATAGCTGTCGGGCTCGGCGAGGAAGAGCGTGGCGGAGAGATCGGTGCGCACCCGCTCACGCGTGCCGTTGATGGGGCGGATGGCATTGTCGATATGATCGCCGAAGTCGTGGCCGGGCTCGTAGGAATTGAACAGCGGCGGGTAGATCTTCTCGGGCAGGGCGGCGGCCATGAACACGGCGTTGGTGGCCAGCCTGTCGAGAATCCGCTGGCCCAGCTTGCGGGCCAGCGGATGGCTCTCGGCCAATTGGCGGTTGCGCTTGGCCTTGGCGGATTGCGCGCCCGCCGTCACCTTGCCGTCCAGCCAGTCGGCGTGGAGCAGGGCCTCATGCATCGCGGCGGCCTCGTCACGCGTGAACACATCGGGGATTTCGAGAAGCATGAGGTCTGGTCCTGAGGATTAGAAGGAAAGGTCGAGGCTGCCTGTCACGGTGCGGCCCGCGCCGGGGATGCCATAGATCTGGAACCCGTCGAGCGAGGAGCCGATGCGCGACCAGTAGAAGCGGTTGGTCAGATTGGCGACATTGAGGTTGAGCGAGGCATAGTCACGCAGCTTCCAGCGCGCCGCGATGTTCTGCACGAAGTAGGCTGGGGCCTTTTCCTGATCCAGCGTATAGACCGCATAGACGCCCGATGGCCCCGAGGCATAGCTGGCATTGTTGTTTTGCCCGCCAACATAGCGGAAGTTGGTGAAACGCCGTTTGCCGACATATTGCGCGCCATAGCTGACCTCGAATTTGGGCGTGATCTTGTAGGAGGTCCACAGGCTGCCGCCCCAGTCGGGCACATTGGCGGCTTCCACGCCCTTGTTGACGCCCTTGGTGATGCGGCTCTTCAGGCGTGACAGGCTGGCGATCACCGACCAGCGCCTGGTGATCTCGCCATGGGCTTCCAGCTCGAAGCCATCGACGCGCTTGGCGGGCAGGGCGCGCACCGGGGAGGTGTCGCTGTCGCCATACTCCCAGCTGTCGGAGAGTTCGGTGCGGAAGATCGCGCCGGTCAGATTCAGCGCGCCGCCCAGCAGATCCCACTTGCTGCCCAGCTCATAGGTCCGCGATGTCGCCGGTTGCAGCGCGGCGGTGGCGGCGGTGCCATAGATGGTGTTGTTGGTGGTGAGCCCCACCGCCGAAGGTTCCGAGGCCTGGCTGAAGGAGACATAGACCGCGCCCGTCTTCACCGGCTTGTAGACCAGCCCGGCGCGCCCACTCAGCGCCACATCGGTGCGGCTGGCGCCGGATGACACGGCGGTCCAGCGGTCGAAGCGCAGGGCGGTCTGCAACTGCCATTTGTCGCCCAGCGCGATCGTGTCGTTCATATAGGCGCCCACGCTGTCGACATGGGCGCGCACGCTGCCCGCGCCCTTCACCGTGGTGGTGGCGGCAAAGCTGGTGGAGGGGGCGGCCAGATCGAACCACATGGCGGTGGCGGGGGTCAGCGTAGTGCGTTGATGATCGCCGTAGAACTCGCGATAAAGTTCGAAGCCCGCCGTCAGATCGTGCTTGAGGGCGCCGGTGTGGAAGCTGGCCTTCACATCGGTCTGATTGTCGAGGATCTCATAGCGTTTGGAGGTGCCGAAATCATTGCCGCGCAGGGTGCCATACTGCTGGTTCGTGGTGTTGGCATAAGCGGTGTAGCTGTTGATGCCCGCGATGCTGGTCAAGCCGCCCGAGGCGACATAGCCCAGCGTAGCGCAGCGCGTGCCGGTGCAGGTCTGCGCGCCATTGGCGTTGGCGGCGTTGAAGCGCGCGGGGGAATAGGTGCCCCAATTGTCCGAACGCTCGTAACGGAACTGGCTGCGCAGGCGGGCGCTGGCTGAAAAATCATGCTCGTAACGGGCGGTGACGGAATCGATCTGGGTGTTCTGCGCATAGATGCCTGTCGCGCCATACCAGGCGTTTTCCGGCACATTGGGCATGCGCTGGCCGCCAGTGCCGCGCTGGATCGGCAGGCCGGTGTCGGGCACATTATGATCGCGCTGATGCAGCAGGTCGAGATAGAAGCGGTCGCCGGTGCCAAGCCCCGTGGCCAGCGAGGCGCCGATGCCATAGCGTTCATAGTTGACCTGATCGCGCCGGGCGACATCATTGTGATGCGCCATCAGATTGATGCGCAGCGCGGTGGTTTCGCCCAGCTTGTGGTTCACATCCATGGTGGCGCGCTTGTAGTTCTGGCTGCCCAGCCCCAGCGAGGCGCGGGCGAAATTCTCCAGCCCCGCTTCCTTGCTCACCAGATTGACGCTGCCGCCCGTGGCCGCCACGCCCGATTCCACCGACCCCGTGCCCTTGTAGACCTCGGCCTGGGCGAGGTTGAAGATGTCTGTGCGGCTGGACATGCCGCCATCGCGCACGCCATCGACGGTGATGCTGGTTTCCGAGGAAAAGCCGCGGATCGTGAAGAAATCGCCCCAGCCCAGATTGCCCTCGCCCGAGGTGAAGGTGATGCCCGCCACATTCTTCAGCACATCCTGCAGGTTCAGCGCATTCTGCTCATGCAGCGCCTCTTCGGTGACCACGCTGATGCTCTGCGGCGTGTCGAGCAAAGGCTGCGAAAGCTTGGGGGATTGCACCGTGTCGGCCTTGTAGGGGTTGATGGCCTCACCCTCGACCGTGATGCCACCCAGCGAAACGGGATGGTCCGCCTTTTGCGCATGAGCTTGCGTGCCCAGCGCGAGCAGGAGCCCCGCCGGCAGCAGCCGCGTCGTGCCGACCTTGCGGACCACGCCGGCGCTTGTCTCCGATCCCGCATCTGTCTTTGCCATGTATCGCCCCTTTCATATTGCGAAGCATTCGCATATGCCGGGCGCATAGCATGAGGCGATCAAATGGAAATCGAGGCAGGGCCAGTGAATTGTATCGGAAGAAACTGTTTTGCAATGAAATGTCATGAAGGGCCTGTTCCTTACATTCCATTACAATCGGCACCGGATCATGCCCAAGACGGCATGGGGATGTTTGCATGACATTCGCCGCGGCATCATTGCAGAAGGATGAGCGCAACAGGATTCTGATCGTCGATGACGATGCGGAGATTCGCGATCTTCTCTGCGAATATCTCGACGACGCCGGGATGGAGACCCGCTCCGCCGAACATGGCGAGGCGATGTGGCAGGTGCTGGACAGTTTTCGCCCCGATCTCATCATCCTGGATCTGATGCTGCCGGGGACGGATGGGCTGGCGCTGTGCCGCGCGCTGGGCGAGCGCATGGCGATCCCCGTCATCATGCTGACCGCGCGCGGCGCGCTGATCGACCGCATCGTCGGGCTCGAAATGGGCGCGGATGATTATCTGGTGAAACCCTGCGATCCGCGCGAGCTGCTGGCGCGCATCAAGGTGGTCCTGCGCCGCACCATGCTGTTCCCGCCCGAGGCGCGCGTGGAGGACGTCGCATCGCTGCGCTTTGCCGGCTGGCGGCTCGACACGCGGTTGCGACAGCTGCACGCGCGGGATGGCGGCGTGACGGCGCTGGGCGGATCGGATTATCTCGCCCTGCGGCTGCTGCTGCGCCATCCGCATCGCACGCTCAGCCGCGATTACATCAACCTTCAGGTCTATGGGCGTGAACGTGGACCGCTCGACCGCGCGGTGGATGTGTGCATCAGCCGCCTGCGCCAGATGCTGGAGGAGGACGCCCGCAACCCCTCGATCATCCGCACCGTGCGCAATGGTGGCTATGCCCTGTCGGTCGATGTGATGGTTGAGGCCTGATGCGGCGGCTGGTCTGGTGGCCGCGCTCTCTCTCCAGCCGGATGGCGTGCATTCTGGTGCTGGGCCTCTTCGCGGCGCAGGCCTTGACCAGCACGATCTGGCTCGACCGCCGCCATGGCGAGCTGATGGAGGTGCCGGGGCAGATCGTGGCCGCCCGGGTGGCCGATATGCTGCGGCTGATGGGCCGCCCGGATGCGCCGCCCGCCGATCGCCTGCTGGCCATGCTGCGCACGCCTTCTTTCGATCCGGTGCTGGTGCGCTTTCTGCCTTCCCCCATGCCGGGCGTGGCGCCCGCCACGCAGGATCTGGTGCAGGATGTCGTGCGCAATCAGGTCGGGCATGCGGTGGAGGTGCGGGTCACCAGGGCCGATCTGCTCGACGACAATGGCAGGGGCAGCCATACGCTGACCCTGCTCTGCGCGCGCACGCTGTCCGTGCGCTACACGATCTATGCCCGCCTGCCGAGCTGGCCGCATTGGCTGCGCGTCGACGCGCTGGAGGGAGAGAATGGCGGCGGGCAGCACTGTTTCAAGACCATCGGCGACTATCTGTTGCGGATCTATCTGATCCGGATGCTGATCGTGATCGGCATCGCCCTGCTGGCGGTGCGGCTGGCGATGAAGCCGCTGGGCCGCATGGCGCGCGCCGCCGAGGCGCTGGGCGGCAATCTCAACCATCCGCCTTTGGGCATCGATGGCCCGGTGGAGGTGCGGCAGGCGGCGGAGGCCTTCAACCGCATGCAGCAGCGGCTGGTGGAAGCGATGAAGGAGCGTTCGCGCTTTTTGGCGGCGGTGTCGCATGATCTGCGCTCGCCCATCACGCGGCTGCGGCTGCGCACCGAACTGCTGCGGCAGGAGGATTTGCGGGAGAAGTTTCGCAAGGATCTGGCCGAGATGGAGGTGCTGGTCAATGCCACGCTGGTCTTTGTGCAGGGCGTGGAGGGAGAGATGGAGGCGGCGCCGGTCGAAATCGGCACGATGCTGCGGGAGCTGGTCGAAAATCTGCGGGAACAGGGCGGGGATATCACGCTGACCGGTGAGGTGAGCGCGCCTTTATGGGGCTTCGCTCATAGTCTGCGCCGGTGCTTTCAGAACCTTGCCGAGAATGCGCTGCGTTATGCGGGGTCTGCGCAGATCATCGTGGAAGACAGCCGGAATGCGCTGAACATCGCGGTGCTTGATCGCGGCCCCGGCATTCCCCCGGGCCAGCTGGAGCAGGTCTTCGAACCTTTTGTCAGGCTTGAAGGGTCGAGAAATCCCGCCTCGGGCGGCGTGGGGCTTGGCCTCAGCATCGTGCGCACCGTGGCGCTCGCCCATGGCGGCACGGTGAGGTTGGAGAACAGGCCGGACGGCGGCCTGAAGGCCAGCGTGGTCCTGCGTCGGCGCCCCGGGGATTAGAGTTCGGGTTTTTCCATCAGCGTCGCGGCCTGTTCCTGTGCCTCCGTGGCTGGGGCACCAGGGGGCTGGCGCATTCCTTCCCCGGTCAGAGGGACAAATCGGACCGGGCGCAGGACGGTCTGTCGATAGGTGTCCGGGGCAAGGCGTTCGAGCAGGATCATATGCTCCTGATCCTGAGACGGGCCGACAGGCATCACCAGCCTGCCACCCACTTTCAGGGCCGCCTGCAACCCGTGGGGAATGGTGGCCGCACCGGCGGCAACCACGATGGCGTCGAAGGTTTCAGGGGCGAAGCGGCCCGTCGCACCGGCATCGCCGGTGAGGACCTCTATGTTGGTGTAACCCAGCGTCTTCAGGCGGTCCCCGGCGAGGCACGCATGATCCCCGATGATCTCCATGGAGATGACATGCCTCGCCATCCCGGCCATCACCGCCGCCTGATAGCCCGATCCTGTGCCGACATCCAGCACGCTTCCGCCCCGAGGATCACCGGCAGCGGCCAGCAGGGCCACGATTTCGGGATGGGAGATGGTCTGCTCCAGTCCGATGCCATGCACCATGGGCAAATAGGCCAGATCCTCGATCGGCTCAGGCATGAAGCATTCGCGCGGCACCTTTGCCATGGCCGCCATGGTGCGCTCGATTGCCTGTGGGGAGATCGTCTTCATGGCCAGCAGGCGCGCGCGGATGGCGGCGATCATCTGTTTGCGCTGTTCGCCCCATGCCTGAGGGGCGCTGATCAGCCATTCCATCAGGGTTTTTTCATCCCACAGATCAACCGGCATCGCGCCTTTGGGACGCGTCCGGCGCGCCACGGCAATGGCTTCCGCAAGATATCCCATTGAATTTTTTTTCAGACCTCTTCGATCAGCTATGCTGATCGAGAGAAATTACATTGGATGTTGTTATTTTAAAGAAAAATGGCGATATTTTATCAATTGTTGGCAAGAATTTAGGTTGACAGCAATCAGCGATCGTTATGCGTATTGGATGGGATCATCTTGCAGACGACTAGCGCGCTGCGGAAAACAGCGCTGGCAGAGAGCTGATCCGCTGCGCCATCAGATCGCGAATATCGATGGCGCGGGCCAGCGCGGTCTTCTGGCTGTCACCCTGCTTCCAGCGCGACATGATGCCGATCGCGCCGATGGGGTGATGCTGTGCATCGCGCAGTTGCAGCAGCACGCCGATCCGCACGCCATCCTTCTGCACCTCGACCAGCGGCTTGCCGGTACGGGCCACGCCCAGATCGTCATCACCTGATATTTCGCCCAGATCCTTGGGCAGATGGGCGGCGATCACGATGTTGCGGCTTTCTCCGGGCGGGGTGACATGCAGCAGCACGTCTAGCAGTTCGGGGTTTTCCGCCACCACCTCATCAACCAGCTTCTGCGCCGGGGCGGCTGCGGGGGCGGTCTGCGCGGCGGCATGCTGCACGCCGCCGCCCACCATCACCGGCAGCAACAGGGCGGAGGCGAGGAGGCGGGCATATCGGATTGGCATCATAAGCAACTCCTTGCGATCAAAAGCTCAGGGAAGGTTGTGAAGCGCTTCGGACGCCTTCTCGCTGCGCCGGCGGCGCCATGCCTCGCGCGCTCTGGACAGCACGCCACGCAGGCGTTCGAACTGCAGGAAGATCACCGGCGTGGTGAACAGCGTAAGGATCTGCGAGACGATCAGCCCGCCCACGATAGCGATGCCCAGCGGCTGGCGCAGTTCAGACCCCGCGCCCGAGCCGATGGCCAGCGGCACCGCGCCCAGCAGCGCGGCCAGCGTGGTCATCAGGATCGGGCGGAAGCGCAGCAGGCAGGCTTCGTGGATCGCCTCGTAAGATGACAGGCCGCGCTCGCGCTCGGCATGCAGGGCGAAGTCGATCATCATGATCGCGTTTTTCTTGACGATGCCGATCAGCAGCAGAATGCCGATGATCCCCATGATCGAGAGATCCTTGCCCCACAGCATCAGCGCCAGCAGCGCCCCCAGCCCGGCCGAGGGCAAGGTGGAAAGGATCGTGAGCGGATGGATCGCGCTTTCATACAGCACGCCCAGCACGATGTAGATCGTGATCACCGCTGCCAGGATCAGCAGCGGCAGCGTGCTGAGCGAGGCCTGAAAAGCCTGCGCCGCGCCCTGAAAGGTGCCCTTCACCGTGGCGGGCATGCCGGCGGCCCGCTCGGCATTCTGGATCGCGATCACCGCATCGCCCAGCGCCACGCCGGGCGCCAGATTGAAGGAGAGCGTCACGGCGGGGAACAGGCCCTGATGCGCGATGGTCACCGGCGCCACGCCCTGTTTCACATGCACCAGCAGGCTGAGCGGGATCAGCGCCTGCGTGTCGCTGGAGCGCACATAGAGATGCGACAGGGCTTCGGCAGCCATCTGATCGCGTGGCGCAACCTCCTCGATCACGTAATATTGGCTCAGCGGATCGAAGATCGTCGCCACCTGCCGCTGGCCGAAAGCGTCGTAGAGCGTGTTGTCGATGTCCTGCGCATGGACGCCGAGACGCGAGGCGGTCATGCGGTCGATCTCCAGCGTCAGGCTGGTGGCCGAAGCCTGCTTGTCGGAGGAGACATTCTGCAGCTGCGGCAACTGGCCGAATTTGGTCTGGAGGATCGTGGCCCAGCGGTACAGCTCGGCCACATCGCCATCCTGAAGCGTGTACTGATATTGCGCCAGCCCCGGGCGCGCACCGATCTGGATATCCTGCCGCACCTGCATGCCCGAAATCACTCCCTGCAGACCGGAGATCTGCTTGCCGATCCGGCTGAGGATCGTGTCGGCATTGTCCTTGCGCTGGTCCAGCGGCTTGAGGTTGAGGATGATGCGCGCATCGCTCATCGTCGGGTTGGGGCCGACCCAATAGTCCACCGTATCCACGCCCGGGTCCTTCATGGCGATGCGCGCGGCGGCATTCACCCGCTCTGAAATCGCATCGAAGGAGATGTCGGGGGCGCCGCGCACCGTGCCCAGCACGAAGCTGGTATCGACCTGCGGGAAGAACCCCTTGGGCAGCGCCACATAGAGCCCCACCGTCACCACCAGCGTGGCCATAAAGCTGAGCAGGGTCAGCCTCTGCCGGCTCAGCGCCAGATTGAGCAGATGCTCATAGCCTTGCGTCATGCGGGTGAAGACATGCTCGGACCAGCGGTAGAAACGACCATGTTCGGCCTTGTGTTCGTCGCGGATTAGCCAGCCGCAGAGCATTGGCGTGACCGTGAGCGAGACAATGCCCGAGGCGATCAGCGCCACGGTGATCGTCACCGCGAATTCGCGGAAGATGCGGCCGATCAGGCCCCCCATCGCCAGAATGGGAATGAACACCGCGATCAGCGAGATCGTCATCGACAGGATGGTGAAACCCACCTCGCGCGAGCCGAGCAGCGCGGCCTCCAGCGGGGTCTTGCCCTCCTCGATATGGCGCATGATGTTCTCGATCACCACGATGGCATCGTCGACCACAAAGCCCACCGCGATGGTCAGCCCCATCAGCGAGAGATTGTCGAGGCTGTAGCCCAGCGCATACATCACCGCGAAGGTGGCGATCAGCGAGAGCGGAATGGTCAGGCTGGGGATCAGCGTGGCCCACAGATTGCGCAGGAAGACCAGAATGACCATCACCACCAGCGCGATGGTGATCATCAGCGTGATCTGCACATCGTTGACCGAGGCCTTGATGGTCTGTGTGCGGTCAGCCACGATATCCAGATGCACCGAGGGCGGCAGAGCGGCGGCCAGCGCGGGCAGCTTGTCCTTGATGCCCTGCAAGGTGGACATGACGTTGGAGCCCGGGCTCTGCGCCACATCGATGATCACCGCGCGCTTGCCCTGAAACCAGGCAGCCTGCCGCACATCCTCGGGCGCGTTTTCCACCGTGGCCACATCGGAGAGGCGGATCGGCGCGCCATTGCGGGTGGCAACCACCACATTGCGATAGGCGGCGGCGTTCATCAGCTGGTCGGTGGTGGCCAGCACGATCGCCTGATTGGGCCCGTTCAGCGTGCCCTTGGGCGCATTGACGGTGGAAGCGCTGATGATGCTGCGCACATCCTCAAGCGACAGGTTCAGCGCGGCAAGGCGGTCGGGTTCGACCCGCACGCGCACGGCGGGCCGCAGCTGCCCATGGTAATCCACCAGCCCCACGCCCGAAAGCTGGGAAATCGGCTGGGCGATGTTGTTTTCCGCGTAACGGTCCACCTCGGTCAGTGGCAGCGTGTCGGAGGTGAGCGCCAGCGAGATGATCGAGACGCCCGCCGGGTTCACCTTGTGATAGGTGGGCGGGTTGGGCATGTTCTTGGGCAGCAGGCCCGCCGCGGCATTGATTTCGGTCTGCACATCCACCGCCGCGCCGTTGATGTCGCGCGTCAGGTCGAACTGCAGGGTGATCTGCGTCTGCCCCAGCGAGCTGGAGGAGGTCATCTGTGTCACGCCCGGGATGTTGGTCAGCATCCTTTCGAGCGGCGTCGCCACAGCGGTCGCCATCGTGTCGGCACTGGCGCCCGGCAGGCTGGCCGAGACCGAGATGGTGGGATATTCCACCTGCGGCATGGAGGAGATCGGCAGCGAACGGTACGCCACCAGACCCACCAGAATGACGCCGATGGCCAGCAGGCAGGTGCCGATGCGGCGGTAGATAAAGGGGCTGGAGAGGTTCACGAATGCGCCCCCCCGGCAGGCCGCGCCGTGGTTTTGGCGCCAGGGGACAGGCGCATCTGGCCGCCGGTCACCACGGTTTCGCCCACCTTCAGCCCGCTGGCGATTTCGGTAAAACCCTCCATGCTGGGGCCGGTGGTCACCTTGCGCGGGTTGGCGGTGCCATCGGCGGCCAGCACATAGACGAAGCTGCCGGTCTCACCGGTCTGCACCGCCGTGTCCGGCACCACCATTGCCTGCCTGTCGGTGCGCACCAGCACGCGGGCCTGCACGAATGTGCCCGGCCACAGCTCACGCTTGGTGTTGGTGAAGAGCGCGCGCAACTGGAACTGCCCGTTGGTCTGATCGACCGCATTGGCGACAAAGGCCAGCTGCCCGTCGGCCAGATGCCCGCTGCCGTCACGCGCATAGACGGCCACCGGCAGCACGCCATGCTTCTGCCCGGCCAGCACTTGCCCCAGCGCGTCCTGAGGCAGGGAAAAGATCACCGAGATCGGGGCCATTTGCGTCACGGTGACAAGGCCGGTGGTGTCACTGGCATGCACCATGCTCCCCAGCGTGACCTGCCTGAGCCCCACGCGGCCCGCCACCGGCGCGCGCACGCTGGCAAAATCCAGATTGAGCCGCGCGGCGCGCACGGCGGCGGTATCCGCTGCGACGGTGGCCTTGAGCGTGGCGGCCTGCGCCTGCGCGGCATCGGCGGTTTGCATGGTGCCGGCCCCGGCCTGCGCCAGCGCCGCCGTGCGGGTGGCATCGCGCCGGGCATTGCCGAACTGGGCGCTATCTTTCGCCTGCATGGCCTGCGCCTGCATCAGCGCGGCCTGATAGGGGCGCGGATCGATTTGGGCCAACAGCTGCCCGGCCTTCACCTCGTCGCCCTCGGCAAAGAACAGGCGGGCCAGCTGGCCATCGGCCCGGGCCTTTACATCGACGACATTGATCGGCGCCACGCTGCCCACGCCCGTCAGCCAAACCGGCATATCCCGCCGCGTCACCATGCCGGTGGCCACCGGCATGGCGGTGGAGGAAGCCGCTGCGGCCGCCTTGGTGGCGTGGCCATGATAGAGCAATGTTCCCGTCGCCATAGCTACGGCCAACGCGCCGAGACTGGCCATTTTCCATGGTGCGGACAGGCGCTGCTGCGGCCCATGAGAGTTGGTGCTCAAGGATTTGATCCATCTGAAAGAGAAGGTATTGGCCGTGGTGTCCTGTCGGACAGACCGAAGCCGCCACCCAGCGCCCGGCAGAGGCCAACACTGGCCTCAAGCTGCTGGAGGTGGATCTGGGCCAGACTGTCCTGCGCCTGATAGAGGCTCTGCCGGGTGGTCAGCACGGTCAGCTCGTCGGCGCCGCCGAGGCGGTATTGCTGCTCGGCCAGCGTGGCGGCCTGACCAGCGGCCTTGACGGCGGTAGCCTGCAAAGCCTCCTGATCGCGCAGCTGGGCCAGGGCGCTGAGCATATCCTCGACATCCTGATAGGCGGTCAGCACTGTCTGGCGGTAGGTGGCAACCAGTTCGAGCTTGCGCGCGCGGTTCACCTTGAGCTGGCCCGACAAGGCTCCGCCCTGAAACAGCGGCGCCAGCAGACTGCCGCCCAGACTGCCCAGCGCGGCGGGCGGGAAAAGTTTGCTGGTGCTGGCCGCATCGATGCCGCCCGAGGGCGAGAGGATCAGACTTGGGAAGAAGGCGGCCCGCGCCACGCCGATGTCAAAATTTGCCGAGCGCAGGCGGGCTTCGGCGGCCTGAATATCCGGGCGCAAGGCCAGCAGATCGGCGGGCATGTCGGGGCGGATCGTGGGCTCGGTTATTGCTGCCAGACTCTCGGCGCTGTCCAGCCTGAACTGCTCGGGCGTCTGGCCGCATAGCACGGCCAGCGCATGAAAGGCCGCAGCCCGCTGCTGGGTCAGTGCCGGAACGGCGGCCAGATAGGTTGCCAGCGCGGCTTCCTGCTGATGAAGTTGAAGGTCGGTGGCAGCTCCATAGCTGCGCTGGGTCTCGATCAGGTCGCGCTGTCGCCGGGCGGCCCGCGCTGCTTCGCGGGCAAGGGCAATGCGCTCGTCAAGTGAGAGCAGGGTGAAATAGCCATTGGCCACCGAGGCAGAGAGGGTCATGGCAACGGTGTCGGCGTCGAAGTCGCTGGCTTCCACCAGCGCCTTGGCCGAAGCGGCGGCATTCCGGTTCTTGCCCCAAAAATCCAGCTCATAGCTTGCCTGCGCCAGCACTTCGCGGCTGGAGCGACCGACAGACTGGGTTGAAAGCTTGGTGACGCCGGACAGCGAGAGGGACGGAACCAGAGGTGCGCCCGCGATCCGCGCTTGTCCCTCGGCCTGCTGAACCCGTGCGGCGGCGGCCTGCAGGGTGAGGCTGTCGGTCAGCGCTTTCGCCATCAGCCGGTCGAGCTGTGAACTTGAGAAATGCTTCCACCATTCGGCACGCACGGTGGTTGGGCGAATGGATGACGACGGGGTGGAGAGCGCCGGGCTGTTCCATCCATCAGGGCTGGGCAGGGATGGCGGGTGGTAGGCCGGGGCCAGCGAGCAGCCGCACAGGCTCAACGCAAGCGTCGTGGCCAGCGCAAGGCTTGGCGGGACGTGAGCCGCAAAGGCCAGTCTGGGCGAGGGGCATCGAATCTGCACAGCGCTTGACTAGGACTGGCGGGATGGCCGCCGTTTCGCGCAAAGATGAAATCGAGTTCAGGAATGCTTTCGATTCTCCTGAAACGACTGCCGATGGATGTCGATGACTGCATCTGCGTGGAAGGCGCAACAAGCCTTGATCCTGTCCGGGCATAGGGGGGCAGGGGCTTTCGGCTTTCCATCGCGGGAGGGAGGTTTGGGGGCCATGCCCCACTCTCTTTCCGAGAATTATTGTCAAAAATTGAATAAAATCAATGTGAATTGGCAAAAGATAATGTTCTTCCAACATGGCTTCGAAAGCCCGGAAATTGAAGGATTTTTGATCGAGCCGTTGATCGCGGGCGAGGTTTCCGGAGGACGTATTTCATATATCGTTAACCTCAATTTCCGATCATTCTGGCGAAATATTGCTCGGAAATATCAATTATTCGCAACATTGGGCGATATTGAGAAATATTGATTTCGACCTTGATCGGGATGAACAATTTTGCGCGCACTTCGTGACAATATTGATGCAGACTTCACCTGTGACAGCGTGATGGAACGCTCTCGTTCGGATCATGCGCAAGGGAGCACGAGCCTGGACCCTGCGGATTGGTCGGCGATCCGCGCGCAGGGGCATCGCATGCTTGACGATATGTTCGATCATCTCGAACATGTGAGGCACGGCCCGGTCTGGCAGCAGGCGCCGCAAGCGATCCGCGCGACCATGCGATGCCCGCTCCCCCTCGATCCCACCGATCTTGGCGATGTTCATGACCATTTCAGGGAAGCGGTCCTGCCCTTCCATGGCGGCAACATTCATCCCGGCTTCATGGGCTGGGTGCAGGGCGGCGGCAGCGCGGTCGGCATGCTGGCCGAGATGCTGGCGGGCGGGCTCAACGCCAATCTGGGCGGGCGCGACCATATGCCGATCGAGGTCGAGCGGCAGGTCGTGGCTTGGATGCGCGAGGGTTTCGGCTATCCGCAGAGCGCCGATGGCCTGTTTCTCACCGGTGCGTCGCAGGCCAATTTCATCGCCACCTTGCTGGCTCGCCTGCGTCGTTGCGGCCCTGCGGTGAGGGAGCAGGGCCTCGCCGGAGCGCCCGGACTTGTCGCTTATGCCTCATGTGACGTGCATGGCTGCGTTCCGCGCGCTTTCGACATGGCCGGGCTTGGCACCGATGCCCTGCGGCGCATCGCGGCCAATGCGCTGGGCCAGATCGACGTCGAAGCCCTGCGTTGCCAGATCGCACGCGACCGCGCCGCTGGCTTCACGCCGTTTATGGTGGTGGGCACGGCGGGCACGGTCAACACCGGCGCAATCGACGACCTGGCCGCGCTTGGCGCGCTGGCGCGAGACGAGGCGCTGCATTTCCATGTCGATGGCGCGCTGGCGGCGCCGGGCATCTTCAGCGACCGACTGGCCCCGCTGCTGGCGGGCATCGAGGGCAGCGACAGCATCGCCTTCGATTTCCACAAATGGGGCAGCGTGCCTTACGACGCCGGTTTCTTGCTGGTGCGCGACGGCGGCTGGCAGAGGGCGGCTTTCGCCTCGCAGGCGGCCTATCTCACCCGCGCCTCCAGCGGTCTGGCGGCGGGGGACTGGTGGCCTTGCGACATGGGGCCCGATCTGTCGCGCGGCTTTCGCGCGCTCAAGACCTGGTTCACGCTCAAGACCTATGGCCTCAAGGCGCTGGGGCGGGCGATGGAGGCCAATTGCGATCTGGCCCGCAGGTTGGAGCAGGGCATCGCCGCGCATCCCGATCTGGCGTTGCTGGCCCCGGTGGCGCTCAACATCGTCTGCTTCGGCTATGCGCCGGGCGGGCAGAGCGGCGATGGCGAGATCAACCGCCGCATCGTCGAGAAGCTGCATGCGCAGGGCCTTGTCGCGCCTTCGCTGACCATGATCCATGGCAAGCCCGCGATCCGCGCTGCTTTCGTCAACCACCGTTCCACCATCGCGGATGTCGACCGGCTCATCGAGGGCGTGCTCGCCTTCGGCGCCGATGACACGCCTACCGGGTAAGGACCCGCCATCATGCCCATCGCCATCACCGCCACGCGGCCCCATGCCATCGATGAAAAAAGCCGCATTCTCGGGCTGCACCGCATCCTGCCCATGGCCTATCGCCAGCAATCCTTCGCGGCGCTGTGGCAGCAACGCCTGGACCGGCTGGCGGAGGATGAGGCGGACGCGGCGGCGCTGATGGATATGGCGATCATCCTGCAGAGCCTGAGCCGCAGCCGTGACGCCCGGCTGATGATGGATCAGGCGATCGGCCTGCGGAAGGATTACACGGTGGTGCATGGCGACGGTTCGGGCCTGCGCATTCTGGCGCTGGTGACCGCCGGCGATTTCATGGCCAACACGCCGATCGACTTTCTGCTGAACGGGTCGAACGCCGTGCTGCTGCTGCATTATGTCGATGGCGACACGCCGGATCTGGACGATCTGCCGGATCACGACATCGCCTTTTTCGCCATCGGCGAGGGCAATGACCATGGCCCGGTGCTTGCCCGCATGGCGCAGTTGCTGCCGCGCTATGGCAGGCCGATGATGAACCGCGATCCGGGCCTGATCGGGGGGCTGACGCGCGACGGGGTGAGCGCGATGCTCGCCGACGAGCCAGCGATCCTCGCGCCCGAGACCCATCGGCTCGATCGCCGGGCGCTGCTGGCCATTGCGGCGGGAGAGGCCCGGCTTGGCGACTATCTGCCGCTGGAGAGCTTCCCCCTCATCATCCGCCCGGTCGGCACGCATGCCGGGCATGGCATGGAGCGGATCGCGAATGCGTCGGCGCTGCATGCCTATCTCGCCGCCGAGCAGGGGGATCGCTTTTACATCGCGCCCTTTATCGATTATCGCGGGGCGGACGGCCTGTTCAACAAGCAGCGCATCGTGCTGATCGACGGCAAGCCCTATCCGGGCCATATGGCGCTCTCCGATCACTGGATGGTGCATTATCTGAGCGCGGGCATGGCTGAGGATACCGGCAAGCGCGCCGTCGAGGCGGCATGGATGGAGCATTTCGACAGCGATTTCGCACAGCGGCACGCCGCTGCCTTCGCGGCGCTCAACCGCCATATCGGCCTCGATTATTTCGGCCTCGATTGCGCCGAACTGCCCGACGGGCGACTGCTGGTCTTCGAACTCGATGTGGCGATGATCGTGCATGACATGGATGACCACGCGACCTTCCCCTACAAGGCGCGGGCAATGCAGCGGCTTTTTGGCGCCTTCATGGCTGCGGCGGAGCGTAAGCGGGGTTCTGTCGCGGGACTGGCGGCATGAGCAACACCGATTTCCATGCGCTGCTCACCAGCGGCGGCGACGATCGTCTGGCGCTCCATCCGGTCAGCGGGCTCAACCCCTATGGCCATGGGCCGGCGCCGCGACCAGACGATCTCGCCATGGGCTCCTCCACCGCCTCGTCCATTTCATCGCATGCCTATCAGAGGCTGGCATCGTCGCATGCGGCTTTGATGGAACGGATCCAGCGTGACGGAGAGCTGGCGACCTATCGGGCCGAGATCGCCGGGCTGCGCAGCAGGCTGCAGGCCTTGCTGGGTCTGGGGAGCCGGAAGGCGCAGGCCGATATCATGTTTTCCGCCTCGGGCACCGATCTCCATCTGTTGGCGGCCGTTATGGTGGCAGGTGTGTCAGCCTCTTTGCTGACCATCACGCTGGAAGGCAGTGAAACGGGAAGCGGTGTGGCCACCGCCTCGGCAGGGCGGCATTTCCGGGACCGGGCATCCGATGGCTCCGCCGTGGCAAAAGACATGCCTCTCGGCGCGGTGCATCAGAACCTGGCGCTTGCCGTGCGCGATGGTGCGGGAGCCCTCATCGCCAACATGGACATTGAACGGCAGCTTGAAGCCATGATCGGCGCCGCGATCCGGGCCGGACGGGATTGTCTGCTGGTGATCGGCGATGTGACCAAGACCGGATTGATTGCGCCCGGTCTTGGCGCCGTCTTCCGTCTCAAGGCTCGCTATGGCGACCGGTTATGGATCATGGTCGATGCCTGCCAGCTGCGGATATCGCCCGAAACGATCCGGGCCTATCTGGCGCGAGAGATGATGGTCGCCATCACCGGGTCCAAATTTATGGGAGGGCCGGTTTTCAGTGGCGCCTTGCTGTGTCCGCCCGCTGTTGCGCGGCGGCTGTCGGCCTCGGCTCCGCCCGTCGTGCTTGGCGCCTATGTTGGTCAGGACGATGTGCCTGAGGGATGGAGCATGCGGGCCCATGTGCCGCCCCGCGCCAATCCGGGCTTGCTGCTGCGATGGCAGGCGGCCTTGTTTGAATGGGAACAGCTGCAGGAGTCTGGCTGCGATGAAGCTGCTCATGCCATCCATAGTTTTGCGGCGGCGGTCGAGCGCCGATTGGCGCGGGACAGTGCCTTCGAGCCCCTCGAAACCCGCCCGCTCGATCGCGGCGCCTTGTATGGTTCGGAGCATCATGGGCGCGAAATCGACACGACGCCCACGATTTTCCCCTTCCTGCTGCTGCGCCGGGACGCGGCCGGGAGACCGATCGGATATCTGGATCGCGATGAAACACGCCTTGCCTACGAGCATCTGGCTGCCGGAAGCGTGGCTGGCCGAAGCATTCGGCTGGGTCAGCCAGTGGTCTGCGGAAGCAGGGGTGGGCTGCCTGTCTCGGCGCTGCGCCTGAGCCTGAGCGCCCCGATGATCGTGGAGGCCTGCGGCAAAGCGGGCGGGTTGAACGCTTTGGTGGATAACGCCATGCTGGCTCTCGATGGCGCCGCGCAGGCTGCCCGGATGGTGAGCGATGCAGCGCCCTTGAGACAATCTGCGCGACAATCTGCCTGATCTATGCCCCTTCGGCGTGACCTGCCTCGTCAAGGCAATAGCCCACCCCATGGATCGTGCGGATCAGCGGCCTGACCGGATCGGGATCGATCTTGCGGCGCAGGCGGTGGATATGGCGGTCTATGATCGCATCGCCCGGATCAAAATCATAGTCCCACGCCGCTTCGATCAGCATGGAGCGCGTCACCACCTGCCCGGCGTGCCGCATCAGATAGGCCAGCAGCAGCGCCTCCTTGGGCTGGAGCGTCACCTCGACCGCGCCGCGCCGCGCCAGGCGGCTGTCCGGCGTGAAGTGAAGGTCGCGCACCATCATCGTCGCGGCGGACGGGCGGTGTTCGATCCGGCGGCCCAGCGCCTCGATCCGGGCCAGCAGTTCGACAAACGCATAGGGCTTGGCCAGATAGTCATCGCATCCCGCACGTAGCCCTTCGGCCCGGTCCAGCGCACCGCCTTGGGCGCTGAGCATCAGCACCGGCAGATCATGCCCCTGAGCGCGCAGCTGGCGCACCAACGATAGTCCATCCTGCCCGGGCAGGCGGCGGTCGAGGATGACGAGATCGTAGATGCCCTCTCCGGCCAGCACCAGCCCGGTGTCGCCATCCTCCGCCCGGTCGACGATATGGCCGCTTTCCTTCAGGCCGCGCAGCAGATAGGCGGCCGAGCGCTCATCATCCTCAACAATCAGCAGGCGCACGGGTTACGCCCATATCCATGAACAATCATGGTCGATTTTCCTTTCATCGACGTTCACCTTTCCAGGCCATCAGGCTCGAGCCGAACGATCCGATGGAGCAAAACCTGTCTCCCGGGGCGGTTACAACGCCTCATAAGCCCCCTAAAGTGCGGCTGCATATCGGTGTGGTCGCCTCCCTGACCTGAAGCTCTTGAACCACCGTTTGGCCATGACCCTGCGGCAAATATCGGATCTTGCGTTGCGCGCCGTGATCTTCGACCAACAGAACATACGGAATGAGGGCATTATCCGGCTCGCCCTCGATGTGGGCAAGAATTTTCATGCCATCGCGCAGGCCAGCGGCATAGGCGGGCAGCGATGGATCGACGCCTCGGGCGAGATTGCCGGAGGCCGCCGTGGCCTCGGTATCGAAACCACGGGAGAAGGATGGGCGTTGCGCGGTAACGACCGTGGCGCAGGGCCCGAATGTGTTTGCAGGAAGCAGGATTGGCTGCCCCCGGGCCAGAAAGCGCTCCTCGTCCGGGCCAACGTTTAGGCCACGGCGCTGTGCCAGTGAGCGGAACAGCGATGTTGCCGCACCGGGGGCTGTGCGGGCCAGCCTCATCTGGCTTACCAGGATCGTATCGAGATTGCTGGCTCCCTTGCTCGCCGCCAGCAAGCGCCTGTTCCACATCGCGGCAAGCATGGCGCCGCGTTGATAAGGCAGTTTCTGCGCCGCATCGCTGTTCCAAAACGTGGCGGCAGCCTGTTTGCCGGGCATGGTTTTGACCGGCGATCCGGCATAGGAGGCCAGCATCTCGTTCCATTCAGCGGCGAATTGTGCCGGAGAGATGATCCCGGAGCGCACCATCAGGGCGCGGGCGTAGTAATCCGTGAAACCCTCGCTGAACCAATATTGCTCCGGGCGGGCCGCTCGATCTTGCGACATGCTGCCCAGCAGGGCGGGGTTCCAAGTGTGAAAATACTCATGGGCAAGCAGCCATGCCGTGCGATCAAGCGGCGTGCGTTCATCGATCCACAGCGCGAAGGCATCGCCGCGCCCGGTTCCACTGAAGCCGGTGAGGGTTGGCGTGCTGGTGATGGGCGCTGTGGTCACCAGAAATGGCGCGCGACGGTCAGCTTTCCAGAAGCTACGCTCGACATCGATGACACGGCGGGTCAGGTTGTTCATCTGCTCCGGGGTGAAAGCGTAGCTGCCGACACTGGCGACCCTGACACCCGATCCGTCGGTTGCGGGGAAGACGCGCAGGTCCTGGCCACCGATCACGATGCTCTCCAGCACATCCGCAACCGTGCCGGGGCGCAGCGCTTTGCGCGCTTGCCCTGCCAGATGCTCCAGATCCGAGGCAAAGCCCACGCCCGGCGTGTTCACCCAGTCGAAGGTCGCGGGCGCATTCTCACGATGGGCGGGATAGGCGAAAAGCGCATTCCCGGCGGCATAGAACCAACGTGGCCGGATGACTGGCCGGGGCTGCTCGCTGTCTTCGACACGGGGATCATGGTCATAGCCAGAGACGATCCGATAGGTTGCGGTCAATTTTGCGCCTGGAGCCGCCTTGATATGCCAATGGCCGTTGCCAGCGACCTCGACCGCACTGGCGCCAGCGACTTTGAAATCCCGCGCCCATTGCCAAAGCTTGTTTTCGCCCGCCCAGCCTTCGTCCCAGCCCATGTCGGTTGTTCCAGAGGGTTCGGCCTGAAACTGCACTGACACACGCAAAGCGGCCACCGTATCGCCCGACATTTCAGGGGCGAGCGTATAGTGCAAGGGTTCGGGATGAACCTTGGGGGAGGCAGCGCCAGGCACCAAGAGGGTAAATCCGAGGATGACGGCGCGCATGGGGCCACTGTAGTGATGTTGCAGCGTCATTCAATCTGTTGAGCAGATCGAACCCTCCTTGGTCCGCTATAGGCACGCCTATAAAAGACCACCGTCCGCCTATCAGAACGATACATAGGATGGGCTCCGATATGCTAACCGCTGGTGAAGCCGCTCGGGCGTCACAAGATACCTGACCGCTGCCCATCATTGAGATGAACATGGAAATCAGACCAGCTCGGCCCAACGAATACGAGACCATCGCTGCCATTTGGCATGAAAGCGCCAGCGCGATGGATGGAGGCGCCCCCGCCCTTGATGACCCAAGCACTTTGCCTGACCGGATTCTCAGGAGCATCGAAAGTGGCTGGTGCTTGAACGTCGCCGTGGTGGACGGCCATATCGTCGGGCTACTCGCGACTTTCCCTGAGCGACGCATTCTTGATCAGCTTTTCGTTGCGCCAGACGCGCAACGCCAGGGCGTTGGTGCTGCGCTGCTCGATGAAGCCAAGCGGCAGCTTGCGACGGGCTTCACGCTGCGCACACCCCTGACCAATGCAGCCGGGCACCGCTTCTATCAGCGCCATGGTCTTCGAGTTTTAGAGGATGCAGCGCACCCGATTACAGGAGCGCCTGTCCGCTGCTTCGGATGGGCACGATAGCCGCTATAGGCCCAAATGGATGTCAGCAAAGGGCGCGGCGCTCTGGAAATAGCTGCCGTTCCAATACTCGGTCATCCGCGCCCCCGAAGTTTACATTTGGAAACTGTCCGTGGTGCATCGACGACGCTCGAGGCCACGTCCCAGTGGCGCCACGCCAAATTTGTGCCAGGTGTTTTGAGGACGAATAGTTGCCGAACCGGATCATCACGCAAAGCTCCATGAAAAACCGTTCCCGTGCCTGTTGACCTTGCCTGCCGAGGAGGCGGGGAAATGGGCGCTGAACAGCATGGCCCCCTCGTCAGCGGCGACATCCAGGGCCCAGCTGCGCGATCTCAGGGTCATCTCGCGCTCGGCATCGAAGATTGAAAGCAGATCGGGCGCCAGCACCTGGACGGGATGGTGAAAGACATCGCCCGAAAACAGCGCCTTGGCACTACCGCTTTCCAGCATGATCGAGGCGTGATCGGCCGAATGCCCCGGCGTGGCATGGAACGAGAAGCCGGGAATGACCTCGCGCCCATAGACCTCGATCATGTCGGCCATACCTGCCTCGACGATTGGCGTCACACTGTCCTGCTGGGTCTGGAAACTGGTGCGGTGCCGGTTGCCGACATTGGCCGGATCGCGGAAGAACGCATATTCCCTGGCCGAGAACACATGACGGGCATTCGGAAATGTCGGGCGCCACTGCCCATCAATGAGGCGTGTGTTCCAGCCCACGTGATCGACATGCAGATGGGTATGCAGCACACAATCGACCGCCTCGGGCGTGACGCCCAGCGCGGCCAGTCGCGCCAGATAGGGCGTGGTCAGCCGGTCGAAATAGGGGGCGAAGGGGCGCGGCTTGTCATTGCCCACGCCGGTGTCGATCAGGATGATCCGCCCGTCGAGCCAGACCACCCAACTGTGAATGCTCAGCACCATGCGCCGCCCGTCGCCCGATAATGTCTCGGGCAGGCTGGCGAGCAGCGCCTCATGCGCGGCGCTCCAGTCCGGCATGAGGTCGGTGGGCCGGAATGTGTCGATCTGGCAGTCGACGACGCGCGCCACTCTTGCCTTGCCGACGGTGTACACTGGATCTGTGGGCATGGATCATTCCCTTCATGCCGGGATATGTCGCTTTCATTGGTCAATTGGAATATCATCCTCCTTCACATATTGCTGACCATGAGTTGTGAATGAACGCCGGCGAGATCCTCGAACTGAACACTTTTCTGGCCGTGGCGCGCGAGGGGCGGTTCGCTGCGGCGGCGGTTCGCCTGGGGGTCACGCCCTCTGCCGTCAGCCAGTCGATCCGTCGTCTGGAAAGCCGGCTCGGCCTGCGCCTGTTCACCCGCACCACGCGCAGCGTCGCGTTGACCCGGGATGGAGAGGCCTTGCTGCTCGAAGCCGGGCCAGCGCTCGACAGGCTGGCCGGGGCACAGCGGGCCCTGATCGAGGGGCGGCGCGATGCGGCCGGGCGGGCACGGATCAGCGTTCCCGCCGTGGCGATGGAATTGCTGATCGCGCCGGTTCTCGCCGATTTCCGCCTCGCCTATCCGGCTTTTCAGCTCGACATCATCGTCGAAGACCGGCTGACCGATCCGGTGGCCCAGCAGTATGATGCGGTCATCCGGCGTGGCGATCTGCTGGAGCAGGATATGATTGCCCGCCGCCTCTCCGCCGACGATCGCCTGATCATGGTCGCTTCCACCGCTTGGCTCGACGCCCGAGCCTTGCCGCGGCATCCCCGCGACCTTGCCGCGGACCGGATCGTGATCCGCAGGCCGCGCTCCGGGGCGATCCTGCCCTGGTCGCTGTCGCGCAGCGACGAGGCCGTGACCATGCGGGGCGCTTCGAGCCTGGTCGTGGAGAACGCTCCTGCGGCGCGCGACTATGCCCTGTCGGGCCTGGGCGTGGCGCTGCTGGCGCGCGCGTTCGTGGAGGAGATGTTGGCCGATGGCAGGCTGCACCTCATCCTGCCGGAATGGAACGCACCACTTTCAGGATTTTACCTGATGTATATCCATCGGGGGCATCTGGCTCCGCCCGTTGGCGATCTGATGCAGCGCATCATGCATCATTCAGCGCTGAGGCCTCGGCAGAACACCGATTAACACTGCCCATTCCTGCCGGAACGCAACGCTTTTCCAGCGTCCGCTCCCGTGAATTTGTGTCCGGATAATGTACGGAGGCCCAGACGCGCAACATCGGCCGCGGAATTGTTAGAAAGAGTCGGGTGCTGCTCACGCGTGCTAGCCAATCCGAATGTCGGCTGTCCGGCTTCTGAAGTTGTAAGCCGTCTTTCGGGTTAATCCGCCAAAGGAGAAAGCGATTAAGCGGCTCCATGAATGACCGGTTTCGGCGCAACCGGACGTTCCGGGTCGCGGCACCGATTGACGGCCTTCGTGGCAGAGATGAACGACTGGCAATTTTCAATAAGCTCAACAGACCGTTCTTAGGGCAGGTTTGGCATCATGCCCGGAAGTTCGGGGCGCCCTGGACGGCTGCTGGCGAAGCCAGGATGGGACATGATTTCCGTTGGCTGCCTCAGCCCCGTGCTGCGACGCTCAGATGCTCAGCCAAAGATTGCCTCAATCCCTCGATATCATAGGATTGCAGCATGCCGAGCAAGGTCACATGCTCGCGGTGGATCTTGGCGAGATGGGCCTGGTTCAGCTCCACCATCATCCCGACACGGTCATAGCGTGAGCGCAGCGACTTATACATTTCGATGATCACGTCATTGCCGCACATCTCGACGATCGAGCAATGCAGATGCCAGTCGAGGCCGATAAAGGCCAGCTGCCCGTCCGGCGTATCGACATCGCGCGCGTTGCGCATCTTTTCCACCGTGGCGGCGATCTCGGACGAGATGGGAATGCGCTCGCGGCAGACCAGTTCGATCACGCTGCCCTCGATCATCAGCCGGGCCTGATACATGCCTGCCAGTTCCTGCACATTGACCTGCCGCACCAGCGCACCTTTACGCGGCACAAGGTCGATGTACTGGTCGCCATGCAACCGGCTGAAGGCCTCGCGCACGGGGGTGCGCGATACACCGACCCGTCCGGAAATCTCTTCCTCCTCAATGAAGGTGCCGCCGGGATACTCGCCGACCAGAATGGCGCGTCGCACGAAATCATAGACGCGGTCGCGCGTGGGCCGGGCGGAGGCCTGATCGGTTTCGGCCTTGCGCGGCTTGCGTGCGGGCAGTCCCTCGGTGGTCAGGGCGTCGGGCATCAACGGCTGAGTCATCCTCGTCAAAATCACACAAAATTCCCGCGTGCCGCTTCAAGCGCGTCACTCACCGTCCGGGCCCATTGCAGGGCTCCGGCGGCATCCGCGATCAGATCTTGCCGAATTTCGAATTCGACATAGGCCAGACCGCGCTTTTCGGCATGCACCGGGACAGAATAATCATTCAGCATGTCAACTTGATAAGGCTGGTTGTCAACGGCTGTCGGCCCCACGCGGGCCTGCAGCACATCCAGAACCTTGCCCGCAAAGCGCCGGTCATCGCCATAGAGGCAGCCGATTTCCATGGTTCGCACCTGTTCCTTGTAGCGCGGCGTGCAGCTGTGCATCGCCACCAGGATCGGCGCGGGCCCCTGCCAGCGGTCGAGCAGATCGGCGATGCAGGCGTGATAGGGCGCGTGGATTTCCTGCTGGCGGATCAGGCGATCCGTTTCGGACAGGTCGTGATTGCCGGGCACCTGCGTGTATTCGGAGATCTGCGGGATGGAATCATGGGCATGCAGCTGGCGGTTGCAGTCGATCACCAGCCGCGAATAGCGCTGATAGACCAGCGGCGCCTCCAGCATCGCGCTGACATGCTTCGACACCGCCAGAGCGCCGATGTCCCAGGCGATATGGCGCTGCAGATCGGCTTCGTCGAGGCCCAGCCAGCCCAGACGGCGCGGAATGGCGCGCCCGGCATGGTCGGCGATCAGCAGGAAGGGGCCGCTGGGCGCGCCCTGCGCCGGAGTGCGTAAGGTGCCGACCGGCGCGGCTTCGTCGGGGAAGAGCAGGGGGGTGTTGCTCATGGCTCAATAGACCTCGGCATAGCGGTCGCAGACCTGCTGTTCGGTCAGGCCGTCGAGCGCGGCGATCTCGCTGCGCTTCAACATCACATAGGCGGTCATCAGCGCCTCGCCCAGCGCGGCGCGGGCAAAGCTGGAGGCTTCGAGGCGATCGAGCGCCTCGCCCAGACTGGCGGGCAGGGGGGAGACCCCGGCGGCGGCGTAATCGGCATCGGCCTCCTGCGGGTGAGCGGGCAGCGCCAGCTTGTTGCGCAGCCCGTCGAGCCCGGCATGCAGGATCGCGCCCAACGCCATATAGGGGCTGGCGGCGGCATCCACCACGCGGAATTCCACGTTGAACTGCCGCGCGATGCCCTCGGGCGTGGTGGCCGTGACCGGGCAGACGCGGAGCGAGGCGCCGCGATCCTGCGCCGCGATGTTGGCCCATGTCGGCGCCCATTTGTCGGGGCGCAGGCGGTAATAGGAGCTGACCGAGGGCGCCGTCAGCGCGGTGATCGCGGGCATATGCGCGATGATCCCGGCGGCGAAATGCTGCGCGGCCTCGCTTAGGCCGAAGAGGCCTTGCGGATCATGCATGGCCGGCTTGCCGTCAAGATCGCGCAGGCTCAGGTGGATATGCGTGCCGCTGCTGGTGCCATCGGGTGAGAGCAAGGGCGCCAGAATGGCCCGCGCCCCCAGATTGGCGGCGCAGCCCCGCACCACCTCGCGCAGCAGCACGGCCTGATCGGCGCTACGTGTGCCCTCGGCGGGGTCGATGGTCACCTCGAACTGGCGGTCGCCCGCTTCGGGCAGGAAGGAGTCGGGGGCGATCCCCGCTGTGCGCAGGCCCGTCATGATCGCCTCGCCCAGCAGCCCGCTGCGGCGGTACATGTCGAAGGCATAGCTGCTGCCCGCCGCCGCTTCCACGCCGGTGTAGATGAACTCCTGCTCGAAGGTGGAGAGCAGGCGCAGGCCGAACTCGTCCTCCATCGCCGCCACCGCGCGCTTCAGAAAGCTGCGAGGGCAGCAGGACCATAGCGAACCGTCGAGGTTGCGAATATCGCCGAGCGCCAGTTGCAATGCTTTGCCATCCAGCCCCGGCACGCTGGCCAGCGCCGCTTCATCGGGCACCAGCTTCAGATCGCCCTTGGTGCCGAAAGGCGTGGCATAGATCGGCCCGAAGGCGGAGAGCATGATGTTGCTGCCCGTATAGCCCACCCCGGATTTGAGGCGCGAAGGCAGGTCGCCCGACGGAAAGGCCTTGCCGCGAACATGGCCCGCCAGATCGCAGGTGGCGGCAAAGATGAGGGTTTCGCAGGTCATCTTCAATCTTTCTCAAGCGCGGGCCGACAGTTCGGCGATCATCGCATCGGTGGTGATCTGGCGGCAGAAACCGCGATTGTTGCGCAGCGACCAGTCGTGCCGCTCGGCGCTGTGGGTGGCGCAGGCATCGGTGACGACGGTGACCAGATAGCCAAGATCGCAGGCGTCGCGGATGGCGGAATCGACGCATTGGTCGGTCAGCACCCCGGCGATCACCAGCGAACGCACCTGAAGATTGCGCAGCAGATAGTCGATGTTGGTCGACATGAAGACCGAGCAGGAGCTTTTGGGCAGCACGATCTCATCCTCGCCCGGCATGATCTGCGGCAGCATTTGTGCGTCGGGGTTGCCGCGCGGGATGTTGAAGCCGCTGATCTTGTAGTCCAGGCTGCGGTCGCGCCCGTCGCGGGTCAGGCTTTCCATCACCGTGTAGAGGACTTCTTCCTGGCGCTCGCGAAAAGCGGCCTGCAGGCGGGCCCAGCGCTCGATCACGCCGCCCTCCAGCGCCGCGAAGAAGAAGCCATAGCGCTCCTCGATCTCGGCGGCGGACAGGCCTGCGAACTGGCCACCCTTACGGCTGCAATTGTAACGCTGGGCATCGATGAACAGCAGGGCGGTTTCGCCGGGAAGGCAAGCGATCTCGCGGCTGACGGGCAGGGGAGAGCGGCTTACCATCCCGCATAGGCCTTGACAGTGTCCAGCGAGACCAGCCCCGCCGCCGCATCCTTCACCGCCTGGGCGATGATGGTCACGGCCAGATCGACCTCATCATCGCTGATGACCATCGGCGGGGTGATTTCCAGCACATTGCCGCCGACATAATAGACGACCAGACCCAGCTCCCACGCACGATAGACCGCCATTTGCGCCAGCTCGCGGTCGGGCACCATGCTGCCATCGGGCTTCACCAGCTCCAGCCCGATGGCCAGACCATGGCCGCGCACATCGCCGATCTGCGGGATATCGACCATCGCCTCGCGCAGCCCGGCGCGCAGGCGCTTGCCCGCGCGGTCGGAGCGGCCCGGCATATCCTCCTCGATCAGCACGCGCAGCACCTCGCGCCCCACGGCGGTGCAGATGGGGTTGCCCGCCATGGTCAGCAGCGCGGCGGCGGGCGGACCATCCAGCAGATCCTTCGGTCCCACGGCGGCGGAGAGCGGCAGGCCCCCGCCGATCACCTTG
>NZ_BCZE01000024.1 GCF_001598555.1 Novosphingobium rosa NBRC 15208
ATCGTCACCGCGCCCACCAATGGCGCGGCGGGCGTGGTGCCCGCTGTGCTGCGCTATTACCGCGATTTCTGGCCCGAGGCGAACCGGGCGGGCATGCATGACTTCCTGCTGGCAGCCAGCGCCATCGGCGTGCTGACCAAGCTCAACGCCTCGATCTCCGGCGCGGAAGTGGGCTGTCAGGGCGAGGTCGGCACGGCCAGCGCCATGGCGGCGGCGGGCATGGCGACCGTCATGGGCGCCAGCAACCAGCAGGCCGAAAACGCCGCCGAAATCGCCATGGAGCATCACCTCGGCATGACCTGCGATCCCATCGCCGGGCTGGTGCAGGTGCCCTGCATCGAGCGCAACGCCTTCGGCGCGGTGAAAGCCATCAATGCCGCCTCGCTCTCGCTGCGGGGCGATGGCAAGCATATCGTCTCGCTCGATCAGGTGATCGAGACCATGATGCGCACCGGCAGCGACATGCATGCCAAATACAAGGAAACCTCTCAGGGTGGCCTTGCCGTGAATTTCCCCGAATGCTGATGGAATTGATCATGACGGAAGACGAAATCTATCGCGACTTCGAGCAGCGCGGCGTGGCTCTGGACAAGCTGGAGCATCCGGCGGTCTTCACCGTCGAGGAAAGCGCGGCGATCCATGAAGCCCTGCCCGGCGCCCACACCAAGAACCTGTTCCTGAAGGACAAGAGCGGCCATTTCTGGCTGATCGTGCTGCCCAGCGAGCGCCGCGCCGATCTGAAAGCCTTCGCGCAGGTGCTGGGAGCAGGCAAGTTCTCCTTCGGCAAGGCGGACGATATGGAGCGCCTGCTGGGCGTGACGCCCGGCGCGGTGACGCCGCTGGCCGTGGTCAACGCCGCGCCGGAAAGCGTGAGCCTGGTCTTCGACGAAAGCTTCAGGGATGCGGCGCGGATCGCCGTCCACCCGCTGCGCAACACGGCGACCATCGCCGTGCCCTTCTACGATCTGATCGCCTTTCTGGGTGAGAAAGGTCACGCATCGCGGATCGTGAGCCTGCCGGAACCGGTGGTGGTCTGACAGGCCCGCGGCTGCCTGACGGGCCTGGGGCGGGCAGCGTCAGGTGCCGGAGCGGGGGCTTCCGGTCTCCGCTCCGGATTGAAGAAGAAGGCAATGGGAGGGCCATCGCCCTCGCGCTCCCTTTACTGTCTACCTTGCGCCTCGGGTTCGGCCAAGGCGCATAGCTTGCAGCGCCGCAGGCTTTAAGCCCTTGCACAGCGCTGGATCATGGAAACTGCCTGCGGTGTTTTTTTGGTGTGCAGGTGGAGAGCCGTAGCGCCTGGTTTCGGCGCCACTGCCGTGGCGTCGGAAGACGTCATGGGAGCGCGAGGGGGTAACCCCCTCGCACCTTCCCTTCCTCCTTTAAAACCCTCACCCATAAACCCGTTGCCCGGCCAGTTCCCCCACAGCCGCCTGAGGCTGATCCCGGCGATGCGCCGTGGGCGGCACGCCGTGGCGCAGCTTGTAGATGCGTGAGAAGTGGGCGCAGTCGGCAAAGCCGGCCTCTTGCGCGATGGCGGTGATCGAGCGGGTGGTGGTGGCCAGCAGCCATGAGGCGTAGCGCAGGCGGATATCGCGATAGACGGCGGCGGGGCCGGTGCCGACCGTATCGTGAAACAGGCGCTCCAGCTGCCGCTTGGACATGCTGAGCTGGGCGGACAGCGCCTCGATCGAGACGGGATCGGCCATGTTCTGCTCCATCAGCAGCATGGCGCGGGCGATCTTGCCCTTGGCGGCATCGGCCACGATGGGGGGGTGGGGCTGGCTTTCATTGCCCCGCCGCGAACGGTCGAACATCAGCACCTGGCTGGCCTTTTGCGCGGCGGAACGGCCAAGATGCGCCTCGATCAGATGCGCGGCCAGATCGGCGGTGCCCGCGCCGCCCGCGCAGGTGATGCGCTTGCCATCGGCCATGAACAGGCGGTCGGCCACGGCCATATGGTCGGGGAATTCCTCGATAAAGTCCTGATGGTGATACCAGCTGATGCAGCAGCGCCGCCCGCGCATCAGGCCAAGACGGCACAGGATGAACGTGCCGGTGCAGAGCCCCACCAGCGTGACGCCCGCCTGAGCGCCGCGCAGCACGAAGCTGGCGGCCTCGTCGCCGATGGGGTTTTCGGTGCGCAGCAAACCGCCCACCACCACGATATAGTCATATTGCGCGGGATCGCCGAAGCCCGCCGTGGCGCTGACATCCAGCCCGCAGCTGGAGCGGATGCTGCGCTGCCCCGCCGACAGCACCGACCAGCGGGCGTTGCGCTGGCGGCTGCCGTCGCCCTCGTCGGCGGCGAGGCGGATATGGTCGATGAACAGCGAAAAGGCTGAAAGCGTGAAGTTTTCCGCCAGCACGATGGCCACATTGAGGCTGGCCCGCCCGGCCATGCCCCGCGCGGCATCGCCCGGCGTCATGCCGCGATGGCCATGTGGTGCGCCGGACGTTTCAAGGGGGATGCGGCTGCCTGCATGTCGATCCTGCTTTCAGAAGATTTGCGACAGGAGAGATACAAGGAAAATGGGCGGAAATAGGTTTGTATGTTCGCGCATGAACATCGGAATAGCGTGACTGTTACGAGTCGGCTGCTTGGGCGCATGATCCTTCCCGAAGCCGAATCACAATCGGCCCAAGGAAGAGGAGAGGCGCCATGACCGATGCGGCCAGATGGGCAAAACACGCGAGGCAGGACTCCCGATAACAGCGGTCGCCACGCTGCCGCAGGGCAGTCGAAACGATCTTTGTGGCCGAGCAGGCGCGCCCTTCGCGCCGCTTTGCCTTTCATGACGCTGGCGCGGTTCCGGCTCGGACCGGTTGCGCGTGCCGCAGAGCGTCGTTCCCACCGATCGGAGGCCTGTTTCATGGTCGAGATATCCCCCTCAGGGGGCAGCGGTTCCCAGTTAAGCACCGGCTTCAAGCAGCGCCATGTCTCGATGATCTCGATTGCGGGCATCATCGGGGCGGGGCTGTTCGTCGCCTCGGGCCATGCCATCGCCAGCGCCGGCCCGGCCACGATCCTGGCCTATGCCTCGACCGGCGTGCTGGTCATCATGATCATGCGGATGCTGGGCGAAATGGCGGTCGCCTCGCCGGACACCGGCTCGTTTTCCACCTATGCCGAGCGGGCCATCGGCCCCTGGGCCGGTTTCACGATCGGCTGGCTCTACTGGTGGTTCTGGGTGCTGCTGATCCCATGGGAGGCGCTGGCGGGGGGCGCCATTCTCAATTCCTATGTCCCCTCCATTCCTATCTGGCAGTTCGCCTTCGGCATGACGGCCTTGCTCACGCTCACCAACCTGCTCAGCGTGGGCAAATATGGCGAGTTCGAGTTCTGGTTCGCCATGATCAAGGTGGTCGCCATTCTGGCCTTCATCGCTTTCGGTTTCTGCGCCATTATGGGCCTGATCCCCGGCTTTCATGCCGCGGGCGTGGTGGCGCTGACGGCGCGGCACGGCGGCTTCATGCCCAATGGTTTCGGCGCGGTGGTCGGCGCGCTGCTGACGACCATGTTCAGCTTCATCGGCACCGAGGCGGTGACCATTGCGGCGGCGGAATCCGCCAATCCGGAAAAGCAGATCGCCAGCGCCACGCGTTCGGTGATCTGGCGCATCTGCATTTTCTATCTGGGGTCGATCCTCATCGTCATCTCGGTGGTGCCGTGGAACGATCCGCTGCTGCCCACCCATGGCGCCTATCAGCGCACGCTGGAGGTGCTGGGCATCGGCAACGCCAAGCTGCTGATCGATGGGGTGATCGTCGCCTCGGTGGCAAGCTGCCTCAATTCGGCGATCTACATCTCCTCGCGCATGCTGTTTTCGCTCAGCCATCGCGGGGATGCGCCAAAGCGCGTCGGGCGTACCTCGGGCGGCGGCGTGCCGCGCGCGGCGGTGATCGCCAGCACGCTGGTCGGTCTGGCGACCACGGCGATCAACTTTCTGGCCCCGGCCTCCGTGTTCAACTTCCTGATCGCCACCTCCGGCGCGATTGCCCTGCTGGTCTATCTGGTGATCGCCGTCAGCCAGCTGCGCGGGCGCCGCGCATTGCTGCGCCGGGGCGGGCCCATCGTCTGCCGGATGTGGTTCTATCCCTATCTGACCTGGGCGACGATCCTGTTCATCTGCGGCGCGCTCATCACCATGGCCTTCCTGCCCGAGCATCGCGGAGAGATCGCCGCGACGGGCACGCTGACCCTGGCGATCATCATCATCGGCATCGTCAGGCAGCACCGGGCCGTCGTGCCTGCCGCCGCCAAGCCGCTGCCGGTGGTTTAGGACACCTCGCCGAGCGCCTCCAGATAGGCGTTCAGCACCTTGTTGCGATGCGCCACCTCACGCGTGACGGCGGAGAAATGGCGGGTGAAGCCGAAGGCCTGAGGCAGCAGCTGCCGCATCGCGCCTTTCTCGCGCCAGCGCTCGGCATAATTGACCGGGAGATAGCCGATGAAATGCCCGGTCATGATGAGGAAGGCCACCCCTTCGGTATCGCCGACCCGCGCCGCCAGCTCATGCCGGCGATAGGTCGCGGCGATCCGCTCGGGCAGGGGATAGTTGAGCCCCACGCAATCCATCCGCTCGATCTCGTCGCGGGACAGTTCGGTATCGGGCCGCGCGAAAGCCGGATGATGCTGGCCGCAATAGAGACCCGAGGGTTCGTCGTAGAGATGGATATAGTCCAGCCCGTCGAGCTTCTGCTCCTGCGGAATGACGCCGACATCGATGCCGCCGTTGAGGATGGCTTTCTCGATCTCATTGGCGGGCAGGGTGGTGATGTCGATCCGCACCTGAGGCGCGGCGCTGCGAAACAGCCGCAGCGAGTTGACGATGTTCATTTCGGGAATGCAGATCAGATTGTCGGTGATGCCCAGCCGCAAGGTGCCGCGCGGCGAGCTGTGCAGTTCGGCGATGCTGCTCTGAAAGGCATCGAGCTGGGCGAAGAGCCGCAGGGTCTGCTCATGCACGCTGACGCCGGCCTCGGTCAGGGAAAAGCCGGCGCGCCCACGGTGGCACAGCCGCAGCCCCATGCGCTGTTCCAGATCGGCGATGCTGGTGCTGACCACCGACCGGGTGACGTTCAGCTCCACCGCCGCCGCCGCAAAACCGCCCGCCGCCACCACCGCGCGAAAGACCCGCAGCAGGCGAATGTCAAAATCGGAGGTGTTGCCGATCAGGTGGATCTTCGTCTTGGGCAAGATGGAAACTCCCTGTCATGGCACAGCATCCGCAAGATGATCCCTATGCGGCTGTCTGGAGTTTTGTCGAGAGGCCGCGGTCGATCCCGAATTTGATCTTTCCAATGTGAACATTGGTAAATCAGAACTTTACGTCATTCACCCCCTATTTCATCATCGGCATCAGGACCAACCAGATTTGGCCAGCTCTTTGGAGAGGACATATGACCTATCTTGTCCAGACCGCGCCCGAAGCGGTTTTTATGATGCGCCCCGGCCCTGTCCGTTGCGACCGCCCCGCCGATAAAAGGCGGCCCGACCGCAATCCGCAGACGCCTGAAGGCCTGAAGGTTCTGGTGCAGGCGCTGGCCGGCCGGATCTAGCGGCGGCGCGCTCTTTCGCTTCGGTGGCGTCAACGTTCTGCGCTTCGGCTTGGGGAATCCGGCATGGGGAGGGCTTGAAGAACAAGGCAAACGGAGCAGGACAGTGAGCGATCGCGAATGGATGGCCTATGATGTCGTCATCGTGCGCTGTGGCCCGGCGGGCCTGTCGGCGGCGATCCGGCTCAAGCAGCTGGCCCGCGATGCCGGGCGCGAGATCACCGTCGGTCTTCAGCCTGTGCCCTTCGATGAGCGCTGGTGGGGGACGACCTTCTTCAACTCGCTCGGCTTCGTTTATGGCATGGAGGAGGTCTACGATGTTGGCGTCACTGTATCGCATAAACAGAAGAACCTTGCGCTTGATTTCGGTTATTTTCCGACCACGGCGCCCAATGCCTTCGGCATCAGCAAGGACAGTGCATGTTACACGATCAACTCCATCAAAGGGGACTCCTATGCTCCCAATGCGACGCAAAGCGCCGAGCGCAACATGGTCGTGGGCCGCGCGCAGTATACAGTGCCGATGACGGGCAAAGCCAAGTTGACCTTGAATGGATCAGCATGGATCTCCGCCATCCACAATTATGACACCGGGCGCGACGGATATCGCCATTCATTTGCTTTAAGTGGCAAGCTTGAGGTCGGTCCGTGGCATCTGCGAATGCTTGCCGCGCGTCAGGATATCGATCCCCGGAACGGTGGGCGCGACGATCTCATCACGGTTGGCGATTACGATTCATCCTTCAACATCGCCACGAAGGGCGCCTTGTTGCAGAGCGAACTGGGCCGCAAGATCGATATGGGGCGCCTTCCGGTCACGCTTACAGCCTATGCCAATTATGGCCGGTTCGTAAAGAGTGCGCCCGGCTTTGACGACAGCGAGCGTCTCACCCTAGGCGGGTTCTGGACTGACAAGGCAAGCGGACGCCTGCGCGTCTGGATCGAGATGATTTTCGGGCGCAATGATCCCTATGTTGGTGCGGGCCAGTTTATTTCAGGCGCAGCGCAAGGAGGGGATGGCAAGATCAAGACATCCATGCTGATTCTTGTGGGATATTACTTTTAGAAATTTGGTCGGTTATTTGTCTGGCCCAAGGATATGAAATGATCTCCTTGCGGCTGTTGCACCACCTTTCGACCGAGGGGGAAGGTGGCCTTTGGCCTGGCGATTTGACGCGATGGGTCAGCACGGAATCGCCGGGTCAATCTTATTCAGCCGCCTCTCTGGTCAAAAACTGAGTCATCTTGAATCCGGCTGGATAAGCCGCTTTCCCGATTCGGGATTCCGCTCAATTCAATGGCGGAAAATACGTGACCCAATTGCCGTTTCGCCCCAGTGGAAAGCCTATAAAATGATGGGCTAATGCTGGATCGTCAGCAAAATTCGGCCTGAACGGTGTGTGGATTTTTCCTGCCGCCTTTCACGCCGGGCGGGATAGAATTTTCTTATAAAATAGCAACTTGTTATAAAAGCCAGATCAATCACGGCTTCTGCTATTCGGTCTCGGGGTAAATGGGATGGCTTATCTCAAGGCAATCGTGTCGGCCTTTGGCCTTTTCATGCTTTTTGTGGAGCCTGTTCACGCAGATCCATTTACCCAGCAGCAAGGGCAAGGGCGGGTGATTGTGAGCGGCATTTTCACGCAAAGTCCGAAAGGATTTGACGCAAATGGCAACACAGCTCCGATCCAGGAATATGACCAGAATCAGTTCTATATTATGGGCGAATATGGGGTAACGGATAATCTTACCGTTCTGGTGACGCCAAGCCTTGGCAACGTCAGTCTTAAAGGCGGCAATGATTCCAGCGGCCTTGGCTATACCGATGTCGGTGGACGGTATCGACTGGCCAAGAGCGATCACTGGATCTTGTCGGTGCAAGGACTGGTGAGAATACCGGGAACCGCACGCAACTATCCGGCGCCTCAGGTCAATGACAAAAACATGCAATATGATCTTCGCGCGTCGGGCGGTTATATGGCGGGGTCTGCCTTTGTCACGCTCGATACCGGATATCGGTTGCGTGCGGGCGATCCGCCCAATGAGTTCCATATCGACGCCACGGTGGGAGCCCATGTCGCGCCGCGCCTGATGCTGCTCGCCTCCGCTTACACAACGGTGTCGGATGGTCGCGGGCGGGGTGTCTTCAACCAGTCTTATCGTTACACCGATGTCTATGCCAGCGTTGTTTACGATCTGACTCCAAGAATTTCTCTACAGGCTGGATACACTGGCACCGTTTCTGGAAGAAATTCACTGCGACAACGTGGTCCGGTGGTTGGTTTTTGGTACAAATTCTGAGGCAAGGCTATGGAAGGTGCCGGGTGCAGCATCGTCCACCGTTTGACGGAACGCCTGAACTTGCGGGGGAGCGCCATGGCGACAAGGATGAGCAAACGCGAAAAGACCGTGCTGATCACTGGAGGAGCCGGTTTTCTGGGCTCGCATCTGGCTGAACGGCTGCTCGGTCAGGGGCATCAGGTGTACTGTCTGGACAATTTCCAGTCCGGTCGCCGCGCCAATCTGGCGCCTTTGCTGCGCAGCAACCGGTTGACGATCGTGACGCATGATCTCGTCCATCCCTTGCCGGATTTGCCGCGTTTCGACGAGATCTACAATCTGGCCTGTCCCGCTTCGCCTGTCCATTATCAGGAAGATCCGGTGGCGACGATGAAGGTTTGCTCGCTTGGCGTGCTGAACATGCTGGAGCGTGCCGCGCGCGACAATGCGCGGGTGTTTCACACCTCGACCTCGGAGATCTACGGCGATCCGGAGGTCCATCCGCAGCATGAATCCTATCATGGGAATGTCAACACCATCGGCCCGCGCTCCTGCTATGACGAGGGGAAGCGCTTCGCTGAAACCCTGCTGATGGAATATGCTGCCCAATCCGGGCTGAATGTCAGGCTCGTGCGCATTTTCAACACCTATGGGCCGCGCATGCAGCCCGATGATGGGCGCGTGGTGTCCAATTTTATCGTCCAGGCGCTGCGTGGTGAGAAAATCACCATTTATGGCGATGGCAGCCAGACACGGTCCTTCTGTTATGTCGATGATCTGATCGACGGGATTCAACTTTTGATGGCCGCCGATGACAATGCTTCCGGGCCCATGAATATCGGAAATCCCGGAGAATATACGGTTGGTGAGCTGGCGACTCTGATCGTGAAGATGGTCGGGTCGGGATCTTCCATCGCCTACAAGCCCTTGCCGATTGATGACCCGCGTCGCCGCCGCCCGGATATTTCGCGTGCGCAGGCTCTGCTGGGCTGGTCGCCGAAGGTGGATCTGGTGAGCGGTCTGGAAAAGACCATCAGCTATTTCCGCAGACAGCTTGATGAGGCGATCCCGCCGGACTTTCTGGCGGTCATGCCGTCCCATGTGGGACGCCATATGGCGATGTGATGCAAGTGTGGGATGGGCGCATGGCTTGTGCCTGTGTCAGGAGTGGGTGTCATGAGCATGATTAATCTGGTTCTGATAGTGTTGTTTATCATTGCTCAGCTGGCTTACTTCTGCACCATGATGATCGAGCTTTATTTCATCACTCGCCCGATCAATCGTGTCGATATGGAAGAGCTGCAGGATGTCGCGCAGGACGATTATCCCGATATCGTCCTGTTCTACCCGGTTCTGCGCGAACTTGAATCGACGATGCGCACCACCTTCGTATCTCTGGCCAATCTTCACTATCCGACGGACAAATTCAGGATCATCGCCATCCCCAATGACAATGACCTGCCAACCGTCGAGAGCCTGCAACGACTGGCCGGGGAGTTTCCCTTCCTTAGCGTGATGCCGGTGCCGCCGACAAGCGATCCGCGCTGGAATGTCGTGTGGGATGACTGGCAGGCGAATGAGAAGGCCTATTGGTTCCACAAGGGGCCGCGCGCCGGTGTCCGCGATCTTCCCCCCAAGAAGACGCGCCAACTGATCTATGCCTTCTACACGACCTATGCCAACAATCCGTTCAAAGGCGATTTTCTGGTCGATTACATCGATGCCGACAGCGCTCCGCCCGCCAATCACTTTCAGGCCGCGGCTGTCGGCATGCGGCATTTCGATGTGCTGCAGGCCAGCAACATCGCGGGCAATCTGCTGGATACGATGCCCGCCAGTTGGTTCGCCTTCGATCACCTCTGCTGGGATGCCAACAAATATGGCCACCTGACCGCCAACGGTCATCATCCCTATTGGGTTCTGGGCAAGGGCCTGTTTTTCAAGGCCTCCGATCTGAAGGAGCTGGGCGGCTTCCACCCGTGGATGACCATTGAGGACCCGGAAGTCGGCATGCGCTTCTGGAAAAATGGCAAGACGCTGGGGCTGATCGAGGCGCCGCTGGTCGAGGAAGTGCCGGAAACGCTGAGCAATGGCATCACGCAGCGCAAGCGCTGGGTCGCAGGCTTCTTTCAGTCGCTCGATACGCCGCTCAAGGAGATGGGCTTCAGCCGGTTCGAGCGCTTCAAGGCCTGGCTCAACTTCCTGCCCTGCCTGTCCTTCTGGTTCAATTCGGTGGGCATTCCCATCGGCATCTGGGCGCTGGTCGAATGGGCGAAGGGCACCAGTCCCTTGCCGCACTGGACGGTCTATCTCTCCGCTTTCAATGTGCTGTGTTTCGCGCTGCTGCTGTTGGGGCAATATGTCATCACCTGGCGGCGGACGGCGCTGGTCCTGCCTTCGCGGCTCAAGCGGCTGTGGTATCTGATCCGGGTCAATCCCATCTCGCTGATGATCTTCTGGCTGGTCTGGATGATCCCGCTCTGGAAGGGCTGGCGCATGTACCGCAAGGACGCCGGGCTGGTGTGGGAGCGCACGATCAAGATCAACGCCAACAATGATATCGTACGCGACATCGTCGCATCGGAACACGTGGCATCGAGCGCGCCAGCGCAAGCACGATAAGTCTGGGAGGGCTATTTCATGGAAAAGCATGTGCTTGTCACCGGCGGAGCGGGCTTTATAGGCTCTCACCTTGTCGATCTGCTGCTGGAGCGTGGCTTTCGCGTCACCGTCTTCGATGCGCTGCTGCCGCAGGTGCATGGCGATGCGCAATGCGATGCCGATGGCTGGCCGATCTACCTCAATCCGGCGGCAGGGCGCATCCATGCCAATCTGCTCGACGATGGCGCGTTTGAAGCGGCGCTCGATGGGGTGACGCATCTTGTCCATCTGGCCGCCTCGGTGGGGGTCGGGCAGAGCATGACCAACATTGTCGATTATACGCGCAACAATGTGATGTGCGCGGCGATGATGCTGGAGGTTCTGTCCAAGGGCAAGCACACGGTGGAGCGCATGGCGGTGGCCTCCTCCATGTCGATTTATGGCGAAGGCGAATATGCCGATGTTCAGGGCCATCGCGTCATCCCGCAGACGCGCACGCGTGCGCAGTTGCAGCAGCGCCAATGGGATGTGACGGGGCCGGACGGCCAAAGGCTGATCCCGATCCCCACGCGCGAAACAAAATTGCTGCGACCGACCTCGATCTATGCGGTGAACAAACGCGATCACGAGGAGATGTTCCTGGCGGTTGGCCGGGCGCTGGATATTCCCACGGTCGCTCTGCGTCTGTTCAACGCCTATGGCTCGCGGCAGGCGCTCAGCAATCCCTACACCGGCGTGGCGGCGATCTTCATCTCACGCCTGCTGAACGATAGCGCCCCGCTGGTCTTCGAGGATGGCGAGCAGATGCGCGATTTCGTCCATGTGCGCGATGTCGCCCATGCCTTCGCCACCGTGCTGGAAAGCGACAAGCCCCTGTGGGATGTATTCAATGTCGGCAGCGATCATCCGATCGCCATCCATGATATGGCCTGCGTGCTGGCGCGCCTGCTGCACAAGAACATCGCGCCGCAGATTCTGCATGAATATCGCGTCGGTGACATTCGCCACTGCTTCGGCGATATCTCGAAATTGCGCGACACATTCGGTGTGACCCCGCAGGTCGATTTCGAGGCGGGCATGGCGGAGCTGATCGACTGGGTGAAATCAGCCGAAAAGCCGGTCGATAAATCCGAAAAGAGCCTGTCGGAACTGCGCGAGAAAGGTCTGGTTCTTTAACCGTCAGGCGCGCTGGATGCGCATGGCGTCGTTCAGCACCACCTGCATCCTCTTGGGCTTCATATCTGCGTCGAAGGGCAGGCCGCGGTTCAGCCTTTTGCCGTCGATGGGGGCGTGAGAGACAGCGGCCAGCGTATCGGGCGCGTTTTCCTGCAGCCAGCTGTGCCGGTCGCTCAGGCCCCAGGTCACGATGCTTTCCACAGCGGGTTGGTCCATCGCCACATCGAGGAAGGACTGGGTGTGATCCGCCACGGCGGCATCACGTTCGGCCAGAGGGCGGTGGCGGTCAGCCTCGATCGCATCGAGTTCGGTGACGGCCAGCTTCACGCCCGTATCCGCCAGATCAGCCATGAACCGCGCGAGCCTCGCCTGCGGGATCGCCCCCTTGGCCAGTTCGAGATGGCCCTGTAGCCCGACGCTGTGCAGCGGAATGCCGCGCGCCTTCAAGTTTTCGACCAGCCGAAGCAAGGCGTTGCGCCGCGCTTCATCCACCGGATTGTCATAGCAGAGAGCGTAGTCGTTGATCATCAGCCGGGCCTGCGGATCGAGGCCATTGGCCGTCAGCAGCGCCATGGCGACATAATCCTTGCCATAGGCCCGCTGAAAGCTGGTGCGGCGCAGGCCGTTCTCGCCATCCTCGGTATCGATCATCTCATTGACGACGATCCAGTCGGCAATGCGGCCGCTGTAGCGCGGCAGCAGATCGGCGAAATGCCGTGTCACCGTGCGCCAGTCGCGCTTTTCCAGCATTTCGGCGCGGGCCCAGTCCGGGGTCATCTTTTCCCAGATCAGCGCGTGGCCGCGCACCGCCATGCCGTGGGTTTCGGCAAAATTCACGATGGCATCATAATTGCCGTACCACGGCTCACCCTTGCGCCATTCCACCGCGCTCCACTGGCCGTGATATTCAGGCACAAGAATGTCGCAGCGCCTGATGGCGGTGAGCAGGGGCGTGTCATCGACCAACTGGTCGGGGCGCACCGCCGCGCCATAGCGGCGCTGGCCGGCATCGCGCCCATTGTCGCGAGAGAAAGCCGAGGAAGCCATGCTGCTGTCCGAAAAGCGCAGAGCCAGGGGCATCGCGCCGATTGCCGCCAAGGCAGTACGTCTGGAAACAGGTTTGGACAAGGTGGCAAATCCGGCCAGGGCTCAACGGGCCGCCCGGATAGCAGGGCAAGTTTAAGTTGGCCTTAACGGGCGCTGTCCCGCCGCTTCGCAAGGGCAAGGTGATTCGCGGGTGAATCTGCGCGAGGCACGGAGGTGTCGGGCTTGCTCGATGTGCTTAAACGGCTGTCGGGCCTTGTTGTTCCAGTGCCTTTCGTGGCCGCATGGGCTGCGGGTTTGTACCAGGGTGCGCGCCGGCTTGGCGACCCCGCGCCCATGTGCGCCATCTTTTTTGCTGAGGCAGGTTCTGTGTCCTGGGACAAACCTGTGGTCATCCTGGATGGCGACTCTCACCCTGCCGCGCTTGCTGCGACTCGGGGTGCGCGAGATGGCTTTCCGTACGATAACATCGGTCAAGGTGGCAAAGGGGGTTGTTACGTAAGGGTCATAAATAAAAATATGAATAGGTGATAAAATTTGTTCATAAATCTGTCGGAATTTACGTAGGGTATCCCCAAGGTAATACAATTGACCGTCAAAATTGTCGGAAAGCAAGAGAAAGACCTCCGACATGCTCTATTTCTTCGTCAGTCGTGACAATGCGACTGTTGCCCACCAGCGCAGCTTTGGGGGCGCTCCGAGGAGAAGTGAAATGGTGTGTAAAATCCTCTTGGCCGCTACGGCGGTATCGGCTCTGGCTCTCGCTGGCCCGGCATTCGCTCAATCGTCGGGTGCAACCGGCTCGGCTGGCGACCACAATGGCGCGACGACCAGCGTGAGCGTTGATGCAACCGTGCCGGTCAATTCGTACAACACCACGAACACCAACGACAGCACCAACACCAGCAGCACCGACAATTCGAATCATCAGTCGACTCGTTCGACCGCGCTGGGTTCGTACAACACCAACAATTCGACCAATTCGTCGACCAGCACGGACACGCTGGCCTCGAACAACACGTCGAACCGGTCGGATACGGTGGCGTCGAACAACACTTCGAGCCGCAGCGATACGCTCGCTTCGAACAACACCACCAACACCACCTACAACCGCACCACGAATGACACGACGAACACCACGACGAACAAGACCGCCACGGTCGCGTCGAACAACACCAGCACCAGCAACAAGACGGCCACGGTCGATTCCTACAACAGCTCGACCAGCACCGACAATTCGTCGCACACCAACAATCTGGCGCTCAATTCGGGCAACACCAGCGGTTCGTACAACACCGACAGCTCGCAGCGGAACGGCAACTGGCGTCTGGTCGCCACGCAGGATCTGACGGCCACCGCCGCGCCGGTCACCACCAGCGGCCGGACCGTGTCCTTCTCCAGCGGTTCGAACAACATCAACGGCTCGGGCTTCGCCGCCTTTGCCGGCATTCTGAACCAGGCCTGGAGCACGGGCATGGGTTCCAGCACCCAGTCGGCGACCAACATCGCCTCTCAGGGCACGATCAACTTCTGATGATGCAAGATGGTCGGGCCTTCGGGCCCGGCCATTTCCGCCACCTCCGTCAAGGAGACATGCAATGACACTTCGTAACGTGACCCTTGCTCTGGCAGCAGCCGGGATGGGATGCGTCGGAATCGGCTCTGCCTGCGCGACCGCGCCGGAAACGCCGACAGACGCACCGCAGGCCGATGTGTCGCAAACAGCGCAGGCTCCGGCCCTTCAGCTTCCGGTTGCCCGGACTGAGGCCGTCGCAACGCCTGCTGTCGCCGAACCTGCCGGGCTTCAGGGAAAAACGCTGGACAACGCCGCGCTTGGCGATCTTCGCGGCAGTGGCGGCATCGTGGTGGGCAACCAGACGCTGAACGCCATTTCTTCCGGCAACAGCACCATTGGCAATTACACGGCTGGCGCCGTCAACATCTCCCAATCGGCGCTCTCCAATTTCAACGGTCTGGGCAACATCACGATCAACACCGGGGCGATGTCGCAGTTGCAAAGCGCAATGAATGTGACGGTGAACGTCACGCCCTGAGCGGATCGCTGATCCGGCAGAGAGGTTTGGGAGTGTGCGATGATGCGGGCGATGGTCCTGAGGCGCGGCTTGCTGCGCGCCATGGTGGCAGGCGTGATGCTTGCGATGCCCTTTACCGGGGCTTCCGGTGCCCATGCGCAAATTTCGGTCGGGTATACAATGCAGGGGCCGGCGCAGGTTCAGGTGATGAGCTGGCGCGACATTCCCTTTCGCACCATCGTGCGGCAGCGTTATGATTTCAGCTGCGGCTCGGCGGCTCTGGCCACGATGCTGACCTACAGCTATGGCCTGCCGACCACGGAAAATGACGCTTTTTCCGTGATGTGGAGCGCAGGCGACCAGAAGAAGATCGTCCAGTCCGGCTTCTCGCTGCTGGATATGAAGCGCTATCTGGAATCGCGCGGCTTCGAGGCTCAGGGCTACAGCATCAGCATGGATGAGATGCGTCAGGCGAACCAGCCGATGATCGTGCTGATCGAGACCAGGGGCTTTCGCCATTTCGTGGTGGTCAAGGGCGTTCATGACCAGGCCGTGTTGATCGGCGACCCCATTCGTGGCCTGCTGCAGGTGCCCATCGCCGATTTCGCCAAGGAGTGGAAAGGGGTGGTTCTGGTCATCGTCAAGCAGCCCAAGGCGCAGAACGTGTCCTACAACGCCCCCATCGAATGGACCAAATGGGCGACAGCGCCGCTATGGGCGCTTCACGATCGCTGGATCGGTGATGTCACCACCAATTTGCCTCCGATCTACCAGCTTACACCCGCGTTGGTGATCGACAATCCTGCGGGCATTGCGCCATGATCGGTCATGGCTGAAGGAGTGTGTCATGCGTTGGCTGATCAGCCTGGCTGCCCTCTTTGTATCACCCTCCACAGCGGCGCTCGCCGCGACTGCTTCGGCCGACACCACGCCGACGGAAGGGCCGCCGGCCTTCACCCATAGCAAAGGCCTGTCCGACGAGGATCTGGACATGCTGCGCGGCGGCTTCGAGCTGCAGGGCGTGAGCATCTCTCTGGGCGCCCAGCTCAACACCTATCTCAACGGACAGCTGGTTATGGCCACCACGTTGAACTGGACCACCTCCGGCGCCAGTTCGACGACCTCCACCATGACGCTGACACCGGCCAGCGAGGCGAGCCTGCAAGCGGTGGTCACCGCGGGCGGCACCTTCGGCATGAGTTCGTCGGGAGGGCAGGCCTATATCACCAACAGCGGTCAGACACTGATCTATCAGAACGCGGCCAATGGCCTGCAAAATGTGCTGATCAACACGGCCTCCGGGGTGAACGCCAACCAGACGATCAATGCCACCGTGGGGATCGCGGGTTATGCTGGCTACAGCAGCGCTAATCTTGCCGCCAGCCTTGGGCGGACGCTGGGCGCGGCGGTGGGGATGGCCGGCATCCACTGATCGCAGCGGCTTGCGTCGCGATCATTCCCGGTCATCGGACATAAAAAGGGCGTTTTCACGGATGGTGAAAGCGCCCTTGTCTTGTTTCAAAGACTGAAGGGAATGCGCAAGGTCACGTTGAGATTGGGCGCATCGGGCGTGACACCGAACTGGAAGTTCAGATTCATCGATGTCTTGCTGGTCAGCCGGTAGGACATGCCAAGATCCAGCGTTCCGATTTGCTGACCTGTCGAATATTGTGGTCCGCTGCCAATATAGGTCATGGTTGGCATGATATAGCTGTGGCTGTAGCCCAGCGAGAAGGAAAAGCGGGGATTGAGCGAGAAGCCGAAGCCGATGTTGCCCAGAATGGCCTCGCCCGGGCGGACTTCCTGCACCAGTGACCCGCCGACATCCTTGTTGAGATTGCGCTTGAACTGGTGGAGATAGTTCAAGCTGCCATAAATCACGACCGGATCGGAGGGCAGCAGGAAGCTCACCCCCGGCTCGACCCCCCAGAATCCCGAGCCGGTGGCAAGGCCGGTGGCGATGCCGAAATTGTCATAACCCACATCATAGGGTCCAATGCCCGTGTTGCTCTTGACGTGCAGGCTGAGAATCCAGATCGGCTTGTCCGGGCCCTTGGCTGGATTGAGCTGATAGCGTAGCCCCACTTCAACGTCGCCCAGCGCCTTTTGCCGCAAATCCAGCGTGCGGACGATTTGCTCATCGCGCTGCTGAACCACCTGAATATTGTCATGGCGGTAGAGAAGAGGAACGGTGACTTCGACCTCAAAGCGGCTGTTGATGCCATAGCGGAAGGTGGGCGAGAAAAAGAACGTATCGCGCTGGGCTGTCGAGGCGCTGATCGCGCCCAATTGCAAGCCGGGGATCAGCTCGACGCCGCTGAAGGTCAGGCGGTTGTTGGCCGATGCGGCATATTCAAATGTCGGCTCGATCGAGAAATGACCCGAGGGCGTCAGCACGCCTTGTCCGGGCGGGATCGAGGCTGTCTTGGTGTTGAGTGAATGGCTTTCATCGGGCGCCGGGGCTTGACCGACGGTCTGTCCGGCAGCGGTCTGGGGATCCGCGCCCATGGCCCGCTGGTCGAGCAGCGCCACCTGTTCGGGGGAGGTGGCCATATCGGTTGGCGCCGGAGCAGCGGCGATAGGGGGGTTGACGGCTCTCAACCGGGCTTCCAGCGCATGAATTTCCTGCGCCTGCGCATCGAGAATGGCGCGTTGCTCGTCCAGCTTTGCCCGCAGCTCCGCAATATCGGCCTCGGTTGAGGCATAGCGGGAGGCGGTCGCTGCCGGTCGGTCGCCGGGTGCAGGTTCCAGAGACGGGCCGGTTTCGGCGGCATGAGCGGAGCCTGTCATCAAGGCGGGCCAGGCCGCGCCTGTCAGCGCGAGAGCCAGTCGGATGTTACGCATGGGAGATTTCTCGCTCGGGATTGAAGGGGTTCGAGTTGGCTTCGCCTGAGGTCGCCTGTGTCAGGGATGCGCGATCCATGATCTCGATCTTGCCGCCGGGGCGCCGCTTGATGGCGCCGCGACGCTCCAGCTCCGCCAGGGCGCGGCTGATGGTCGGTTCGGTGGTGCCAAGAAAATCGGCGATGTCTGATCTTGCCATCGGGAAACGAAAACAGTCCCCAAGCCCGCGATCGGCAAGATCGACCAGAAAAGCGGCGATCCTTTCGGGAACGGAACGAAATGTTGTCAGAAGATGATCGTTGCGCACACGCTTCAATTGCCGGGCCATGGCCGCAAGAAGCCTGCCATTGGCCGCCGGAGCATTGGTGGGCAGCAGCGAGATCACACAATCGGTCAGCGCCTCGGACGTGACGCTGTAGCGCTCGATTTCCACCCCGAAGGCCTCGCCGGGCAGGCGAAACCCTGTCAGCCGCCGGTCGCCGTCGATGGAAATCTTGCATTCGGCGACGATTCCGGTCGTCACCACCGCCCAATGCGTGGCGCGAGAGCCGGCGAGAAAGATCGTTGTGTGCCGATCAACACGCGCCAGTGTTGAAAAGGACTTCTCCATATCCGCTGCCCCTCCGACCGAGAATCGGTCATGCCGGAAGGCAGGCTATGCGCCTGTGAACGACTCTACTACGGGAGCGAATCGCACGGAAATTCCGTCATGCATATTTTGCATGGGGCAACTTGAGCAATTTCAAAGATATGGTTAAAATACTTAACTGTATCTTTTGTTTTTGGAACGTGTTAGCACCTAAGTTGTTACTCCAATTGACTGGCGTGATTTCGCTTGAAGCGAACAGGCTGCACCTCTGGATTCTCCAGACCGCCGGGGTGCATTGATTTCCATTATTCATCGATTGGTTAACATTAAGAATGGGGGAGGACTATGATCGTATCTCAATTGTTGGACGCTCAGCCGCATCTGACGGCGAGGGAGTGTGAAATTCTCGAATGCGTTGCATTGGGGATGTCGGCCAAGGAAATCGCCCGGCATGTCAGCCTGGCGCCTCGCACCGTGGAGCGCTATATCGAGAATATGCGCTTGAAGATGCACGCAAGGAACAGCGCGCATATGGTCGCCTGCGGGGTATTTTACGGAATGATCAATGTTCCTTCCTGAATTCATCACGGTTTGAGAAGGTTTTTGACTTCGTCATCGTGCTCAGGAAACGCAGATGAAGCCAAAAGCCTTCTTGAAGACATTCCTGGATATGTGTGGAATGGATCAAGATCATTCGGCGCTGCCGGAATTGACCAATCAGACGGTCAAGGTTTTTCCTGAAAGTTTTGAGGCGGAATATTGCCTCTCACGCAAGACCAGCATTTGAAACGGGCAATCAGAGCGACATAAGATCACTCGATCTCGCCGAACGCTGCAGCGTGGTCAAGCTTCGACCCCTTGAGTGCCGTGCGAAATGCCGCTTGATGGGCTTGGATCAGAAAGCCGCAGCTTCCGTCATCCAGATCATCCTGACAGCACCGGCCATCTTCCGTGGCAGAGATGCTCCGGAAAGGGGCGTTTCCATCTGTCGGAAATCGCGCATCAGGGCGCGAGATGAGCCTCCGAAATCCCGCGCGAACTGGCCCAGATGGCCGCCTGTGTCCGGTTGTTGACGTTGAGTTTACGCAGGATCGCCTTCACATGAACCTTGACGGTCGCTTCGCATACCACCAGCCGCCGGGCGATCAGCTTGTTCGAGTAGCCCGCCATCAGGCAGCGCAGCACGTCACGCTCACGGGGGGAAAGCGGGGTTTGATCCATGACCGAGCTGGCCATGTCGCTGCCGCTATGCGCCGCCTCATGGCCTGAAAAGGCGTTGGCGGTCTGTTCACTGCCCTGCAAATCGCCGAGTGGTTGCCGATTGAACAAATCGACCAGATCGGAAGGAATAACCCTTTCGCCCATCGCGGCCAGCCGAAGCGAGGTCGTCATCGGCAGGGCTTTCATCGAACGGACGATGTAGCCTTTGGCGCCGTTCTGAAAGCAGGCCATCATCGCGTTGACATCAAAGCGTTCGGACAGAACGGTGACCAGCGAAGTCTTGAAGTGGGACAAGAGATCCTTGACCAACCCTGCCTGTTCAGCAACCGGACAGCCATCGAGGACGATGAATGCATCTTGAGGAAGACTGGAGCTGACTGCCTCGGAGACAGTCGCGAACATGTCGACGATCCTGAAGCCCTCTGACTTGAGGATGTTTTTTAATCCTTCGCGAGATATTTCATACTCGCTGACAATGCAGACATCTGTTCGCATGTTCTTTCCCCGATTTCGTATCTCCACCAGGCCCATCATGGAATCTTGGTCATGCCATCACTTATCGGCATGCTTGTTCGGTGCGACTCCGAACATCCCTGTTTCGTCGAGGATGCTGCATCAGCTAATTGAAATCAACCAACTTGTGGTTACGCATTGTTAACTATATACCAGTCCTTAATTCCCATAAAAAACAAATGATTATATGGAAAATCTACTCCTTTCGGATAGTGTTTTCGGGGGGTGTCGGCCATCCCAAAACAGGACAGTCGTGAACGAATAGCGCCGCGATCATGATGATGCAGCCGGTCAGGCTATAGTGGGTATCATCGATGTTTCAGAGAAAAGCCTTTGGACTCAGCCGTAACAAGCCATGATGTGGCCGTTGCTTGCCGGGCGGCTTACTCTTTATGATGTTTCATAAAACGATGTAACATCGCAATCAGGGCTGAAGGTTTTTTCGATGCAGGATCGGCATTTTTATTATGGAATCTTGTTAGAAAAATGCCTGACGGATGATGATCGTGTCGCCGGGGGCAATCCGCAGCGGAGCATCCAGCTTGACCTGGACGGGCTGTTCGTCTGACCGGCGCTGGATCTTGATGGTGCGCGTGTCAGCCCGTGCGGTGTATCCTCCGGCGGTCGCCACCGCCTGGGCGAGGGTGAGATCGCCGGTATAGGGATACTCACCCGGCTTGCTGACCTCGCCCAGAATGTAAAAGGGCCGGTGCTTGAGGATCTCGACCGCGACTTTGGGCGTCAGCACATAACCGCCGGCCTTCAGTTTCTCGGCAAGCTTGCCGGCTAACTGGGATGTCGTCAGCTGGTCCGCCGGCACCTCATCGATCAGCGGGAAGGCCACCGCGCCGCTTTCGTTCACGACATACTCATTCGTCAGAGTCGGCTCGTCGAAGACGGTGATCCGCAGGCGGTCGCCCGCGCCGATCTGATAGCCTGTACGCAAATCCTGATTGAGCTGCGCCACCGTCGTCCGCACCGAACTGGCGCCGACCGGGCTGGCCACCAGCCCGCACAGGGCCGTGATCCCGGCCAGACCGAGACAACTGGCCATGACGGCCTGGCGTGAGCGGGAATGCAACAGTCTGGCGATGCTTTTCATGCGCCGTCTCCTCAGGCCAGGGACCGGCTGGCAATAGGTGTCTCCGGCATCATAGTCGGGCTGGTGGTCACCCGAAATCGCTATTCTGAGTGAGGGCGGCGGCGCAGATGGCAAGCTCTGGTTAACCACTTTGAGTAGGCGTCTCTACATCGGATGCTCGGTTGTGCGGCATGGGAAATTGGGAAATCGTCTGGGTCATCGTCTCAGGGGGGACGGCGCCGTTCGGGCACTGTCAAAGCCTGATTTCCTTCATGCGATTGGTGATGGGACATCCCATGCTGGCCTCACGAACAGATGTGCAAGATGGCGGCCCGACGGCGATCGCGGCTTCGCCCATCCTGTTGTTGTGGTCGCCGCCTTCGCCGGTCGAAAAGCTGATCGTCCTTGACGAGGAGCGGCCCGTTCTGGACTGGCCGGGCACTCGCAGTCAGCCTCGCCCTCCGGTGATCGCGAAAGCCGCGACCCAGTCGTGGAGCGGGGTGGCGCTGGTCCCCTGTCAGCCGACCCTGCGCGACCCGGCGCCGGAGCAGGTCTCACCGGCGGAATGGCTGGCGCGATTGCGGGATGTGGGTGTCGCCCTGGCCTTGCTGGTGCTGTGCCTGCCCTTGATGCTGATGCTGGCGCTCATCATCGCGCTGAGCGATGGCGGGCCGCCCGTTTTTGCCCATACCCGCATTGGTCGCCATGGAAAATCGTTCCAGTGCTACAAGCTGCGCTCGATGCATCGCCATGCCGAGAGCCGACTCGAGGCATTGCTCAGAGACAATCCCGGCTTGCGCCGTGAATGGCTGCACAACCGCAAGCTGACCCGCGATCCGCGGGTAACCTGGTTCGGCGCCTTCCTGCGTAAAAGCAGCCTTGATGAGCTGCCCCAGCTGTTCAACCTGATCAATGGCACGATGACGCTGGTCGGCCCCCGCCCGATCGTGGAGGAGGAGCTGGAGCGCTATGGCCGTCATGCGGGCTGCTATCTGCAGTGCAGGCCCGGGCTGACGGGGGTTTGGCAGGTCAGCGGGCGCAGCGACACATCCTATCGCCGCAGGGTCGCTGCAGACCGGCTCTATCTGCGCCGCCGCTCCTTCCTGTTCGACTGGAAACTGCTGATCTGCACCGTCCCTGCCGTGCTGACGCGCAAGGGGGCATGCTGATGGCGGCCCGCAAGGCCTTCCGCAAGGGCGGCGGCTGGTTCCGCCGGAATGCGGCGACGCCTCGGGCGGTCATCCGCCTGCCGGACCACAGCGACAAACCTGCCATGATCACGCGGTGCGCCCTGCCCAAACCGCTTCCATCGGGTCGTCTGGCCGAGGTCTGGCAGTTGGTCCGTTTGCTGGTCGTCATGCTCACAGCGGGCGAGGAACGGCGGGAGATCGCCGTCCACCGCGTGATCCATGTGATGTCCGGCAAGGCTCGGCGTCGCGCGCCGTCGCTGGTTGCACGCGCCACGCTGCTGCTGGCGATGCTAGCCTTGCCGCGCGTCGCCAGCGCGCAGACGGCCAAGGTGCTCACGCCCACGGAGATGTTCGACCCTGAAAACAGCCCCGGCGTGCCGCTGGGCAACAAGCTGGTGTTGCGCAATGAGACCACGCTTCAGGCGCAGGGCAATTCCAACATCTACAATGTCGACACCGACAGGCGGTCCGACGTCATCGGTATTCTGCAATCCGATGTTTTTCTGGGCACACGATCCGCGCGCCACATGGCCGAACTGTCAGCGGGGGGAACTTTGCTGCGTTATGCAAGAACCGGCGCGGAAAACACCTCGATCTATCATGGCGCGGCGCGTGGCCGGCTCGATCTTGGCGAGAGAATAACCGTGAGCGCCGATGGCGAACTGGCGCGTGACTATGAGATGCGCGGCACCGCCGGCGATCAGTTCAGCCAATTCGCCACCGACCATCCGGTGCTTTACAACAGGCGGCAGTTCCATGGCCGGCTCGAGCGCAGCGGCGGCATTCTGGAGGTCGCTCTCGAGGGATCGCTGCGCACGCAGGATTATCTCAAGGCGGCGGTGCAGGGCGTGCCCCTCGATCTGTCCTATCGTAACGTCACGGTCCGGCAGGGCAAGCTGGAGACGCAATATCGGCTGTCCCCCGCCTTGCGCCTCTATACGGAGTTGAGCGTCAACCAGGTTGCCTATGCGCGGAACCTTGGCTATGCGCGCGATTCCAGCGGCTATGCCGCGCTGGTAGGGCTGCATATGGCGGTGACCTCGGTCATCGATGCCGAGGCGGCCATCGGCTATATGCGGCAGACCTTCCAGACGCCGGGCACCCAGCCCGTCAGCGGCCTCAGCTACAAGCTGGCGGCCAATTGGACGCCGACCCCGATGTGGCGCGTGACGGCCACCGGGCGGCGCGACGTCGATGCCAGCCCCCTGTCGAATTCACCGGCGATCGTGCGCAGCACCTTCGATCTCAAGGGCCAGCGCGCGCTGGGCGACCGGGTGCTGATCGATGCCCATGCCGCCTACACGCAGGAAGACTATCGCGGCCTGCCGCGCTCCGACCGCCGGGTCGAGGCGGGCACCGGGGCGCATTACCGGCTGACGCGCAATGTCGGCCTGCTGGCGCAGGCAGGCTGGCGCCAGCAATGGGGGGGCGCCTCCGGGCGTTCCTACAGCGGCTTTTCCGGCTCTTTGGGTGTGAGGATCGTGCTGTGACGCCAATGCATCGCCACCCCCATGCCACGGAACCGAGCAACGGAGGGAAACCATGAGCAACTCGCGAGACCTTGTTGCCAAACCTGCGGAAACAGCCGCGATCGCCACGCTGGGCGATCAGGCGATCGCCGTTTCGGACCGGCTCGATCTGGTCGGCACGGTCAGCTTTCTGCGCCGACGGCTCGGGATCATTCTGGGCTGCGCGGCGCTTGGCCTGCTGGCGGGCGGGGCCTTCAGCTTCTTCTCGCACAAGACCTGGCGCGCCGAGGCGACGGTGATGGTGCTGGACACTGCCAAACAGTCGCCCGGCAATGGCCCGGATGACACGACGGCGAGCGTGCCCGAGACGCAGCTGGTCGATACGCAGACGGCCATCATCGAGTCGCAGGATATGGCCGCGCGGGTGGCGCAGGCGCTGCCTGTCGGTACCATGATGCCGTCGCAGGCGGTTTACGACATTCTGATGCACCGTGTCGCGGCCAAGCGGAACAACCAGACCTATGCGCTGACCATCAGCTATGACGCGCCCTCCGCGCGTGAGGCGCAGTTGGTGGTGAACGAATATGCAAGGCAATATTCGCAATGGCAGGTCACCGCCGAACAGGAGCGCAACCTGCGCCTGCGCAAGCAGGTGGAGGGGCGGCTGGAAAAGCTGCGTGTTCAGGCCCAGTCGGACACCGAGGCTTTGCAGCATTATCGCATCGCGCATAATCTGCTCAGCACCTCGGGCGCCTCGGTGGCCGAGCAGGAGATTTCCGCCTATAATCTGGAGGTCAGCAAGGCCCGCGCCGCCGCGGTCGAGGATCGGGCGCGGCTCGATACGGCGATCCAGCAATTGCGTCAGGGCTCATCCGGCGACGATGTGGGGGAGGCGCTCGATTCGCCGGTGATCTCCAGCCTGCGCACGCAGGAAGGGCAACTGGCGGGGCAGGTCGCCAATCTGGAGTCGCGCTATGGCCCCAACCATCCCGCGCTGATCCAGAGCAAGAACCAGCTGCAGGAGGTGCGCAGCCGCATTCAGGCGGAAATCGGCCGGGTGATGTCCAACCTGCAAGCCAAGCGCAATGTCTCGCAGGAGCGGCTCTCCTCGCTTGACGCCAGCCTTGAGGGCGCGCGGGCCAAGCTGGCCGACAACAATGCCGCCATGGTGGGGCTGAGCGGGCTGGAACGCGCCGCCAATGCCTCGCAGGGCATCTATGACACCTATCTGAGCAGCTACAAGCAGCTGCTGGCCGCCGAGGGCAGCGAGCGCCCGATGGCGCGCATCCTCTCGCTGGCCTCCGAACCGAAAAAGCCGCTGTCGCCCAACATTCCGCTGGTGATCGCGCTGGCGACGGTGATCGGTCTGGGTGTCGGCGTGGTGGGCGCCTACATCACCGACGCGCTGTTCCTGGGCGTGACGACGGCTTATGACGTCGAGCACAATCTGGCCGAGAACTATCTGGCCTCGATTCCCCTGCTCTCCTCGGTTCATGCCGAAAGGCCGCCGGCGCTCTCGGCGGTGCAGGACAGTCCCCGTTCCGCCTTCACCGAGGCCTTCAGGGTGCTGGGCACGGCCATCGATCAGTCCACGGCGGGCAGGGCGCAGGTGATCGCGCTGACCTCGGCGCTGCCGGGCGAGGGCAAGACGATGACCTCTTGCTGTCTGGCCCATGTGCTGGCCGAGGGCGGCGCGCGCACCCTACTGATCGATTGCGACATGCGCCGCAGGGGCATCAGCCGCCAGTTCAACGTCGGCCCGGATCATCCCGGGCTGATCGAGATTCTGGATGGTACGGCCGCGCTGGAGATCGACCATCTGATTCAGGACCGCATGCTCTGCGTGATCCCGCTGGGCGCCAATTCGGCGGATTCGGAAAGGTTGCTGACGGGGCCGCTCTTCACCCAATTGCTGGAAGCGATGCGCGGCAAGTTCGACCGGATCATCCTCGATCTGCCGCCGATCCTGCCCATCGCCGCGACCCGCACGCTGGCCACGCGGGCCGATGCCGTGGTGATGGTCGCCAAATGGCGGGAGACCTCCTCCTTCGCCATTCGCACGGCGCGCGGGCGCCTGCCCAAGAACCTCGTCAATGTCGTGGGGGTGGCGCTCAATCAGGTCGATCTGACCAAGCGCGCCTATTTCACGCGTGAAGATCCCGCCTTTTACTACAACAAATACAGCGAGTATTACACATGAACCTGCTCGCCCCCGGTTTTGTCGCCGATGCTGTCGGAACCCCGGCGATCCTTCCGCGCGGCGTTTCGAAGCCCCGGGTCGCGATCGTTCATTACTGGCTGGTGGCGATGCGCGGGGGAGAGCGGGTGATCGAGCGGTTGCTGGGCCTCTATCCCGACGCCGATATCCTCACCCATGTCTATGATCCCGCGGCGGTGTCCGCGCGGATCAGGGCGGCGACGGTCCGCACCAGCTTCATCAACCGTCTGCCCTATGCGCGGAAATTCTATCAATATTACCTGCCGCTGATGCCGATGGCGCTGGAAGAGCTTGACCTCTCCGGTTATGACATCGTCATCAGCAGCGAGGCAGGGCCGGCCAAGGGCGTGATCACCGCGCCCAATGCCAAGCACTTCTGCTATTGCCACTCCCCCATGCGCTACATCTGGGATCACTATCACCAGTACCGCAAGGAGGCGAACCTGCTGGCCCGCATGGCGATGCCGACGATGTATCACCGGCTGCGCGAATGGGACGTCAGCTCCAGCGCGCGGGTCGATCATTTCGCCGCCAATTCAAGCTTTATCCAGCAGCGCATCCGCAAGTTCTGGCGGCGCGAGGCCGAGGTGATCCACCCGCCGGTGGAAACCAGCCTGTTCAGCCCCTCCTCCGAGATCGACGATTTCTACCTCTGGGTCGGCCAGATGGTGCCCTACAAGCGCCCGGATCTGGCCGTGGACGCCTTCAACGCCAATGGTCTGCCCTTGGTGATGGTGGGCAGCGGCGGCATGGCCAAGGCGCTGAAGGCGCGGGCCAGGCCGAACATCCGCTTCGTCAGCAATCTCGACTTCGCAACGTTGCGCCAGACCTATGCGCGAGCGCGGGCGCTGGTGATGACGGCGGAAGAGGATTTCGGCCTGACGCCGGTGGAAGCCATGGCCTCGGGCAGGCCGGTGGTGGGGCTGGGGCGCGGCGGGCTGCTCGACAGCGTCGTGCCCGACCGCACCGGCGTGTTGTTCGAGCGGCAGGAGGTCGAGGATCTGATAGAGGCCGTCAGCCGCATGGAGCATTTCCTGCGTGATTTCGATCCGCGCCATGCCGTGGAGCAGGCAGACCGGTTTTCGGCGGCGCGTTTTGATCGGAAGATCCGGCGGTTTACGCAGATTCATTAGAGAGAGCAGAAGGGAAAGGCGAAATGCGAGGGCCATCGCCCTCGCGCTCCCTTTAGTTTCTACGTGAGCGCTAAAGGTTCAGCGTTAGAACAACGTCGCTGCGCCGCAGGCAATCAAATGGATTGAGACAAACGCGCCAGCCTGGCGCAACATCTCGTTCATGCCTGCGGCGCTGCAAACTAAGCGCTTTGGCCGAACCAGAAGCGCAACGAAGACACTAAAGGGAGCGCGAGGGTTATGACCCTCGCATCTTTTCTTCCTGATTTCCTAAATTCTACCCCCGCGCAACAATAGCCTGCGTATCAGCCCGCTCCACAGGTTGCTTCGCGCTTTCCACCAGCTGCAGCAGGCGTCCCGCAGCACTGTCCCAGCGGAACCGGGCCGCATGGGCCAGTCCGGCCCGACGCATGGCTTCCAGCTTCGGCGTAGAGCTGGCCAGATCGCAGATGCGGGCGGTCCAGCCCGGCCTGTCGAGCGGTGGGCAGTAGGCCGCCGCCTCGCCGCAGGTTTCGCGCAGGGCGCCGCCGTCCGAACTCAGCACCGGGCAGCCGCAGGCCATCGCCTCCAGCGCGGGCAGGCCGAAACCTTCGGTCAGCGAGGGCAGCAGGAACAGCCGGGCGTGGCGGTAGAGCGCCTTGAGTTCGCCGTCGCTGACCCGCCCTGTCGCGATCACATCCTGCCCGGAGGCCGCCTCACCGCCGCCCACCAGCACCAGCGGCAGGCGCGGCGCGGGCAGGGCGGCATGGGCCTCCAGCAGCATGGGGATATTCTTGTGCCGGGCCTTGGCGCCGATGGCCAGCAGGTAGCCGCCCGGCCGCAGGCCAAGGCGGGGCAGGATCGTGTCATCCGGGGTGATCGGGTCAATATGGTCGATGCCGTTGGGAAGAACATCGAAGGCGCGCCCACTGCCGACGCCGTGATGTCGCAAACGTTCGGCAGAATGGTCCGAAACCGTCGCAATATGCTGCGCCCGGCGGGCCAGAAGCGGCTGCAGCAGGCGATAGGCATGGCGGAAGGCCGGGCTGTAGCTGTCCGGCACATCATGGACCTGGGCATCATGCATCAGCACCAGTTGCCGCCGCCGCAGCACCGGCCCCATGTTGCAAAGGCTGAGCAGCACAGCCTCCCGCTGGAGCAGGGCCAGCTCGATCTGCTCCCAGCCATAGCCCCGATGGCGCGAGCGCAGGATCGGGCATTCGGCATCGAGGTTGAGGCATGCGCGGATCGCCCCGTCGCCGGGCGCATCGGCGGGAACCGCGATTGACAGGGCGATGGCGGCTCCCGCTCTGCGGCGTTTTTGCAGCGCGCGGACCAGTTCGATCGCCACCCGGTCGACGCCGGTTGCAGGCCTGCTGAGGAAGCGGCCATTGATCAGCAGCGCGGTCATCGCCGCTCGGCATCGCATGCGCGCATCGGGCGCGCGGTCTTGTTCGCGCGCATCGGGCGCGCAGGCCCTGTCACAGCCCCAGAACCCGGCGCGGATCAATCCTGCCGCTGGTCAGGTCGCGCATCGCCAGCAAGTTGCCTTTCAGCCGTCCGCGCCGGTCGACCGGAGGGCTGGGGGTCAGGCTGCCCGCCACATTGGCCAAAACATTGCAGGTCAGAATGCGCCAGCCATGCAGGAAGCGGATCGTCCCCTTGCGCCGCAGATAGATGACATTGGCGATCTGCGAATAGCCCAGCCGCAGCCCGGACGTGCGCCCGCCGCGCACGCCCAGATGGATGCCGGTCAGCGCCGCCGTGCGGTAGAGCCTGCCATGCTGCGCCAGCCTGCTGCTGAAATCGACATCCTCCTGCCAGCCATAGAGCGGCAAGGCCTCGTCGAAACGCAGCTGCGGATTGGCGCTGAGGCGGATCGCCATGTTGCAGCCATAGAGCCAGGCCGTGCGCGCCTCTCCCGCAGGGGGGCGCTCCTGCTGCACGTCGAGCTGGTGGACAGCCTCCTCGAAGCCCAGAGACCCGGTCTGCGCGCCATCGCGCACCAGTTGGCCGGTGAGGCCAACGATGCCGGTATCGGCGGTCATCAGCGCCTCGACCTGCTCCAGAAAGTCATGGGCGGGCACGAAATCATCGTCGAAGAAGACCACCACATCGCCCTTGTCGCCCAGCGCGGCCAGCCCGGCATTGCGCTGGTGACACAGGCCTTTTGCGGTGAGCAGGATCTGGAGATGGGGATATGCGCCCTCCACGCCCGCGACATCGGCGGGGCAGGTGCCCACCACCAGCACGCCATCGGGGAGGCGGGTCTGATCCGTCAGGCGCCGGATCACCTTGCCGAGAACCTCGGCTCTGCCGGTTGTCGCAAAGATCACGTGAATGCGCATGATCGGGGTGCTTGCTCCATCGGCGATCAGGTCATCGCGGCGTTTATGGAGCTTATCGGGAAGCGGCGCGGCCCGGAAGAAAACTTAAGGATATAGCCGAAAGGGGGAGCAGGCGGCCGGTGCGCCGCAGACTCGCTGGCGTGAGTCTTTCAGTTCAGTTTGGTGTCCATTTCGATTTCATCGGCAAGGTTGCGGAACAGGCCGGGCAGTTCAGCCCGCAGGCCAAACATCTCATAGACGTTCAGCGTGGCCCCCAGCATGGCCCGGGCGATTTCGGTGGCGGGCGAGCCATTGTGGATCAGCCGCGCATAGCTGTCGGTAAAGACCTGCGCGACTTCGGAAAAATCCGAAAAATCGATCGGACTTTGATCGGTTGGCGGCAAGTTTCTATCCTTTCTCGTTGGGCCGACCCATTCTTTGGCCAAGGACATTGGCCAGGTGTTTTTTCTGCCAGTCCGGGCATCGTTCGCCGGGATGGTGGCGCAACTTTGCCAACTTTGTCTCAGGTGCCAACCACGATTTTACATTGCACCGGACGAGTTGCCGGTTCCGTGGGATGAGGTGTTCGATCATGGATGCGCGCCGCCAGTGTAATGCGACGCCGCCTCCGAGGAAAGTCGAGTTAGCACCTATCTCGAATGATTAGCCGCCGGTTCCGAGGCAAAGATAGGGGGTAAAGCCTAAGGAGTAGGCGCGGTGGCAAAGCAGAGGGGCATCATCCCTTTGCGCACATGCCCGGCCGGGGCGGCAAGGATATGCTGCAGCTGCAACCAGCAGGGCGCCCCCCGCCCTCATTTAGGAGACCAGCGCGTCGTGCGGATTGTCCATCTCCTCAAACATTCCCGCAAAGCCAATGGCCATGTCGAGGTGGCGGTCGATCTGGCCTGCGAGCAGGCGCGGCTGGGGCATGAGGTGCTGTTCGTGGCGGGGGCGGGCCATTTCGCGCCGGTTCTGGCCCGGCACGGGGTGACCTTCATCGAGATGCCCGAGGGCGGCGCGTTGCAGGCCATCGCCATGCTGCGCGATCTGGCCATTGTGCTGCGGCGCACAAAGCCCGATATCGTGCATGCGCATATGGTGGCCAGCGCGATTCTGGCGCGCCTGCTCGAGCCGCTGGGCGGTTACCGGCTGATCACCACGCTGCACAATTCCTTCGACCGCCAGAGCCGCCTGATGGGGCTGGGCGATCTGGTTATCGCGGTCAGCGATGCGGTGCGGCGCGAGATGCAGGAAAAAGGCATACCGGCCCGCAAGCTGCGCGTGGTGCACAACGGCACGGTGGATGGCGCGCGCCGGGCGCCCACTCCGCTGGAGGCCGCCAGGCTGCAGCATCCGGCCATCGTCACCGTGGCCGGGTTGCATCCGCGCAAGGGCATCGACACGCTGATCGACGCCTTCGCGCAGCTGCGTGAGGGCGGCCCGCAGGCGCATCTCTACATCGTCGGCGCAGGCCCGGCGCGCGCCGCGCTTGAAGAACGCGCGGCGGCGAGCGGGCAGGGCGACGCCATCCATTTCATGGGCTATCTGGCCGATCCGCTCAGCGTGCTGGCGGGGGCCGATGTCTTCGTGCTGGCCTCGCTGGCCGAGCCCTGCTCGCTGGCGCTGATCGAGGCGCGGCAGATGGGCTGCGCCTGCATCGCCAGCCATGTCGGCGGCAATCCGGAGATTCTGGACTTCGGTCAGAGCGGGCGGCTGTTCACGCCTGGCAGCAGCGCCGATCTGGCTGAGGCCTTGCGGGCGGTGGTGGGGGATAGCGCTGAACTGGCCCGGCTGAGGCAGGCCGCGCAGGACGGCAAGGCGCATTGGACCGTCGAGCGAATGGCCCGCGAAACCCTTGATATCTATCGCGAGGCACGCGGACTGGGGCGGCCGGCGGAACGGGCGCATGTGCCGGAAGGGGCCGTGCCGCAATGATGCCGCGATCCGTGACGCGCGCCGTCGCCCTGCTGGCGACGGCGCCCTTCCTGCTGTCTGGCAACATCGCGTATTCCGCGCCGTCGCCCCCCCTCGACTTGTCGCATTATAGCCTGACCTTCGAGGAGAATTTCGACGATCTGAGCGTCAGTCCAAGGGGCGATGGCCATAGCCGCTGGATCGCGCATACGCCCTGGTCGGGCGATTTCGGCGATGCGGTCTTTGCCGATCCCGAGCCCGGCTTTCCCTTCACGATCAAGGACGGCGTGCTGCGGATCGAGGCCCGCAAAAATGCGTCTGGCCGCTGGTTTTCCGGCCTGCTCTCCGCCGTGGACAGCAAGGACCGGGGCTTCTGTCAGCAATATGGCTACTTCGAAGCGCGGATGAAACTGCCGCCGGGCCCGGGCGTCTGGCCCTCCTTCTGGCTGATCGGGCGCGACAAGTCGAAGGGCTCGGCGGAAATCGACGTGATGGAATATTACGGGCGCGACAACAGCCAGTTCATTTCGACATGGCATGTCTGGAAGTCCCAGCTCGGTCAGCCCGATGAAGGGGGCCGCACCATCATCGCCGTGCCGTCGGGCAGCCTTTCGACGCAGTTCCACACCTATGGCGCGGAGGTGACCCCCACCGAGGTGCGCTTCTACCTCGATCGCGTGGAGCGCTGGCGGGTGCCCGCGCCGCCCAGCTACAGCAGCTGCTTCTATCCGCTGGTCGATCTGGCGCTGGGCTCGGGCTGGCCGATCAAGGATACGCCTGATCCATCGATGCTCTGGGTCGATTACATCCACGTCTACCAGCGCAAGTCGGACTAGATCGAGGCCGGAGCCCGGCCTCGCGCAAGGCGGCGGGTGACGAACTCGATGGCCTGCGCCTCGATGGCCTCGGGCTGCCCGCTCAAGGCCCATGCCAGCAGATGAGCGCCCGCATAGCTGGCGCCGCCCAGCGGCACCAGCGCCAGCATGGAGCGCAGCGCGGGCAGCATGCCGGGGGCCGGGGGAAACTGGCGCAGGGCCAGCATCAACACCAACGCCATCACCGCGCCGCTCACCAGACTGCGCCAGATCCGGGCGAGCGCCCATGGCACCGAAAGCCCCAGCAACCGCCCGACCGAGCGCTGGCAGATGCCCGCCAGCAGCAGCTCCGCCGCGATCAGCGCATAGACCGCGCCTTGCAGCCCCAGCGTGGCAATGCCCAGGATCGTCACGGGAAATCGGAAAAGCAGGTCGAGGAAATTGCGCTGGAACACCAGATCGGGCCGCCCCATGGCGTAGAACAGATTGGTCGTCACGCTGGAGAAGAAGGCGGGGATCAGCGCCAGCGACACCAGCGCGAAGATCGGCGTCGCCGCCGCCCATCGCGCGCCCAGCAGCACCGCCACGATCTGTGGCGCCAGCAGCGCCTGCCCCAGCCCCACCGGCAGGGCCACCGCCATGGTGGCGGAGAGCACCTTGCCATAGGCGCGTGTCATGCGCTGCGGATCGCTGTTTGAGGCTGAAAGCCCGGCCAGCACCGGGCGCATCAGCGTGTCCAGCACGATCTTGAAAGCGGTTCCGGCGAAATCGCGCGCGGTGGTGAACAGGCCCAGCGACTCATGGCTGACCATTTTGCCCAGCACGAAACGGTCGGTCTGCCAGTTGAGCGCGCTGCACAGCTGCCCGGCCAGGCCCCAGCCCATATAGCGGTAGAACAGCAGACGATGGTGCAGGGTGAGCCGGGGCCAATAGGGGCAGAGCGCATAGGAAAACAGCGCGGTGTAGAGCGGCGCGGCGATGGCCCCCGCCGCAATCGCCCAATAGCTGTGGGTGATGAGCCCGATGCTTACCGAGAGCAGCAGCGCCGCGACCTTGCCCGCAAGATCGGCATTGGCCTCGGGGCCGAAGCGCAGCGCCTTGAAGAGGAAAAACATCCGCGGGCTGCGCGCGCTGCGCAGCAGGGGCACGATCGAGAGGGCGCAGATCAGCGCCACCAGATGATCGTCCGCATAGAACCGCGCCAGCGGCACCGCCGCCGCCATCATCAGCACCATGATCGCCAGCCCGCGCAGCAGGGTGATGGTGAAAGCCGTATCGAGATGGGTGCGGGTGACCGGCGTGATCCGCAGCAGGGCGACGCCAGTCGGCAAATCCAGCACGGTCTCGATGATCTGGACGGTCGAGAGCGCAATGGCGACCCGTCCGAAATCGGCGGGCATCAGCAGCCGGGTCAGCACCATCAGCATCGCGACATCCATCGCCTTGATGGCCAACCGGTTGACCAGCAGGAACAGGCTGCCTTTCGCCACCTTGTCATGCAGGCCGGGGGTGTCGGTCTGGCTGGTCATGACAGGCTCAGGCGGCCCGCGCCCGGCTTTCCGCCCCGACCTCGATCTGGCCGAGACGCCAGCGCTCCACCGGCCCCCAGAGGGGCGGGATGGCGGTCAGCAGGGCCGGATCGGACGGGGTGAAGGCGAAGTGGCCGAAGCCTTCACCGATCACCTCGCCCATGGCCTTCACCAGCGCTTCGCCCAGGGTCCAGTTGCGGTAGAACAGCGCCATCCGGTCCTGCGGGCTGCGCATGGCCCTGAAGGCGGTCAGAACGCCGGGAGCCATAAAGCGGGCGATCATGTGCTCCATATCGGCCAGCGGGCGGATGGGTTCGACATCGACGCCCACCGGGCTGCCCGAGACCGCCACGGCGACCAGCCCCCGGCTGTGGCTGATGCTGAACTGCAGCGCGGCGGCGCGGCGCGCGGTGTAGCGCACCGGGCACAGCCCGGGTTTGCCGCCGGGCAGCGTGTGGAGGGTGATGCGGTGCGGGGCTTCGTCCAGCAGGCGGCCCAGCAGCTGGCGCAGCCCGGCATGGGCGGATGTATAGCTCCACCTGTCCTGCGCGAAGCGGAAGCGGGCTGCGCGGTCGCGTTCCGCGTCGGAGAGGCAAGCGGCCAGATCGGCTTGCGAACCCGTCTGCGCCCCGAACCATAGCCAGAGGTCGTCCTTCAGCGGCCAGCGCGTACCGGGGCTGGCGGGATCGTGCAGCCTGCGCAGCCGGACCGGTGTCGCGCTGTCGAGACCCCCGCTGTCGATGCCAAGGCCGTCAAGCGCCCAGGCGGCGGCATGATCCGGCAACAGTTGCGATTTTCCATGTGTCGGCATCATCGTGTCCATCGGCCAGCCTCGGCGCGGGCCGCTGATCGCCCTCTAGAATTCGTGGCTTGGGCCTTTGCTGCAAGGGCGCATCGGGCTTAGCGCCTGCTCCGATAGGGGTATGACGATCAATCCGCGATACCCTCCCTAATAGTACCTGCCGCCGGGCCTCCGAAGCCATAGAGTGGTTCTAAAGTGGCGCGAATGCGTCGGGGGCGGGAGGATGACGGGCATCGTTGCATGCGCGCGCTGCCGCCCGGTGCGGGTGGCCCGTTCGCGGGCGACGCGTGCCTTCGCTTGAGCTTCCGGGTCGCGCTGGGAGGATGTCGATACAGCCGTGAGATGGCGCATTCAGGACGACAGGGCGATGGTATGTTGAGCGAAACCATGTTCGATAGACGTCACACCGGGCCCGCCGCCGGAGCGGAGGGCGGCGCGCCGCCGGTCGGCGCCCATCTGGCCGACCTGTTCGAGCGCGCCGCCCTGCGCCATGCCGACCGCATCGCCGCCAGCGAGCCCGGCCTTGCCCCCCTGACCTATCGTGAGCTGGAGCACCGCTCCGGCGTTCTGGCGCGGCGGCTGGCGCGGGCCGGGATCGGGCGCGGCGCTTTCGTCGCGCTCTGCGCGGGCCGCTCGCTGCAGGCGCTGGTGGCGATTGTGGCGATCTTGCGCGCGGGGGCGGCCTATGTCCCGCTGGATCCGGCCTATCCCGATGCGCAGCTGGCCCATATGCTGGCCGATGCCGCCCCGGCCCTGCTGCTTGCGGAGGCCGCCATGCAGCCAAGGCTGGCCGGGATGGGGGCAGGCGCGCCCGTCTGGCTGCTGGGTGACAGCGACGATGCGCCGGCAGGCCCCGCGCCGGATCGCACATCCTGCCGGTCCGAAGACCCGGCCTATGTGATGTACACCAGCGGCTCCACCGGCAGGCCCAAGGGCGTGGTCGTGCCGCATCGCGGCGTGGCGCGGCTGGTGGTGGGGCAGGACTATTGCGATCTGGGGCCTCAGCAGGCGATTCTCCATCTGGCGCCACTGGCCTTCGATGCCAGCACCTTCGAGATCTGGGGCGCTTTGCTGCATGGCGCCCGGCTGGCGGTGGTGCCCCAGGCGCGCGCTTCGCTCGACAGCATTGCCGAGGTGCTGACGGGCGAGCAGGTCACCACGGCCTGGTTGACGGCAGGCCTGTTCCATCTGATGGTCGACCGCCGGATCGAGGCGCTGGCCGGGCTGACCCAGCTGCTGGCTGGCGGCGATGTGCTGTCGCCCGATCATGTCGGGCGTTTTCTGGCCGCCGTGCCGGGCGGCCGCCTGATCAACGGCTATGGTCCCACCGAGAACACCACCTTCACCTGCTGCGCCACCATCGACCGCGCGACATGGACGGGCGGGCGCGTTCCCATCGGGCGGGCCATCGCGGGCACGCAGGTCTTTGTCGTCGACGAGGCGCTGCGCCCGGTCGCGCCGGGAGAGCAGGGGCAACTGGCGGCGGGGGGCGATGGTCTGGCGCTGGGCTATCTGGGGCAGGAGGCCCTGACGGCGGAACGTTTCGTTCAGGCCCCCGCGCCCATCGCGCAGCGGGTTTATCTGACCGGCGATCTGGTTCGCGCGCTGCCGGATGGGCAGATCGATTTCCTTGGCCGCATCGACCGTCAGGTGAAGATCGACGGCAAACGCGTCGAACCCGGCGAGATCGAGGCGGCGCTGCGTGGTGGCGAGGGCGTGGCCGATGCCTGCGTGGTGATCGATGCCAAACGCATTCTGGCCTTTATCGCCGTGGGTTGCGGGCAGGCGGATGCCATCGCGCAGACCGCCACGGCGCGCCTGCGCGAGCAATTGCCCGCCCATATGCGCCCCGCGCGGATCGTGGCTCTGGCGGCTCTCCCGCTGACGCCCAATGGCAAGGTGGATCGCGCGGCGCTGCTGGGGCTTTGTGCGGAAACCCCGGCGCCCGCCGCCCGTGGCGATGATCTGCAGACCCGCATTCTGGCGATCTGGCAGCAGGTGCTGGGCACCGGGCAGATCGGTCTGGATCAGGCCTTTTTTGATCTGGGCGGCACCTCGCTGCAATGGATGCGGGTTCATGCCGAACTCGAACATCTGACGGGCGCAAGAATCGCCATCACAGACCTTTTCGCGCGGCCCACCATCCGCGCCATCGCCGAGCATCTGGGGGGGGCCCCGGCTGCACCATCGCAAACCTTGACGGATGCCGCGCGTGAGCGGGCCCGGCGCCAGCGTGGGGCAACGCTGCGCCGGGCCAGAGCATCCTAGGAGAACAACAGGGGGCAGGCATGCAACACGTGGACGAGGATCTGTCTGACCAGAACGAAGCGGCAGGCAGCGACGCCATCGCCATCGTCGGCATGAGCGGGCGTTTTCCGGGCGCGCGCTCGATTGCCGAATTCTGGGAGAATCAGCGGCGTGGCACGATCTCGATCTCGCATTTCTCTCAAGATGAGCTGGAGGATTCCTTCGATGCCGCCACGCGCGAGGATCCCGCTTTCGTGCGGGCCCGCGCCGTGCTGGAGGATGTCGGCCTGTTCGATGCGCCGTTTTTCGGCATGCACCCGCGCGAAGCGGCGCTGACCGATCCCCAGCACCGCATCTTTCTGGAAATCGCGCAGGAAGCGCTGGATCAGGCGGGCATCGACCCCAGGCGCTATCCCGGCCTGATCGGCGTCTTCGCCGGGGCCAGCATGCCCACCTATCTGATGCGCCATGTGCTGGGCGACCGCGTTGCGGTCGACCGTTTCGCCAGCACCTATCAGTTGGGTGACATGCCCACGCTGGTGGGATCGCTGCCCGAGGTGCTGGCCAGCCGCGTGGCCTACAAGCTCGATCTGCGCGGCCCCGCGATGACGGTGCAGAGCGCCTGCTCGACCTCGCTGCTGGCCGTGGCGCAGGCTTGTCAGAGCCTGCTGACCTATCAGTGCGATGCGGCGCTGGCGGGCGGCGTCTCCATCACCTTCCCCCAGAAGCGCGGCTATCTCTGGCAGGATGGCGGCATGGGATCGCGCGATGGCAGCTGTCGCCCCTTCGATGCGGCGGCGTGTGGCACGGTCTTCGGTTCGGGCGCGGGGGTGGTGATGCTCAAGCGGCTGGAGGATGCTCTGGCCGACCGCGACGAGATCCATGCCGTGATCCGGGGCGCCGGCGTCAACAATGATGGCGCGAGCAAGATCGGCTTCACCGCCCCCAGCGCCGAGGGGCAGGCCAAGGCCATCGCCGCCGCCTTGGCGCAGGCCGATGTTGCGCCTGAGAGCATCGGCTATGTCGAACTGCATGGCACCGCCACGCCGCTGGGCGATCCCATCGAGTTCGACGGGCTGATGCGCGCCTTTGGTCAGACGGCAACGCCGGGAGGCTGCGCGCTGGGCTCGGCCAAGGCCAACAATGGCCATCTCGATGCCGCCGCCGGGGTGACGGGGCTGATCCGCGCGGCGCTGGCCTTGCGCCATGCGCAGATTCCGCCACTGGCCGGTTTCACCGCGCCCAATCCGCATATCGCGCTGGAGGGCAGCCCCTTCCGCATCGAGCGGGAACTCACGCCCTGGGCGCCGGGGCCTGAACCGCACCGCGCGGGCGTCAGCTCCTTTGGCGTGGGGGGCACCAATGTCCATGTCGTGCTGGAGGAAGCGCCGCCTGTCGCCCACCGTGGGGGCGCGACCGGTGTTGGCGACGGGATGCAGATCCTGCCTCTCTCCGCCGCCAATCCCGAAGCGCTGGAGGCCATGGCGGGCGAGCTGGCCGATCATCTGCGCGCCCATCCCGATCTGCCGCTGGGCGATGTGGCCTTCACGCTGGATCAGGGGCGCAGCCTGCGCGCAGCGCGCGGCGCTGTCGTTGCCGCGTCGACGCAGGAGGCCGCCGAGCGCTTGTCCGCCTTCGCCGCCAAGGGGCTGAAAGGGCAGGCGAAGGACACCGCGCCGGTGATCTTCATGTTCCCGGGGCAGGGCTCGCAATATCCGCAAATGGCGCGGGGCCTCTATCAGGGCGAGCCCGTCTTCCGCCTCTGGATCGATCGGGGCGCGGGCGCGCTGAAACCGTCGCTGGGGCTCGATATCCGCGATCTGCTCTATGCCACGGCCAGCGGCGACGATGATGCGCCGCACCCCATCCGCTCGACGGTCTTTGCCCAGCCCGCGCTGTTCCTTGTGCAATATGCGCTGGCGCAGCTGTTCATGGCCAAGGGTATCAGGCCGGATGCGATGATCGGCCACAGCGTGGGCGAGCTGGTGGCCGCCTGTCTGGCCGGCGTGATGCGTTTCGAGGACGGCCTGGCCCTGATCGCCCGGCGCGCGGCGCTGATGCAGAATGCGCCGGAGGGCGCGATGCTGGCCGTCCGCGCCACCGAGGCGCGGCTGCTGCCGCTGCTGGGCGATGATCTGGACCTTGCCGCCGCCAATGCTCCGGAGCTCTGCGTGGCTGCCGGGCCTTTCGAGGCCGTCGCGGCCTTGGAGGCAAGGCTGCAAGAGGCCGGGATTGACTCCCGCCGTCTGCACACCTCGCATGCCTTTCACTCGCGCATGATGGACCCGGTGGTCGAGGGCCTGCAGACCTTCGCCGAGGGGATGCGTTTCGTCGATCCGGCCATCCCCTATGTCTCCAGCGTTTCGGGCGAATGGGTCTCCAAGGCTTCCGATGCGGCCTATTGGGCGCGCCACTGCCGCCAGCCGGTGCGTTTCGCCGATGCGCTGCAGCAGGTGGCAGGTCAGGGGGTGGCAGGCGATACGCCGCCCATCCTGCTGGAAGTGGGGCCGGGCCGCGCCCTGACCACCTTCGCCACGCAGGGACTGGCGCGCGATGGCTATCGCGCCGCCATCACCTCGCTGCCCGATGCCGTTGCGGCGGACCGGGATGTGCAGAGTTTCCATGAGGCGCTCGCCCGGCTCTGGACGCTGGGCGCGCCGGTCGATCTGGCGGGCCTCTATGGCGATCAGGCACGCCGTGTGGCGCTGCCCTCCTATCCCTTCCGGCGGCAGCTGCACTGGATCGAGGCGCCCGTCGCCCGGACCGGCACGCCCCAGCTTCAAACCCTTGAAAGTGAGCAAGCGATGACCAGCACTGCCCCTGTGGCCGACACCGGCCGCCTTGCCCGCCTGACCAGCACCCTGACCGCCCTGTTCGAAGACCTTTCCGGCGAGGTGATCGGCGAGGCCGACCGTAACACGCCCTTTCTGGAACTGGGGTTCGATTCGCTGTTCCTGGGCCAGGTGGCGGCCAAGGTGCAGCGGGCGTTCGGCGTCAGCCTGGTGTTCCGCCAGCTGCTGTCCGACATCACCACGCTTGCCGCGCTGGCGCTGTATCTGGACGAGAACTGCCCGCCCGATCCGCAACAGGCCGCGCCCGTGGCCCCGGTCGTCGCCGAGGCGGCCCCTGCTATCGCCATGCCCGCCATGGCGATGCCCGCAGCGGTGAGCGATGGCGCGACGGGCATGGCCGCGACCTTTCAGGCGCAGCTGTCCGCGATGCAGGCGGTGATCGCCCAGCAACTGGCGCTGATGCAGGGGCAGGGCAGCACCGTCGCCGCGCCCTTGCCTGCGCCGCCGGTTGCGGCTCCGGCCCTGACTCCGGCACCGACCCCGGCGCCTCAGGCGGTGGCGGCCTCGCCGGAACCGGCCCATGACGCGCCCAGCCGCTTCCGGCCCTTCAACAGCAAGGCCCCCGCCGCGCCAGTCACTGACAGCCAACTGGCCCTGATCGCGCAGATGGTCGCGCGCACCCATGCCCAAATGCCCGGTTCCATGGCGCAAACGGCCCAGCACCGCCCCTATTTCGCCGATCCGCGCTCGGTCTCCGGCTTCCGCGCGGTGTGGAAGGACATGGTCTTCCCTGTGGTGGCGCAGCGGTCCAAGGGATCGAAAATCTGGGATGTCGACGGCAATGCCTATGTCGATCTGGTGAACGGCTATGGGCAGACCGCCTTTGGCCATGCGCCCGATTTCGTGCAGGCCGCCGTGGCGCGCCAGCTGGAGGAAGGCTTTGCCATCGGCCCGCAGACGCCGCTGGCGGGCGTGGTGGCGGCGCAATTCGCCCGCATGGTCGCCATGGAGCGGGTCACCTTCTGCAACACCGGATCCGAGGCGGTGATGGCGGCGATGCGCCTTGCCCGCTGCGTCACCGGGCGCGAGACGGTGGTGGTCTTCAACAATGACTATCACGGCCAGTTCGACGAGGTGCTGGTGAAGGCGGGCAGCAAGCCGGGGCGGGCCTTCCCCATCGCCCCGGGCATTCCGCAAGAGTCGCTCAGCAATATGGTGGTGCTGCCCTATGGCACGCCCGAGGCGCTGGACTGGATCCGCGACCATGCCGATGATGTGGCGGCGGTGATCGTCGAGCCGGTGCAGAGCCGCCATCCCGAACTGCTGCCCTTCGACTTCCTGCGCGACCTGCGTGCGCTGACCGCTGACAGCGGCTCGGCGCTGGTCTTCGACGAAGTGGTGACCGGCTTCCGCACCCATCCCGGCGGCATGCAGGCGGTGCTGGGCATCAGCGCCGATATGGCCACCTATGGCAAGGTGGTGGGCGGCGGCATGCCGGTGGGCATTCTGGCGGGCGCGGCGCGGTTTATGGACGCGCTCGACGGCGGCGGCTGGAATTTCGGCGACGACAGCGCGCCTGAAGTGGCCCCGACCTTCTTTGCCGGAACCTTCGTGCGCCATCCGCTGGTGATGGCCGCTTGCCGCGCGGTGCTGGATCATCTGGACGCCGAGGGGCCGCAGCTGCAGGAACGGTTGACCGCCCGCACCGCCGCGCTGGTCGCGCGGATGAATGCGCTGTTTGCCAGCAAGGGGGTGCCCTCGCGCATCGAGACCTATTCCAGCTGGTTTATGCTCAATCTCTCCGGGGCGGATAAGCTGGGGGCGCTGTTCCATTACAACATGCGCCTGCTGGGCGTGCATGTGCTGGACGGCTATCCCTGTTTCCTCACCACCGCGCACAGCGACGAGGACATCGAGCAGATTTTCGAGGCTACGCGCCAGACCATCGATCTGCTTCAGACGGCGGGCATTCTGGTCACCGAGGGGCACGTGCCCCCCTCCACCGAACCGCGCGAGGTGCCGCTGACCGAGCCGCAGCTGGAAATCCTGCTCTCGGCGCAGATGGGGGAGCAGGCCTCTTGCGCCTACAATGAATCCATCACGCTGGCCTTTGACGGGGCGGTCGATCCAGAACGGCTGAAGGGCGCCATCGACGATGTCGTCGCGCGGCATGATGCCCTGCGCGGCACGGTGCCGGCAGGGCGCACGGTGCTGTCCATCGCTCCGGGCCTGACCATCACACTGCCGGTGATCGAAAGCGCCGACGACGCGATGATCGCCGCCTGCAAGGCCGAAGAAGCCGCAACGCCTTTCGATCTGGCCGCAGGGCCGCTGATCCGCGCCTGCCTGTTCCTGAAGGAGGATGGCGGCGCGGCGCTGATCGTCACGGCGCATCATATCGTCTTTGACGGCTGGACGGCCAATCTCTTCGCGCAGGAGGTGGCGGCCTTCTATCGCGCCCGTGTGACGGGCAGCGCGCCGGTGCTAGACCCGGTGCAGTCCTTCGCCGATTACGCCCTGGCCAAGGCGCGGGACACCGGCGCCAAGGCGGCCAATGAGGGCTGGTGGCGCGACACCTATGCCACGCTTCCCCCATCGCTCGATCTGCGTGGCGACCGGCCGCGCCCGGCAGTCAAGAGCTTCAACGGCGCCACCATGACCGCCTCGATCGATGCCGCGCTGATGCGCGATGCGCGCAAGGCCGGGGCGAAGCTGGGCTGCACGCTGTTCGCCACGCTGCTCGGGGCCCTGCAGGTGACGCTGGGCCGTCTGGCCGAGCGCGAGGATGTGGTGATCGGCTGCCCGATGGCGGGGCAGTCGCTGGTCGAGGGCAAGGCGCTGGCGGGGCATTGCGTCAATTTCCTGCCGCTGCGCGCGCCCTTCTCCATGGCGGCCCCGCTGGGCGAGCATCTGCGCTCGGTCGGCGCCATCCTGATGGAGGCCTTCGATCATCAGGACTATACCTATGGCGCGCTGGTGCGCGCGCTGGGCCTGCCGCGCGATCCCAACCGCACGCCGCTCTGCGATGTGCAGTTCAATCTGGAGCGGCTGGGCGAGGACATCGATTTCGCGGGCGCCAAGGCGCAGTTGCTGCCCAATCCCAAGGCCGCGAGCAATTTCGACCTGTTTTTCAACATGGTGGAATCGACGAAGGGCCTGAGGATCGATGTCGATTACGCCACCGACCTCTTTGACGAAGCGACCATCGCGCGTTGGGTGGACAATCTGCGCCAAGTGCTGCGCGCGCTGGTCGCCGATCCGGGCACCGCGATCGGCGCGCTGGATCTGCTGGGCGAGGAGGAGCGCCGCTGGTTGCTGGCGCAGGGCGAAACCATGCCGCGCCTGCCCGATGACGCCACCCTGCCGAAGCATTTTGCTGCAGCGGTGGCCCGGCATGGCGCGCATCAGGCCGTGGTCTGCGAGGGGGATGCCCTGAGCTATGCCGAACTCGATGGGCGCGCGAACCGGCTGGCGCGGGCGCTGGCGGCGCGCGGGATCGGCAAGGGGGATAGTGTCGCCCTGCTGGCCGACCGTTCGATGGACACCATCGCGGCGATCCTGGGCGTGCTGAAGGCGGGGGCGGCCTATGTCCCGCTCGATCCGGCTTTCCCGGCGGCGCGCCAGCTGCATATTTTGCGCGATGCCAAGGCGGCGCTCGCGCTGATCGGCCCCGGAGGTGAAGAGGCCGCGCAAGAACTTGGCGGCGAGGTGGCAATCTTGCCCTTCACGGCTCTTGCCGCTCTGGCGGACGATCAGCCCGCCACCGCGCCCGAGGTGAATGTCTCGGCGGATGATCCGGCCTACATCATGTACACCTCCGGATCGACGGGCCAGCCCAAGGGCGTGGTCGTGCCGCATCGCGCGGTGGTGCGGCTGGTGAGCGATCAGCAATTTATCGCTTTCGGCCCCGATCAGGTGTTTCTCCATCTCGCCCCGCTGGCCTTCGATGCCAGCACGCTGGAGATCTGGGGGGCGCTGCTCCACGGCGGCGCGCTGGCGGTGGTGGCGGAGGCCAAGCCCTCTCTGGCGCGGATCGGGCAGGCGATTGCGCAACATGGCGTCACCACGGCGTGGTTCACCGCGGCGCTGTTCCATGCGCTGGTGGATGAAGGCGTGCAGGTGCTGACGCCCTTGCGGCAAATTCTGGCGGGAGGCGATGTGCTGTCGCCCGCCCACCTGCGCAAGGCGCAGGCGGCGCTGCCTCACGCGCGGATCGTCAATGGTTACGGACCCACGGAAAACACCACATTTTCCGCCTGCTATCCCTTGCCGCCGGAGGGCTGGGGGCGGGGCGCCGTGCCCATCGGCACCGCCATCGCGCATAGCACGGCCTACATCATGGATGCCGATCAGCGCCTCGCTCCGCGCGGCGCGGTGGGCGAGTTGCTGGTGGGCGGCGAAGGGTTGGCGCTGGGCTATCTGGGCCAGAGCGACCTGACGGCGCAGCGCTTCGTGCCGCATCCCTTCGTGGCGGGTGAAAGGCTCTATCGCACCGGCGATCTGGCGCGCTGGCGCAATGATGGCGTGCTGGAATTCCTCGGTCGCGTCGATGGGCAGGTCAAGATCAACGGCCACCGCATCGAGCCGGGCGAGATCGAAAGCGTGCTGCGCGACGTCCCCGGCATCGCCGACGCGGCGGTGACGGTGGTGGAGAGTGACAATGGCACGCGCCAGCTGCACGCCTTTGTTGTGGCCGAGGAGCCGCGCCCCGGATTGATCGAGGAGGCAGGCGCGCAAGTCGCCCGCCTGCTCCCCAGGCCGATGCACCCCCGCACCATCCGCACCATCGGGCAACTGCCGCTGACCGCCAATGGCAAACTCGATCGCGCCCTGCTGGCCATCTTGGGGGCCAGCCCTGTTGCCGAAGCGGTGGAGGAAGCGCCCCGTCCCGCGCCGCATCGCGCGGTGGAACTGCTGGAGATCGAGGCGAAGATCGGCGCGATCTGGGCCGATGTGCTGGGGCTCGACTCGGTGGCGACTGGCGACGCGCTGTTCGATCTGGGCGCTGAGTCGCTGCAGATTTTCCGCATCGTGGCGCGCATGACAGACATTGGCCTGCCGCTGGAAAGCCGCAGCCTGCTGGCGAACCCAACTCTGGGCGAGGTGGCGGCGATGCTGGCCAGCGGTGAGGCTGCAGCCCCCCGTCCGGCTTCCGTTATCGTCCCGCTCTCGTCCTATCGGCGCGGGTTGCACAGGGAGATTCGCTGATGAACGCCATCGACCTCACCCTGAGCGGCGGCGCGCCCGAACCCGAGGTTCTTGCCCGCTTTCCCGCCACCGCCAACCAGCGCCACATCTGGCGCGAGATGGGCAGCCCGCTGACCCGCGATGCGCTTAACGCCAGTTTCCGCCGTCGCCTCGAAGGGAGCATTTCCGACGGCGCGGTGACGAAGGCCCTGCAGGAGCTGGTCGACCGCCACGAGATCCTGCGCACCCGTTTCCGGATGGGGGAGGATGACCAGCTGGTGCAGGAGGTGCTGCGCAAGCTGCCGTTCAAGCCCGATATGGTCGATGTGCGGCATCTGCCCGCGCCGCAACGCGAGGCGGAGCTGGCCCGGCTGGGGGTGACGGAGGCGCGCAGACCTTTCGCCGTGGCGGAGGGTGCGGCGCCGCTGTTTCGGGTCTTGCTCGTCAGGCTGGCGGCGGATCTGGCCTATATCCATCTCACCTTTCATCAGCTGGTGATCGATGGCTGGTCCGTGGATGTGCTGGATGAGGAATTGGGCCAGCTGGCGGCGGCGGCGGACGGGGGAGCGCCCGCCGATCTGGCGCCGGTTGCGATGCAGTTCGGCGATTATGCGCTGTGGCAAAGCGATGTGCTGGCCAGCGGCGCGCTGGATGCGCAGCGCGATTACTGGCGCGGCCAGCTTGCGGACCTGCCGCATTTCGGCATCGCGCCAGACCGCCCGGGGCCGCGTGGCGATTGCGAGGGGCAGATCCGCTCGATCCTGCTGCCCAGGACGCTCACCACGGCTTTCGAGCATCTGGCTCACGCCAACCGCCATACGCTTTTCTCGCTGACCACGGCGGCGGCGGCGGCGGCGCTGCATCTCGTTTCGGGCGAGGGCGAGGTGGTGCTGGGCACCCAGACCGCCGGGCGCGAGGATCCCGATGCGGAAAACATCGTCGGGCCGCTGCTCAACACCGTTCTGCTGCGTTTGCCGGTGATGCCTGCCGACAGCTTCCTGAGCTTTGCCGAGCGGGTGCGCGGCGTGACGCTTGAGGCAACGCAGAACCAGATGCTCCCCTTTGCCGAAGTGGCGAAGATGGCGGGTGACAAGGGTGACGACAGGCCGCTCTACAGCGTCAATCTGGTGGTGCAGCACACCCATATCTCGACCGCCCGCGATGCCGACAGCCAGTATGGCAGCTTCCGCATCGCTTCGGCCCCCAGCCATTCCGCGGGGGCGCTGTGGGATCTCAGCCTCTTCATGGTCGGGCGCGAGGAGGGCTGGCGGCTCTCCTGCGAGGGCGCCAGCGCGCTTTATGACAGCGCCACCATCGATGCGCTGCTCGCGGTCTGGCGCAAGGTGATGGAGGGGGCGGTGGCGCATCCGCAAGCCCCGCTGGCGCAGCTTGCCGTGCTCGAGCCCCATGAACGCCGCCCGGGCAGTCCCGCTCCGGAAAAGACGCCGCAGCAGGCCGCCATCCGCCCCGCGCCCCGCAACCCCCGGCTGGAGGCCTTGCGCCAGCGCATCGTCCCGCTGCGCTCCGAAGGCGACAGGGTGCCGATCATGGCGCTCAACAATGCCTCGCTGCTCTATCCGGTGGCGCGCGCCATCGAGCGCGGGCATCCCTTTTACGATATCCAGTTCTGCCCCTCGCCGGTGCCTGTCGCCCTGCCGCGCCGCCACTTTGCCGACCACGCGCGCGATGCGGTGGAGATGATCCGGCTGGCGCGGCCTCGTGGACCTTACGTGCTGTTCGGCCTGTGCATCCTCGGCGCCCTCGCGCTGGAGGCGGCGCGGATCTTGCGCGCGGAGGGCGAAGAGGTGCCGCTGGTGGTGCTGGTGGACACCTATCGCCCCGGTTATCGGGAAAACATGTCCTTTCTCGATCACCAGATCAGGGCATGGCAGGTGCGGGCGCGCAGCTTTGCCGATCTGCGTCAGCGCGTGGCCTCGGGCGAGCTGACGATGGCGCAATGGATCGACAATTACCGATTGGCGCGTCGCCTGCGCATCACCGCCATGCTGGCGCGGCTGGGCCTGACCACGCCGGGCCCCCGGCATGATCCGATGGCGGACAACAACCGCTGGTTCCCCGAAGAGGTGCTGTTGCCCAGCCAGGCAGCGTTCGATCTGGAGCCCTATGACGGCGATGTGCTGTTCTTCCGCAACCGGGAGATGCAGCCGGGGCGCCTGTTCCCTTATGACTTCGGCTGGGCGGGTCATATCTCGGGGCGGTTCGACCTGCTCGACGTGCCGGGAAATCATGACACGATCTTCCGCCCGGAAGGCGCTGCGGTGATGGGGCCCGCGATCCGTCGCAGGCTGGAAGCGCTGGGCTTTTGAGATGCGCCTGGCATGGGTTGGCGCGGCGCTGCTGATCGCATGCGCGGTGGCTCTGGCCTTCGGCTGGCGGCGCGTGCCCGATATGCCGCTGGGGCCATGGCGGGTGCAGACCGCGCGCTTTACCATCGCCACGCGCGACGGCCCCTACCGTATCGAAGTCTGGCAACCCATGGGGACGACGGGCCTTCGGCCCTTGATCCTTTATGCGCCGGGATGGGGGCAGCAGGTCGAGACGGGATCGCGCCAGCTGGCCTATCTCGCCAGCCATGGCTATGTCGCGGTGGGGTTCGACGATGTGGAGCATGATCCGCCCCGCCCCGCAGAAAGCGCGGATGACAAGGCCCTGCGCCACGCGCAATTCGATGAGGCGACGCCGCAGGCCTATGCCATCTCTTTCGTGCTGGCCGGGCGCAGGGTGCGAAAGGCGGCGGAGAAGGGAAGGGCGATCCTCGATGCGGTGCTGGCGCGGCCTGAACTGGCCGGGCGGATCGACCCGGCGCGGATCGGCTTTCTGGGCTTTTCCTTCGGCGGGGCGACCGGGGTGGAGCAGGCGCTCGCCGATCCGCGCATCAAGGCGGTGGCCAATCTCGACGGCTGGCTGTTCGGCGAGGCCACGCACAGCGTCCTGACGCGGCCCTATCTGCTGTTCTACATCGACGATGATTTTCCGCCCGATGGCTGGTTCAAGTCCGCCGATCCGGGACAGAGGGCGCTGGCGCAGGGCTGCGCCAAAGACCGTGCGATCCACCTTCCCTACCTTGGCCGGGCGGATTTCGTCTGGCTGCATGCCGCCGGCATCGGGCATGACGATCTGTCCGGGGCCTGGCCCGGCTGGTCATGGCGGCATCCTTTTGCGGCTTTCGGTGAGGACCGGCAGGCGCTGGCGTGGCGGCAATCGGCCCATGCGCAGATCATCCGCGCCTTCTTCGACCGCTCTTTGCCTGACCAGCCTCAGGCCTTTCCGCCTGACAGGCGCAGCTACCCCGGCGATGTCACTCCGGTGGTCTAGAGCGGTTCACGATCCGATCGCATCGGATCAACCGCTCTAGATTCTTGTTTTACCGCGCTTTCCAAGTCGCTGGGTGATTCCACCCAGCTTGAAAACGCTCTAAGGCGCGGCGCGGAAACGCCAGCGCACCAGACGGTTGGCCAGCGGGCGGGGCGCTGTCAGCGTCGCGATGGACCAGAGGGCGACGACCAGCCGTTTGGACAAGGGATCGAAACCGCGCCGGGTTACCGAATGGAGGGCGTCGATCAGCGCCACTCTGCGGTTGTCCTCCGGCAGAGGATGCCCCGAAGGGTCCATCCGCAGCGAGGCGACGCGCAATTGCAGCAGATGGCGGCTGGAGCGCAGCCTTGCCTTGTCCGGCGGCGGCGTGCCCAGGGCGTCGCAGATGCTTTCGGCGCTGCGCTGGCGCGACATGGCCCGCGCCACCTCGCGCCCGAAACGGCCGGGGGAAGCGAAGAGGTTGCTGTCGTTCTCGCCATGCTGGCGGTACAACACCAGCGGCTGCAGCACGGTCACCACATCGCCCAGCAGCGGCGCCAGCGCCAGACAGGTGGAATCGGTGGAACTGTCATGCTCGGGGCCGATGGGGAAGAAAAGCTCCAAAAAATCGCGCGCATAGGCGTTGCCCGAGCCGGGCGGCGTGGGATATTCGGTCATCTCCACGCTCCAGCGGCGGACCTCATCGGGGGCCGGGGCCTGAGCGAGGGCGGGAAGGATCGAGCCGAGCGAACGCTCCTGTGCATCGACGCGCTGCATCTGCACCTGCACCTTGCTGACCCCCTTGCGCCACACCGAAGCGACGGCGCGGGCGAAATGGGGATCGAGAATGTCGTCGGCATCGAGGAAGACCACGATGTCTCCGTGTGAGGCGGCGAAACCGGCGTTGTTGGCGGCTCTCTGCCCGCTGTTGGGCTGGAAGATCGCCTTGATGCGCGTGCCGAACCCCTCGATCACCGGGCGGGATTCATCGCTCGATCCATCGTCGACGACGATCACCTCGATATGCGGCCAGTCGAGGTCGAGCGCGCTTTCGATGGCGCGACCCACGAAGCGGCCATAGTTGAAATTGGCGATGATGACGCTGAAATGGGGCGCGGTCGTGTCCATGGGCTAGCCGTTCATCGCGGGCGAAGGCAGGGCCGGGGGCTCCGGTTCGTCGGCCGGCGGCGCTGGCCATGCCGGCGCCTCTGCCTGCTGGCGCGGCGCTGTCATGGGCCGCATCGCCAGAGCCACCCCGGCGAACAGCGCGACATTGGCGCCCAGATCGGCGCTCGGCGCGATCAGGCAGGCCGGGATCAGGGCCAGCAGCGCAGCGGTGGCAAAGGCCCCCCCGATGGTCAGGCCGAGATCGGGGCTGACGCCAAAGGTGGAATGGCGCGTGGGTTGAAACACCGAAAAGGCATAGGCCAGAAAAGCGCCGCATCCCGCCAGGCCCGTCGAGCCGATCATGGAGGTGACCAGACTCGACGAGCGGAAACTGCCCGGCCCGATGCCCAGCCCATAGGAGGCCTTGAAGGCCTCCAGCCCCTGCATCGCCCAGAACAGGCGCTGCTGCGCCGAGTCGGAGCCCGACTTGTCCACCGTCATATGCAGGATCATGTCCGAGATGCTGGAGAGCAATTGCGGCACCACCAGACAGGCCACCGCCATCAGCAGCCCTCCCGCCAGCGTGGCCATCACCAGCTGCTTGACCCGCCCCATTTGCGCCAGATGCGGCATCATGATGACGCGCAGGGCAAAGAAGCCCAGATAGGCCGCCAGCGCCAGATAGGCGGTGGACGAGGTGCTGATCACCAGCAGCATGGCCAGCGCCAGCGCGGTGGCGCCTGTCTCGCGCGGCCAGATCGAGCGATACCACAGCTCGGCATTGAGCGTGAAATAGGCGAAGGCGAAATCGGCGTAGGAGGAGCTTTCGGGGAAGAAGCCCCTGATCCGCACGAAGCCGCTGACCGACTGGTCGAGCTGGGCATAGCTGCCGTTGCGCATCACCTCGAACACGGCGTTGAGCGGCGTGCCGGCGGCCAGCGCGGTCATCAGCCCCAGCACGATATGCAGCCAGCTGACGACGATGGCGGCGGTGACCAGCGTGGCCACCCCGCCGCGCAGGCGCGCCACCAGATAGGCCGCCACGGCGATGGCGCAGGTGCCCAGCATATAGACGCTGGTGGTGATGTTCTGGGTGGAAGGCCCCAGCGCCGCCGTGGCGAAGAGCGAGCTGGCATCCCCGGAACGCAGCGGCGTCACATCCACCTGATTGGCGAAGAGGCGCGGGGCGATCATGGCCGTCGCCACGCCGTAGAAGGTGTAGAGCGCCAGCCAGCGGTTGGCGCGCACCGCTTCGGGCAGCAGGGCCAGAAAGCCGCCGCGCGGCGCCAGAATGCGCAGATAGACGATCAGGCAGGCGAACTGGATCGGCGGGATCGAGGAACCGCCCAGCCCGGGCAGCACGATGGCGGCGCTGCCCGCGAACAGGCCGGAGATCACCATGAAGGTGACGGCATGGCGCAGCGAGCCGCCAAAGACGATGAACGCCCCGATCACCAGCTGAATGAGACCGATGAAGGTCAATTGCATCGCAGCACCTCGCGCAGGCCGACGTGCCCTGTGCGACTCCTGCCGCCCTCACCCTCCATCGGGCATCGACCGGGCGGCAGGGTTTCGCAGTTTGCCTTTCGGCTCAACCGGTCATTGGAAGTAGCCGCAATCCTCCCCGAAAGGGGTAGGGATCAGACCGGGCTGGGCAGGCGCCGCGGCGCCTGCCCGCTACACCGTCAGATCATGATCCCGACAGGCGGTCTGGGCTGGTCCGGCGCGGTGTCCCCCTGCCGGTTCATCACCGCATCGAGCAGGATGGCGCCCGCGATCTGGAAATCCGGCGCGATCGAGGTGATCGGCGGATTGGCATGCCGCGCCTCGTAAGAACCGTCGAAACCGATCAGCCGGATGCGCTCGAGCGCGCCGCCGCCGCGCAGGGCGTTCTGCAGGCCCAGCGCCAGACTGTCATTGGCGGCGATCACCCCGTCGCAAGCGGGCAGCTTCGCCAGCAGCGCGCGGCCCGCCTTCTCGCCCTGATGCAGACGGGACGTGCCCTTGGGCATGTCAAGCGCATGCAGCACCAGCCCCCGCTCGGCCAGAGCGGCATGGCTGGCGGCGAAACGCTCGGCGAATTGCGGCGGGGCATGGGGGCCGCCGCCCAGAAAGGCGATAGTGCGGCAGCCCGCCTCCAGCAGATGCTGCGCCGCCAGTCTGCCGCCCATGGCATTGTCGGCGCGGACCCAGCGCATATCCTCATGCGGGGTGCCCCAGCCCACGATGTTGGTGCCGCTTCGCGCGATCTGGCGAAAATAGCGCCATGCCGCGCGGTTCTCGCTGGTGCCGATCACGATCAACCCGGCGGCCTTGCGCGCTTCCTCATACCTGCCGTACAGCGTTTCGGGGTCGCTCTGGAAGGAGACCAGCGTCTCCAGCCCCCGCGCCGAGGCAGCCTGACAGATCGCCGCCAGCAGCGTGTGATGGAACGGGTTGCAATGTTCCGGCGCGGCGTCCTTGCGGGCCAGCACGATGACGGCGATCCGGTCGATCCGCCCGGTGCGCACCGATGCGGCGACGCTGTCGGTCTGATAGCCCAGCGCGCGGGCGATTTCGGCCACTTTTTCACGCGTCCGCTGCGAGACGGAATGGTGCCCGGCCAGCGCCCGCGAGACGGTGGATTGGCTGACCCCGGCCTTTTCGGCGACATCATAACAGGTTGGGCGGAAGCGACGCAGCGTGGTGGTCTGGTTGTTATCCATGGAATAAATACCGAGTGCAGACCACGCAATTCAACTTTACCGAGACCCGCAGAAATCTGTGGGTTTTGGAACCCTAAACCGCGCTGGTGCTGCGGGCAAGATAAATCCTGGCATGCTTCCGAAGTTAGATTGGTGTGAATTTGAGGGTGAGACATCGCATCACTCCAAGCATGCTTGGTCAGTGAAGAGCAAATTTAGCAAGCTGTTGAACCGCGCGGGGTTTGCCGGAGGCTCCAACTTCTGAGGAAGTGGAGCCGATATGAGCAAAACGACGAACAAATTTGCGTCTGAGGTCCGCGCACGTGCGGTGCGCATCGCGATGAGTATGGGGTCGAGCCGATCTGCAGGGTTCTGCCAATTGCCCCATCCTCCTATCGGGCGCGCGTGGCACAGCGAAGCAATCCGGAGTTGCTGTCGCCCGCTGCACCGTTGCGCGCCTGATGCGTGATCTGGGCCTGCAGGGCGTGATCCGGGGCAAGCCCGTGCGCACAACGCTCAGCAACAAGGCCGCGCCATGTCCGTTGGATCATGTGAACCGGCAGTTTCATGCCCCGGCGCCCAACATGCTCTGGGTGTCAGACTTCACTTATGTCGCGACATGGGCAGGCTTCGTCTACGTGTCTATTCGCTATTCCGAGTGCTTGGCAGAGGCGGGCATTGCACCCTCAGTCGGCAGCGTGGGTGACAGCTATGACAATGCTTCGGCCGCCCGAAGGCCAGCGCAGCTAGACCATCAACGGGCTCTACAAAGCTGAGGTGGTCCACAGGCGCGGGCCATGGCGATCCTTCGCAGCCGTCGAATTTGCCACGCTCGAATGGGTGGACTGGTTCAATCACCGCCGCCTGCTCGAGCCCATCGGCAACATACTACCTGCCGAGGCCGAAGAACTCTATTACGCCATGCTGGACGACGTCTCCATGGATGCCTAACTAAAACCAAACAGCCTCCGGAAAAGCCGGCGCGGTTCACGATGCAGGGGTAGCCGAAAGAAACTCGAAGCACATGCTTGCCATCATGCGGTAGCAGAAAGTCTGCCAAGATTCCTCTGTCCCGCCAGTTGAAGGCGATTAGGTCGCTCGCACTGGCCTGAAGCGGGGTACCTATCTCAAGGGGGACGTATTTCGGCATGGCCTTACAATGGAGCGCTTTCGCTATTGCGCTGTAGCGCCCGGCCAGCAGCGGGGGCGGTCATCGTGAACTTGTTACCACACTCGATCCAAGAAACTTCACGATGACCGAAGACAGGATGGACCTGACTGCGCTTCTCGCCAAGAGCGGAGATGCGGATTTTCTGCGCGAGACGATCGGGTGCGCTGCCAAGCGATTGATGGAACTGGAGGTTGGCGCACAGACTGGTGCGCCGTTTGGCGAGAAGAGCACCGACCGCGCGCGCCGGGGCGGTCGAATTGCGCGTCCCGCGGCTTCGCACCGGCAGCTACTTCCCGAGCTTTCTGGAACCGTGCCGGATGGTGGAGAAGGCGCTGGTCGCGTTGATCCAGGAGGCCTGGATCAACGGTGTTTCGACGCGCACGGTTGATGATCTGGTCAAGGCGATGGGCGGCACCGGCATGTCCTAGAGCCAAGTGAGCTGCCTATGCCAGGATATCGATGGGCGCATCGAAGCGTTCCTCAATCGCCCGCTCGAAGGCGACTGGCCATACGTTTGGCTCGATGCGACCGACCTCAAAGTGCGCGAGGCTGGCCGTGTCGTGTCGGTCGCGGTGATCGTCGCGGTCGGCGCCAACAGCGCGGGACGGCGCGAGATTCTGGGCATGACGATCGGCGCGTCGGAGGCAGAGACGTTCTGGACCGAATTCCTGCGCAACCTGGCCCGCCGGGGCCTGCGCTGGGTGAAACTGGTCATCTCCGACAGCCACGAAGGCATCAAGGCGGCGGTCTCGCGCGTCTTCAGTGCGACCCGGCAACGCTGCCGCGTCCACTTCGCCTGCCATGCGCTGGCCATGCCGGCAAGGGTGGGCGCCGCGTCGTCTCCGCCTTCATCGCCACTGCCTTCGCGCAGGAAGGTGCCGAGGATGCCACGGCGCAATGGCGCAAGGTCGCCGACCAGTTACGACCCGGTGTACCCAAGTTGGCCGCGCTGATGGATGGCAGCGAGGACGATGTGCTTGCTTACATGCACTTCCCGGCCTCGCACCGGATCAAGCTGCACAGCACCAACCCACTCGAAAGGATCAACAAAGAGATCAAACGTCGCGCCGACGCCGTCGGCATCTTTCCCAACGAGGCCAGCATCTCCCGCCTGATCGACGCCGTCCTGCTCGACATGAACGACGAGTGGGCGGTCCAGCGCGGGCGCTACATGACGCTGGAAAGTGTCGCCCAAGTCATCGATGGTGCCATCGTCACGCTGCCGGTCGCCGTGCCAGCCTGACAAACCCAGCCTTGCCAGAGTTCATCGTGGCTCGTGCCCCAGGCTACACCACGAAATAGGACATGATCCTGGGTATTGGTGCCATGATCGTGCCTGCCGTGTTGCCGGCAAGGGCATAGGGCTGGCGGGTCTTTCAGGCCTATCATCCAGTTGGAGTATAGATGGCGTCAAAGTCGTGAGGCTGGAGAGAGGTTTGTTTGTAATATAACGATTTGCATGGGTTGGAATCGGGTTTTTTGAGCTATGTCGTTAACCTATCCGGAAATATTTATGTAAAATAAAGGTTATTTATTCCGGAGATTCGGTTATTTTGTCCTGTTGCGGCGTTTATGTAAAATATCACTGAAGTACTTTCGCATTTCCATGGGTGTCTCTAAGGAGTTTGTGGTCATAGGATGTTGCAATGCCGGGGGGCGTTGCAGCATTCGATTGTCAAAGAGGGGGGCGATTTGTCACGCGTGGAGGATTTGGCAAGGCTGGCTGAGGAGGCCTATGTCGCCGTCTATGAACCGGAGCGGTGGGAGCATTGGGCGGATCGTGTCCGTAATGTGTTCGATGGCCGCGCCATGAGTTTCCATGTCATCGATCGCCAGCAAGGCATCATTCGCCAGAGAATTCTGCGGCATGACAGCGCAAGGATTGTGGAGCGCTATATCGATGAATGCATCGGTGATATCGATCCGCAGATCGATTACGTGTCACATTTGCAGAGGTCGCAAGTCTATACGGACCTCGATCATCTCGATCTGTCTCAGACCACGACCCAGGATTACCTGCGCTGGCAAACGTCAGTGGGCAATGTGCGCCATTATCTGTCGGGGGTGAGCATTCTGAGAAAGGGCCGTTATGTCGGCGGGGTATCGGTGCATCGCAAGACCGATGATGGGGTGACTCCGGATGAGAACCGGCGCCTGATGGAGACCTTGCTGCCGCATCTGGAACGTTCGCTGGAATTGAGCCTGTTGCATGGGGAAAAGCTGGCTTCGGCCTATTGGGACGGGGTTCTGACGGACCGGGCGGAGCCTGCCGTGCTGCTCGATGAGCGTGGGCAACTGCTGCGCGCCGTGCCTGCTGCGGAAACGATCCTGCTGGCAGGTGATGGTCTCGACTTGCAGGACGGGCGCCTTGTGGCTCAAGATCCGCCCAGCCAGGACCGACTGGCCCTGCTGCTGGGCCGGGTGCTGGCGCGGCAGTTTCCGGAAGGGGGGACGGTGCCGATCAGGCGGCGCTCGGGCAGGGCATCCTATCTGGTGAATGCCATACCTTTGCCCAGGCCGATCCGGATGTTTGCGCCCTGCGAGGCCGCAGCGCTGCTCACATTGATCGATCCCGCCGTGAGCCGGCCGGCGCGTGCCGAGCGCTGGCAGGGAGCTTTCGGTCTGAGCGCGCGTGAGGCTGAAATGGCTGCTCTGCTGATGCAGGGACATTCGGTCGACAGCGCCGCCTTTTCCATGGAGATTGCCAATCCCACCGCGCGCATTCATCTGCGCCGCATTCTGGCGAAAACGAGCTGCTCGCGCCAGGCGGACATGGTTCGCCTGCTCAGCCGTTTCTAGGGCGTTCCGGGATCCTGTCTTGCCAAGGTGTCGCGGATTGCGTCCGGCAGGAGGAGATTGCGACTGATTCGTGCCATGGGGGCGATGATCTCGGTCATAAATGTTAAAGAAAACCATCAAAGTTGATTATTATGTCTCTGCGTAAAGGCCGCTAGATTGCAAGGCACTGGCCAGGGGGCGGCGGAGACATCCTCATCCCCTGTGCGATCTCTCAGGAGAGCAATCATGAGCCGAACCTTCCGTTCAGCGGCGCGCGCCGCGATCTTTGTGCTTGCCCTGCATGTTGCGACATCCTCTTCCTTTGCCCGGGACATCGATCCTGAGGACCAGGCGCCGCGCAAGGAGATCAATCTTGCCGGCATCGATCTGACAACACCGGAAGGGATGCACCAGGCGCACAGACAAGTCGTCCTTGCCGCTCACGCGGTTTGTGCCGGCGTTGTCGATGTCGATGGAATCCCGATCCAGCGTAATGCCTGTGTCTACAAGGCTCTGTCTCAAGGCCGTCTTCAGGTCGATGCCTTCCATCAACAGGCTTTGGCGGCTGCGAAAGCAACGACGCAATATGCCTACAATGCACCTGCGCCGACCAGCCATAAGCCAAATTGATCAGCTTTCGGTCCATCAACCGCTTGTCGCCCAAGGAGCGTGTATCATGACTTTGCGTGGTGTTTCCGGGCTGGTCCTCGTAGCGATGGTGGCCGCTCTGGGGGCGGTGCCTGCTTCGGCCACGCAGCCTGAAAGCCATGAGCGCAGCATACATTATAGCGATCTCGATCTGTCTCGGCCGGAGGGCAGACGCAGGCTGCATCAGCGGATTGCTGCCGCGTTGGAAGCGGTCTGCGGTTCTTTCGCCGGAACGCAATCAAGTGGAGGCGAGCAGGAAGCGGAAGAGATTGCCCAGTGCCGTGCGGCGGCGCGGGCGCAAGTCGATCAACGTCTCGCTGTTGTTATGGCGAAGGGAGCGGACGTTTCCTCGACCCGTTGAGAGCGGGATCTGGCCCGGCGATCACGGAGCATGCGCCCTGTTTGACTGCGGGCTGTGACTGCGGGATCGAATGAGTTCAGTTACAGGCGAAGCCTTCCGCCATTTGCCCTGGCGGTTTTCGTCTGAAAGCAACGGCGCCCGTCACCTCCGGGCGCCGTTGCACCCATATCGAAGTAAATTCGCAACAATATTCCATCAACAAAATATTTAAAGACTCGTGAAGGGAATATATTTTCTAATACATGTCATTAAATGTGCCAAATAGTCGCAATAATTACATGTAGAATGTTTCGAGATTATTGCAATGCAGCATTGATGTTTTGCAATTCATGCGTATAAAAACCCCATAGGCAATCTGTTGTGACCGGGGGGCGCATGGATGACATCATTCAGGATCTGGTGACGGGCGCCTATGCGGCCGCGCTTGACGACACGCTCTGGGAAGATTGGGTCTGGCGCACAGCGCAGCTGCTTGGCGGGGCCTGCGGTGCGCTCCATGTCGTGGATGCTTCAGGCCGTGTGCAACATCAGACGCAACTGCATGACAATGTTCAGGCGGTGGCGCGCTATCGCGATGAAGAGATCTGGCGCTTCGATCCGCAGGTTTCCTTCGTGACCGGCCTGCGCGGGTCAAAAGTCTACACAGACACCGATCATGTCGATCTGGAGAATTCCGCCACGAAAGAATATTTCGCATGGCAAGCCTCCAATGCTCTGATCAGGCATTATGTCACGGCGGCGGCCCGGTTGAACGGCGGCAGCCATGTGGTGGCCCTGTCGGTCCATCGCGATGTCAAGGACGGGGTCACGCCTGACCTGTCGCGCCGGATCATGGAAAGGCTGTTGCCCGACATGCATCGCGCGCTCGAACTTGGTTTCCTTCACAATCAAAAGCTGACGGCAGCCTATTGGGATGGCTTGCTCACGAAGCGGCAGGAACCTTGCCTGCTGCTGGGCGAAGGCGGGCATGTTCTGCGCATGACCCCCGCCATGGAGGACTTGCTGCGCAGCGGCGATGGTCTGGCCTGCGTTCGCGGCCGGTTGACCTGTGGCGGCGGCATCGCGGATGCGCCGCTCGATGCCTTTGTCGGATCGCTGGCTTCCGCTTTCAGCTTCACGCGAAGCTGCAGCATCCCGCGCCCCTCCGGCAAGGCGCCCTATGTCATGACCGGCTATCCTCTGCCGCGGCGGATGCTCGTGCTCGCGCCCGAAGCGGTGGCCATGGTCAGGGTCATCGTGCCGGGTGATTTTCCCGAAACGGCGCATCATCAATGGCAGGCTGCCTTTGGCTTCACCAGAAAAGAGACCGAATTCGCCAGATATCTCGTTGGGGGGCATTCGGTCGAAACGGCCTCCGCCTGCATGGACATCAGCACGACCACAGCCCGCGTGCATGTCAGAAACCTTCTTATGAAGACGCAGACCAATCGCCAGATGGATATGATCCGTCTGCTTGTCAGGTTCACGGCTTGACGGCGCACCAGGTTTTTGTTGTCGCATCGTTTTCCGCGAAAAACCGGTTCCCGCTTTTTCGCGCGATGCTCTAATCCACACCGGCGGGCAAGGGACCGGTGTGCGTGACGGAACGCGCCTTTTTCGGCAGAACCTTGTCGAAGAAGCGCCGGTTGACGGTGGTGCTGATGCTTTGGTCGATGACCTCCAGCTTCTTGCTCACATGATCGATCTGGTTGACCACGCCGATCGCCGTCCTGATCACCGAAGCGCTGCCCTTGCCGAAATCATAGGTTGGGCGGTCGAAGGTTCCGGCGATGTGCAAAGGCGGGAAAGCGCTGCTGATCAGGGCCTTGCCAGAGTTTACGCCGGACACCAGGGCGATCTTGCCTTTCATGGTCAGGTTCATCTCCATGGCGGGAACCTTGATCGTGCCATCGGCGTCGAGGTTGAAATCCTGAGCGGCAACATGGCCCTCGCGCAGTTCGAGCAGCCCATGATTGAGGACCAGCTGCCCCCTGATCTCACGGAAGGCGGTGCTGCGACCCTGGGCCACGCCGCCGCTGCCATTTTTGGCCTGATCGGCAAAGCTGACATTGGAAAGCGTGCCATTGGCGATCTCGATATGCCCCCCGCCCGAACCGGCCTGCGCCATCATCCGGCCCAGCGCATCGGTGGTGCTGGTGGTCCGGAAGATTTCGGCGGGCAGGGCGGCATCCATATCGGCATTGAGGCGCCCCGATCCGAAGAAGCGCATCCCCGTATCGCGCGCCAGAGCCCCCAGATCGACATCGCGCAATGACAGTTTGGCATGGGCGTTCACACCGCCCACCGCCTGATGGCTGACGGTGACATCGGCGACGGCCTGCCCGCCGCCGGCCATCGCGAAGACGACATGCGCGGTCTTGTCCGCGCTGCCCAGGCTGGACTGGAAACGGATGGTGGGAAAGCCCAGCAGCTCATAATGAGCGTCCCTCAGCAGGCCTGTCACTTGCCCCTGCGTGGCGGGAAAGTCGAAATTGCCGTCGCGCAGCGGGATCACGATATCGCCCGTCATCCCCATGCGGTCGCCATCCAGCCGCAGATCGCTCAGCCGCAACAGGCGATGGGGTGTCAGGGTGACCTGGCTGTCGATGGCCTGCTGGCGCCCCATCAGATCGCGCAGCCAGCCCGGCGCGCCCGCCATCATCATCTGCGCGATGGGGCCCTCCACCCGCACCCGCCCGGTCAGCGCGCCATCCCCGGCGGCGGAAAGCGCCGTGGTGAAGCGCACCCCGCCGATCCGCGCGTCCTGCGCGGCAAGGTCCATCTTTTGCGCATCGCCCTGAACATGCACCGGCACGCTGACCGGATTGTCCATCATGCTGGCCGGCACGATCGCCAGCAGGTTGGGAAACAGCCGCATGACGCTTTCCGCGCGCTTTGCCTCGATCACCATCTGGGCGTCGATCCTGCTGGCCGCCATGATGCGCGCCGCGCCTTTGGCCTGCACATCGCCCAGCCGCACGACCAGATCGGACAGCTGCGTATCCCGGTTCGACTGGGTCATGGTGCCCGCCAGATGAAGCGGGGTATCAGCGGCAAACAGGCCCTTCGCGCTGCTGACATTCTGCAGCACCGTGGCCGCCTTGCCCTCGATGGCGAAGGTCATCGCGCCATCCTCGCGCGGGCGCAGCGTGGCCGAGAGGGTTCGGGAGGTCAGCGTGGCGCTGCGCAGGCCATGGGCCATCGTCAGGTCGATCTCGCCATTGACGGTCTCATCGGGCAGGTACTGGCTCTCCGAGCCCAGCAGATCGCGCAGCGCCTTGATCTGCGAGAGAGGATCGCTGACCAGCGTGAGGTGCAGGGCGCCTTCCTGCGTGCCCGCCAGCACCCCTGCCACGCGCAGCCCTGGCCACTGGCCTGAAATTTGCCCGCCCTTGTGCAGGCTTTCCGCCAGTGGCCCCGCGGCATTGGGCCGGAACGACAGGCTCGCCCCGCCATAGGGTGTATGAGCGGTGGCGCTGATCGCCTGAGCCGCCCGCAGCGTGGCGGGCAAAGTCATCTGCCCATCGGTGACGAGGCGATGGCCGCTGAGCGAGGCGCTGTTGAAATGCAGCCTTGCGTCCTGCCCGCTGTCATAGGTCAGAGAGGCGCCGTCGAAGGCGAGGGGCGCGAAATCCAGCCGGTCGACATCGATCTGCGCATGGATCGACATCGGGCCCGATGACGGGCCATGGCTGCCACCGCCGGCCTTGGCCAGCTCTCCCATGCTCGCCAGCCATGGTGCGGTGACCAGCGGCAGATGGCCATGCAGGTCCAGCGTGGTGGCTCCGCCTTCCACCTTGCCCTTGATCGCCAGCCGCAAGGGCCCTCCGGCCAGATCGGCCTTGTCGATCAGGATACGGGCGGGCTCAAGACGCAGCGCGCTGTCGATCTGGAGCGACGGGGCGCCATGGGTCGCGGCGCCCACCTGCTGGGCCATGCTGGTCCATTGGGCGGGCAGGGCGGGGCTGATCGGCCCCAGCGCCAGCCGGCCGTGGGCCATGACGGCCAGTGCGGTGGAGCGGCTGAAGAACAGGGTGCGCGCCTGAGCATGGAGGCGCAGATCGGGGCTTTGCAATGATCCGCCCAGACCCATGGCCATGCCCGATACCGGCTTGCCCGGATCGCCTTCGATGGTCAGGCCAAAGGGCCTTGGCGTAGCCCACAGGCCCAGCATGCCCGAAGACCGCAGGCGCTGTCCGGCTTGCGGCGCGAGGAAGGTCAGATCGATCAGCGGAGGGGCGGGGGGGCCGTCGCCGCGCGCCAGCGCGAAGCGCAGGGCGCTGCCGGGCGAGGCCTGTTTTGTCAGCTTCAGCGCATAATGCGCTCCATCGGGCGCCGCCAACGCCAGCCCGATATCGACATCCATGGTTCGCAACCGTGCAACACCATCGGCCAGCAGCCCCATTTGTTCGCGCAGTGCGGCATAGGGATCGGTGTTGGTGGCTGCCGATGCGGGCCAGGCTGAAATTTGCAGCTTGCCTTGATGCCGGATGCTGTTGCGCGCGGCATCCCGTTGGCCCTGCCCGGAGGCCGTAAAGGCCTGCGCGGTGAGGCGATAGGAGAGCAGTTGTGCGCCATGGGGGCCATCCTGCGTCAGGCTCAGATCGATGGCATCGGGCAGGTGCGACAGGTCACGCGATGGCCGCACCAGCAGCGCGGCCAGCAGCGGAGCGCTGTGTGTGCCTGTCACGCGAAAACCCAGATCGCCCTGATCGGACCGGGTGGCATGGAGTAGCACATGGCCCTGCGCGCCGCCCCCCACATCGCCATCCCACTGCTGGGCCTGGCCCGACCGGGCGAAGCGCAACTGGCCCTGATAGGGGCCAAAGGCAAAGCGCATCTGGCCCCGCCCTTGCACCATATCCTTGTCGAAAGCGAAGCTGTCGAAAGCCAGATTGCTGTCGATCAGGCGATGGCCGACGACCAGATGGCTGGCTGTCAGATGCAATTGCCCTGTCACCAGACCGATGGGATCGATCCACAGCGATTGCGCCGAGACGATCCGCACCCCGCTGGCGGCCAGCGCCGTGTGGTTGATCGCGAAGATCATGACCGGGCGCGCGGCGGCCAGCCCCAGCGACGTCATGCAGAAGGTCGCCATCACGGCAAGGCCCTGGCGCGATCGCGCGGCGTTCAGAAGAGACAAGATCACCGACCTCCCTGTGGGGTGACGTGGGCCTGTGAGGCGACAGGGCCCGTGAGGCGACATGGGCAAAAGAGGCAAAGCTGGCTCCCGGAACGCCGTGGCCGGGCGACCGGGAGCCAGACCGGGCTCCATCCTCAAGGGGTCAGAAGACGTAGCCCAGCGATGCGGCGATTTTCTGATATTGGCGCCCAAGTGCTCCGTTCACGCCAAACCTCAGCAATGAGGGCGCGCCATTGTGCTTGATCGTGCCCACCGTCAGCGCCATTTCATGGTAGCTGTTCATATAGAGGTCGGTGCCAGTGAAATAGGTGAAGGCATAGCTGGCCTGAATGGCCGTGCCCGATGATCCGAACAGCCTGAAATCAAGATTTCTGCGGTACAGAAGACCATTCTTGAAGGCGACATTCTTGATGCCATAGTCGCCATTGAAAGACTGGATCTTGAAGGGAATGCTCATGTTGTAGGCGACCATATTGGCGATGGTCAGCTGATCCTTGCTGGTGAGCGGCATGACATAGCGGCTGGTCAGCGAAAAATTGCTCAGGATGCTGGCGGCGGCGGCGTCGGCCGATCCGGTGGCGCCAACGCTCGCGCGGGGCGCCAGATACCACTGGTTGCGCGATTCATAGGCCAGCAAGGGAAACTGGAAGCCGACACTGAAGGCCGCGGCGGCGGTCTTGGCGCCGGCCTGCTCGATATAGGTGACCGGCAGGCCGAATTGCAGCTGGTAACGCGGATCGCGGTCGAAGCGGATGGTGTAGGACAGCGGCGCGGTGATGGTCTTGCCCGTCACGCCTTGTGCCGTAAACGTGCCCGCCTGCAGACCGACGAACACCTTGTTGCCCGCATTCGCCGCTGCCGAGGCCGCCGCTGAACCCGCCCCCGCGCTGATGGCGTCACCCACGCCCGTGGTGTCGAAACCAGCGTTGCTGAAGTCCTGCGCGATCATGGAGGATTGCAGGCTGTTGGGATTGCCCGCGGTGGGATCATTGGGCGATGATTTGATCAGGGCCTGCTCGAAGCGCCGGGTGAAATCGCCCGAATTCTTGAGCAGATAATCCTTGAGCATCGTGAGCGATGCCCCGCGACTGCCCCCATTGAACTGTTGCTGGACGCCAAGCGACGGAATGGCGAAGCTCAGGGCAGAGCTGTTGACCGGGAAGGCCAGGGCAATCGGCACGCCGCGGAAATTGACCGTTGCATTGATGCCCGATGTCGATTGGCTGGATGAGGGAACGATGCTGTGAAAATAGTCCGAGTTGATCAAAAGAACAGCATCGGATGCGTTGGAAATGCCAAAAGAAAAGTTTGTGGGATTTGTGGACGATGGTTGAGTGACTGTTCCATAGACTTGAAACAATTTCCCGCTCATATCCTGCGCGTCGGCTTGTCCATAAAACGTCGCCATCAAAGGAATTGCGCAGAGGTATTTAATGTGTCTCATGAATCGCCCCCGATTTCATTAAAGAAATTTCAAATGTAAAATTTGTAAATCGGATCTGACGTATTGGAATTTTGCTTTATTTCAGCAATAATCGCCATGGTGTATTGACGAAATCAATTTTGTTCCGTTATGAGATTCGTTTTACTTGGTCGTGTGAGTGATAGGTCATGTGCTGACCTGTGAAGAGGCAGATCCGCCTATGAACCGATGACGCCAACCTCGCCGCCATTCACGGCGATTTTCGCGAAGTGCAGTGCAAATCGGCGAAGGCGCGCTGTGTCGCGATGACCCGTCAAACCTGAAGCAGGCCATATTGCGCTCTCGATGCAAGGCGCGGGCCGTCGTTCCCCAGCCGGGCAATGAGGCTCATCTTCATTGTAAAGTGACAGGCATGGCTGAGAAATGTGAATCACCCCGGATTTGCCGGAGAGTCCAGGCTTTGAGGCGCCGCTGAACGAAAGCCCGCTTTCGACGATTGCGAATGAGCCCGTGAACGTTGTCTTTGTCAGCGAGGCCTGTCGTCATTCCAGAACAAGATGTTCGGCGAGGAAATCGACGAAGACCCGGGTCTTGGGGGGCAGATAGGGATTGGCAGGCCAGAGCACGCGGAAAGCCCCTCTATCTCGGACATGTCCATCCAGCAGATTGACCAGCGTCCCCTGGCGCAGATGGTCCGCCACGGCAAAGGGCGGCAGGCAGGCCACACCGAAACCTTGTTGTGCCAGATGGACCAGGGGGTCGATCGTGCTGGCGATGGTGGTTCTGGGCAAATCGAGCGACAGGTCGACGCCATCGCGCACCAGTGGCCATGGCTCGAGCCGCCCGGTGTTCATGTAACGGTGATGCAGGCAGTCGTGGTTCAGCAGATCCTCGGGCGCCAGGGGTGTGCCTTCCCGCGCCAGATAGGCGGGCGAGGCGACGATCCGGTGCCGGAACATGCCCAGCTTGCGGCTCATCAACCGGCTGTCGGCGATGTCACCCGTGCGGATCACGGCGTCGAAGCCTTCCTCGATCACCGACACCATGCGATCCGTGAAATCGAGGTCCATGCGGATGGCGGGCCATGCGCGCATGAAGGCGGTCAGGATCGGCATCAACAGCATGCCGGCAATCGGCAAGCTGACCCGCAACACGCCTTGCGGCGCGGCGGTGGACTGGATCAGCATGGCTTCGGCGGCATCGATTTCCTCGAAGATACGGCGGCAATGATCGAGGAACTGGAGACCTTCGGCGCTCAGCGTCATGCTGCGCGTGCTGCGATGGAACAGGCGCACGCCCAGCCGGTGTTCCAGCCTGCCGATGGCTTTGCCGACCGCAGAGGCTGAAATCCCCAGATCGCGCCCGGCAGCGACAAAGCTGCCCGCTTCGGCGGCGCGCACAAAGGCGTTCAAGGCACTCAAGCGGTCCAAAGAGATGGTCCTTTCATTGCGGACATCAGAGTCCTGTCTGATCGGAATTGTAGCATGTTTTTCCGCTTTATGGTGGCGCTTATGTCGTGGGTGCCGAAGAACCCCGGCGCAATCGAGGAGTCCCCACCGTGCCCACAACGCCCCAGGCCAGCTTTGCTTCCATGCCGCAACCGACGGTCTTCATCGTCAATGTCATCCACGCGCATCCCGGCAAGCAGGACGAAGCCTTCGCCATCATCAAGGATGTCGTGCGCCACGCTTCAGGCAAACCCGGCTTTCTGTGGAGCAACCTCTCGCGCAGCACCAATGGCAAGACGGTGGTCAACATCGAGGCCATTGCCGATCCCGACCGCGTGGGCGCCTTCTTTGGCGATCCGGTGTTCGTCGAGAAATTTGCCCGGCTCGATGCCGTGTCGACCAGCGAATTTCACACCTATCGCGTTGGGGAACTTATTTTTCCGGCCTCTGCTGAAGCCCTGGCCTCATGACCGCTCTTGTGGCCTCACGGCGCGACAGCCTCCCGCTTCCCGGCCTATTGGCGCTGGCCGCCTCGGGCTTCCTGACCATTCTGACCGAAGCTCTTCCGGCTGGCCTGCTGCCGCAGATCGCTCAAGGCCTTACCATCTCGCAGGCGATGGCGGGGCAGATGATCACGATCTACGCGCTGGGATCGCTGCTCGCCGCCATTCCCCTGACCAAAGCCACCCAGCACTGGCCAAGACGCCCCCTGCTGCTGCTGGCCATCGCGGGCTTTGCCGGCGTCAATCTCGTGACGGCACTGTCATCCTCTTACGCGGTCATCATGGGGGCACGGTTTCTGGCCGGCGTGTCGGCGGGCCTGCTATGGGCCTTGCTGGCCGGTTATGCCGGACGCATGGTCCCCGCCCATCTGCAAGGGCGGGCCATCGCCATCGCCATGGTCGGAACGCCGCTGGCCCTGTCGATCGGCCTGCCCGCCGGGACCTGGTTAGGGGCCCTGGTGGGATGGCGGGTCAGTTTTGGCATCATGAGCGGGCTGACCGTGTTGCTGGTCGGTTGGGCATGGCTGACCTTGCCCGATTTTGCCGGTGTTCGCAAAAGCCAGTCCGTATCGCTGGTGCATGTGCTGACCATACCGAGGGTGGCCACGACCTTGCTGGTCACGCTGGGTTTCGTGTTGGCGCATAACATTCTCTACACCTACATTGCCCCGTTTCTGGCGCAGGTCGGTATGGCGGCTGAGACAGGCCGCGTGCTGCTGGTGTTCGGCGTGGCAGCGCTGGCCAGCATCTGGGTGGTCGGCGTGCTGGTCGATCGCCACCTGCACCGCCTGACCATGGCGGCAATCGTGCTGTTTGCTGTGGCGGCCTTGCCTTTGGCTTTCGGGGGCACGTCTCTGGTGATCTATGGCGGTGTCGTCTTGTGGGGGCTTGCCTTTGGCGGCGCGGCCACCCTGTTTCAGACAGCATTGGCTGAGTCCGCGGGCCACCATGCCGATATCGCGCAGTCGATGATCGTCACGGTGTGGAATCTGGCCATTGCCGGGGGCGGGCTGGCAGGCGGGCTGATCCTTGAAGGCTTGGGCGTAAAGGCTCTGGCCTGGAGTGTGATGCCCCTCTTGCTGCTGTCCTTTTACGCCGCCCGATTGTCTGGACGGGTGAAACCAGATTTGGATGGGATATCCCGGATGTGAAGGGATGAGTGCTGTTAGCGAGCAGTGTCGATGAGCTGAAGGTCTGCTCCGTCGGCGGCCTTCTGTTCCGGCCATTTTGGCGTTATGGGGTTTCCGTGGCCAGCAACCGGTATCATCATTTCGCCTGGTATCATGGCATGGAACTGTTCGAGGCAGCCTTCAGCACCCAGACATTTGCCCGCCACGCGCATGAAGGTTTTGCCATCGGCGCGATTGTCGATGGCGTGGGCGGCTATGTCTGCCGGGGCGAGAGCATGACCGTTCCCGCCGGATCGCTGTCTCTGATGAACCCGCAAGAGGCGCATACCGGTCATGCCGCCGCGGGCCAGGTGCGCTACAGCATGCTTTATGCCAGCGAAAGCGCGGTGAGGGCGGTGCTGGGGCTGCGCGTGCTGCGCGGTTTCCCCGATATTGCCACGCGCGACCGCGATCTGAAGGTCACACGCGCGCTGGCACGGTTGACGCATGGCCTCCATGCCCCCGGCACCACGGACCGCCGACTGGTGGCCGAGGAGGCGATGCATGACATTCTGGCCCTGACCTTCACGCATTACGCCCGGGCCGACCTGCGCCAGCCGGGCCGGGAACCCGTCGCCATTCAGAGGATGATCGACCGCATCCGATCCGGCGTGGAAACCGGCGAGGCCCTGAGCCTCGCCGATCTGGCCGCCGACACCGGCTGGAATCCCTCCTACCTTATCCGCGCCACCGCGCGCGCTACCGGCATGACGCCGCATGGCCATGTGCTGCACGCCCGTGTCGAGTTTGCCCGGCGCCTGTTGCTGGACGGAATGCCCGCGGCGCAAGCGGCGCTTGCCGCCGGTTTCAGCGATCAGGCCCATCTGATCCGTCATTTCCGCCGCCATTACGGCGTGACGCCGGGAGCGTTGATCCGCCACTGAGCAGGTCAATTTCGTTCAATCGCGACGTTTCTTTTGCTGCCAGCACGGCGGCGAAAGGATCACTGCCCATGTCTTCGCCCCCTGCTACCCTTCATCCCGCCAGCGCATCGGAGAGGCGATGATGCTGCCGCCTGTCGAAACGCTGCTGGCGATGGGCAGTTTTGCGCTGGCCGGATCGGCAACGCCCGGCCCGGTCAACATCATCGGCGCGATGACAGGCACGCGGCACGGCACGCTCCGGGCCCTGCCTTTCGTGACAGGCGCGACCGTCAGCTTCCTGGCTCTGCTGCTGATCTGCGGCACCGGCATGCTGGCTCAGGCCGGGCCAGTCCTGCTGGTGGCGCGGCCCATGACGCTGCTGGGCTCGGCCTATCTGCTGTGGATGGCATGGGGGCTGGCGCGCAGCGACGGCGCGATCGGTGCTGCGGACCGGCGCGGCATTCCGGGCTTCTGGTCCGGGGTGATGGTGCAGGGGCTCAATCCCAAGGCATGGCTGGTCGTGCTCTCGGCGCTCTCCACCTTTATTCTGCCGCTGGGCGATCCACGCGCGGGGCTGGTGACTTTCGTCCTCCTGTCCGGCCTCATCTGCTGGCCATCGCTGGCGCTCTGGGCCTGGGTCGGTTCGCGCATCCCCCAGAGAGCGATGCGCCTGTTCAATCGCGCCATGGCCCTGGCCCTGCTGATCTCCGTGGGCTGGATCGTGTGGCAGGCGCTGGCATAGGCCTGCGCCTCTGGTTATAGCGAGCACGGCAGGCTTGCGGCGAAGCGCGGTTCCTCCCCTGTCTGACCCCCGGCGATCCAGTTGCGCTTGGCGCGCAGGTAATCTGTCATCACCGCCAGATCGCACGCCTTGCGCTCCATAATGGCAAGCTGGGTATCCATGATCTCGACCGCGCGCTCGCGCGACAAACCCTCGGCCTGCATCTCGTCATTCACCCGGGCGATATCCTTGAGCGACATGCCCAGCGACTGACCAAAGCGGATCATGGCGGCAATCTGGATGTCGCGCTCGGTGAAGCGGGCATAGGGATTGCTGCCGCCCAACTGCCCGCTTTCCGGGGCGAGCAGCCGCTTGCGCATATAGAAGCGGATGGTGGCGGCGCTCAATCCGGTCCGTTTCGCGAAATCTCCAATCAGCATGCATTGCGCCCTTGACCATGAACCTTGGTTCACCCTTATAGGCCATGGCTCCCCCTTGTGGAGCCTTGATATGAATGATGTTTCTTCCGCGCAGACGCCCCTTGCCTTCGTGACAGGCGCGACGGGCCTGCTGGGCAACAATCTGGTGCGCGAGCTGTTGGCCGAAGGGTTTCGTGTGCGTGCCCTCGTCCGTTCGGCCGAAAAGGCGCAGCAGCAGTTCGCCGGCCTTGAGGTCGAGATCGTGACCGGCGACATGCTGGCTGTCGAGGGTTTCGCCCCGGCACTGGCGGGGGTCGATGTGGTGTTCCACACGGCGGCCTATTTCCGCGATTCCTATACCGGCGGCAGCCATTGGGCCAAACTCCACGCCGCCAATGTGCTGGGGACCAGAGCCTTGTTGCAGCACGCCTATGCCGCAGGCGTGCGCCGGTTCGTCCATGCCAGTTCCATCGCTGTGCTGCGCGGCGAGCGTGGCCAGATCGTGGACGAAACCATGCTGCGCGACGAGCGCGATGCCGACGATTACTACCGCAGCAAGATCCTTTCGGACCGTGAGGTGCTGGCCTTTCTCGACCATCATGCGGATTTCTGGGCCGCGATGGTGCTGCCCGGCTGGATGCATGGGCCCGGTGACATGGGGCCGACGTCTGCCGGTCAGACCGTCCTCGATGTCGCCCATGGCAAGTTGCCCGGTGTGCCGCCCGGTTCGGTCTGCTTCGTCGATGCGCGCGACGTGGCGCAGGCCATGATACAGGCCCACCGACAGGGACGCCGAGGCGAACGCTATCTGGCGGCAGGGTGCCACTTCACCATGGCGGATTTGATGCCGCTGATGGGTAAGGCGCTGGGTGTAAAGGTGCCCACGCGGCGCATCCCTCTGGCCTTTCTCTATGTCATTGCCGCGATTGGCGAAATCCAGGCTCGCCTGACGGGTAAGCCTGTCCTTTTCAGCTGGGCCATGGCCCGCGCTTTGTCGACCGAGAACGAGCGATCCCGCTTCAGTGCCGCCAAGAGCCAGGTCGAGCTGGGCCTTGCGTTCAGGCCGGTGGAGGTCACGTTGCAGGATGAAGTCGCGTGGTTCCGGGCGCAAGGATGGCTGGCGTGACGCTTCGGCGTGCCATCGGGGCATGGTCTTGGAAACAGTTGCGGGCGGCCTGGCTGGTCCGTTCGGAATGCAGCACGTAAAGCTCGGTGACGGAAATCGCGATGCAGCTTGGGGATGTTTAGATTGACGAAAGCCACCGCGATCACGAAATTGGGCATCAGCGCGGCGGCATGCACAGTGGCCGCCAGCCCGACCACTGTGCTATTTGAAATAGGCGGGCTGACAGCGACAGCATGCATCCTCGTGAGGCTGCTGATCGCGAGCATGGCGCCAATGCCGCCCACCGCACAGACGTCAGGGTTGACGATGTCGGCTGCCCTAGCCGCAAAGACTGGCAGGAACTGCTGCGGTGTGCACAGTGCCTCACCCACCACGACAGGTGTGTCGATAGCGTTGCGGACCTGCTCCGTTTCCGCAAGACTTTTCGAAGGGGAGGGTTCCTCATACCAACTGATACCGGCTTTCGCGAAGCGCCGTGCGAGGCGATTGGCGATCCCAGGCGCAGCCGCCTATGCCCGTTCACCATGATCTCCACATCGGGGCTGACCACATCTCGCAGCGCGAATAGCCGCGCGACCGCCCCAGCCTTCCAAACCATCGCGCGTCGAGACCTTCACAAAGAGCAAGGCTGCCCCGGGCGTCGCGGAAAAGAGGAAGGGTTCGATACGATCGATGATCATCATGCGAGCGTTCCTGAAAGGCTGCCTATCGGGGCGTGGCGAACTGCTAGGTCAGATCCGGACTCGTCCATGGATGGGGGCGGGCCGCAAGGCTTCTCCTCTCCAGTCACTGCTGAAAGAAAATATGACGGCAACAGGCAGAGAAACGTTCTTTGTGAACCGTTCGACCTCCCATATCGGGCGGCGATGACCCGCTGCCGTTAATTTGGCTCTTCCATCCAGGGTGTCGTCCGCTTCTTTTGGCTAGCCTTTGACGCTAGAGTTCATGGCTATGCCCGAGCGTCTCTAGAATATCGCGGCGCAAATTTTGTAGCTCGGGCGCGTCGCGATGACGTGGATAGGGGGCGTCGACCCGGATTTCTTGCAATATACGGGCGGGGCGAGCGCTGAAGATGATGATGCGCTGGGCAAGCAACAACGCCTCTTCGACGTCATGTGTCACCAGGATGCTGGTGAAGCCAGCGTCCTGCCACAGCCGGAGCAACTCAGCCTGCATCGTCAGGCGGGTCAGGGCATCAAGCCGCCCGAGCGGTTCGTCGAGTAGCAAAAGGCCGGGATCGTTGACGAGAACGCGTGCAAGCGCCGCGCGTTGCGCCATGCCGCCTGACAGTTCGTGAGGCAGGGCAGTGCCGAACCCTTCGAGCCCGACCTGCTTTAAAGTCGCTTCTACCCGGTGGCCGTGTTCGCAGGCGAGTCCTCTCGCCTCCAGCCCAAGGGCGATATTCTGCCGGATTGTGCGCCATGGATAAAGCGTGGGGTCCTGAAAAACCAGCAGGCGCGAAGGGTCAGGACCGATGATGCGGACCTTGTCGGCCCCGACCTTGCCCTCCCTTGGCGCGTCGAGGCCGGCCATCAGCCGTAGCAGCGTCGATTTCCCGCAGCCGCTCGGCCCGAGCAATGCAACCGATTCCCCTGCCGCCACATCGAGGTCGATGCGGTCGAGCACAGGCAGACGTTCGCTCCCCTTGTCGAACCAGTGGCTGAGATTGCGGAGTTGAACCGAGATGCCGGTGATACCCGCTTCTGGCGCCGTTTTGTGTGTCGCAGTCACCACCGGACCATCCCTTTCTGCCATGCGAGCACACGATCGCGCACGAAAAACAACAGGCTGATAATCGCGGAGAAGAGCAGCGCCATCAGGACCAGATCGGCATAGAGATTGGCATAGGCTGCCCAACCCTGCGCCCATTGCAGATACCAGCCCAGCCCTGCCTTCACGCCCATCATTTCGGCGATGATCAGCACGGCAAATGACGCCCCGAGCCCCATGAACAGGCCCACGAAGACATGAGGAAGCGCAGCTGGAACGGCGACCCTCGTCACAAGAAAGCGCTCGTTTGCACCCAGCGTCCGGGCAATGTCGTAATAGCTGCTGCTGACGCTCTTAATGCCCGAGGACGTCAGCACTGCAACCGGGAACAGAGTGGACAGTGCGATCAGAAATGTACTCGCGCTCCATGAGTTTGGCAGGAAGAAAAAGGCGATGGGCAGCCATGCGGTGGCTGGAAGCGGGCCGACGAAGCGCAGGATCGGATGGCCCCAATAGCTCACGGCCCGCGACCATCCGACCGCCACACCAATCGCAAACCCCGTCAGCGCGCCGGCGAGATAGCCCGGCACCAGCAGAATCATCGAGCGAGCAGCGCTTTCGGCAAGGCGGCCGTTGTCGTCGGTATAGACCTCGAGAATGGCTTGTGGTGGCGGGAAGAAGGGCAGCGGAAGAAGGCCGGTCTTGGCTGTCAGCATTTCCCAGACAGACAGGGCAATGGGAAGGGCGGTGAACCATGGGGCCAGCCGATTCAGCCATGGCAGGCGCTCGGCAGGCAGCGCGAAGGCTGCGATGGCAAGCGACAGGGCGCCAAGCACCTCGAAGATCGCCAGCAAGGAGGTGCGGAGCCATGATGTCTGGTCGGGCCATGCCGCAGTCACCGCCGCTGCTCCTCCCCAGGCGGCGACCGCCGCGAGGTTGGTGTGCGACATGGTGCGGAGGCGGAAGGCCGGCGCAGTCCCCGGCGCCTCGGTCGGGGCGAAAGTGGTGCTCATGGTGTTCATCGCTGATCCTCAAGCCAGGACATTGTGGGTCACCTTTGCCGCGAACAGCTCCGGCACTGTGCTTTCGCGCAGCACGCCGACGTCGCGCAGTTCGGCGGCGTAGCGCGCGACTTCCTGCGTCAGTTCCGCGCCCACCGGGTGGTGGTTGTGGGTTTGGCTGCGCAGCACGGCGACCAGGTCCGCTTCACTGGCCTTGGCATAGGGGGCGAAGACGCGCGCCACCGCTTCCGGCTGCTGTGAGCAGATGGAGGCCGCCTGCGTCAGGGACAAAGCGAGAGCCGTGGCGGAGGCGGGATCATCGCGCAACAGACGACCACTGGCACCGAGCGTGCAGCAAAAGCGGTTCTGCCAAGGTTTGGAGAGGTTTGAGAGCACCTCCACCAGATCGCCGCCCGAGGCTTTCTGGAGTTGATAGACAAGCGGATCGGAGTCGACGAAGGCATGGATCTCCCCTTTTTGCGCAGCCGCGGCCAGCAAGGGCGCGGGGAAGGCACGCCAGGTGACGTCCTTGTTGGGATCGATCCCGTTCGCCTTGAGCAGCACAGCCAGAGCGTTGCGCCCCGCGCCGCTGATGTCCGCAAGGCCGATGGTCTTGCCGCGCAGGCTCTGGGGATCGTCAGTGATGCCGCGCTGCCGGGATCCGACCACACGCATGCAGCCGCCATGCGTGCCGGCGATCAGCTTGACGTCGAAGCCCTGCTCAAGCGGTTTGATCCAGCGCAGGATCATACCCACGCCGGCATCTGCCTTGCCGGTGGAGATCGCTTCCAGCAATTGGTCGGTTGATCCGGCGAAGTTCACCAGTTCGACATCGAGGCCGTTACGGGCGTAAATTCCCTCGCTTTTGGCCAGAAGCGCGGGGGCGAGGCAGATAGCATTGGCATTCCAGGCCAGTTTGATCCGGCGTTTGCCATCCGCGCTTCTTGGCAATTCGCGGTGCCCAAAGCGGCTTAGGCCGATCGCTGCGGCACTTGCGGCCAAAGCCGCGCCGCCAGCGAGCAGTCCGCGCCGTCCGATGGCGGGCGAAGGGGTGGAGGGCGCGGGTTCGACAATGTCGTCATTTTCATCAAGATTTGCCATGGAAACCCGCTTTCATGCCGAATTGGATCGCAACATCGTTGGGGCTGGGGAGGCAGAGAGGTTTGTGCATAGCGCGCCTGTCTCATCGCTTATTTGGATGGACATCATGCCATCAGATCGGGGGCACATGTCCGGGAGTCCCGCGAAAGCTAGGATCTGATCGGAAACGAACCATCGAAAGCCCCGGTCAGATCGGGAATCTTGTCGATGATACCAGTGGCTTTGTAGCGTTTCAGGATCGCCAGTTCCTCGGCGGCCAGGCGGTCATCGACCTGGACCGGATCGCTGCTCAGATCCTCGACTGTGAAGCGGGCGACATCGCCGGGTAGCCCGGTTTCCCTGGCCAGCACAGCGGCATAGGCGTCCTTGTGTCCGGCAAGCCAATGCCGTGCCCGCGACAGGCGTTGAAGAAAATCGGCGATCTGGGTGTGTTTGCCGGCGATGGCCTTGTCACTGGCGGCAAAGAAGACGGGTTGGGGCGGCAAGGCCGTCGCATCCGCCAATGATCGCTCATGGTCCCGCAGCAGCGCATAGCCGACATAGGCGCTCCACGTCGACCATGCGTCGACCGCGCCGCTGGCCAGCGCGGCCTTGGCCTCGGCATTGTTGAGATAGACCCAGTGGATGTCGCCGGGCTGAAGATGTTCGCGCTCAAGCAGACGCAGGGCAAGATCCTGTCCCGCCGAACCACGGATCGTGGCCAGGCGCTTGCCCTTGAGATCGGCGAAGGATCTGAGCGGCGATGTGCCCGCCACGATGATCGCCGAACTGCGCCCGCGTGTCGGGCTCGGGTGCTGGAATCCGGCTTGGACGACCTTGATTTTCGCGCCGCCCGCATAAGCGAAGGCAAAGGGCTGGCAGCCAAGGCCACCGACATCGACGGCGCCGGAATTCAGCGCCTCAAGCAGAGGGGCCGCCGCCGGGAACATCGCCCATTCGATGGTGTAGGGCATATGGTCGAGTTCGCCCGACGCCTTGAGTAGCGCCTGAACCCCGCCGCGCTGGTCACCCACGATCAACGCGGGGCTGGCGCCGGAGGCCTCTTGTTGGGGGCCATGCCGCCAGCTGGAAGCTCCGAGCAAAGCCGCGAGCGCCAGACCGACCCCGGCGAGAAGGCGCCAACGGCGGATACCCCGACCTTCTCCGGTTGATGACTGTTCGGAGGTCATACTCGCAGCGTGCTCCAGATGTCTATCGGCAACCATCGATAGACATCCGGAATATCGTGTCGTCGTCCAATATGAATTTCTCAATATTCGATCGTGATGCTCATCATTCGTGTGACGATGCGAGTGGATGGTGTGATTGCGATCGCCATGATGCTAACTGCAAAAGAATTTTTTGATGACGGTGCAAAAAAAATTTATCGAACCCCGATATCACTCGCCCGGATGTCTTTGGTGATGGAATAATTTCATAAATCGATCGTGAAATTCGAGAAATGAAAATAGATTGAGATCACCTCAATTGCCATCAGTTAAATCAATATAATTTCGGCGGAGACTTTTTGCATGGTTGTCCCGGGCCTGCTCGGGCCGTGACCAACCGGAAAGGGAACTCCATGTCCATCGACACATTGGCGAAAGATGCCGACGCTGCCTCGGTTCTCGACATTCGACCGCTTCAGCCCACGATCGGCGCAGAAATTCACGGCATCGACATCAGCCAACCCCTCACGCCCACGTTGCGCGATGCGATCCGCGCGGCGGTTATCAAACACAAGGTGCTGTTCTTTCGCGACCAGACACTGACCGCCGAAACACAAGCCGCCTTTGCTGCCCATTTCGGACCGCTCTATACCCATCCCACCACCCGCCATGATGCCGCGCTGTCGCCGATCCACAAGATCGCCGCGGCCGACAACCGCCATTATGACAAGCTGGTTGGTACCCGCCCGATCAAGCCGGGCGAGGCCTATCACACCGATACAAGCTGGCGGCTGGTGCCCACATGGGGCGCTGTGCTGCGTGCGGTCGATCTGCCGCCCATCGGTGGCGACACGGTCTGGGTGGATGCCCATCTGGCATGGCAGGGCCTGCCACAAGATCTGCGCGACAGGCTGGAGGTTCTTTACGTCACGCATGATTTCCGCCCGGCGTTGAAAGCTGCGGGGCATGACTATCCCATTGTCAGCCATCCGGTTGTGCGCACCCATCGAGAAAGCGGCGAAAAGACCCTGTGGGTCAATTTTACCCAGACCCCCCAGATTCTGGGCGTCAGCCTTGAGGAGAGCGAGGCCCTGCTTGAGGCGGTGCTGTTGCAATACAAGCGACCTGAATTTCAGGTCCGCTTCAACTGGAGGCCGGGCTCGGTCGCTTTCTGGGACAATCGCGGTGCCGTGCATTACGCGGTGCGCAATTACGGAGACTATCCGCGTCTGCTCGACCGCGTGCTGATCGCCGACGAACCGCTCTGGGCCGATCTCTGATCCTGAGGGCATCTCCTGTTGTGGCGCCCCGGCCATGATCGCCGGGGTGCTTCAGGATTTCGGCCTATCCACATGAAAGGTTTCTCTGTGACTGTCCTGACCACCGCGCAGGGGGCGCGGCGCCCTGTTGCCACCTCCATTCACCTTCTGACACTGGCCCTGCTGACAGGCACCGCTCTGCATCCCTCACCGGGGTGGACGGCCGCGCCTCTGGCGCCGCTTCCCGATGTGCCGGGCATCGCGCCCCGCCCCGCCGATGCGGCCGTCACTGCGGGGGACGCCGATGCGGAAGGCCCCGGCATCACCGTCACCGGCTCGAAACCGCCGGAAACGGTGAGTTCGGGCGCATTGGGCGCGCGCTCGGTGCTTGAAACGCCGTTTTCAGTGGCTCAGGTCGATGCTGGCGACATCCAGCGCAATGCCGCCACCACCATCGACGCGGCCTTCGCCTATGACGCCGGGGTGCGTTCCAACAATTCCGGTGTGGCCTCTGGCAACACCTTTTCGGTGCGGGGGATCGGCATAGACCGCACCAATGGCTACAAGCTGGATGGCCTCGCCTTTCCCTACTGGTTTCAGGACCATCCGATCGAGCATCTGGAGCAACTTCAGATCCTGAAGGGAGCGGGTGGCTTTGCCTATGGCTTTGCGGCGCCGGGCGGCGTGGTCAACATGGTCTCGAAACGCCCGACCCGGGATTTCCAGGCTCTGGCCAACATCAGCTATCGCTCATCAAGCATCCTGCGTGAACATGTCGATCTTGGTGGGCCGTTGAACGAAGCGGGCACGGTGGGCTTCCGTTTCAATGCCGTCAACGAACAGGGCACGCTCTACAATGGTGCCTACAACAAGGATCAGTTCCTTTCGCTCGCGCTTGATTTCAAGCTCAGCGACAAGCTCAGCGCCAGCCTTGATGGCTTCTATCAACGCACCAGGCAGGACAATCAGGTCAACACCATCTCGCTCAAGCAGGGGGTGACGAACCTCGCCACGGTCAGCGGCGATCTGCAACCGGGTGCGGCGGGCAGCACGAAGTTCAACGATGTGGACAGCATCACGGGCCGGTTGAACTATCAGATCAGCCATGACTGGAAGGCCAGCCTCGCCGCGCGCTATGCCGCATTGGATGAACGTTTTCCCGGCAGCACGGTGACCGTGACGAACAATGCCGGCGATTACACCGAGACCGCCTTTAACATGAACCGGCTTTTCCGCTATTACGTGGGCGACGCCAGCATCGAGGGCAAGTTCGATACAGGGCCGATCCATCATCTGATCACCGGCGGCCTGTCCTCGATCACCGTCCAGTTCGATTACGACAATCCCACGCCCTATACGCTGACCACCACCGCCAACATCTACAATCCCAATTCCACGCCATCGATCCTGGGCAATGCCAATGCGCTTACCGCCAACCGGCCGCCCAACTATCAGCGCTATCAGGAGATCCACCAGAAAGCGGCCTATGCCTCCGACACGCTGAGCTGGGGGCCGGTTTCGGTGCTGCTGGGCCTGCGCTACACCGATTATGAGGAAATCAATTACCCCTATGCCACGACGGCGACCACGGCCACCGCGCCCTATGTCACGACCACGGCGACATCGGGATATTCCTATTTCCATTATCGCCCGGTGTCGCCGGTCTATTCGGTATCGCTGGACATCGCGCATGGGCTGCGCGCCTATGTCACCTATGTCGAGGCGTTGCAGCGTGGCGGCCTTGCCCCGGTGACGGCCAGCAATCCGAATGCGTCCTATGGCCCGCTGACCACCACCCAATATGAAGCCGGGCTGAAAAGCCAGGGTCGCTGGGGCAGCGCCAGCCTGGCAGTCTACCGCATCGCCACGCCATCGGAATATACCAATGCCGCCAACACTTTCGTTCGCGATGGCACGGCGCGCTATCAGGGGATTGAGGGTAATGTCACGCTGACCCCGGTCAAGGGCCTGTTTCTGGGCGGATCGGTTGCCTTGCTGGATGCCAGGCAAATCTCCGGCAATGCCGCCATCGTCGGCAAGAAAGTGCCCGGCACGACCGGCTTCCAGATTTCGGGTCAGGCCGAATATGCCCTGCCTTTCGCGCCCGGTGTCAGGATCAATGGCGGTCTGCGCCACTCCGGCCGTTCCTATGGCTTTTCGGACAATTCCTTTATCTATGGCGCATCGACCATCGGCGATCTGGGCGCCAGCTATGCGCTGAGCGCGAAGGGACACGATGTGCTGCTGCGCGCCAATGTGCTCAACGTCGCCGATCAGCGCTATTGGGTGCCGGGCGCAACCGGCACTACCATCTCGCCGGGGGCGCCACGTACCTTCAGCCTGAGCGCGCAGCTTGCCCTGAATGGTTCCCGTCACGACGACGGTTCGCCGCCCGTGATCGCAAGCGGAAGCAATGACCGGGTGCGGAACGGTGCCTATCTCTCGATCGAAGGCGGTGTGGCGGCGCCATTGGGCTTCAACGCCACCACGGTCAACAAGACCACCAACACCAGCGCCGCGCCTGTCGCCAATGGCCTCTATGTCCACCAGAAGGCAGGCTGGGATCTCGATGCCGCACTGGGGTACAGCTTTGGCCGCCTGCGTGGTGAAGTGGAGGCGGGGTACAAGCGCTACAACATCGGCGCCATCGCCTATAACAACGCCAGCGTCCCGCTGCTGTTGCAGCGCGATGTCGCCACGCCGGTCGCCGGGCTTTACGGCAATGCCGGAGGGCGGACAGGTGTGCTCTCCTTCCTCGCCAATGGATTGGTCGATCTGGGGGCGCGTGATGCTCGGTTTGGGGCCTTTGTGGGCGGTGGTCTGGGGCTGGCGCGTGTTGCCAGCGGCCATTGGGCGCTCGACAAGGCGACTTCGGTGGCCTTCTCCAACGATTTGCAGACGGCGTTCGCCTGGCAGGGGCTGGCGGGTCTCCGCTATGCGCTGAACAGGCGCACCGATGTGACGATCAAGTACAAATATTTCATTGTCCCCAATCTGCATCTGCGCACAGCCAATGGCAATGAAATCGACGGAAATCTCAAGAGCCACAGCGTTCTGGCCGGACTGACCTTCCATCTTTGAGATGGCGGGGCAGGTGACTAAGGGCGCAGGGCGCGTTTGCGAGCATGATCGGGAGATAGTCCCGGTCATGCTTTGCCTCCATGGCGCGAGGAGGAGATTTCGCTGCCATGTCGACTTCAACGGCAGAAACGATGATTGGTCAAGGCCAAGATCCTCGTGAGGTGACCCACAACAATCAGAATGCGACGCCTTCGATCGTCGCGAAGGGCTTGCGCATGAACCCCATGATCAGCCAGCTTTGAATGCCTGTTTCCGCACAGGCTTCAATGCTTTTGCCTGATCATGCCCGGCAACATGTTCTTTGGGTGAATGGGCAGCCGGATCGACTGCCCATTCCCGCCCGCCTGTCAGTACGCGAAGGCGATCTTGGCAACCACGGTGCGCGGAGGATTCTGCGGCCCGAGCCACAGGCTGGGCGTGCCGCCCCAGGTGATGGACTGGTAGGCGATGTGATTGGTCAGATTCTTGCCCGTCACGGAAAGGGTCCAGTGGCCGCCCGCCGGCGTGTAGCTGAGCCCGGCGTTCAGATAGGCCTGAGCGGGAACCCGCGCCTGCGCGTAATTGTAGACATCGGAAAAATAGGATGTCTCATAGGTGGCATTGGCGTTCAGGCTGACCTCGCCCGGAACGCGCAGCGGCAGGCGCCAGCTGCCTCCGCCCGAGAGCTGCCAGCGCGGGCTGAAGGGCAGTTGGTTGCCGGTCACGCTGATCAGATTGGCTGCGGTGGTGCCCCCGGCATTGGGAAAATTATCATAGCGGGTCAGTAGATAGCTGGCATTGGCATTGGCGGTGAGGCGGCTGGTGGGCTGGGCGGTGGTCTCCAGCTCGAAACCGGCGGTATGGGCCTTGGGCGCGTTGGAACGCGCGGAGACCAGCGTGTTGTTCACCGGGCTGATGACCGAAGCGGTAGCCTGAAGGTTGCGATAGTCATTGTAGAAACCCGTGGCGTTGATGCGCAGGCGGTGGCCCAGCCAATCGGTCTTGAAGCCGGCCTCATAGGTGGTGACGGTTTCCTGATCATAGGGCAGGGCGCTGGCCAGCGAGGTCGCCCGGTTGTTGTAACCACCGGCATCCACCCCCTTGGCCACGCTGACAAAGCCGAAGATCGTGGGGGCGAATTGGTAGGACAGACCCACCTTGGGCGTGAAATTGCGCCACACCTTGCTGCCTTGATAGGTGAAATTGGCCGCGGAGCTGATCGGGTTTCCGTTGAAATCCGTGGTGATGCCCGCGAAGGTGAACTGCCGCTTCTGGGTTGAATAGCGGCCGCCCAGCGTGATGGTGAGCCTGTTTGTGGCATGCCAGTTGCCTTGCAGATAGGCGGCATAATTATGCGTTTTGGTGTCGCCGATCTGGTCGAAGGGATTGGCTGGATTGGCACTGGCCGCCGTGGCTGACACCACATAGCCGATACGGTCGCTGCTGAAATCCTCATAGAGGTAGAACAGGCCGCCGGTGAAATCCACCGGGCCATACTGGCCTTGCAGTTGCAGCTCCTGCGTGAATTCCTTCTCGTGATATTTGATCAGATTGTCGGAGATCGACACCAGCTGCGGCGCGCTGGTGCTGTAGGGCACCAGCGGCTGGCCATCATTGTTGTAATTGACCGGATCCTGCGCGAAACGGCGCAGCGAGCTGATCGCATGCACCGTCAGGTGGGGATCGATCTCATAGCTCAGCTTGGCGGAGGCGCCGCTGGTCCAGGACTTGTTGAGCGGCGCCTGCGAGGCATAGCTTGTGTTGGGCTGATAGGCGCCATAGACCGGCCTGGCCAGCGTGCCGCCGATGATCGGGCGCACGGGCGTGTAATAGGCGGTCGAGGAATGATCGACCGTGCCGTCCAGAGTGATCAGCGCCTTGAACTTGCTCGATGGGGTGAAGAGCAGCTTGAAACGCCCGCCGGTGGTGTCCTGATCGTTGACGCGCCGGTTCAGTGTGGGATTCCAGGTGTAGCCCTCATGCTGATCATGCGCGACGGCAAGGCTGGCGCTCAGCAGGCCGGGGATCAGCGCGCCTGAAACATAGCCATGGACATTGGCCGTGTTGTAGCTGCCATAGGAGACATCGCCTTTGGCGGTCAGCTTTTCCGTTGGCGTCTTGGTGATGTAGCGGATCGCGCCCGCCGCCGCATTCTGGCCGAACAGCGTGCCCTGTGGCCCGCGCAGCAGTTCGACCCGCTCGATGTCGGTCAGGTCGGTCATGCCGTTGATGGCGCGCGGCAGATAGGTGTCGTCCAGATAGACGGCGACGGAAGGGTCGAAGATCGGATCGGAATTGCCGATGCCACGAATGTAGAAGATCTGGGTGCTGGGCGTGATGCCAGACTGGGCGATGAAGAAGCCGGGGATCTGCCCGGCCAGATCACGCGCCGTGATGGTGTTATGCGCGGCGATCTCGCCCTGGCCCAGCACACTGACCGCGACGGGCGTGGATTGCAGCTTGCTCTCGCGCCTGGTGGCGGTGACCACGATATCACCCACCGCGCTGGCCGAACCGTCCTGAGGCGTCGGATCGGAGGTGTCCGCCTTGGTGGCGACATTCGGCGTATCGGCCAGCACCATGCCGGGCAGCAGGGATGCGCCAGCCAACAGCAGGAGCGCCTTGCGTGGAAAGCGGGTGAAAGCGCGGGCAGACCGCTCGGGGGCGGTGGGGTTGGAAGCAGTCATGTCGGGAACCCTCACGGTGATGTGTTGCCGTCAGGGCTAGTCAGGCGCTGAAAGCCGAGGAAGCGAGTTTTTCACAAGAGATCATCAGGGGGGCTCATAGATCGAACAAGGGATTCCGTAATTTCAGGGGGTGGTAGAGCGTCTTGACGAAGAGAAAGAAAAACGACTGAAGGCGTCTGCCATTTTTGATTTGAGATGACTGCGGTGATCGCGAAATGGCATGGCGGTTATATGGATCGAGTTGGTTCACTCGTCCCCTCGACCTATGCGCGCACTTTATAGGTCATCAGGAAATCTCGTTTGCCGCGCACGCTCCAATGCCTACCAATAAGGTAGATTTTTAGGCTGGAGATGGCCCTGTGACCGGATTTGAGAAAGCCCCGACGCGCGATCAGGCGGCAGGCGCCTGGTCGCGCCGTGCGCTGCTGGGCGGCGCGGCGGCCCTGACGGGCGCGGCACTGGCGGGGTGCCATCACGGTGCATCCACGTCTCAGGCCTTGCGCGTTGCCCTGACCGGCAAGGGGGAACTGGATGTGCGCCTGCTGCTGCAGCATTCCGGCATCAAGCCCGATTTTCCCATCAGCTTTTCCTATTTTGAATCCGGCCATCTGATCGTTGAGGCGCTCAACGCTGGCGGGCTCGATTTCGGCGGGATGAGTGAAATTCCGCCCTCTTTCGCGGCGGCGGGGCCGGCCCAGAATTTCCGCCAGATCGGCGTGCTGCACGGCGATGTGAACAATCAGGTGGTGCTGGTGCCCAAGGGCTCGCCGATCCAGTCGCTGTCCGAGCTGAAGGGCAAGCGTGTGGGCTATGTGCGGGCGACCACCGCGCAATATTTCCTGATCCGCATGCTGCAATCGGTGGGGCTGGGCTGGGGCGATATTCAGCCTGTGGCCATGACGGTTGCCGACGCGGCGCAGGCCTTTGACCGTGGCTCGCTCGATGCCTGGGCGATCTACGGATTTCCGATCCAGCGGGCCATTGCCACGCAGGGCGCGCGGGTGCTGACCACGGCCAAGGGCTTTCTCTCCGGCAACTACGCCGTGGCCGCGCATAAGGATGCCATTGCCGATCCGGTCCGCCGTGACTGGATCGCGCGCTTCCTCAAGCTGCAGGTGCAGACCTTGGCCTGGGCCAAGGCAAATCAGGACGCATGGGCGCAGGTGGTCGCCAGGGAAATTGGTGTTCCGGTCGACTATGTGCTGGCCCAGTTCCATCAGCGGAGCGATTTTTACACGCTGCAACCCGTCACTGCGGCCGCCATCGCTTCGGAACAGGCGGTCGCCGATGTCTTCGCCGCGCAGAAGCTGCTGCCGCATCGCGCCGATGTTCGCCCGCTCTGGGACGACAGTTTCAATCCCGTCATCAACGACGTCAACGCCGGAAAGGCATGATTCATGGCCACGCTCGCCACAGCGACCCGCCCCGCGCACACCGAGTTGCAACCCGACCTTTCGGACGCCAATCTGGCCCGCATCACCGCGCTTCTCGCCGCCACCGCGCAGGAGCATGATCGCGCGGGCACGTTCCCACGCGCGAATTTCGACCTGCTCGCGCGCGAGGGGCTGATCGGCCTCACCGTCGATCCGTCGCATGGCGGCGCGGGGGCGGGCTTTGTCGATGCGCTGCGCGTGCTGGGCGCGGTGGCGAAGGGCGAACCTTCCACCGCGCTGATCCTGTTCATGACCTATGCCTTTCACGCTGCGCCTGAAAAGACCACCCGTTGGCCAGCGGATGTTTACGCCAGGCTGGCCGGGGATGCGGTGGCGGGACGCGGCCTGATCGGCACCTTCCGCGTCGAGCCGGAACTTGGCACCCCGGTGCGCGGCGGCCTGCCCAAGACCATCGCGCGCCGCACCGCCGAGGGCTGGGCCATCACCGGCGAAAAGATCTATTCGACCGGATCGACCGGTCTTGACTGGTTCGCCGTCTGGGCCCGGACCGAGGGCGAGAACCCGCAGGTCGGCCTGTTTCTTGTCGCGCCCGACAGTCCCGGCATCGCCATCGTCGAGGAGTGGGACCATCTGGGCATGCGGGCCACGGTCAGCCACAAGGTGGTCTTCACCGACACGCCGACGCCCGCCGCATGGGCGGTTGACCTGCGCGCGCCGGCCGATTGGGCGCCAGCACCGGGCGAGCCCAACACGCAGATCCTGTGGAACGCGCTGGCCATCGGCACCATCTATGACGGCGTGGCCCGCGCGGCGCGTGACTGGCTGGCGACCTATCTCAACGAACGTGCGCCGGCCAATCTGGGGGCTTCGCTGGCCACCCTGCCGCGCGTGCAGGAGAAATTCGGTGAGATCGAGGCGCTTCTCCACACCAACCAGGTGCTGATCGGGAATGCGGCCCGCGCCGCCGATGACGGCCGCGTGCCGTCCTCGGTGGAGGCCAATCTGATCAAGCATACCGCCAATGCCAATGCCATCCGCGCGGTTGAAATCGCTCTGGAGTTGACCGGTAATCCCGGGATCAGCCGGCGCAATCCGCTCGAACGGCATTACCGCGATGTGCTGTGCAGCCGCATCCATTCCCCTCAGGCCGATACGGTGCTGGTGGCAGCCGGTCGCGCCGCGCTGGCACAGGCGGGGGCCGCATCATGAGCCTGATCGTTGCCAGCCAGATGGATGCGGACATCAATCAGGCCCTGTCCGGCCTGCCGCTGCGCCCGCAGGTGATCCCGGCCCCCGGCGCAGAGCCATGGCGTGCGGCAGAGGCTGCCGATGTGCTGATCATCCGCCCCTCGCCGGAATGGATCGCCTCGCGCAGGCAGGGGATCGCGCGGCCCGCCGGATGGCCGGGGCGGCTGCGCTGGGTGTTTTCCGCCTCGGCGGGGATCGATTTCTATCCCGAATGGCTGCTGGATGCGCCGCTGGTCAGCTGCGGGCGGGGCACGGCCTCCGAAGAGATCGCCGATTATGTGATCGCCGCGATCTACCGTCAGGCCAAGGATCTGGACGCCGCGCGGGTCAGGAGCGCCTCGGAATGGCGGCAGATTCCGTTGGGGCAGGTGGCCGGGTCCACGGTCGGGCTGGTCGGGCTGGGCGCGATCGGTCAGGCGGTGGCGCGGCGTGCGGTGGCTCTGGGCGCGCGCGTGGTCGCGGCCAGACGCAGTGGGGGCGGTGAGGCCATCGCCGGCGTGGAGGTGCTGGCCAGCGTGGACGCCGTGGTGGAACGCGCCGATCACATCGTGATCGCCGTGCCTGCTACGACGCAGACGCTGCAGCTCTTCAACGCCCGGCTGCTGGCCAGGGCGCGGCCTGGCGCGCATCTTGTCAATGTGGCGCGGGGGTCCGTGGTGGATCAGGAGGCCTTGCTGGGGGCGCTGGATACGAGTCGATTGGGCTTTGCCACGCTGGATGTGACCGACCCCGAGCCCTTGCCCGAAGGCCATCGGCTCTACACGCATCCCAGGGTGCGGATAACGCCGCATATCTCGTCCAATTACACCCATGCTCGCGCACGTCTGCTGGAAAAGCTGGTTGACAACATCGACCGTTTTGCGCGGGGACAGAAACCGCACGATCTGGTGGATGTTGAAAGAGGGTATTGATGAGTCAGGCGGCGGAGGGCCGCCGCCTGTTGTTGCTTCAGGCCACTTCGGGCAGGTGGGCGAGAATATCTTCCGCCTCGGGGCGGTCCAGCCAGTCGGGGCTGACTATCAGATGCCGCAATGTGCCATCCGCATTCAGGATGACGGCGGCGGGCTGCACCATCTCATAGCTGTTCGTGCCCAGCGTGGCACCGATCCAGTCCTGCCCGGGCTCGACAGGCGGTTGCGCCTCGGGAAAGAAGGTGATGCCAAGGCGCTGTGCCAGCGCATAATCCGGGTCGCTCGCCAGAGGGAAGGTCAGATTACCGCGCAGCGCGATGCCGGTGTCCACCGGCGTCTGGGCGCTGATGGCCAGCAGCGGGATGCCCGCTGCCTTCAGGCTTGGCCATAGCGCTTCCTGGTAATAGGGCAGGGCGATGTTGCAGGCGGGGCAGGTGCCGAAGCGATAGAACAGCAGAACCGCCGGTCCGTTCGGCGCAAGATCGTTCTGCGTGATGGCGGCGCCATCCGCGCCGATCAGCGTGAACGGGGCGATGGGTGCGCCGGGGAGCGGATGGTTTTGCGCATCATGCGCATCCAACAGCAGCTTGCGCTGATGAGCGTTGGCGGAGAGCTGAGCCGGTGGCCAGTTGGCCTCCCGTTCCGCCTGAAGCGCGGCAAAGCGCGCGGACAGCGGCGTCGCTACGGGGAGATCCGTGAGGGGATGGGGTGATGAGGAGGCGGTTGCGGTCATGCCGGGGCCCTTCTTGCGTTGGATACCGCAAGATTAGCGCTGGCTGACAGGGCTTGCCCAATGAGAAGGAGGGCTCAAACCTTGAGAATCGGTTATATGCCCACGCTCCGGTTTTGCCCGGTCAGAGAGCGCCAACCGTATCGCGAACCAGATTGGCCAGATGTCCGGTCGGCCCGTCCAGCGTCGGGGCGGTGCGCAGGATGCAGGAGACATCAGGAAGTCCGGGCAGGTCGGGGGTGACCAGTGGTTCCTCTGCTGAGAACAGGCGCGTGCGGCAGGTCACGCCAAGGCCCGCCTCCACCGCCGCGCGCAAGGTCGTCAGATTGGGGGTTTCGACGGTGATGCGATAGGGGCGCCCCGCATCGTCCAGAGCGCGGATCGCGGCATCGCGAAAGCGGCAGGGCGCTTCGAGCACGGCCAGACGGACTTCACCGGCGCTGGCCGTGTCGCTCTTGCCATACCAGCCCATGGGGGCGCGGGTGACGGCATGGGCATCATGGCCCCCGGCGAAACCGAGCACGATATCGAGTTGGCCTCTGTCCAGCAGGTCGATCAGTTCGGCGGTCCCCGCGACGCGGGAGTAGATATGTGCATCGGGATGCAACTGAGCGAATTGGGCCAGCAGGCCCGAGAGCAGGGTTTCGGCAAAATCCTGAACCATGCCGATGCGGGCGGGCCCGGCAAAATGACCGACCGTCACCGCATTGACCGCCTCATCATGCAATTGCAGCACGCGGCGCGCATAGCCCAGCATCAGATCGCCGCTGGCCGTCAGGGAGAGGCGGCGCCCGTCGCGGTTGAACAGCGGCAGTTGCAGCAGTTCCTCCAGCCGCTTGATTTGCAGGCTGAGCGCGGACTGGGTGACGAAGACCTTGTCGGCGGCACTGAGCATCGAGCCGGTATCGACGATGGCCACGAAGCTGCGCAGCAGGTTGGTCGGCAGATTGACGGGCATGATTTTCTCGATGATGGGAGGGGTTCTCGCCAGGCTTATGAGCGATCCTTTTATTCCTACCAAAAAAATAGAGATTGTGTGAGGGGAAGTATTTCTTCCTCTGTTCGGTAGCGCGGGACAGGAGCGCGAAACACAAGGCCGGACGAGTGTTTTCGTCGCCATCTATAAGCATCCCGCATAAGTGGGCATTAAAACTCAATTGATAATGTAGAGTTTGAGGCGTTCTCTCGTCGGCACATCGGCCACAGGAAAGCGAAGCCATGCCCCAGAACCGTTCCTTCCAGCACCGGATCGGCGCCACGCGTTGGCTGTCCCCCGTGGTTCTGCTGGCTGTATGGGAAGCCGCCTCGCGGCTCGGCGTGATCCCGGAAAGGACGCTGGCCGCGCCTTCCTCGGTGATCAAGTCGCTGGTGCAGATGATCACGTCGGGAGAATTGGCGGAGAACCTTGTGGTCTCCTTCTGGCGCGTGGCGTTGGGGTTGACGATCGGGGTCAGCATCGGCGTGGTGCTGGCCCTGGTAGCAGGTCTGTCCCGGCGCGGGGAATATGCCATCGACCCGATCATCCAGATCAAGCGCACCATTCCCGCCCTGGCGCTCACCCCGCTGTTCATCGTGTGGTTCGGCATTGGTGAAACACCCAAGGTGGCGCTGATCGCCTTTGCCTCGATCTTTCCGGTCTATCTCAACCTCTATGGCGGCATTCGCGGCGTGGATGTGCGGCTGGTGGAAAGCGCGCGCAGCTTCGGCCTCTCGCGTCTGGAGCAGATCTGGCATGTGATCCTGCCCGGGGCCTTGCCCTCGCTGCTGGTGGGGCTGCGCTATTCGCTGTCCATCGCCATTCTGATGCTGGTGGTGGCTGAGCAGGTAAACGCTTCGGCAGGGTTGGGTTATCTGGTCAACAATGCCCGGGATTTCATGCGCACCGACATCATCGTCGTCTGCCTGCTGGTCTATGCGGCGTTGGGATTGGGGGCCGATGCGCTGGTGCGCGCCATCGAGGACCGCGCTCTGGCCTGGCGCCCCAAATTGATCGCCGAAGCCTGATCCTTCTTCCCATTTTCGCCCGGAGACCTGGACCATGGACGCTCGCCTCTCTTATTTCGCCTTTCCTGACCAGACACCGGTTCCGGCAGAGCCTGCGCCATCGGTCGTGCGCCTGCGGCAATTCCATCGTCGCTTTGCCGAGAACATCGTGATCGACGGGCTCGACCTCGATATTGCCGAGGGAGAGTTTGTCGCGCTGCTCGGGCGCTCCGGTTCGGGCAAGACCACGCTGCTGCGCACGCTGGCGGGCCTCGATCCGGCGCCGGAGCAGGATGTGCAGGTGCCATCCTCGCGCGCGGTGGTGTTTCAGGATGCGCGGCTGCTGCCGTGGAAGCGGGTATGGCGCAATGTCGCCCTGGGCCTGAAGGGCGCCGAACGGCGTGAGCGCGCCGAGGCGGCCTTGCGCGAGGTGGAACTGGGGCACCGGCTGGAAGCCTGGCCGCTGACGCTCTCGGGCGGTGAGGCGCAGCGCGTGGCACTGGCCCGCGCGCTGGTCCGTGAGCCCAAGCTGCTGCTGCTCGACGAGCCATTTTCCGCGCTGGATGCGCTGACGCGTCTGCGCATGCACCAGTTGGTGCTGGACTTGTGGCAAAGGCACAAGCCCGCCGTGCTGATGGTGACCCATGACGTTGACGAGGCCATTGCCCTGGCCGATCGCGTGCTGGTCCTCGACAAGGGGCGCATTGTGGCCGAGGAGCGGATCACCACGCCGCGCGGCGCCCGTGGGGATCTGGCGCATGGGTTGCGTTCCCGTCTGCTCTCCGTCCTGGGGGGCGATCAGGGCGCGCTGACCAGCGTGCCCCCCAGCATCCCAAGCGTGGTGCCCTTCCGCGCCGAGCTGGCCCTGTGAGCACAGTGCTGGCGCCCGCGCCGCGCGCGCAGGAGGATTTCGCCCCCTTGCGCGATCTCGTCACCGGCCTTGGCGTTCTGGTCGAACAGTTCGAGGCTGGGGATGAGGCAATCCTGCCTGCCGTCCGCCCGCTGCTGGCGCGGTTGATCGCACGTGACGGCTGGCTGCCCGCCGAATTCGCGCGCCCCCATCCCGATCATTATCAGCAATATCTGCTCCATTGCGACAGCGCTGAGCGCTTCAGCATCGTCTCCTTCGTCTGGGGGCCGGGGCAGGGCACGCCGATTCACGATCACCGCGTCTGGGGTCTGGTTGGCGTGCTGCGCGGTCAGGAACGCTCCGAGCATTTCGCGCGGCGGCCTGATGGCAGCCTGCACGCCACCGGCACCAGCCTGCTGGAACGCGGCGATATCGAGCTGCTGTCCCCCACACAGGGCGACATCCATCGCGTCAGCAACGGGCTGGCCGATGCGCCCTCGATCTCCATCCATATCTATGGCGGCAACATCGGGGCGGTGGCGCGCGCCACCTATGACCTGGCTGGCCGCGAAAAGCGCTTCATCTCGGGCTACGCCAATGCCCGCCTCCCCAATCTCTGGAAAAGGTCCGAAAGTCTATGATGATTCAGGCGATGAGTGTTCAGGAAATTCGCCCTCAGGATGTTCGTCAATCGCTGCTAGCCCGCGAGGAAATCGCGCTGATCGACCTGCGCGAGGAAGCCGAGTTCGCGCTGGGCCACCCGCTGTTCGCCGCGCAGATCCCACTCCGCCGGATCGAGGCCGAAGCTGCCTGGCGCCTGCCGCGCAAGGATGCGCAGGTGGTCGTGTACGACAACGGGGATGACCTGGTCGCCCCTGCTCTGGACCAGTTGCGCGCGCTTGGTTTTACCCGCGCCGTGGCTCTGGCCGGTGGGCTTCAGGGCTGGCGCGAGGCCGGCTACGAGCTGTTCGAGGATGTGAACAGCTATTCCAAGGCTTTTGGCGAACTGGTCGAGCACCGCCGCCATACGCCCAGCCTGCCCGCTCCCGATGTGCAGGCGCTGATCGACGAGAAGGCCGACATTGCCATTCTCGACGCGCGCCGCTTCGACGAATATGCCACGATGAGCATTCCCGGCGGTGTCTCCACCCCCGGTGCCGAACTGGTGCTGCGCGCCCGCGCCGTGGCGCCCGATCCCGACACCACCATCATCGTCAATTGCGCGGGACGGACGCGCTCGATCATCGGCACCCAGTCGCTGATCAACGCCGGGCTGCCCAACCGCATCTATGCGCTGCGCAACGGCACCATCGGCTGGACCCTGGCCGGCCAGGATCTGGAAACCGGCCAGCAGCGCCGCGCCCCCGCTCCGGAAGGCACGCTGGCCGACGAGGCACGCACCAAGGCGCGCGAGGTTGCCTATCGCGCCGGGGTCAAACGCCTCACGCTGACCGAACTCGACCATTTGCGCGCCGACACCACCCGCACGCTCTACCAATATGACGTGCGCCTGCCCGAGGATTACGAGGCTGGTCACCTTCCCGGCTTCCGCAATGCGCAGGGCGGGCAGCTGGTGCAGGAAACCGACCATTTCGCGCCTGTGCGCGGCGCGCGCATCGTGCTGGTCGATACGCTTGGCCCCCGCGCCGACATGAGCGCGAGCTGGCTCGCCCAGCTGGGCTGGGAGGTCTATGTCCTCGACGCCGATGCAGCCAGCGGCGAACTGGCCATCGGCCCTGACGGCGCTCCCGCTCCGCGTGGCCCGGAGGGCCGCTACAAGCGCCCCTATGAGGGCACCGACAACAAACAGGCCGCGATGCAGGCCTATCTCGACTGGGAATATGGCCTTGTCGCGCAACTGGAGCGCGATGGCACCCACGGCTTCTTCGTCATCTGAAAAGGACCTTCGTCATGTCCGTCAAATTCATCGGCTATATCGGCTTCAACAACAGCTCGGAAATCCATGCCGCCAACCGTGATCGCGTGCTCGACGTTGCCTATGTCGAAGCAGCGGCGCGCGCTCAGGAGGAGGGCGATTTCGACCGCGTGCTGATCCCCTTCGGCTCCTCCAGCCCAGAAAGCCAGATCGTGGCGGCTCATGCCGCAGCCATCACAAAGCGGCTGGGTTTTCTGGTGGCGCATCGCCCCGGCTTCACGCAGCCCACGCTGGCGGCGCGGCAGCTGGCCACGCTCGACCAACTTTCGGGCGGGCGCGTGGCGGTGCATATCATCACCGGCGGCGCTGACGAGGAAATGGCCCGCGACGGTGACACGCAGACCACCAAGGCGCGGCGCTATGCCCGCACGGACGAATATCTTGAGATCCTGAGGCAGGAATGGACCGCGCTGCGTCCCTTCGATCACAAGGGCGCTTTCTATGAGGTCCGTCAGGGCTTTGCTTCGATCAAGCCGGACAATCTGCCGGTCTTCTTCGGTGGTTCCTCGGCAGAGGCGATCCCTGTCGCCGGGCGCCATGCCGATGTCTATGCGCTGTGGGGCGAAACGCTCGAGCAGGTGAGCGAAAGCGTGCGCACGGTGCGCCATGCCGCCGCGCATTATGGCCGCAACCCGGGCTTTTCCCTCTCGCTGCGCCCCGTGGTGGCCGACACCGAGGAAGCCGCCTGGAAACGCGCCCGCGAGCTGGAGGAGCAGGTGCGCGCCAACCGCGAGGCGGCGGGGCTGCCGACCAGCGGCCACCGCCCGCCCAATGAAGGCTCGCTGCGCCTGTTGCAGACCGCCAGCGCCAACAAGCGCGACGCCCGCCTGTGGACCGGCATCGCCGCGCTGACCGGCGCTCAGGGCAATTCCACCGGCCTTGTTGGCACGCCCGAGCAGATTGCCGACGCGCTGCTCGATTACTATCGCATCGGCATCGACCATTTCCTGATCCGTGGCTTCGATCCGCTGGCCGATGCGATCACCTATGGGCGCGACCTGATCCCCGTGGTGCGCCGCCGTATCGCAGAATTCGAAGCGCAAGGCACCAAAGCGCCCGCGCTCGCCAGCTAGGGCGTTTGCTGCCGCATCCTTGTCGCGAAAAACCGGATCCCACCTTTTCGCGCGATGCTCTTGAGGAGAACCATCATGGCCACCGTTCTGGAACGCGAAGCCGAGACCCGCCCCGACACCATCAGCCCGGCCGAATGGCAGGTGCGCAAGGATCTGGCGGCCTTCTATCGTATTGCCGCCCTCCATCATTTCGATGATTTCCTCTACACCCATATTTCGGCCCGGGTGCCGGGGCCTGAACATCATTTCCTGATCAACCCCTTTGGCCTGACCTTCGACGAGATCACCGCGAGCAGCCTGGTCAAGGTCGATCTGGACGGGACGATCATCGGGCCGAGCGACTATGGCATCAACTATGCCGGCTATGTCATCCATTCCGCGATCCATGCCGCGCGTGAGGATGCTCAGTTCATCGCCCATTTCCACACGCCCCATGGTGTTGGTGTCTCGGCTCATGCCGAGGGATTGCTGCCGCTGACGCAAAGCGCGCTCTATCTGATCCCGCGTCTGGCCTATCACGACTATGAAGGGGTGGCGCTGCATCTCGACGAGCGCGAAAGGCTGCGCGACGATCTGGGCGACCGCAAGATCATGCTGCTGCGCAACCATGGCACGCTGGCGCTGGGCCGCGCCCCGGGCGAGGCCTGGGCGGGGATCTATGGGCTGGAAAAGGCCTGCTCGGCGCAGGTGGCGGCCTTGTCGGTCGGGCGCGATCATGTGCTGATCGCGCCCGAGGAGGCGCAGGAGGAAGCCCGGCGCCAGGTGGCCGGGGAAAGCACCGCAGGCGTTCACCGCGACAAGCGCAAACCGCATGACCAGCTGGCCTGGGAAGCGGTGCTGCGCAAGGTGGGGCGCCTGTCCCCCGGCTACGATCTCTGATCCGCGCCGCAGGTATCGGGAACAGGGCGCGCCTGCCTGGCGCGCCCTTTTTCGTGAAGGGGCCTTGCCGGGCTTGAGAACTTCGCCGGGCTTGAGAACTTCTCAGCCTGCTATCAGCCCTTCCAATTGGTGGTGCGCAAGCGGGCAGGGTAACATCGGCCAAAGCTCTGGAAGGATGGACATATGGCGCAGCGGCAGTTGAAACTCGGCTTTATTCTGCATGGCGTGGGGCCGGGCTGGGATGACTGGCGCCACCCGCAGGCGCAGGTCGATGCCTCGACCAGCCTGCCCTTCTATATCGCCCAGGCGCAGGCGGCCGAGCGCGGCAAGCTTGACTATCTTTTCGTCGCCGACAGTGTGTCGATTAATGCGCGTTCCTCGCCGCATTACCTCAACCGCTTTGAGCCTTTCACCATCCTCTCGGCGCTGGCTTCGGTGACCAGCCATATCGGTCTGGTCGCCACGGCCACCGTCACTTACACCGAAGCCTTCAATCTGGCCCGGCAATTCGCCAGCCTCGACCATATCAGCGGCGGGCGCGCCGGATGGAATGTCGTGACCAGCTGGCTGGCGGGCAGCGCCGCCAATTACGGACGCGACCGCCATCTCGACCATGGCGAACGCTATGCGTTGGCGCAGGAATATCTGGATGTGGTCAAGGGCCTGTGGGACAGCTGGGAGGATGACGCGCTGGTGCGCGACAAGGCGAGCGGCCAGTTCCTCGATCCCGAAAAGCTGCATGAGCTGAACCACAAGGGGCGCTTTCTGTCGGTGAAGGGGCCGCTCAACATCGCGCGCAGCCGTCAGGGGCAGCCGGTGATCTTTCAGGCAGGATCTTCCGAAGACGGGCGCGATTTCGCCGCGCGCCATGCCGAGGCGATCTTCACCCATCAGGAGGATCTGGCCGAGGCTCAGGCCTTTTATGCCGATGTGAAGGCGCGGGCGCGTGGCTTCGGTCGCGATCCCGACCAGCTTGCCATCCTGCCCGGCGCGCGGCCCCTGATCGGATCGACGCAGGAGGAGGCCGAGCGGCTGCATGGCGAGCTGGCCGGGCTGGTGACGCTTGAAAATGCGCTGCGCGCGCTGGGCCGATCGTTCAACGATCACAATTTCAGCGTCTACGATCCCGATGGCGCCTTCCCGCTGGAGGTGGCTGAGGAGGGCCGCAAGTCGAACCAGAGTGCCTCCGAGCGCATTCTGGGCTGGGCGGCTCAGGGCCTGACGCTGCGCGAGATCGCGTTCAAGGTGGCCACGCCGCGCAGCCACTTCACCGGCACGCCCGAACAGATCGCCGATCGCTTCCAGCTCTGGCTCGACAATCGCGGAGCCGATGGCTTCAACCTGTTCGAATCCCTGCCCGGCCAACTTGAGGTCCTTGTCGATCAGGTCGTGCCGATCCTGCAACAGCGCGGCATCTTCAAGAGCGATTACCCCGGCACCACCTTCCGCGAAACGCTGGGGCTCGATGTGCCGGAAAACCGTTACACCGCCGCGCGCCGTCAACGCGATGCTGCCTGAGCGGATGCACCGGCGCGGTGTTCTCGCGCTGGCCGCCGCGCTGGGGGCAGGGGCTCTGGCAGGATGCCATGGACCTGCCGACAGGCTGCGGGTGGGCAGCCAGAAAGGCGGCACCAAGGCGCTGATGCTGGCCTCGGACGCTTTGGCGGGGGCGCCCTATGCCGTGGAATGGTCCGAATTTCCCGCCGCGCAAAATCTGCTGGAAGCCATTTCCTCGGGCGCGGTCGATGTTGGCCTGGTTGGCGATGGGCCTTTCGCCTTTGCCTGGCAGGCGGGCCAGCCCATCCTTGCCGTGGCGGCGCGCCGGGTGGTCGATCGCCCGAAAGAGACGCTGGCCATTCTGGTGCCGGGCGCATCGCCGGCACGCACGCTGGCCGATCTGGCCGGGCGCAGACTGGCCACCACGCGCGGCAGCATTGGCCATTATCTGGCGCTGCGCGCGCTCCATCAGGCCGGGCTGAGCGCGGATGCGGTGCATTTCGTCTTCCTCTCCCCAAGCGATGCGGCGGCGGCCTTGCGCAGCGGCGCGGTTGCCGCATGGGCGACATGGACGCCCTACACCGTGCTCGCTTTGGCCGATGGCGCGCGGGTGCTGGTCGATGGGCATGATCTGATGGTGACGACCGGCTTCGATGTCGCCAACCGTCAGGCCGTGGCGGACAAGCGCGCGACGCTCACCGATTTCCTGCAACGCGAGAGCCGGGCGCAGCAATGGGCACTCTCGCACCGGGAGGCCTACGCACAAGTTCTGGCGCGCGAAACCGGCATGCCGCTGGCGATCACGCGGGTTGTGGCGGAAAGGAATGCGTTTCAGGCCGCACCGCTCGATAAGGCGCTGATCGCAGCCCAGCAACAGGTGGTGGACACTTACGCCTGGGGCAAGGCGCTGGTGCCGCACCGCACCGTGGCCGAAGCGTTTCAACCCTTGATCTGACGCCGCGCGGCGATCTCTACCCCTTCGTTGAGCAGGGGCCCGAGCAGCCGGTAATCATCAAGCTGCCCGGCATCGAGCGGGGCCGCCCAGCCATGATCGGCGGCGATGAGGCTGGCGTGCAGGCTGTGATCGGGGGCCGGGGACTGTCGCGCAAACTGGTCATGCCCCACATGGATCGCGCCGGTGGGGCAATAGAGTTCGCACAGATAGCAGGTCTGACAGGCATCGGGCCGGGCGATCAGCGGGGTCTTGCCTCCCTCATCGAAAACCAGCGTCGGGCAGACCTCCACGCAGCGGTTGCAGCTGGTGCAAAGATCCTCGCGAATGACTTCGATCATGCCGCATCCTCCAGCAGCACATCGGGGCGCAGGCGCACCGTGTCGAGCCCGCCCACGATCAGCCGGTGGCCGCGCGAGGGGGCGAGGTCAGGCGCATCGATCCGTACATGCACACCGCGCGTTTCGTCGCGGGCCAGCGCGGCAGCGGTGCACCAGCGCGCCGTGGCGGCCATGGCGGCCAGTTCGCGCAGGGGCAGGGCGGCGGCGCCTGTGGCCTGACCATGCGCGGCAATGAAATCCCAATGGCAGCCGAGCGTATCGAGCGAGGCGCTCAGCGAGGCGCGGCGGCGAAACAGGGCGCGGTCGTAATGGTGCATATGGCTTTCGATGCTGGCGGCAAGGCCACGCTGGTCCAGAGCGCGGGCTTCCGCGGTTGGGTGCAAACCCGCGCGGCCAAGGCCCGTCAGCGCGCTATCCGGGCGGATGGGGCGCGCCTCTCTGGCGGCGGCTTCCCCGGCGATGCGTCCGGACGACAGGGCCCAGGCTGAATTGACCGCGCCGCCGCCGCTGGCAGCCCCGGCCACCAGCTCGCGCGTGGCGGCATCGCCCGCCGCAAAGAGCCCGGCGACGCTGGTGCGGCACTCCTGGTCGAGGATCCGCAGGCCGCCTGTGCCGCGAATGGTGCCCTCACCGAACAGGCGGACGGGAAAGCGCTGGCGGAACGGGTCGATCCCGGCGCGGGCGAAACTGGCGGTGGTCAGCGGCTGGATGCGGTGCAGGATCGGAGGCAGGGCGGCGGGCGCTTCGGAGAGGTCGGCATAGACGGGGCCTGCCAGCATGGCCCGGCCCAGCGCCTGATGATGGGCATGGCCGGCACGTGGCGAGGGCACGTCGATTTCATGGCCCGCCTCGTCGAAGAAACGCGCTGCCGTAAAGGGCAGGGTGCGGGTGGAGGCCCAGGCGGGGGAGAGGGAAAAGGCGATGGAGAATTCCATGCCTGACAGCTCGGCCCCGGCCTCGGCGCCCATCAGATAGCCATCGCCGGTGTTGAGCGCGCTGCCGATCAGCCCCGAGCGGAAGGCGCAGCCGCCGGTCGCCAGAATGGTGGCACCCGCGCGGATGTCCCATGGCGCATCGTGGCGCAGGGCATGGCCGCGCGCGCCTGAAACCCGCGCCTCCCGGTCGGCCAGCAATTCGAGCGCGGGGTGATGGTCGAGAATGGTCACCCCGCGCGCCAGCGCGAAGCTGCGCAGGGCGCGCATATATTCCGGCCCGCGCACGCCCGAATGATAGATCCCGCCAGCGCCGTCCGACCCGAAGGGATACCATGGCGCCAGCGTGGGTAAATGGCGGAAGGTCAGCGCCAGAATTTGCTCCATCCATGCCTCATCGGCCAGACCCTGCGCCTTGGAGGACTGGCGGGCGATGGCCTGAGCGCGCAGCGCCGGGTCTTCGGGCACCCACCAGTGGTTGGGGCCGCCCGTGGCGGTGACGCCGCTGGTGCCGCAATAGCCCTTATCGACCATCGCCACATGGGCGCCTGCCTCGGCGGCGGCGATGGCGGCCCAAGCCGCCGCCATGCCGCCGCCGATCACCAGCACGTCGCAAGCGAGGCGGATCGGTTCGCCCATGCTATTCGGCGGCCTGCGCCAGCTGGCTGGCATGGCGATGTTCGGGCACCGGCAAGCCCAGATGGCCGCGCAGCGTGTCATGCTCGTAGCGGGTGCGGAAGATCCCCTTGCGTTGCAGCAGCGGCACCACCCTTTCGCGGAACAGCAGGAAATCGCCGGGCCGCGTCACGCGCAGGTTGAAGCCATCGGCGGCGCGGTTGGTGAACCAGCGCTCGATCTCGTCTGCGACGGTTTCCGGGCCGCCCACGAAGGGACTTTGCCAGCGGCCCAGCGCATAGGCGGCCTCGCGCAGGGTGTAGCGCTTTTCGGCGGCGACGCGGATGATCCGCTCGGCATGGCCCTTGTAGCTGTTGAGCGTCACGCCCGACAGGTCGGGAAAGGGCGCATCGAGCTTGTACTGGCGGAAATCGTGATAGTTGAAGGCGCGGCCCAACTGCACCAGCAGCTTGTCGAGGTCGAGCGCTTCCTCGGCCTCGCGGGCGATGCGGCGGGCTTCCTCATCGGTGTCGGCCAGCGTGGGTGACAGGCCGGGCAGCACCTTGATGTGGTCCGGATTGCGGCCCAGCGCGGCGGCGCGGCGCTTGAGGTCGGCATAATAGGCGATGCCGCTTTCGATGTCCTGCGCCGAGGCGAAGGTGGCTTCGGCGATGCGGGCGCCAAGCTGGCGGCCAGCGTCGGATTCGCCCGCCTGAAAGATCACCGGCTGCCCCTGCCGCGACCGGCTGAGCGCCAGCGGACCCGCAACGCTGAAATGTGTGCCCTTGTGATCGAGCCGATGCTGTTTCGCCTTGTCGAGGAAGACGCCTGCCGCCCGGTCGCGGGGGAAGGCATCGTCCTCATAGCTGTCCCACAGGCCTTGCACCACATCGACGAATTCGGCGGCGCGCGCATAGCGTTCGGCATGGTCGAAATGGGCGTCGCGCCCGTAATTGGCGGCGGCGCCCTCAAGGCCGGTGGTCACCACATTCCATCCCGCGCGGCCCCGGCTGATATGGTCGAGGCTGCCGAACTGGCGCGCGACATTGTAGGGTTCCCAATAGGAGGTGGTCAGCGTGCCCACCAGTCCGATGCGCGAGGTGTGCGTCGCCAGCGCCGACAGCAGGGTGAGCGGTTCGAGCCGGTTGAGGAAATGCGGCGCGGTCTCGGGCGTGATGAAGGGGCTGTCGACGATGAACACCAGATCGAACAGCGATTGCTCGGCGGCGCGGGCATGGGCGATGTACCAGTCGATATCGATGCTGGCATTGCCGGGCAGGGCCGGATCGCGCCAGCTGGTGTGTTCGGCGCCGACGCCTTCAAGAATGGCGCCCAGATGCAAATGGCGATGCGTGGTCATAACGGTCTCCTTGACGGAAGGGTAAGCCGGAGGGTTCTTCAGGCCGGGAGCAGCCCCGGCGCGATCAGCGCGGCGATGTCCACCCGCCGGGGCAGCACGCCGTAATCCTCGTGAAAGCGGTCTGCCGCCCTTTGCAGCGCGGCGACGAAAGCCGCGTCGGGCGCGACAAGGGCAGGGTTCTCGCGCCCGACCATGATGCGGGCCAGCGCGGGTGCGATGCCGGTCTGTCTGGCATAGAGGGCGGCATAGGCGTCGATATGGTCGCGGCACCATTGGTTGGCGGTCCGGCTGCGCGCCAGCACATCGGCCAGCGCCGCGCGCTTGTCGGCATCGGCCAGAGCCGCTTCGGACACAGCGATGATGCCATAGCCGGGCCCGATGCCGGTGCCGTCGCGCAGGATGCGGGCGCCCGCGGCCTCCGCCTTGGCCTGATAGATGCCGAAGGTCCCCCAGGCCTCGATCTGGCCCGAGGCGAAGGCGGCGGCGGCCTCGGTGGGTAGCATGAAGCCGATCTTCACGCTCCCGATGGGCACATGCGCCTCGCGCAGCGCTTCGAGCAGCAGATAATGGGAGATGCTGCCGCGCGCGCTCGACACGATCACGCTGCGCCCGGCCAGATCCTTGACCGAGGCGATGGGCGAGCGGGGCGGCACAACGATCGCCATCGAGCGCCCGCTGGTCTGGTTGATCCCGGCGATCTTCAGCTTGCACCCGGCGGCGGCGGCCAGAATGACCGGCAGGTCGCCTGCCGGGGCGGTGTCCACGGCTCCGGCATTGAGCGCTTCGAGCAGGGGCGCGGCACCCTGAAAATTAGCGAAGCTGAGGGGGTAGGTCGTGCCATCGAGCGCATGGGCGGCCCTCAGCTTGGATTCGATGAGATGGACCTGATCGCCCAGCACCAGCCCCCTGGCGCGGTGCTTGCACGCGGCAAGGGCGACAGTGCTGGCCAAAGTGCCTGCCAGCATGCCCCGGAGAGCACTGCGCCGTGTGATGGTCATGGTCACGCCTCCACCGCCTCACGCGCGGCTTCGCGGCGGTTGGCGGGAATGGGCAGGCCCAGATGGCCCCGCAGCGTGGTATGGGCATAGTCGGTGCGGAAGAGGCCGCGCGCCTGAAGGATGGGCACCACCTCCTGCGTGAAGCGGCGGAACTGGCTTGGATGGCCGGCGTGGATGTTCAGCCCGTCGAGTGCGCGCCCCTCGAACCAGCGGGCGATCTCATGCGCGACGGTTTCCGCCGATCCGACGAAGGGATTGCGGCGCCCGCTGCGGCTCTGTTCCACCACCTGCCGCAAGGTGAGGCTGTTCGCCACGGCATGGTCGGTCAGCTTTTTGGCTTGGGTGTAGAAGCTCAGTTTTGCGTGTTCCAGCGCGGCGGCGGGGAAGGGGGCGTCCAGATCGTATTGGCGGAAATCGTGCCAGCCGAAGGCACGGCCCAGCTCGCCCAGCGCCTGAGCGAAGGAATGGTCATGCGCGCGCCAGTGGCGCTCCAGCTCGCGGGCATGATCGTCGGTGTCACCCACAAAGACGGTGAAACCGGGCATGATGACGATCTGTTCGGGGGCGCGGCCCAGTGCGGCGGCGCGGCGCTTGATGTCCTCGTAGAAGGCCTGGCCTTGCGAGAGGGTCTGGGCGTGGGTGAAGATGGCGTCGGCGTGAGCCGCGCCCAGATCGCGGCCCTGATCGCTGTCACCGGCCTGAAAGATCACCGGCTCGCCCTGCGGCGAGCGCTGGATGTTGAGCGGCCCGGCGACGGAGAAATATGGCCCCTCGTGGTTCAGCGCGTGGAGCTTTGTGGGGTCGAGAAACTGGCCGGTGGCGCGGTCGCGCGGCAGGGCGTCATCCTCATAGGAGCGCCACAGGCCCTGCACCACATCGATGTATTCGCGCGCGCGGCCATAGCGCGTGTCGTAATCATAGTGCTGCTTCAGCCCGTAATTGGCCGATGTGCCCGCGTCTCCACTGGTGACGACATTCCAGCCCGCGCGGCCCTTGCTGATGAGATCGAGCGAGGCGAGGCGGCGCGCCAGATTGAAAGGCGCGTTGTAGGAGGTGGTCAGTGTGCCCACCAGCCCGATATGGCTGGTCGCGACGGCCAGCGCCGAGAGCAGGGTGAGCGGTTCGAGGCGGTTGAGGTAATGCGGCGGACTGTCAGGCGTGATGAACTGGCTGTCGACGATGAAGACCAGATCGAATTTGGCCGCCTCGGCCTGGCGCACGATGTCGATGTACCAGTCGATGTTGACGCTGGCGTCCACCGGGATCTCCGGATCGAGCCAGCGGCTGAATTCGCCGGGGCCGCCCACGCCGGTGGTGACGAGGCCGAGCTTGAGCAGGCGTTGAGGCTGTTGGGTCATGGGCGAGGCTTTCTCTGGCGCTGGTGAGGGCCGAATGCCGGCAATCGCATGAGAGATTAGAAAGGCGGGCACAGATGCCGCCAACGACAAGATCCAATAGCCATATGAGCAGGGGTGATAGATCCACGAAAAACGGCCAGCCCGTGCTGGTCTTGACGTGACAAAGGAGATTTCCCTGGTGGAAAAGTAAATCTTTACGTGCCGGGATTTGATGATTTTATCTCGATTTAACAGCACGTTTTCTGCATGAAAAATGCTTTATGAGTTGTGCTGATATTTTGCGACCATAACTCGATTGAACGGGGAGGACTTTCCTTCATTTCTCGCGCCATCTTCCGACAGCGAGATTTTCCGACATGCCCATCAGCTTCACGGCCTCCGCCGATACGATCGATCCGACGGCCCCGGCCATCCACCTCCTGCAACCCGGAGCAGCGACGGAGGTCGCCCGTCAGGCCCGCAGCCTGCGCCCGCAGAGCAAACGTCAGGGGCATTCGCCTGGGATCGCGCTGACCATTCGCCCTGTCATGGCGGCTCATAAGGATGCCGGGCAAAAATCCGGGCCGACGATGTTGCAGCGCCTCGGGCTGGCTCCGCGCAAGGCTCTGGTCGCCCCGGCAGGCGATGCCGTCAATCTGGTCGGCACGCTCGATCAGGTCGTGGAGGCCGTGCTGGCCTATTACGACATCGGCGTCGATCATATCATCCTGCGCGGGAGCGATCCGCTGGAATCCGCCCTGATCGCGCTGGTGCAGCGCCGGGTGGTTCGGCGCGATGCGGTGCTGGGCGTGCTCGCCGGTTGAGCGGTTCAGGGGCGCCTTTTCAAACTGATGACGGACGGCGGCCTGACCATCGGTCAGGCATGCGCCGCGCATAGGCCTGTTCAAGGGGGGGATCAATGAAAGTGAAGAGAACGTGGCGCAGCCTGTGGCTGGCCAGCGCCGCCGCTTGCGCGTCTGTTGCCGGGGTGGCGCAGGCCGCACCGGACGATGCCGTGGCCAAGGCTCCGGCCGCAGCGGCGGCCGATGATGCGGCCGGGCAAAAGGACGCTATCATCGTCACCGGTTTGCGCGGTGTGCCGCGCACCGTGACCGACAGTCCTGCGCCTATCGAGGTGGTCGATGGCGCCAAATTTGCCCAGACGGGCAGCGTCGGGCTGACCGAGGGGCTGGCCAAGGCACTGCCCGCGCTCAATTTCGGGGCCAATGATGCGGGTTTCTTCTCGGTGGTGCGCAATGTCAGCAACCGGGGCCTGCCCTCGGCCTATACGCTGGTGCTGGTCAATGGCAAAAGGCGGCACAATTCCAGCCTGATGGCCAATGCCGCGCCCAAGGACACCAGCGGCGCCAATGCGCCCGATCTCGATCTGATCCCGGCCATCGCGGTGGGTAAGGTGGAGGTGCTGAAGGATTCCGCCGCCGCGCAATATGGCTCGGATGCGATTGCCGGCGTGTTCAACCTGAACCTTGACCATTCCGCCGGCTTCAAGGCGGATTTTACCGATGGCGAAAGCTACAATGGGCGCGGCAACCGCAACAGCTGGAAGGCCCAGATCGCCTATGGTCTGAAGATTGGCGACACGGGCTGGTTCCATATCGCCGCCGACTATCGCTTTCGGGGCATGAACTGGTGGACCCTGCTGGCCACCGACACCAATGCCTATGGCCTGCCCTCGGGCAGCACGGCAGCGGGCGTGGCCGCTGCCAGCGGCCAGAGCGTGGCGCAGGTCAATGCCAACATTGCCGCCGCCAATGCCAGGAACGCCGCCTGGAACCGTGATGGTGCGCAGAACGGCGATCCCCGCATCCGCGCGCATGATATCGTGATCGACACGGCGGTGCCGCTGGGCTCGCTTGAGCTTTATGGCTTCGGCACCTATTCGCACCGGGATTCGGCGATCGGCAACAATTATCGCCGCGCCAATGGCACGGCTGATTTTTCCGCCATCTTCCCCGATGGCTATTATCCGCTCATCAATTTCACCGAGCATGATGCCGAAGGCACCATCGGCCTACGCGGTCAGGTGGCGGGCTGGCATGTCGATCTGTCCACCGATTATGGCAAGAACCGCAACCATGAATGGTCGCAGCTGAACCTGCGCCCCGCGCTGGGGCCGACGGGGCCGACCTTCTGGCCCAATCTGGCCACCTTTGAAATCCGCCAGTGGGACAGCAACCTCGATGTGAACCGCAATGTCGATATCGGGCTGGCCGCGCCTCTCACCGTGGCGGCGGGGCTGGAGTATCGTCGCGATGCCTTCCAGACCTGGGCGGGCGATCCCTCCGCATGGCAGAACGCCAGCTATTATTACAAGGTGGGCGACCAGACCTACGACTGGAATGTGGGCGCCCTGGCCTCGCCGGTGGTGCAGGGGGCCATCGTGCTGTCAGCCAGCGATGCGGTGAATGCTTCGCGCGGGGTTTTCGCGCAATATCTCGATCTTTCGACCTATGTGACCAAGGCCTGGTTTGTCGATGCCGCGATCCGCGCCGAGCAATACAGCGATTCCTCGGGCAATCCGCTGTCGGTGAAGTTCAATTCGCGCTATGATATCTCACCGGTCTTTGCCCTGCGCGGCACGGTGGGCAGCGGCTTTCGCGCGCCTTCGCTGACCCAGACCAGCTATACCCAGACCGATGGGCGCACGGCGGTCGTCTCGGTCAATGGCGTCTCGACGGTGCAACCGACGGTGGCCAAGCTGGTCAATGCCAATTCCGCCTTGGGCCGCCAATTGGGCGCGCAGCCGCTCAGGGCCGAGCGCTCGCTCAATGCCGGGCTTGGCGTGGTGTTCACCCCCGCGCGCAACGTCAACGTCACGCTGGATGGTTACTGGATCCGCATCAACAATCGGATCGAGCGATCGGGGCGCCTCTATGGCAGCGGCATCGATGCCATTCTGAATGCCAATGGCGTTTCGGGCACCGGCACGCAGGTGGAATATTTCCTCAACGCCGCCAACACCAACACCATCGGCCTCGATCTGGTGGCCGATTACCGCAAGGGGCTGGGCACGCTCGGCAAAGTAAACCTGACGGTGGCCTTCGATTACAACCGCACGCGGGCCGGTTGGGTGGCGCCGCTGCCTGCGCTGCTCAATGGTGTTGCGCTGTCTTCGGGATCGGTGTTTTTCGGCAATGACCGGCGCGGCGAACTGACCGATATCAATCCCAAGACCAAGCTGAACGTCAACGCCAACTGGCAAAAGGGCATCTTCACGCTCAATGCCTCGACCACGCTTTACGGCGCTTATTGGTATCGGCAGGCCAGTGGCGATGATCGCCATTTCGACGCCAGCTGGATCACCGATGCCAGCATATCGGCGCGGGTGACCCGTTTTGCGACCTTGCAGCTCGGGGCTACCAATTTGTTCAACGTGCGCCCTGGCACCAACGGTCCTGGCAGTCCCCAGACCGGGCAGGGGTATTACGGCCCTTCGCCCTATAATCCCAGTGGGGGCTATTATTACGGTCGCGTCGCATTCAGCTTCTGACATGTGCGAAGCGGGCATGGCGATTAGCTATGCTCCGCCAAGGGGTTGATGAGCGCTTCCGCGGATATCCCATTCTCAAGAAGCCTTTTCAAATGATCGATCTTCAGCTTCCGATCGAGCGGGCTACCCGCCAATCCCCGCGCCCACGTGGGTGGCGTGCACCGGTCTCGACCGCTTTCGCCGCCACAGGATCGAAGAGAAAGAGAACTTCGGCATGGCTGAAAGCGGCGAGGGCCGCCAGTGCATCCGGTCCGAACCGCACCTCGTCAAGCGCGATGGCGGAGCGGCTCGTGCCCCAGTGATCGTCGAGCGGTTCGGCCCGCCCGCCCTGCACATGGCCGATCGGTTCCAGCGTGAATGACATGGTCTTGCTCCTGTTATGCCTGAAGGGTGCAATGCACGCGTCCAAGCGAAGACGCCTTAGGCGACCCGGTCATGCACTGGTGACGAAATCAAGCTAACGGAGGGAGGGTTTAGACGGCCGGATCAAGCGCTATGAATGGCGGTAATGTTAGCGATACCTGTCGGCCAGTTCGCCAGACATTGGCTCTTGTCATGACGGACCTCTCTGATCCTGTCCTCTTTCCGCCAAGCAAAGCATGGGCTCTTCCCTTTCGCGTTGTGGATCGCTTCTGCCTCGGTGAGAACGTTCTTATAACACGAACTTATAAGACTATATCTTTATTGTCTTTCACATCATAGAGGCGGTTCCCCATCCTGCCAGCTGTAAACATTGGGGATGAGGGAGGGCGCACGCGTTGCAGGCGCTTGGGTGCCAGGGGTGTAGCCTCCTGAACGGACAACATGGAAGCAAAAGCCATGGTGGTGAGGGAAAAGGTCGGTAGCATGCCGATCATTTCGGTGTTGTTGCACACGATGCCACGCAGAGCTTGTAGCCGACAATTGGGATTGACCAGATGAGTCTGGTTGGGGCCTTGCTATTGGCCACCGCCACTGCTGCCTCGGCAATGTCATGTGCCACATTGGTTGCGACGGAAGTCCCGGTCGAAAGCGAAGCTGATGTGTGTCCCGTCAGCAAGCCTCTGCACCCTGTTTCGGGCTCTGATATCGGCTTTGCCCTGTGCCTGCCCGCGAGATGGAGCGGGCGCTTCCTGATGCTGGGCAAGCGCGAATCCTCAAACCCCTCCCGTGCAGTCCGTTTTTGGTTCATCTGCGGTCTTGGTGCAGGAGGAGCGCATAGGAATTCATTCTCCGTACTGTGGCCTGCGCAGAGGTAAAAATCTTCCAGATGGATTGTTATCTGCATGGATTCCTATGATAATCGCATTTGCAGTTTAAGATGCCAAATTGTCACAGTTTCCTTCAAGTCGTTTGCTGGACTTGACAGAAAACCTCCGTTGTAAAACCTATAAGAAGGCAGATCACGAGAAACGTGAATGCCAGCTGGGAGAGGGGAAATGCAGAAGATTGCCTTGGCGGGCCTTGTATCCGCCATATCCATTGTTGCGTCGTCGAACGCTAATGCTCAAACAAATGAATCACGACCTGATGGTGACATCATCGTTACTGCAACGCGCGAAAGCACATTGCTATCCAAGACGCCGGTGGCGATCACCGCAATATCCGGTGATGGATTGCGCAGTAAGGGCATAGCCAATCCAGCCAATCTGGGCGAGCAGGTACCGAACCTCTCGATCGACCGCACCAATGGCCTGCAGATCACCATCCGTGGTGTGACCAGCACGGATGGCACCGAGAAGGGTAATCCTTCCGCGGCCTTCCTGCTCGATGGCATCTACATTGCCCGCCCGCAGGAGGCGGATGTCAGCTTCCTTGACATCAACCATATCGAGGTTCTCAAGGGGCCGCAGGGTACGCTTTATGGCCGCAACACCACGGCAGGTGTGATTAATGTTATCACCAACAAGCCCGAATTCGGCAAGCTCTCGGCGGGAGGGAATATCGGATATGGCAAGTACAATGCCATCAATGCCGATGCCTTCTTCAACGCTCAGGCGACGGATTGGGCGGCATTCCGTCTTTCAGTCAACTATGACTCGCGGGACACATACACCAAACCGGCCGGCAATGACCCCTATTTCAACAAGAACTTCCGCACGAATATCAGCGTGCGCCTGCAGGGCCTCTTCAAGCTGGGCGAGAATGGCGACCTTCTGCTGCGCGGAGCTTATTCCAAGCTGAATGGATCGCGTGATTCTTCTTTGCCGACCAGCAATTTCTACAACATCCAGCCCGGTGCCACCGCCGGTTCGCCACGCACCGCCACCTGGGCGCCGATTGGCAACACCAGCCAGGCGCTGACCAGCACGCTGGCCTCTGCCTCATTCAACACGCCTTTGCCGACAGGGATATCTCCCAATCAGTATGGTGGCGGCAACGTCAATTCCTCCAAGCCTGATGTAAACGACATTGCCTACAATCTGGATGCCGAACTGAACTATAATTTTGGCCCGCTCAAGGGAACTTATCTGGGATCGGTGCGACAATACAATGCCAAGGAAAACGGCAATGCGCTGATTGGCGTCAATCTTCCGGGTACCTTCAATGGAGATTATACGCAGCAATCGCATGAACTGCGGTTGGCCAGCACGGGGCAGGGTCCGCTGAAAATCCAGGGCGGCCTCTATTACTTTCGTGAAGAATCGCGAATCGCCTATTACATCTACAATCTGGCGCCGGCAGCCTTTGGCAACACCTATATCTACGGCTTCCCGCAGCACACGATTTCGGCCACCAAGGGTGCCTTCACGCAGGGCACCTACAAGGTGACCGACCACATCCGCCTGACCGCCGGCGTACGCTACACCGCCGACGATCTCAGCCGCTATGGCCATACGGTTCACATCAACAGCCTTGGATCGAATGTCTATGCTGGCGGGCTCTACAACCTCACACCCGGTGCGGCCGACCGCAGCTATGTCAATGACGGTGAGATCAGGAGCAACAAGGTCACGTGGCGTGGCGGCTTCGACGCCGATATCGGGCGGGGCCTGCTCTATGGTTCGGTGGCCAGCGGCTACAAGGAAGGCGGTTTTGGCGACGGATGTTCCAGTGGAGCCGTGGGCCAGTCACTGGTGACGACGCAGGGAGAACGCTGCAACTATGCCCTGGGTGACCAGCATGCGATCTATTACCAACCCGAAACCCTGGTCGATTACGAACTGGGCTTTCGCGGCACGATCTTTCCCGGCGTGAAGATCGACACCAACCTGTTCTATTACGACTATAAGAACCTGCAACTGAGCGCCATCGTTCCGGTCAATGGCGCCAACCAGACGATCACCACCAATGCCGGCAAGGCATCGGTGCTTGGTTGGGAATTCGAAGCGCAGTTCACCCCCGTCCACAATTTCAACCTGACCACCGGCATCGATCTGACCGACGGCCATTATCGCCAGTTCTGCCCCAGCGGCCTGGACAGTTCCGGCAATTGCACCGTCAATTCCAGTGGCCAGCTGGCCAATTATGCCGGGCAGAAGCTGGATCGCACGCCCTCGCGCGTCATCTACGTCAATGCCAGCTATCTGGTGCCGGTGGGCGAGGGTGATGTGCAACTGAATGTGGGCACGCGCCTGTCCACGGCCTATTCGGTGACTGTCTTCGGCGACAACGGGCCCTATTGGCTGAAGTTGTGGACCCCGGCCCAGACCAAAACCCAGGCCAGCGTCACCTACAATGCGCCCGGCCACCGCTGGTATCTGAGCGCCTATATCAAGAACATCGAAAACAATGTCTCGCTGGTCGCTGGCAGCGCCAGCTCGGTCACCATGTCTGACCCGCGCACCTTCGGGCTGCGCGCGGGCTTCCATTACTGACCCTTATGGGCAGCCGCGCCAATTGCGGGCGCGGCTGCCCTTTCTTTCCCATCAGGAGACAAGCAATGCGAGCAGGATCTTGTGCCATGGCCGCGCTGACGGCCCTGAGCTGGCTCGGCGCCCCGGCCGCCTTCGCGCAGAACACCGGCAGCGAGCGCGCTCCGGTGATCGATGTGCATATGCATGCCATGGAGGATGCGCCATGGGCTCAGCCGGTGTGTCCTAACCAGTCGAAGTTCCTCGCCTCCGACCCGCGTGACGGCAGGGAAGCATCCTTTGGCTGGTCTCAGGAAGATTGCACGCCCAAACTTTATCCGGCGAAAAAGGGCGAATACCGCAAGGATGTGCTGGCGGAGATGGAACGGCTGAATGTTATCGGCGTGGTCTTTGGTCAGCCCGAGGAGGTTAGGAAATGGCAGGAGGCCGCCCCCGGGCGTGTCATCCCCGGAACCGCCTTCCAGACCGGCCCCCACACGGCGCCTGAGGCCGAGCAGCTCAAGATGCTCAACATCGCTTTCACGCGCGACGGTTTCAAGGTGATGGGCGAAATCGGCCTGCAATATCAGGGCACATCGCCCAGCGACATGAGCGTGGACTCCTATTTCGCGCTGGCCGAAAAGCTGGATGTTCCCGTCGCCATTCACATGGGCACGGGCGGATCGGGGCGGGCCAATGTGGCGATGCCTGCCTTCCGCGGTTCGGCAGGAAACCCGTTGCTGCTGGAGGAGTTGCTGGCGCGCCATCCGCGCCTGCGGGTGCAGGTGATGCATGCCGGCTATCCGATGATTGACAACATGCTGACCCTTCTTCAGGCCAACAGCCACGTCTATGTCGACATTGCCGGGCTGATCTGGAGCTATCCGTTGAAAGAGGTGAACCGCTACATCCAGCGGATCGTGGACGCCGGTTTCGAGGATCGGGTGATGTTCGGCACCGATCAGCTGGCTTGGCCCGGCCTGATGGCCTATTCGATCGGCATCGTGCAGAACGCCGATTATCTGACCTCGGAGCAGAAGCGTGACATTCTCTATAACAATGCAGCGCGGTTCCTGCGGCTGGATCACACGGCCAAGGGTGGGTAGGGCGGTTAGGCCCGGCATTTAGCAAGACCTCGGAAGAGTAAAAGTGACTGCTTCTGCTCAGGTTGCTCAAAACCGGAAACACCACCTTGTCAGCATGAGAAGGGCGCGCTTCGAGCGGGATGATCTTGAGTGGCCAATGTGTTGTGATGGGATGGACGCCCCCCGACGTCACGAATGTGGCAAGGTGGGTGTCATAGGGCACCTGCGTGAGGAGGCGTCCCATGAATGAGGTTAGCATTATCGGATTGGATATCGCGAAGAATGTCTTCCAGGCATATGGCGCCGATGCGCGAGGGCTATTCAGTCGACGACTCACGCGCGGCAAGGTGCTGGAATTCCTCGCGGCCCAACCTGCATGCACAATCGCGATGGAGGCTTGCGGCGGTGCCCATCACTGGGCTCGTGGGCTGCAACGCCAGGGGCATGAGATCCGGTTGATCCCGCCGTCCTATGTGATGCCCTTTTTGAAACGGCAGAAGAACGATGCTGTTGATGCCGAAGCGATCTGCGAAGCAGCTCAGCGACCCGATATGCGGTTCGTGGCCGTGAAGAGCGAGGAACATCAGGCTTCGGGACTCGTATTTCGTGCCCGCGATCTTCTATAGCGCACTCTGCTGATGAATGCGATCCGTGGCCATCTGACAGAATATGGCTGGGTCGCGCCAAAGGGCCCGGCATGGGTTAGGATGCTGGCTGATCTGCTTGACGACGATATGGGCGAAAGTCTGCCCAAGGGTACGCGGTCGATGCTGCGCGTCATGCATGAGATGCTCACGTTCCTTGATGCCCGGGTCGATGGGCTCGACAAAGAGATTGGGCGGCGGGCTCGTGAGGATGAGGTGTGCCAGCGTCTTATGACCATTCCAGGCATTGGGCCAATTACCGCGACCGTTATTGCCGCTTTGGCGCCGGTCGCCGAGACCTTCCGGCGCGGGCGTGATTTTACTGCCTGGCTGAGGTTCACACCGCTTCAGCACTCCACTGGGGGCAAGACGAAGCTGGGACGAATTACGAAAATGGGTGATCGCACATTACGGCGGCTGTTGGTCAACGGCAGTAGCGTTGTTGTCCGTCATGCCGCCAGAAGAGGCCCCCGGCTGGATCATGGCTTGAAGGCATGCTAGCGCGCAAACCTCGCATGCTGGTCACCGTGGCCCTGGCCAACAAGATGGCACGCGTGGTGTTGGCGTTGCTTGTCAGCAAGGAGGATTACCGGGCTCCGAACGTGGCGATAGCATAAGCGCTACAGCCACGATCAGAGGTCGTCGGTAGGGTCGGTGAACAAAGGAGTGTATTGCGAAACAGTCGATGAGACGGGGCAGGAAAAACCAGAGGACTCCACCGTGCCAACCAAGCACGCCGTTGTGATATGGATCCGGTCCGCGTACTTCCATACAGGCCAGCAGCATCATGCTGCACCAACAGGCCGGACAGATGGCAGCATCCGACGACCCGCCGTTTATACCTGAATTACCTCTTGCTTCTTTCGGGGCGTCCACAGATGAAGTCCGACACCCGCGGCATGTTGATCGCCGGGGCATGAACTGCTGGTTGACGTGATCGAGCGGACATGGCGCGGCCTTGTTGCTGAGCGTTGTGCGCACGGGCTTCCCCGGATCACACCCTGCCGGCCCAGATCACCCGAAAGAGGTAGAGCGAATAGGTCACCGTCTGCATCGCGGCAAAGGCGGGGGTGGCCAGGCACAGCACGGCCATGGCCGAGGTTGCGCCCTGCCAATAAAGCGCTGCCAGGGGCAGTGGGGCGAACAGCAGCGCGCCGACATACCAGCGGCGGCGCCCGACCTTGTCGATGGCCAAAGCGCATGCGAAAGCGGCGATCAGCGCCGCGCCTGACATGATGAAGCCATAGTGGATCGAGCCATTAACCGGCATGTGGAACACCGTTTTGTACTGCGGGGGCAACCAGGGCAGCAGGCCGTTGTTGATCAGATAGGTGCCGAGCCGCGCGCCAGCCTCGCGGGCCAGAGCCAGCAGCCTCGCTGCATCACGGGCGGAGAGCATGGACGCCTCGTCCACGATCCAGGCCTCACGGCCCTGCTCGATCTCTTCGCCGCCGTTCAGCATCCTGGCGACCGTCATGGGCTCGGCGTTTACGGTGCGGCCCAGCACATCGGCGGCGGTCGCGGTAGGCGCAAGGTCGCGCACGACAAGCCCCTCGTCGCGGTCGGTCCTGGCATAGGTGGCGAGGACGGTGGTGGTCTTGGCGGTGCCTGCGCTGCCATGGATGGCGGTGACGGAGGCGGTGGAGACGAGCAGGCCCCCGGTGGCGCTGCGCCGCCTCTCCTGCCGCCCGTTCGAGCAGGGCAGCGGAAAAGGTCGCATCCCGCTCGGACAGGCTGGCGGCGGCGAAAGCCACGGCGCGATCGGCGGCCGTCCTGCGCGTGTCCATGCCGAGGTCGGGCCCGGCAGCGGCGCGGGCTTCGGCCTTTGCGACGATGGCGCGGCGTGTTGCTTGGTCTAACCCCAACTCATCGGCCTGGGCGCGGCAGGTGGCGGCGAACGGTCAAAATCAAATGCTCAAGGCGCATTCAGTTGGTAAGCAAGGATTTGGATGCCTCCCTGTAAGCTCGAGCCTTAAGGGACCGGGATGTACTCGCTTGGTTTCGTGCTCGCCGAAGGTGCCAGCAAAACCAGGTTCACCAAGCCAGCAAAGCTGCCACGCCCCCTCCGGGGTAACCATCCCTTACGCAGTGCGCGGCGCCGGAGTTTCTCACCATGGCAACGCGAGAGGAGGATGGGAATTAACAAATTGGCCATACTGGATAGAATGGACAAAAGGGGGGGCCGATATGTCAGCCATCAAAAAGCGCGAACGTGTCTCGATCCTTGCGGACGTTGAAGGCAAGCTTCTCGCACAGATTCGCTCCTATAAGCCCAATATGCTGGCGCGGTTGCAATCTGTCCTGACAGAGAATCCCGAAGCCCTGCGTATGATCTTCGAAAACATCCATAGCGTAGCGAAGGATGCTAAGGAAGCGGAGCAAGGGAAGCAAGGGGCGGGTAGTGATCCTGCCCCTGACAATTACGTGCTCATGAACATCCAAAAGGGGCCCGGTCTAGGTGAGTCGTTGTCGCCCGAGGAAGGGCGCAAACTCATTGCTGATATCAGCCAGGACGTACCCCTGGATGCATGGGTCAACTCCAAGGTGATGGGTGTGGGCGCCTTGGCCAAGCAACTCGGCATCGTGCCTCAGACGATTGCGAATTGGAGAAATCAACATAAAATTCTGGCGCTCAGGAAGGGCGTAAGAAATTTCGTTTATCCGATACGACAGTTCAACAGAAATGCACCTGTAGAAGGCATTGCGGAAGTCTGGAAGCATTTTGAAGATGACGAAACGGCGTGGGAATGGCTTGTAACAAAGAATTATGGAATGGATGGGGCTCTTCCTATTGACCGACTTCTGGAAGGGCGGGCTGATGAGGTTGTGAGCGCGGCAGAAGGGTCGGTTGACTTCTAATGAAGATCAGTCTCAGTTAATTAAATTGCTCTATCGTAACCTTTCGCTTTGTTGGATGGCTTCGTATTATAACCGCAAAGCATCGCGCTACGCCGTAAGCTGCAGGCTATGGTTCAAGTCGTTTCAGTAGCCCTGACAATTCATGCAAGGTCCTATACATCGCAAGCGATTTTAAAACATCGTTTGCCGAAGCGGTCATTCGAGACATGTATGTAGGTAAGTCAAGCAGATATATCAGTTACAAACGGCTTGATAGCCTGGCGATTGCGGTCATCGATACATCATCGCACGTCATGTTGTTAGACTTGCGTGGTGGCAAAGCCTATGAAATCGGCATGGATACCGATGCAAAAGGCGCTCGTGATCATGCACAAGGTCAAGCCTTATCGAAAGCGCTCCATGATAAAACCGACGTTGATGGGATCGTCTATAACTCGCGATTTACGGGCGAGGAGTGTGTTGTAGTTTTTTAAAAGGCGTTTTCGAAGATTGGTGCAAATCCCGCTATTGACTTGTTCCAGCACCGTGATCTGTTGCCCGAAATCAAGGGTTGGGATATTATTGTACGTCG